>NZ_CP100376.1:1200000-1800000 GCF_030515985.1 Corynebacterium accolens | reverse complement strand
TGGGCACGCTGACCTTCCCCTTCCTGTTCATCTTGATGTGGATGTCCTTCTTTGGCAATACCGCCCTGGACATGGTGCGCTCCGGTGACTATCCGGAATTTGCAGAAAACGCCATCAACGTTCCGGAGCAGGGTTTCTACGACATGCTCCAGGAATTCCCTGGCTCCGCCATCGTCATCTTCCTGACCACCTTCATCGGCCTGCTGCTGTATATCACCTCGGCCGACTCCGGTGCGCTGGTCATGTCGAACTTCACTTCCCGCATCACGGATAACCGGCAAGATGGCGCCCGGTGGCTGCGCATTTTCTGGTCCATCACCGTCGGCGCGCTCACCTTGGCGTTGCTACAGCTCGATGGCATTGCCACCGTGCAGTCTGCAACCGTGGTCATGGGCCTACCCTTCGCGTTCGTGGTCTACCTCATCATGTTCTCGCTCTGGAAGTCGCTGCGCCTGGAAATCCTCCAGCGTGAGGCCCGGAAAACCGCGTTGCACGGCGCCATCAGCAGCCGCACCGAGCGCGAGCCGAGCGATTCCAACCTGTGGAAGAACCGCCTGGACCGCGCCAATTCCTTCCCCACCAAACAGGACATGGATGACTACCTGCGGGGAACCGCCACCTACGCCCTCGAGCAGGTGGCCACGCAAATGCGCACCCGCGGCTATGACGCCATCTTGCTCACCAGTGAGCTTCCCGATGCCGAATTGCCCCAGCTCGATCTCGAAGTCCGGCTGCACAACGAGCGCCAATTCCGCTACCAGCTCTTCCCTGTTTCCGCGGAGCGCCCGGACTTCTGCGAGGGCGACGGCGAGTACTACCGCCTTGAGGTCTACGACATGACCGGTTCGCTGGGCTATGACGTCTACGGCTACTCCGAAAACCAGATCATCAATAACGTGCTGGACCTGTACGAGCGCCACCTGGCATTCCTCTACATGCAGCAAAGCCAGCCGGGCGATTCCGATGTCTCCGATGGCGCCGAGCCGGAACGCACCTGGCGCGAAGATAGTTAAACTGGCGGGCGATACCGCCGCAATTAGAGAAAGGTTGCTTGCACTTTGAGCACCCAGAACACCTTGTTCGATCCCACGACCACCGAATTGCTCCAGGGCGTGCACTCCGGTGATGCCCCGAAGTCGCTCTTCATCAACGGCCAGTGGGAGGCCGCCCAGGATGGCGAGACCCGCACCATTGTCTGCCCTGCCGATGGCTCTACCGTCGGCGTCGTCTCCGAGGCATCCGAGGCAGATACCCTGCGTGCCATCCAGGTTGCACGTGAAACATTCGATAAGGGCGAGTGGGCCGCAACGCCGTCCGCCGAGCGCGGCAAGATTGTCATCCGCCTGGCGGATTTCATCCGGGAACACAAGGAACTTTTTGCCCAAGCCGAATCCGCGGATACCGGCAAGCGCTACGAGGAATCCCTGGGCGATATGGACGATATTGCCAATGCTTTCGAGTACTTCGGCACCTTGGCCCAGCACCAAGCCGGCCGCGTGGTCGACCCGCAAGATCCCAACCTGCGCTCGCGCATCGACGCCGAGCCGGTGGGCGTCTGCGGCCTGATTACCCCGTGGAACTACCCGCTGCTGCAGGTGTCCTGGAAGGTGGGCCCAGCCCTTGCTGCCGGCAATACCTTCGTGCTCAAGCAGGCGGAGCTGACTCCGCACACCGCCATGCTGCTCATGGCGGCGCTGAAGGAATGCGGCCTGCCGGATGGCGTGGGCAACCTCATCACCGGCGCCGGCGCCAACTGCGGCAATCCGCTCTCCCAGCACCCCGACGTGGACATGGTCTCCTTCACCGGCGGCCTTATCACCGGCAAGCTGATTGCAAAGAACGCGGCAGAGACCGTCAAGCGCACCGCGCTGGAGCTCGGCGGCAAGAACCCGAACGTCATCTTCGCCGATGCCAACTTCGACGTCGCCGTGGATAACGCGCTCAACGGCGCCTTCTTCCACTCCGGCCAGGTCTGCTCCGCTGGCTCGCGCATCGTAGTGGAAGAGTCCCTGCACGATAAATTCGTTGCCGCACTGGTCGAGCGCGCCGAGAAGATCAAGATCGGTGGCCCCACCGATGAGAAGGCCGAGACCGGCCCGCTCATTTCGGCCGATCACCGCGAGAAGGTAGCAGCCTACGTGGACAAGGCCCGCGAACAAGGCGCCAAGATCCTCACCGGCGGCCGCGCCGCCACCAGCGAGGACACCAACGGCCAGCACGGCACCGGCACCACGGATCTAGGCCAGGGCGTGTACTACCTGCCCACGATTATCGATGGCGCTACCCGCGAGATGGACTGCGTCCACGACGAGGCCTTCGGTCCGACCGTGACCATCGAGACCTTCACCACTGAGGAGGAGGCCATCGAGATCGCAAACGATACCGAGTATGGCCTGGCCGGCGCGGTGTA
The DNA here is from genome assembly GCF_030515985.1 of Corynebacterium accolens. The sequence continues at coordinate 1,797,590 of NZ_CP100376.1, read as the reverse complement.
CACCTCCGATGCCGGCCGCGCCGAGCGCGTTGCCCGCGCCCTGCGCCACGGCACCATTTGGATCAATGATTTCCACCCGTACCTGCCGCAGGCGGAATGGGGCGGCTACAAGCAGTCCGGTAATGGCCGCGAGCTGGGCCCCACCGGCCTTGCCGAATACCAAGAGCACAAGCACGTGTACCAGAACCTGGCCCCTGCCGCATGGGATCAGTTCGGTCTGCAATAAGGCGCAAAAAATTATAAAGCCTAAGGCCCCTCGCTCATTGATGAGCCTGCGGGGCCTTAAAAACTATTCATTAACCCATTTTGCTGCTGTGTAATTCATCTCGATCACCGCGTTGGCAACTATAATCATGGCCTGTACTTGGCCAAATCTATTTTTTAGGATCTCTAATGAAAGATCTCAGCACCCTCGAATTAGAAATAGAGAACCCCAAAACACGAGCACTCCTCTCCGAAGTTATTAATTGCTATCATGCAGGCGCCCACCGTGCCTCACTAGTTTCGCTGTGGATCACAGTTGCCGTAGACCTTATCCATAAACTTCGATATCTGGCAGATACTGGCGATAATGAAGTGCGCAAGCACTTGGAAGGCTATGACACTGCTATTAGAGATAAAAACGTCACCCGAGCTCAAGAGTTCGAAAGGACACTCCTCAAGAAGTGCGAAGAAGAATTTAATCTTCTAACCCACCGGGAAAGAGAGGAACTCCAAAGGCTTAAGACAGATCGAGATTTGTGCGCTCATCCTGGCTTCATCGAGAATGATAAACTGTTTGAACCCGACGGAGAACTAGTACGCTCTCATATTATCGCCGCACATCGTGCAACATTCTCTCATCCACCGATAGCGGGTAAGGCTCAACTCGAACTATTCAAAAAAGAAATCTTAAGCGACGGTTGGCCCGACGATGAAGACTACTTTGTTGACCGTTTCTACCGGCATTCCACAAAATCGACACAACTGAATCTTTGCAAGCTCTTGATCAAGTGGAGCTTAAAATCCACTGCGGAGCTACCAGAGAAAGATCCGAGGGTAGGTTCACGGGCACGGTCATCAGCTTGTAGCCTGAGCACTGCAGCACCCGGTGATTTCGAAAGAGCTCTTAACAGCGTTCTTGCTAACTGGGAGAAAAGCGGAAAGCTAGATGACGCCACTCTTATTCGTGCTGTCGGGGCATACGGCTCACAGCAGACTTTTTGGGATACTATCCCCGGAACCGCCGAAAAACGTCTATCAACGGTAATCTCCGCAGCTAAAGACTCCGATCTCTTTTCAAAAGGTTACTTAGCTGGCGACCCTCCGCTCAAACAGAAATTTAGGGACCGCAGATCTCAACTAATCGACAATCTGGAAGCAAAGCAACTAGCTACATTACATAATTTAACTTCCGATCGTGAATCTTTAATTCAACGGGCTTTAGTGCTGGTCAGGGAATCTTGCAGTTTTCGTGATGCCGAGGCGAATCTTCGCGCTTTGGAACTTTTTGCTAAAGATTTAAAAAAGGATCATATAGAGACACTATTTCAGGCAATAAAGAACAATAAATACGATCAGGTTCGTCTAGCGGCGAGAACCGAAACAATTCTTATCAGCATCATTAAACAACAAGAAAATATAGATGCGTCACTGGATAATTGGAAGTCAATTGTCAACTGGCTTAGCGAACGTGGCTCAGAAGATTCAAATGATGACTACTTGTACTTAGATCTGTCAAAAGCCCTCAAGGATTTGAGTCACTAGTGACCGAGCATAACAGGCAGAGTAGTTTTGAAGTGAAACTCATCTAAACTCAGAAAACTTCACAAGCTTAATCATCCAAGCTTGGTTCCATGTACTAAGTAAAATTTGAGGCTTCGTAATTTATTTGAAAATCGCGAGCGCTTAATCCGTTTTCGCGATGTTCATCCTCGCATGTCACTCCAAGTCGACGGAACACATCAGCTAAGTAATTTTCGTTGTTCAAATCCTATTTGACTGCTTCTCGTGCAAGTTTGCACTGCTACTTAAACGCTCAAAACTTTTGGTGAACTTTCAAGAAAATTTTCAAAACTCTATAAATATTTGTCGCACAATATCGAGAACTCAGGTTCCTTTTCTCTCTTCTTCTAACTTACTTGTCGTTACAAAGGGATCGTCATTTACACTCCGGAGTATCAAAGGTTCGATGCTCGAAAGCAAGGCAGCCTAGCTTTGCGTGCGCGGCTTGATGGTCATCGTATCCACGTTGACGTGGGCCGGTTGGGCAGCAACCCAGCGGATGGCCTCGGCAATATCCTCTGCCACGAGGTTGAGCTGGCCGTCATACACCTTGGCCGCGCGTTTCTCATCGCCCTTGAAGCGCACCAAGGAAAAGTCCGTGGCCACGCGGCCAGGATCGATCTCGGTAACGCGCACATCGTGGTTTTCTAGGCGCAGCGCGCGAGAAATCACGCGCACGCCGTGCTTCGCGGTGTTATAGCCTGAACCGCCTTCGTACACCGTCCAGCCGGCAATGGAACCGACATTAATAATCAGCCCGGAAAGATCCGGCACCCGCTCTAACTTGGGCATGAGCGCCTGAATCATGCGCACGGTGCCGAGCACGTTGGTCTCGTACATCCACTGCCAGTCCTCAATGGAGGTTGACGCGCGACGCTATTTAGTACCGGTAGGGCGGTATCGAGTACCGACCGGTGCGGATATCGGGTACCGGGGGTAGTTTTTAGGCACTCTTTAGTGGACGGCCCACGCAGTGTGTACGCGTGGGTATGTTCCTGAGGGGCTGGTGTTTCACGCTGACCGGGGAACACAATTTACCAGCGAGCAGCTCTGGGACGTGTGCCGCAACCTAGGGGTTGCTCAGTCGGTAGGGCGCACTGGGGTGTGTTTCGATAACGCGATGGCCGAGTCGTTCTGGTCGACGCTTAAGACCGAGTTCTACGACCGGAAACGCTGGGCAACCCGCGATACTGCGCGTCAGGCTGTGGCTTACTGGATTGAAGTAGTCTACAACCGTCGGCGCCGGCACTCCGCCCTTGGGATGGTCCGCCCTGTCGATTTCGAAAATCACATCACCCAAACCAGAAACGAAGAAAAAATCGCTGCCTAACCGCTAGGTAGCTCTACTACGTGTCCACGATTTGCGGGCAACCCCAGTCACGTACTTCGGTCCGCGTGCCGGACTGTGAACAAGACCTGCCGCAATCCTCACTTGCCAGAAAGCGCCGGTGTAGTTAGGTAAACTAGAAAGGGTTGACCATTATCCCCGATTAGTACATGGATTGAGACTACTTACGTGTCTGAAGAACCAACCCTGTATCCCGATACGCCCATTGAGGATGTCACCCTCGAGCGCATCGGTGAGATTTTTGACTCCGAAAAGCTCGAGTACCGCGTAGAAGAACAGACCGTCGGCGAAGGTGAAACGGTAAAGATCCTGCGCACCGGCTTTTCCAATATCGCTATTGCCCTGCAGGTGCGTGACGATGTCCTCGTGGCGGACTCCGTCTGGCGCGGTAATGCCCCAGCCTCGGAGGGCCCACAACTGCTCATGGTTCTCAACAAGTGGAACCAACAGCACTTCGCGCCGACCCTGCGCTTTTTTGAATCGTCCGAAAATAATCTGGCCGTCTCCGGCGTGCGCGAAATCAACATTTCCCATGGCCTGTCCCGCAACCAGATCGGTGCCTTCGTGATGTCCACCTTGGACTCCATGCTGCAGTCCATGGCTTTTGTTGAAGAGCACTACCCACAGCTTGTCACCTGGGAGGAGCATAACCATGACTAATGCATCCACCGCATCTACCGAAAACAATTTGCCCGAGGTCGATCTGGACCGCGTCGTTGCTGCCATGGGCACCTTCGATATTGAGCTAACCAAGGTGGAAGGCGAAATCGACGCCGCCACCGCCAACCTCAATGGCCTGCCCACCATGTTTGCGGTCTTGGATTCCGTTATCATCGTGCGCTGCGACGTGCCAACCGATGCCTCGTTCTCCAAGGCCGATGCCGGGCTCTTCCTCGCTGCCAACCAGATCAACTCTGTCGCATTCGGCGCGCGAGCCGTTATTTCTGAGCACGACGATATGCTCGTCGTCCGCACCGAGCGCGATATTCCCGCCGCCGCCGGAATGACCGATGAGCAGCTTACCACCGCTTTGAAGAAGGCCGTCGACGCCGTCATCAACGGCCAGGACGCCATGGTGTCTGCCGCCGAGGAAATGGCCAAGCTCGGATCTGAAACCGCTGCGAAGGCCGGAAACGGCAGCGAGGAAAACTCCACGCCGTCCGACAACGCTTAAGCCGCCTTACCTAAGGCCTTCTCCCCCGCACTTGTTTCGCCCCGCCTCGCGCATTCGCGTGCTAGGGCGCGGCGACGGTGCGGGGATTTTTGGGGCGCCTTGCCCTCTTGGGCTCTAGGCGCCGCGGCTAGTGCCTAGTCCGCGTCGAGGATGCGCTGCTTTTCTGCCTCCGGATCGAATTCGGGCGCAGGCCACGACAGGTTCAGGTGCCGCAGTGCATCAACAATGAGGTACTTCAAGGCCATGCGCGCGTATTTCTTATTATCCGTGGGGATAACAAACCACGGCGCCCAAAGCTCATCCGTCCGGCGGATGGCATCCTCATAGGCCGCCATGTATTTATTCCAATAGCCGCGCTCTTCAAGATCTGAAGGATCGTACTTCCAGTACTTATCCTCGCGCTCGGTCCGCTCAATGAGGTTTTCCTTTTGGAACTCCGGCGAGATGTGCAAAAAGACCTTCAAGATCTTTACCCGCTTTCCGGCGAGCTCTTGCTCATACTCACGAATCGCCTCAAAGCGGCGGTCGATCTCTTCCTCATCCCCCCACTCGTGCACGCGTTGAATCAGCACGTCTTCGTAGTGGGACCGGTCAAAGGCCACGACTTGCCCAGGAACCGGATCGTGTTTGCGGATGCGCCACAGGAAATCGTGTTTCATTTCCTCTTCCGTCGGCTTGCCAAAACCGACGGTCTTCGTGCCCTGCGGATCAAAGACGGAAAAGACATGGCGAATGGCCCCGCCTTTGCCGGAGGTATCCATTCCTTGCAGGACTACTAAAAGCGAGGGTGCATCATCGGCATGCGCCCTGCCATTAGCAAAAAGGCGCTCCTGCAAATCATAGAGCTCATCGTCATAGTGTTTGAAGCGGTCTTCTAAGTCAGACTTTGAGCCATCGAATCCTGGAGTCGCCGTGGGATCGACATCGGCAAGCTGAAAGGTCTTTCCGGCGCGGAGGTCGAGCGCATCTTTGATCTTAAATTTACCCATGGCAATCATTGTACAAACGCCACGGTTGGGGCCGTGCGAACCGGCTGTCTCCCGCGGCATAGCGCAGCGGGAGACGGGGAACGGTTTGATTTAGGAGTTTTCCTCTTCCGCGTCTGCTTCCGCTTCCGCAGCCGGGGCTGACTCTTCGGGCTCCTCTGACTCCCCTGGCGCCTCTGCGTGCGTCGAAGCCGCAGGGTCCGCATGGGAGTCTTCGGATCCCGCGGCGTCGCTTTCTTCCTCATCGCCGCCGTTATTCATCGGGCTTAGCTCGGAACGAGATTGCGCGACGTCATCCAAGACCGCGTGGATATACGGTGCGGCTTGATCGTGGGAATACTGCGAGGCCAGCTCCACGCCCTCCACGACGGCCGTCGCGGTGGGAACATCCGGATTAAACAATAGCTCCCAGACCGAAAGGCGCAGGATAGCGCGGTCGACGGCGGGGATGCGGTGCAACTCCCAATTCTGGGAAAGGTAACGCGAGATCGTGTCATCGATAGCGTCTAGCTCTTCTGCTACGCCTTGGACGATGACCTTGGTGTAGTCCGCGATGGGCGCTACAGCGTGGCGATCCTCGCGCGCCAAAGCAACGCGATCCTCAACAATGGCGACGGGATCGACGTCCCGGTTCTCCGCTTCATAGAGGATATCCGCTGCGCGCCGGCGCGCCCGGTAGCGCGCGGTATGCCGTTTATGATTGATATCCCGCTTAGCAGTGTTATCAGACAAGATAAGGCCCTAGTTGTTGACGCGGGACAGGTACTCGCCGGTGCGGGTATCGATCTTTAGTACATTGCCGATTTCAATGAACAGCGGGACCTGGATCTCGGCGCCGGTCTCGAGCGTGGCGGGCTTGGTGCCGCCGGAGGAACGGTCACCCTGCAGGCCTGGCTCGGTGTGCTCTACCTTGAGGTCGACGGAGATAGGAAGCTCCGCGAACAATGCCTCATCCTCGTAGAAGGAGACCTGCACGCGCATGTTTTCCAGCAGGAAACGTGCGGCATCGCCGAACTTATCCGGCGAAAGCTCAAACTGCTCGAAGGTCTTTTCATCCATGACGACATAGCTGGTGCCGTCGTTGTACAGGTAGGTCATGTCGCGGCGGTCCACCGTGGCGGTTTCTACCTTGACACCCGAGTTCCAGGTCTTGTCCACGGTCTTTCCGGAGACGACGTCCTTCAGCTTGGTGCGCACGAATGCTGGGCCCTTGCCCGGCTTAACATGCTGAAACTCGGTGATCTGCATCAGCTTGTTGTCAATCTTGAGAACGAGTCCGTTCTTGAAATCAGTAGTATCAGCCATTGCGGTTAAACTCCCGAATATTGTGGTTGAAAGGTTGAAAGCAAAGTATAAGCCTACCGGATAGCCCGCACCCGCAGGCCACCGGTACCCCCTAAAATCTCTTCCCAAGAAAGGGAGGAGCCGCAGGGGCCAAGCCTACCTATGCGGGCAGCTCAGTAAAGTCCTTGGAGGCGGCGGTAATGATCTTCGGGGCTCCATCGGTGATAATCAGCGTATCTTCGATGCGCACGCCGCCCTTGCCCGGCACATACACGCCCGGTTCGATGGTCAGCGTCATCCCTGGCGCCAGCTCGCCCTTACCGGTCGTGGCGGCAAAGGGTGCTTCATGCACGTCCAAGCCCACGCCGTGCCCGGTGGAGTGGACGAAGTAGTCGCCGTATCCGGCATCGGCGATAACGTTGCGGCAGGSGGCGKCGRCATCGGAAAGCGACGTGCCCGCTACCGCAGCCTCGACGCCGGCCTGCTGGGCGCGCAGCACCACATCGTAGATCTCCTTGGCAAAGTCGTTTACCATACCCACGACATAGGTGCGGGTGCAGTCAGAGTTAAATCCGCGCAGGTGAGCGCCAAAATCGATGGTAACCAAGTCCCCATCCTCGATCACGCGATCGTCCGCGCCGTGGTGTGGCATGGCAGAGTTCGGGCCAGAGGCCACGATGGTATCGAAGCTCACTCGCTCGGAACCTAGGATGCGCATGCGGAATTCCAGATCGGCGGCAACTTCGCGTTCCGTGCGACCCGCCCGCAGCTCGCCGGCGGCAAGAAGGTCTTCCAAGGCCTGGTTAGCAAGCGCCGCGATCTCCTCCAGCTTTTCTAGCTCTACCGGATCCTTCGTGATGCGGATGTCCTCGATGATTCCAGAAATCGGCACCAAGGTGACCCCATCCGGTGCGGAATCCTTCAGATCTTCCAGTTCCGACACGGACATGTAGTCGGCTTCGAAGCCGACGCGAACCGGGGTCTCATCCTTGTCGAATTGCTGTAGGAGCACCTTGCCCACAGAACGGCCCTCGACCGCCTCAAGATCCGGAACTTCCTGGGCAATCTGGGTGGTATAGCGGCCATCGGTAGCCATCAACGCGGAGAGATCCTTGCGCAGCAGCATCCCGCCGTTGGAACCGGAAAATCCGGACAGGTACCGGACGTGGATCAAGTGGGTTACCAATACCGCATCAATGCGCTGACCGGCTAATTCGGCGGCTAGCTTCCGGCGGCGGTCACTGAAACGGGTATCTGCAAGTGCCATAAAATCATCCTTTGCGGGAACGTAGTGAAGCTTAAAAATTTATTCTTCCACTATAACTATTTCCGCGGCACAGGTGGCTAGGTTCGATGCCTTCTTTCCATCTGCGCCCGAGGGGCATCGGTCTGGCCGGTGATTATTGGCATAGATAGTCCACCGCGGCGCAGTACCCAAAGACTCCCAAACCGGCGACGACGCCGCGGGCAATGGGGCTCAAATAAGAATGGTGCCTAAACTCCTCCCGGGCGTGCACGTTGGAGATATGCACCTCCACGAAGCCGGCGCCATCGGCAATCTCTGCCAGGGCGTCGCGCAGAGCAACGGAGGTATGCGTCAGCCCACCTGGGTTAATGATGACTGCACTTCCGGCATCGGCGGCCTCGTGGACCTTCTCAATGAGCTCGCCTTCAAAATTCGACTGGAAAAACTCGACCTCTGCCCCGTGCTTCTCGGCACGCTTGGAAACCAGTTCTTCGACATCACTTAGCGTCGTGGAACCATAGACGTCCGGTTGGCGCTTGCCCAACCTATTTAAGTTCGGGCCATTGAGAACAACGATTTTCATATCTACTCCGTAATGGCGGCATACGCCGCTTCTAGTTCTTCGCGCGTGGGGCCCTCTATCCGCGTCGTCGCACCGATTCCGGTCAGCGCCACGAAGCGGATCTTCCCGTCGCGGTTTTTCTTATCGTGGGTCATCGCCTCATATAATTCCGCGAATTTCCCGGGTTGATACGCCGTAGGCAGGCCGATATTGGTCAGGATGCTGCGGTGCAATTCCACGAGTTCCGCATCTATCAGGCCTCGCTGGTGGGAAAGGTGGGCAATGAACATCATGCCTACGGCTACCGCATTGCCGTGGCGCCACGCATAGTTTTCTTGCCTTTCTATGGCGTGGCCAAAGGTATGCCCATAATTAAGGGTCTCGCGCAGCCCGGCTTCCTTGAGGTCTTCTCCCACCACCGCTGCCTTCACCGCGATGGAACGCTCAATCAATTCCGGCAGGACACCGCGTGGGTCAAGGCAAGCACCTGGATTTTCCACGTAGCGTTCCACGATGACCGGATCATGAATGAACCCGGTCTTAATGATCTCTGCGGAACCAGCCACGATTTCTGCCTGTGGGAGGGTGTCTAGGCGTTCCAGATCGACGAATACAGAATCCGGCTCGTGGAAGGCGCCGACGAGGTTCTTCCCGACCTTCGTATTGATTCCGGTTTTCCCGCCCACCGCGGCATCAACCATGGCGAGAAGGGTCGTAGGAACCTGAATGACCTTAATGCCGCGCATCCATCCGGCGGCGACAAAGCCTGCCATATCCGTAGTTGCCCCGCCGCCTACACCGATGACGACATCGCTGCGGCTAAAACCCGCCTCACCAAGGCGGTCCCACACGTTTCCCACCACGCTCAGTTGCTTGGCCGCCTCAGCATCCGGCACCTCGCACAAGACGGGGGTGACGCCCTGCGCTTCTACGGATTTCGCGAGTTCTTCTGCGGCGGTACGCAGGGCAGGCTGGAAGATGACCGCCGCCTTATCGGCACCCGTGTCCGCACAACGCCGCGCGATATCTTCGCTAAGACCCGCTCCGATGCGGACCTCATACGGGCTCGGTCCGTTAACGGCGATGGTGAGCATTGGACTGTCCTTTCTACGCAGCGATAACCTGCAGGGATGCGGGTGGGGTTCCCGGCTAGAGGGTTTCTAAAAAGCCCAGGATATCGCCCACGACCTGCTGCGGGGAGCGAGTATCCGTGCGTACGCGAAAATCGGCCACCTCAAGATAGAAAGGCCTGCGCGTTTCCACGATTGACCGGTAATGTTCAACCGGGTTATCCGCCGCCAGCACCGGGCGATTGCGGTCGCCGGCCGTGCGGCGCGCGCCTTCTTCTGCGGAAATATCGAGGAAGACGACGGTGTGGCGCTCCAGAAGCTCGCGCGTGGAGGCCGTCATCACCGCGCCGCCGCCCAGGCTTACTACCCCACCCTTCTGCAAGGCTTCAGCGACATGTTCGGCCTCGAGCTCGCGAAACGCCGGTTCGCCTTTCTCACTAAAGACCTCGCCGCAGGGTTTTCCCTCGGCCATTTCAATTAGGTGATCCGAATCCACCAGATCGCAATTCAGCGCATGCGAAAGCCGGCGGCCAATCGTGGACTTTCCCGCCCCGGGCGGGCCAATCAAAACGACGCAAGGATGTGGCTGTCCCGTTACATCGGTTGGCGTTGTCATCATTTACTCCTGGTTAAAGGCGAGTCGCTGCGAAACGTATTCTTCATATGCAGCAATGGCACGGCAGGTCTCGCTCAAGCTATCCCCGCCAAATTTATCTAAAACTGCGCGCGCTAGCACGAGTGAGACCATGGCCTCAGCCACAACTCCTGCTGCCGGAACGGCGCAAACATCTGAGCGCTGGTGAATTGCGGTGGCATCGGCACCGGTTTCCATATCGATCGTCTGCAAGGCGCGCGGCACCGTGGAAATCGGTTTCATAGCGGCGCGGACCCGCAATTGCTGCCCGTTAGTCATGCCGCCTTCCAAGCCGCCGGCCCGGTTGCTCAGGCGAGTTACGCCATCCTCGGTGCGGACCATCTCATCGTGGGCTTCGGAGCCGCGTCGACGCGCTTCATCGAAGCCATCGCCGATTTCTACGCCCTTGATGGCCTGAATACCCATCAATGCTCCAGCCAGCTGTGCGTCCAAGCGGTCATCGCCCGAGATGTGTGAGCCGAGGCCAATGGGGAGGCCATCGACGATTACCTCGACGATGCCGCCCAAGGTATCTCCCTGCTTCTTTGCGGCTTCGATCTCTGAAATCATCGAAGATTCGGCATCCTTACCAAAGGCGCGCACCGGAGAGTTATCGATGTCCTCGATATCCGCAAAACTGGGGGAAGGACCGGCATAGGGCTGCGATGCGCCGATAGAAATCACGTGGGAAAAGACCTCAACGCCCAACGTTTCCCGCAGGAAGTTCCGCGCTACGGTCGCGGCGGCAACCCGCGCAGCGGTCTCGCGCGCAGAAGAACGCTCCAAGATGGGTCGGGCCTCGCTGTGGTTATATTTCACCATGCCCGCAAAATCGGCGTGGCCTGGGCGCGGACGCTGCAAGGGCGCACCTCGGCCCGAATTCATCGCCTTTGCTACGTCCTCATCCTCCATATCGATGGGATCTGCGGACATGACGGTGGTCCATTTCGGCCATTCAGTATTGCCGATCATGATGGCAATCGGGCTACCAATCGTCAGCCCATGGCGGACGCCGCCGAGCAGCGTAACCTCATCGGCCTCGAACTTCATGCGCGCACCGCGGCCATATCCTAGGCGACGCCGCGCCAGCTGATGAGAAATCTCAGCACGGGTAATGGGTACTCCGGCCGGCATGTGCTCCACCATGGAGATAAGTGCCTGGCCGTGGGATTCACCAGCGGTAGTCCAACGAAGCATGCGGGTATTATCGCACGGCACCTATGCACACGGAGCAACTAGGCACCCCAATATATTCGCCTCACCCCTCAAAGAGGGGATACGCGGCCATAACCAGCCCAGCCGATAGCACCATCGAGGGCCCGTGGGGCACMCCSCCCTTGGCCCGCGCGAYGCCGCTTGCGAGCAGSGTGAGTACAGSGGAACCGCCGCAGGCGATAATAMCCCCCAGKGGGCCTGCCGTGGCACWAACGAGCATGCCCAGCGGCAGGGCMAATTTAATATCYCCCCCGCCGATGCCGGCGCCACAAAGCGCCACTAGGAGGTATAGCAATGGCCAGGCTAACCCACCCCAAGTGGCAAAGGTGACCGATAACACCCCAACGGGGATGGTCAGTGCATCGGGCAAGCGCCGCTCGCGAATATCCCACCAGCACAAGGCGGCTGCCCACAGGCCATAAAGTATTCCCCCGAAAATCCCCATGGCATAAGGCTAAGCGCCGCTTTGCCACTCTTCATGGCAAGGCGGCGCACATGGGCGTATCCCCAGCGTGCTTAGAGGTTGCGCAGGCGAAGCTCTTCCTGCAGGGCCGCGACCATTTCTTCGCGCGGTGCGGAAAGCCCGGTGAATTGCTCAAATTGGCTAAACGCTTGATGCGCCAGCATGACGTGCCCACCCACGGTGAAGTAGCCATTCGCGGCGGCGCAGGCGGCGAGCGTCGTAGGCCACGGGTGATAGATCACATCGAGCACTGGGGCGTGGGCAAGCTGGAAGCGATAATCCTCCAACGCAGCCGAAGGCACGGTGGAAATAATCAAATCCGCGGAGCGGGAAAGGTCCTCGAGGTCATCGTCAAAGGTTGCATACTGCAAATTGAGCCCGAGCCGCTCGGCCAAGGGCTGCAGCTCCGCTTGGCGGTTGGAACGGTTCAAGATGGTGACCTGATCGATCCCGCGTTCTGCCAGCGCCCACAGCGCCGGGCGGGAGGTTCCGCCCGCGCCGATGATAAGCGCCTGGGAGACTGGGCGGAGCCCAATGAGTTCTTGCAGGGCGCCGCGCACGCCCTCGGTATCGGTATTATCCGCGCGCCACCCATGTTCGGTGCGCACCAAGGTATTGGCGGACCCGATAAGCCGTGCCCTATCACTTTGTTCCTCTGCTACCTCGAGCGCGGCGAACTTACCGGGCATGGTCACGGAAAAGCCGCGGTACTCGGGGCCGCATTCTTCCAAGAATGGGGCAAGGGTATCGGCCGTCACCTCAAAGCGGGTATAGGACCACTCCTTGAGCCCCACTGCGGTATACCCCGCGTTGTGCAGGATAGGCGATAACGAGTGTGCGATGGGGCTACCGAGTACTGCGGCGCGCGGCATGGAGAGCGTCTACCTTTCTGGCTGCGGCCTAGTGCCTACTCAGCCGGTTGGTCCGAGGCGGCATCGCCGTTGCCGGCTCCTGCTCCCTCACCCTCGCGCTGAGAGTCAAGGACGCCGGAGCGGATAGCATCGTCCACACGGTCCAGGTGCTCATCGTAGGTATCGGAGAACACGGTGGTGCCGTCCTTATCCACGGTGACGAAGAACTTCCAGTTACCATCGGCAGGTTCTTCCATCGCGCGGATTGCCTCATCAGAAGGCGAGGAAATCGGGGTATCCGGAAGGCCTTCCTTAGCGTAGGTATTCCACGGAGTCTTCTCACCACGCGCCTCATCGGTGGTGGCCAGCTCGACATCCTCCAGACCGTAGTTCACGGTGGAGTCGAACTCGAGGCGCATGGGCTCGTCCAAGCGGTTCAGGATAACGCGGGCTACCTTGTCGAATTCGCCGGCGGGTGCCTCACGCTCCACCAAGGAGGCAGAGGTCAAAAGCTCGTACGGCGAAAGCCCAATGGCCTTGGCGCGGKTTTCGATATCGGTTTCCTCATAACGCTTGGCAGAGCGGGTAATGAGATCCTTCAGGATGTCCTTGGCGCTCATATTCGGGTCCAGAACGTACTGGCCAGGGGCAATAAGGCCCTCAATACGCTTCGGGTCATTGCCGCGTTTCTTAATGGCATCCAGTGCCCAATCCGGTGCGCCGAGCTCCTTAGGATCGGTTTCTGCCGCCGCCTTTTCCAGCTCTTCCTTCTCCAAGCAATTGCCGTCATCGCAGCTGACTTGGGAAATCAAGGAGTAGATACCGAAGCGCACGTCACCGCCGACGACCTTGACGTCCTCCAAGGTCGCACCGCCTTGAACCTCAAGCATGTCCACGCGGTTGTTTTCATCAAGCAACGCCTCTACCGCATTCGCCGCGCTCATTTCTTCTTGCAGCCGGTAGAAGCCAGGTTGAATCTGGCTGGCGCTGTGGTTCATCGATGCCGCGGAGTCGAATGCCTCTTGGGTCTTGACCACATTCTTTTCCACGAGCGTGGGTCCCAGCTCGGACATGGAGGATCCTTCGGGGACCTCCACCAATTGCGTGGTGCCGTTTCCGGCCCCTTCGTAGTCGGCCGAAGAAGTGCCGATGCGTACTCCGATGTAGATCAGAGCTCCTAGAATGACGATGACGGATGCGACCACCACGGCGATGCCGCGCTGGCGCCGCTTGACGTACTTATCATCCATCGATCGCCCGAGGCGTTGTTGGTTACGGCTCACGTGTTTAGTCTCCTGAGTTTGAAGGCTGGGCTACTGCATCATCCGAGCGGAGCGCGTTAGCACGCCCATCCAGCCAGGACTGTAGTATTTCCACCGCTGCAGCTTGGTCAATGATTTTTCTGCCCTTCTTTTCGGACACGCCGGACGCGCGCAGCGCGGTGGTTGCCGCTACCGTCGTCAAACGTTCATCAGCCAAGCGTACTGGTGGTGGAACTTTATCTATATTTTCATCTTGATTCAAGCGGCGTCGAATCCGAAACGCAATTTCTTTCGCGTGTTTTACACTTTTTGACCCATTTCCGTGTAAATCACGCGGCAAACCAACAATGACTTCTACCGCGGAATATGCCTCAATAAGCTCGAGAATTCGATCAATGTCTTCTTGATCGCGGTCTTTGAAGCCGGTCTTCCTGGGAACGGTTTCCACAGGGGTAGCGAGGGTGGCCTCGCGGTTGGATGCCGCGACGCCAATTCGCACTGTGCCCACGTCGAGTGCTAATCGGCGGCCCTCGCCTGGGTCATCCACTCCGGGGGAATCTGGTTCAACCTTTGCCACAATGAATCCTTATCGCGACTGCAACAGATCCTTGACGGCCTCAAAGCCCCGCTGCGCACCTTCCGGCGCGGTACCAGAGCCCTGCGCCATGTCTGGCTTGCCGCCGCCGCGGCCGTTGACGTATTCGCCAAGGCGCTTGACGATGTCCCCAGCTTTCACGCCCTCGTCCACCGCCTTGCCCGTAGCGGCGGCAATGAACGGGAACTTGCCCTTATCCACCGCGCCGAGCACGATGACCGCGGCCGTATCCTTCATGCGGTTGCGGATATCGGTGGCCACGGTCCGCAGGTCGCCGCCCGAGGTGCCATCGGGAAGCTGGAGCGTAATGGTCTTGATGCCATTGACCTCGGTAGCCGAGTCGATGATTTCAGAGGCGCGCGCGGTCAGTTGCGCCTTGCGCAGGCCCTCAATTTCCTTTTCGGCCGCCTTGAGCCGCTCCGAAAGCTGCGAAATCCGCTCCGGAAGTTCCTCAGACTGCACCTTTAGCTCGCGGGATACGCCCTCTACCAGCGCGGTTTCCTTGGAGTAGTACCGGAAGGCATCCATGCCGGAGTAGGCCTCAATGCGGCGGGCGCCGGAGCCCACCGAGGACTCGCCAAGCACGGAAACCAGTCCAATTTCTGCCGAGGAACCCACGTGGGTACCGCCGCAGAGCTCGATGGAAAATGGTCCGCCGATTTCCACCACGCGCACCTGGTTGCCGTAGTTTTCACCGAACAGGGCCATGGCGCCCATCGCCTTGGCCTCTTCCAGCGAGGTCTCAATGGTGTTGACGGCCATATTGGAATCGATCGCCTGGTTGGTAATAAGCGCGATTTCTTCCATTTGTTCCTGGCTCAACTGCTCGGTGTAGTTGAAGTCAAAGCGCAGGTAGCCCGGGCGGTTCAGGGAGCCCGCCTGCACTGCGGTGGGTCCCAGCACCTGCCGCAGGGCCGCGTGGATGAGGTGGGTAGCCGAGTGGGCCTGGGTCGCACCGTGGCGCCACTTCTCATCTACGGAAGCCTCAACGGACATGCCCAGGTCGAGCCCACCGGCGGTAACGGAAGCCTTGTGTACCCACAGCTTCTTGCCAATCTTCTGGACGTCATTGACCTCCAAGAGGGATTCGCCCGCGGAAATGCGGCCGCGGTCAGCCATCTGTCCACCGGACTCAGCGTAGAGCGGCGAGTGGTCCAAAATGACCTCAACCTCATCGCCCTCGTGTACCTCGTTGACCTTTTGGCCATCTTTGACCAGCCCGATGACGTTGGCACCCGAGACCAGTTCCTCATAGCCGGTGAATACGGTGGGGTTATTATCCACCCAGTCGCGGTACAAGGAGAGGTCGGTGTGACCGTGCTTCTTGGCCTGGTTATCGGCCTTGGCGCGGCGGCGCTGCTCGCCCATGGCGGCATTAAAGCCGTCCATGTCCACGTCAAGGCCGGCCTCTTGCGCCATTTCCAGGGTGAGGTCGATGGGGAAACCGTAGGTATCGTGCAGCTCGAAGGCCTTGTCACCGGAGAGCACCTTTTGGGTCTTGGCGCGGTGGGTGGAGCGCAGGTCCTCCACGGCTTCATCGAAAAGCTTGGTGCCAGACTCCAGCGTCTTCAAAAACGCCTTTTCCTCGTTGATGGCCACGCGCAGGATTCGCTCGCGGTTATCCGCAATCTCTGGATAGGACGGGGTCATGGTATCCATGACGGTATTCATGAAGCGCTCCATGGTAGCGCCCTCGGCACCCAGCAGCTTTGCTGAGCGAATGATGCGGCGCAGCAAGCGGCGCAGGATATAGCCCCTACCCTCGTTTCCTGGGGTAACACCATCCAAGATGAGCATCATGCCGGTGCGGGAGTGGTCAGCCACCACGCGGAAGCGGATATTTTCCTGCTGCGTTGCCTTCTCGCCGTAGGTGGCGCCGGTAAGCTCCTCGGCGACGTCAATGACCGGGCGCAGCAGGTCGGTCTCGTAAACGTTGTCTACACCCTGCAAGAGGCAGGCGACGCGCTCGATGCCCAAGCCGGTATCGATGTTTTTCTTCGGCAGCTCGCCGACGATCTCAAAATCGCCCTTTCCGGTTCCCTCGCCGCGCTCATTTTGCATGAACACGAGGTTCCAGATCTCCATGTAACGGTTATCGTCCGCAATCGGGCCGCCGTCCTTGCCGTATTCGGGGCCGCGATCGTAATAGATTTCCGAGCAGGGGCCACACGGCCCCGGCACGCCCATGGACCAGTAGTTATCTTCCATGCCTAGGCGCTGGATGCGCTCTTCTGGCACGCCGATCTTATCGCGCCAGATTTCCGCTGCCTCATCATCATCGAGGTACACGGTGACCCACAGGCGCTCCGGATCCAGGCCAAACCCGCCGTCTTCTACGTCTTTGGTCAGCAGGTTCCATGCATTGGAAATGGCGCCTTCCTTGAAGTACTGACCAAAGGAGAAGTTGCCCGCCATTTGGAAGAAGGTGTTGTGGCGGGKGGKAATGCCCMCCYCCYCGATATCCAAGGTGCGCACGCACTTCTGGRTAGAGGTGGCAAGGCCTTGCGAAAATGGTGGGGTCTGCTGGCCCAAGAAATAGGGCTTGAAGGGCACCATGCCCGCGTTAACGAAAAGCAGGTTAGGGTCATCCAGGATCAAAGAGGCGCTGGGGACAACCTCGTGACCAGAATTGACGAAGTGCTGGGTAAACCGTTCCCGGATCTCATGAGTCTTCACGAGCAATAATCCTAACTGTCTAAGCTTTTATCTTCCATCAAGAAGCTTTCTAACCCACCCAACTTTACCTACAGGTAGGCAGGCTGTGCCCATCGGTGGGGCCAAAACCGGTCGAGCCGGTTCGCACTTAGCGGCGCTTGCCGCGAAGTATCCTGCGCAAACGGCCAATATAGTCAAAGATTCGCTTTTCCGCGCCGTGCTCGGTGGGCTCATAATATACGGTGCCCTCAAGCTCATCGGGCAGGTATTGCTGCTCCACTACCCCGCGCGGGTCATCGTGGGGATAGGAATACCCCGTGGCATTTCCCAGCCGCTTGGCGCCCTCATAGTGCCCATCACGCAGGTGCGGCGGCACGTGGCCCACCTTGCCGGCCGCGACATCGGCCTGCGCCTTAGTAATAGCAGCGATGACGGACGGAGATTTCGGCGCCGTCGCCAAGTGAATCGTTGCCTGCGCCAGTGGGATGCGCGCTTCTGGCAAGCCGATCAGTTGCGCCGCCTCTGCAGCGGCAACGGCGACTTGCAAGGCGGTGGGATCTGCCATGCCAATATCTTCTGAGGCGTGAACCATCAGGCGGCGGGCGATAAACCGGGGATCTTCGCCGGCTTCCACCATGCGCGCTAGGTAGTGCAGCGCGGCATCGACATCGGAGCCGCGGATGGACTTGATGAACGCAGAAGTCACGTCGTAGTGCTGATCGCCGTCACGGTCATAGCGCACCACCGCCCGATTCACGTTATCCGTAATCGTGGCCGCGGTGATCTCGCCGCCATCGTCGACTGCTTCCGCGGCCGCCTCGAGGTAGGTCAGGCTGCGCCGGGCATCGCCACCAGAGAGCACGACAAGCTGGTTGAGCGCCTCATCAGTAATGCTTAGCTCGCGCTCGCCTAGCCCCCGATCGCTGTCTAACGCGCGGCGGGCTACGCCCTTAAGATCCTCCTCGCTCAGCGAGTGCAACTGCAAAAGCAGCGAGCGGGAAAGAAGCGGCGAGACGACCGAGAAGGATGGGTTTTCGGTCGTCGCTGCAACCAGCAGGACCGTCCGGTTTTCAACCGCCGCCAGCAAGGCGTCTTGTTGGGTTTTGGAGAAACGGTGCACCTCATCGATGAAAAGGACCGTTCGGCGGCCGTGGATGAGTTCCTGCCGGGCGTGGGTAATGACTTCGCGCACCTGCTTCACCCCTGAGTCAAGGGCGGAGAGGCCGACGAAGTTTTGGCCCATCTGGCTGGCTATCAGCGAGGCAATCGTCGTCTTGCCAGTACCCGGCGGCCCATACAAAATGACCGAAGCCTCGCCGGACCCCTCGACCAAGCGGCGCAGCGGCTTGCCGGGGGCAAGGAGGTGGTCCTGGCCCACGACCTCTTCTAGAGTCTGTGGGCGCATGCGAGCGGCCAAGGGCGAACCGGAGTGCGTGGCAAAGAGATTGGCTGTGGGAAAAGACGATGGCGAGCCTTCGCCGCCCATAGTGCCACCGGCATTGGGAGAGGCGCCGAAGAGAGAATCCTGGCTCATGTGGTTTTAGCTCCCCAGAAAGGTGTAGTGATTATTCGTCGTGGACGCGGCGGGCAACGATGGTGCCAAACTCCGCGATGGACGTGCACGGTGCGGTCCCGCATTGGGCGGCGTAGCGCGCGAGCGCGTCAAAGGTTTCGTACAAATCTTGGCGCACCAATAGCTCGTCCTCATTAAAAGGGCCGCTTTCCGGCGGGCGCAGGATCGAACGCTTTGGGTCATGGACAATCTCCGCGTCACCGCTAGCAAGGGCAACCAGTCCCTCAATTCCGCCAGCGTGCATCGTGGTCACGCTCGACAAGGCCCAGCCAATGAGGGAAGCGACGATAAGCCCGTGCAGTTCGTCTTCGTCGGCAAAGCGCGGCCACACCTCAGATACCTCGCGCGACCATGCGGCGAGGAATATATCTGCTTCCTTATCCGTAATTGGCTTAGAAAACAGGAACTGCGGGAAGCCCGCGATAACGCACGCGACGTCAAAGCCCACGTTCCTAAAACCGGCCCATTCATAGTCCAAGAAGTGCAGGCGCTTGGAGACGATGATGTTATCCGGCGATAAATCGAAGGGAGTAAAGGCCCTATCCTTGCCGGAGGCGAGGGATTCAGCGGCTTGATCGGCTAAACTGCGGAAGCTTTCGGGGGCTTCAAGCCCCGCCTCATCAAGCAGGCTCAGCCCGATGCCGATGGAGCGATACAGGGACTGATCGCGCACAGATTGGTGCTCGGCGTATTCCGGGTTATGCCGCAAGGTGCGGTTGAGCAGGGTCTCGAAATCCTGCTCATGATCCGCGGTGCCTACGTGGATATGCCCCAATGCCGTGCCCAAGGAGCGCAGGATCCGAATGCGATCCTCATCGCCGGATTCTAAGAGCACATCCGCAAGGGTCTCGGCCTCCCCCAAATCCGTCAGGACGATGATGCGCCGGTCTAAATCATGCGCAAGCAGCACCGGCCCTGGGCGCACGTCTTCTGCTAAGGCGGTGGTGAATTGATAGGCCACGACCTCGCGCAGCATTGCCGCGTCATCCACGCCGTAGCCGGTGACCGGATTGTATTTGATGACCACAGAGCGATGCGGCAAAAAGGCGCTAGGGGCAACCTTCGCGCGCAGGACTAAAGCATTGCCGGATCCGCCTAGATCCTCAATGTCTGACATTTCCGGCGTGCCACCAAAGCGGCGCGACAACATTTCCGATGCGGCACCAATGACCTCATCGGCCGAAAGCACTGTCTGTGTATCAACCATAGTTCTATCCAGTATGCCCGCCAACACAAAGCGGGGGCTACACCCTCGCCGCACAAGTTTCCGCTGCGGCGAGGACGCGCGCCCCGCTTACCCTAAAAATGGTGTCGTGATAGCGAGCCTAAGAGCTAGTTCTCCTGCTCTGATTTCGCGGCCTTAGCCTCTTCGCCGTTCTTTTTCTTCTCCGGCTTGAAATCCACGCCGGTCTCCTTGCGCTGTGCGGCAGGGATGGGCGCGGGGGCATCGGTAAGCGGATCCACGCCGCCACCGGACTTCGGGAAGGCAATGACGTCGCGGATGGAGTCAAAGCCGCCCAAGAGGGACACGATGCGGTCCCAGCCAAAGGCGATGCCGCCGTGTGGAGGTGCGCCGTAGGAGAAAGCGTCAAGCAAGAAGCCGAACTTTTCTTGTGCTTCCTCATCGCCGATGCCCATGACCTCGAAGACACGCTTTTGCACATCTTCTTGGTGGATACGGATAGAACCGCCGCCGATCTCGTTGCCGTTGCAGACGATGTCATAAGCGTAGGCCGTGGCCTCGCCCGGGTTCTCGTCGAAGGAATCGATCCACTCCGGCTTCGGCGAGGTAAAAGCGTGGTGCACCGCGGTCCACTTGGAGTGGCCCAAGGCCACGTCGCCGGAAGCGGTGGCATCGGCAGAAGGCTCAAAGAGCGGGGCGTCAACGACCCAGGTAAAGGCCCAGTCACCTTCCTTGATGAGGTCGAGCTTCTTGGCGATTTCACCGCGGGCCGCACCCAGCAGCGCGCGGGAAGACTTGGTATCGCCGGCGGCGAAGAAGATGGCGTCACCAGGCTTTGCGCCCACGTGCTCGGCGATGCCCTCGCGCTCCGCGTCGGTGATGTTCTTGGCTACTGGCCCGCCCAAAGTGCCATCTTCTGCAACGGTGATGTAGGCAAGGCCCTTGGCGCCGCGCTGCTTGGCCCAGTCCTGCCATGCATCAAACTGGCGGCGCGGCTGCGAAGCACCGCCGTCCATGACTACGGCGCCGACGTATTCGTTCTGGAAGACGCGGAAGGTAGTGTCCTTGAAGAACTCCGTGCACTCGACGATCTTGATGTCGAAGCGCAGATCCGGCTTATCGGAGCCGTAGTACTTCATGGCATCGGCATAGGTCATGCGCGGGATCGGGGTCTGAATGTCATAGCCGATGAGCTTCCACAGCTCTTTGACAATCTCTTCACCAAGCGCAATGACATCGTCTTGATCCACGAAGGACATCTCCACGTCTAGCTGGGTAAATTCCGGCTGGCGGTCGGCGCGGAAGTCCTCATCGCGGTAGCACCGCGCGATCTGGTAATAGCGCTCCATGCCCGCCACCATCAGCAGCTGCTTGAACAGCTGCGGCGACTGCGGCAGCGCGTACCAGGAGCCCGGCTTCAGGCGGGCAGGGACCAAAAAGTCGCGGGCGCCCTCAGGGGTGGAGCGGGTCAAGGTAGGGGTTTCGATTTCGGCGAAATCGTGCTTATCCAGCACGTTGCGGGCCGCGCGGTTGGCAGCGGAGCGCAGGCGCAGGGCCTTTGCCTGGCGCTCGCGGCGCAGATCCAAGTAGCGGTACTTCAGGCGGGTCTCCTCGCCTACCTCGCCAGAGGCGGAAGGATCATCTACCTGGAAGGGCAGCGCTGCGGATTTGTTGAGCACCTCCAGGTCGGTGACGTTGACCTCGATGTCTCCGGAAGGCAGGTTCGGGTTTTCGGAGCCTTCTGGGCGCGGTTCCACTACGCCGGTTACCTTGACGCAGTATTCCGAACGCAGGTCGTGGGCGCGCTCTGCCACATCGGATTCGCGGAAGACCACCTGGGCAATGCCGGAACGATCGCGCAGGTCAATGAAGATCACGCCGCCGTGGTCACGGCGACGAGACACCCAACCGGTTAGGGTTACGGTCTCTTCTGCCAGTTCTTTGCGGAGCTCACCGGCCAAATGGGTACGCAGCACTATAATTCAATCCCTTCTGAAATGGAGTTACTTGCGGGTCCAGCCACGCGTAAACAGCGCGCGCCCAACCAAGCACAAGACTAGGAACTTGGCCAATTCTACATCCCATCGCCGTTTCTTCTCCTATTAAGTCCATTTAAGGCACTAGGCATGGGTGCGAACCGGACGCCGCTGCCAGTACCGCGCATAAATGTGGCCGGTACGCACTGAAGACGCCGAAAAGGTGTGGCACTATTTAGGCATGACGTTTAAATCTGGTGCCGATTTCGATGGCCAGCGCGCAACCTCCGGCGGTGGCGGCGGCCTCGCTTTAGGCGGCGGCATCGGCTCCGTCATGCTCGTCGGGCTCTACCTCTTATTGGGAGGAAACCCCTCCGATATTGGCGCCCTCCTGGGCAATGAGCAGTCCCACTCCGGTGCCGATGATTCTGCCTTCGATCACTGCCAAACGGCAGAAGACGGCAATAAATACGATGACTGCCGGGTCATGTTTMCCGCCATGAGCGTGGATAACGTCTGGACCGCCGAGCTGCCCGAGCAAGCCGGCATCGAATACACCAACCCTGGCCGGGTGATTTTTAATGGCTCCACCAATTCCGGTTGCGGCACCGCCTCTTCAGCCACGGGTCCCTTTTATTGCCCCGCCGACCAATCGGCGTATTTCGATACCACCTTTTTCGATTCCCTGAGCAACTACGGCGCGCACAATGCCCCATTCGCGCAGATGTACATCGTCGCCCACGAGTTTGGCCACCACATTCAGCAGCTCGAGGGCACGCTGCAGCTATCTGACTATAACGACCCCGGCGCGGATTCCAATGCGGTAAAGATCGAGCTCCAGGCAGATTGCTACGCAGGTATTTGGGCTTCTCATGCAGATAAGGGCGAGGATGCGCTGCTGGAACCGATTTCCCAGCAGCAGGTCGCTGACGCAGTCACCGCGGCGCAGGCTGTGGGCGACGATAATATCCAGCGGCGTTCCACCGGGCAGGTCCAACCCGATGCGTGGACGCACGGCTCCTCCGAGCAACGCCAGCGGGCTTTCCTTGCTGGTTATAATTCCGGCCGGATGGCTGAGTGCGACACCTTGGGGCGCGGGGTCTACAGCTAATTCCCGTCCCCCTCTTTACTCGTTTGGGAACAATCTCCCCTCCCACGTTGTTGACATGTCACGTACAATGATTATAGGTACGTAGAAAGGGACACCATGCAATTTGGCATTTTCACGGTCGGAGATGTGACCACCGATCCAACGACGGGCGAAACCCCGTCAGAGGCGGAGCGAATCCGCAATATTACGGAAATCGCGCTCAAGGCGGAAGAAGTGGGCCTCGATGTCTTTGCCACAGGCGAGCACCACAACCCGCCCTTCGTCCCCTCCTCCCCGACGACCCACCTGGCCTATATTGCGGCGCAGACTAAGCGCCTGCAGCTTTCTACCTCCACGACGCTAATTACCACCAATGACCCGGTAAAGATCGCGGAAGATTACGCCTTTTTGCAGCACCTTTCCGGCGGCCGTGTGGACCTGATGATGGGACGCGGCAATACCGGCCCCGTCTACCCGTGGTTTGGCAAAGATATCCGCCAAGGCATCCCCTTGGCCGTGGAAAATTACCACTTGCTGCGCCGCCTGTGGCGCGAAAATAGCGTCAACTGGGAGGGCAAATTCCGCACCCCGTTGCAGGCGTTTACCTCTACCCCGGCGCCCCTCGATGGCGTCCCGCCGTTTGTATGGCACGGCTCAATTCGCTCTACACAGATTGCAGAACAAGCGGCCTATTATGGCGACGGGTTCTTCCACAATAATATTTTCTGGAATCAGGAACACACGGCCAAGATGGTCACCATGTACCGGCGCCGCTTCGCCTCCTATGGCCACGGTCAGGCCGACCAAGCCATCGTGGGTCTCGGCGGCCAGGTATTCATTGGCGATACTGAAGAGGAAGCCAAGAAGTTCTTCCGCCCGTACTTCGATAACGCACCCGTGTACGGGCACGGGCCTAGCCTGGAGGAGTTTACTGACTACACCCCGCTGACCGTGGGTACCGCAGAGCAGGTTATTGAGCGCACCCTGAAATTTGCGGACTACGTGGGCGATTACCAACGCCAGCTCTTCCTCATCGATCACGCGGGCCTGCCGCAAGAAGTGGTGCTCAAGCAGATAGAAATTCTTGGCACTCAAGTCGTCCCAGAGCTCCGCCGACGCTTTGAGCAGCGGCGACCAGACCATGTACCCTCAGACCCACCAACGCATGCCACGCTCAAGCAGCACCCAGATTCCCCACACTTTCGCGTAAGCCCTGGAAAGGAGGACTAAACAATGCGATCTTTGGTTGTCCTCACGGCCGGGCTATCGGAGCCATCATCTACCCGGCAATTAGCTGAGACTATTGCAGAAGCCACCGAGGCAAAGATTTCCGCACGCGGTGAAGGCGTGAACACCCACATCATTGAGGTGCGCACCCTTGCTTCTGAATTGGCCACGGCCATGACCAATTGGGCGGCCCCGACGCCCCACTTGGATGAAGCGAAAGAGCTGCTGTCTACGGCCGATGGCTTTATTGCCGTCACGCCCGCGTTCCAAGGAAGCTACTCCGGGCTGTTCAAGATGTTTTTTGATGTTCTGGATTCGCACGCCTTGGAGGAACTGCCTACCATCGTTGCCGCTACGGGCGGTTCACCGCGCCACGCGCTCATCTTGGACTATGCGCTGCGCCCCCTATTGAATTACCTGCACGCCCACGTCGTTCCCACCGGCATTTTCCAGGCAACAGAAGATCTGGGCACCGCCGAGGGCGCGCGCATTCGCAGCCGCATCGAGCGCGCCGCCACCCAGCTTGCAGATCAGATGATCCGCCCAACGGATCGGGTCGCCGGGCTTGCCGATGCCCCTAAGCCCGGACCCCATTCCCGCCCCACTGGGATCGGAGTGGACGAGGAATTTCTGCCTTTCGAGGAAATTTTGTCCCAATACGACGGAAAGCACTAGCGCCGCAATACCTATCGCATATTCTAAAATTGATACATGTCACATATTTCTCTACGCTTGAATTTTAGAAATGTTCCACTTGAATCCCCGCGCCTGAGAAAATCTCTTTTTCATGCTCTTGGACTGATAACTCTCTTGCTACCAAGAAAGGTTTCTTAAGGCTTTCACCATGACTATTAGCGTTACTGACATTTTCGCCATCGGCATTGGTCCCTCCTCCTCACACACGGTTGGGCCGATGCGCGCCGCGAAGCAATTTCTAGAATCCCTCGATACCCATCCCGCCCGCGTCTCCGCGGAGCTGCGCGGTTCGCTTGCCGCCACTGGGCGCGGCCACGCCTCCGACCGCGCCGTCATTCTGGGACTCGCCGGTTGGGAGCCGCTGACCGTTCCCATCGATGCCGAGCCACAAGCCGGCGGCATAATCCCCAGTGAAGGCAACATCTCCGGCCCGTCCGGCTCCGTCGACTACGAAATTGCCTTTGAGAACGAGCCACTGCCCCAGCACCCCAACGGCATGATCTTCAAGGCCTGGGATGCTGATGGCACTATCTTGGCTGAAGACGAGCAGTACTTCTCCGTCGGCGGTGGCTTCATCCTCTCCCGCAAAGAGTTAGACGCGGAGATGGCCGATAGCCACGAGGTACCCGCCGGCGTTGCCGCAGCAACCGTAGAAGATACCGTGCCTTATGAGTTCACCACCGGTGAAGAACTGCTCAACCTCTGCGAGGCCAACGACAAAGATATTTGGGAAATCGTCCTCGCCAATGAGGAAGTACTTCATCAGGACGAGGGCGGCGCGGATTTTGTCCTGCGCCACTTGGACCTCGTATGGGACATCATGCGCGAATGCGTGACCGATGGCATTTCCACCAAGGGCCTCTTGCCCGGTGGTCTCCGAGTGCCGCGGCGTGCCCCCAAGATGTATGCGCAGCTGCTCGAGCAGAAAAATGACCCACACTCTGGATTTTCCGCCATGGAATGGGTCAACCTCTTCGCCTTAGCGGTCAACGAGCAAAACGCTGCGGGCGGCCGCGTTATCACCGCGCCCACCAACGGCGCCTGCGGCATCATTCCCGCAGTCTTGCACTATGCGCGCGATTTCCATGGTGGCTTCTGCCGCGAATCCGCACGCCGCTACCTGCTCACCGCCGGCGCAATCGGCATGATCATCAAACAAAATGCCTCAATTTCCGGCGCCGAGGTGGGCTGCCAGGGAGAAGTCGGCTCCGCCTCGTCCATGTCCGCTGCGGGAATGGCAGCACTCCTTGGTGCAACGCCTGCCCAGGTAGAAAATGCGGCAGAGATCGCCCTTGAACACAACCTCGGCCTTACCTGTGACCCGGTAGGTGGATTAGTGCAGATCCCCTGTATTGAGCGCAACGCCATCGGCGCGGTGAAATCCATTAACGCCGCCCGCATGGCGATGATGGGTGAAGGCACCCACCACGTCACCCTAGATAATGCCGTACAAACCATGGCGGATACGGGCCGCGATATGCTCTCCAAGTACAAGGAGACCTCCCTCGGCGGCTTGGCCAAGACGATGGGCTTTAGCGTTTCCCAGGTGGAGTGCTAATCAGTCAAAAGCACATAAAAGGGCGGCACCGAGTAATTTCGGTGCCCCCTTTTTTGATCCTGCGTTTAGCCTTCTAGATCCTGCCCCAGAATGGCAACCAGCTGCGATAGTTCAACATCGCGCTGTTCGTGGGCGGCCAAGTCCTTCACGGCGACGGTGCCATTGTCTAGTTCTTGGTCTCCCAAGACCAGAGCAAAGCGCGCGCCCGCGCGGTCAGCGCCCTTCATCGCCCCCTTAAGGCCGCGATCACCAAAGGACATGTCCGCGGCGATTCCCGCCTTGCGCAGGTCATTGATGATCCCGGTCATGCGGCGCTTGGCCGCTGCGCCCAAGGCAATGCCGTAGACGTCCACGCGGGAATCACTGCCTTCTAAGGTGATTCCCTCCGTTTCAAGGGCGAGGATGGCGCGGTCGACGCCGAGGCCATAGCCGATGCCCGAGAGATCTTGGCCGCCAAGCTGCGCCATCAACCCGTCGTAGCGGCCACCGCCGCCAATACCGGATTGCGCACCCAGGCCATCGTGGACGAATTCAAAACAGGTCTTGGTGTAGTAGTCCAAGCCGCGCACCATGCGCGGGTTGATTTCGTAGGCAACACCCATATCATCCAGCATGCCGGTTACGGTCTCAAAGTGCTCGCGGCACTCGGCGTTGAGGTAGTCGAGCATCAATGGGGCATCGGCAAGCTGCTCCTGCATGTCTGGGCGCTTATCGTCCAAGACGCGCAAGGGATTGATCTCCGCGCGGCGGCGGGTTTCCTCATCCAAGTCCAGCTTAAACAGGAATTCCTGCAGCTTTTCGCGGTAGGCGGGCCGGCAATTCCGGTCGCCCAAGCTGGTCAATTCCAGGCGGTACCCGGAAAGTCCCAGGGCCCTATAGGAGCGATCCGCCAGGGCGATGACCTCCGCATCCAATGCGGGATCGTCGACGCCAATGGCTTCCACGCCAACCTGCTGAAGCTGGCGGTAGCGCCCTGCCTGCGGGCGCTCATAGCGGAAGAACGGCCCGCTGTAGTTCAGCTTTACCGGCAGCTGACCGCGGTCCAGATTGTGTTGAATGACCGAGCGCATCACACCCGCGGTGCCCTCTGGGCGCAGGGTCACTGAGCGATCGCCGCGATCTGCAAAGGTGTACATCTCCTTGGAGACCACGTCGGTAGATTCGCCCACGCCGCGGGCAAAGAGCGCGGTATCTTCAAAAATGGGCAATTCAATGTGCTGAAAGCCGGAAAGATGCGCCTGTTCCACCATGGTCTGGCGGACCTTATAAAAAGTCGCAGACTCTGGTGGGAAATAGTCTGGCACACCCTTCGGTGCGGACAGTGCCTGGAACCGCTTCTCTTCACTCATGGTCACTAGACTACCCCATGGGATTTTCGCAGGAATGGGTTGGTCGCCCTCTCCTGACGCATGGTCGAGGTTGGGCCGTGGCCGGGAAGAATGTCCAGCTTATCGTCWAAAYCCCACMCCGGTCCCGCCAATGAGTCCAGCATGGCCTGTGGATTAGAATCCGGCAGATCGACCCGCCCCATTCCCCCGGCAAAAAGTACGTCCCCGGTAAGGGCAAAAGTATCCGAAATGATCAATACGCACCCCGGCGAATGCCCAGGCGCGTGCTGGAGGGTAAATGTATGCCCGATTAGCTCCAGTTCTTCCCCACCGTGGAGTTCGCGGAGATCGGAAATGGGCACCATTCTCGAGGCGTGGAATAACTCCTGTGCCTGGGCGGAAACACCCTCCCCAGAATCCAACATGAACTTATCTGCGGGATGAATATAAACGGGGATATCGAGCTCCTGCGCCAAGTCACCGGCCTCGCGAGTGTGGTCAATGTGCCCGTGCGTGAGCACGATGGCTTCATAGTCATAGTCGTACGCTAGAACCTGCGACGTGGAATCCATGCCTGGATCCACGATGAAAGCGCGCTTTCCCTCCGCCGCGATATAAGTATTGGTGCTAAATGGGCCCGCGGTAAATCCTTGAATCTCCATGCTTTAAGTCTAACGAGACCTGCACCCACAGCGCTCCCGAACGCAGCGCCCCTCTGAACTCAAGGGCCCCGCAAGCATGCAAAAAGCACCCAGCCTTCACCCCCACAGCCACGGTGGGTTATGGGGAAAGGCTGGGTGCTAGATTTAAATATCCTGCCAGCTTAAAGCTTTATTGCAGGGCGGCAAGTGCCTTATCGTAGTCCGGCTCAGTGGTTACCTCTGGCACCAACTCGTTGTAGATGACCTTGTGGTCAGCGTCGGTGACCACAACGGAGCGTGCCAAAAGGCCCTTGAGCGGGGAGCCTTGCAAGGTCACGCCGAACTTCTCGCCAAAATCGGAGCGGAAATCGGAGGCGGTGTCCACGTTTTCAATGCCCTCTGCGGCGCAGAAACGATCCAGTGCAAAAGGTAGGTCGCGGGAGACGGACAAGACAACGGTGTTGTCCAAGCCCGCAGCCTTTTCATTAAAGGTGCGCAACTGCTGCTGGCACACGCCGGTATCGATGGATGGGAAAATCGAGATAACGAGGCGCTTGCCCTCGAAATCCTTTTTGGTGACCTCAGAGAGGTCGGTGCCAACGAGAGTGAATTCTGGGATGGACTCCCCTACTGCGGGAAGTTCACCAGCGGTTTGGGTAGGTTCGTCAGAAAAATTAACTTCAGCCATGGCCCCGAGCGTACTGATACTTTTGCTTCCCCGCTATAGCTCTCCGCTTATTGCTTAAGCCAATCCCCGAGCCAAGTCATCCCCATGGCCGCAAAGCCGCTAAAATCGTCCTAGTTGAGACACGTCACCGATAATCGCTAGAAAGGTTGTCCCACGGTGCCAGATAATAAAAAGCGCGGAGAAGACGCGCTGCACAAGCTCGACCGCGAACTAAAGTCCCGTGACCGCAAACAAAAGACTCGTCCTTTTGGCGTCGCCTTAGCCTCGCTCGTCGTCATCCTCGGCATCGCCGGAGGGATTTACTTCCTCTCCACCCGCGATGACTCTGAGGGCGAAATCCAGGCGGAAGATACCTCGGAAGCACAGACCACGCAGGAA
Source organism: Corynebacterium accolens (assembly GCF_030515985.1). Next base: position 1,768,143 of record NZ_CP100376.1, on the reverse strand, counting down.
GCACCCAAGGCAGAGCCCTTGAGCGGCAAGCGCGCGGAAGCCCTGCCTGCAACCGTCCAGTGCGAGTACAAGGACAATGGGCAGGATGGCCACGGTGCCAAGAAGCCCGACGGCAAGGATATATCCACCGAGGGCACTGTTACTGTATCCTTCGATACCACCCAGGGCCCGATCGAGATGGACCTAGACCGCGCCACTGCGCCTTGTACTACCCACGCCATTTCGGAACTGGCTGACTCCGGCTTCTACGATGACACCGTCTGCCACCGCATGACCTCCGGTGGCTTGAATGTGCTCCAGTGCGGCGACCCCACCGGTTCCGGTGCCGGCGGCCCGGGCTTCAGCTTTGCTGATGAATACCCCACCGATGAAACTGATGACGAGGACGCGCAGAACCCAGTTGTCTACCCCCGCGGCTCCGTCGCTATGGCCAATAGCGGCCCAGATACCAACGGCTCCCAGTTCTTCCTTAACTACGATGACTCGGAGTTACCTCCTAACTACACCTACTTCGGCACCATCACTGAAGAAGGCCTCAAGACCCTAGACAAGATTGCCGAGGCCGGCGTAGACACCGGTGACCAAGGTAGCAATCCAGGCGGCCAAGAGGATGGCAAGCCTGCAGAAGAGGTAAAGATCAAAAAGGCTACGGTAAAGGCCTAGTCTGCGGCATCGGCGCTTGCCGATGCCTCCCCCATTCCCTCTACATTTGCCTCACCCCAGCACACTGCACGAACTATATCGTGGCGTGGCGCTGGGGAATTTTCATATCCGATGCTTTTCCTTAAATACCCTTCTACCTCGCTTAGCTCCAGAAAGCACATCCTTCCCATTCACACCATCTGCATTAATCACCCCCTCCAAACACCCCCATTCCTTATTGATAATGTTTTTTATTAAAATTAGCTCGGGTAATTCAGACAGCTACGCAGCCGTCTAATATCCAAAAAATTTGAACACCACAAGCTTGACAGGAAACACAATGAAGCTTTTCTCCCGCAAGGCCTTCCTCGCCGGCGCAACCGCCCTATCCGTTACTCTCGCTGGCACCACCGTGGCCACTGCCGCGGAGAATGTGAATACCCTTGCTCAAGGCTCTTCTACTGCCTCCACCAGCACTCCTAGCCAGAACATTGATTCTGATGCAAACAAGAAAAACGACGCCAAGAATACGCAAGCCTTGTCTTCCAAGGACGCGAATCCTGAGTCCGTCAAGGCCTGGATCGAAGTCATTACTGCTGCTGTCGGCGCACTGGGCACTCTCTTCGCGTTCGCCAATAAGTACATCAACATCGATGACCTTCTAAAGAACTTCAAACTTCCTTTCTAGACGTTGATGCCTCTTGAGGGCGATTAACCGCCGTGCTCTTATTTATCTGCACGGCGGTTGTACGAAAAGTAGTCCTGAAGTTCTTCCCCCTCTATCAATTCTTTAAGACTCTTTGGCCTGTTTGATATACCCAGAGCCAACGAGGTCATTAAAGATATCTGGGTCTATGTCCTGACCATTCTTGATGACAGATATGTGCCCGGTGGGCTCTAAAACCATAATCTGAACGTCTTCCATGCGGGCTAAACCAGCCTTTCGCACCGCGGAATACACGTCAGAGCGAGTGATATGGGAAACGGTGAGATTATCGTCAATCATCTCGCCCTGAAAGACGATAAGGACTGGACGCCGATCTAAAAACCGCGTCCATTTCACTACCTTGCGAATGGTCCCGAATGCAGCTTCCAAGGCCATCAGTGTGGTCAGCCCGATAACMCCCGCCGCTAGTGTAGGTGGAACACCAATGATCACACGCCCGGCAACAGCACCGAACATAATGATGATGATCGCGTCAGAGGCCGTCATGGAGGTCAATACGCGGGAACCAAAAAGCTTCACCAAGACCATAAAGGCGAGATAGATGCCTAATGTAGACAACATGACAACAGGAACTCGATGTAGCTCGATTCCTAGTTGAAAAGTAGCCTCGCGTAAAAACCGTTCAAAGATATCCACGGCTTTTGAGGTTACTAGGATGCACGACACAGCACAGAAAAATAAGCGCTTTTCCCCCTTTAAGCGAGGAAAAGCGCTTTTCGCGTATCCACAGGATTTGGATCCCTAATTAGATGTGAAAGGTCTTGCGCAGGTCATCAAAGATGGACCGCAGTGGTGCCGGCAGCACCTGGGGGTTCAAACCAATAAAGGCGATTCCTGCCGCTAGTGCCGCCACGATGGCAAGGGCTGCGTCGCCAATAGACGAGCCTTGCGGGAGCTTCGGGGAGTCTTCATCCTCTGAACCATCCTCTTGGGAGCCGGCCTCGTCACCGCCGGCTTCGTCCACTTTCACGGGCAGGATCGCTTGCGTGCCTGCATCGGTGGTGATTTCTAGGTTTTGGGAGCCCGTCAGGCCTTCTGGAACGTTAAGCGTCACTTGCGCACGTCCGCGCTCGCCAAATTGGTCATCGCCTTCCTGCTTGGAATTATCGATATTGGCGGTTGCTTYCTCMTCACCAARCTTCACCSTGACGGTCTTGGCCATGGGCTCTCCCTCGCTGGTGTAATTCAAGCTGGACAGATCGACGGTGATTTCTTTGCCCGGGGCAATGTCACCATCGATGTGGGCGCCAATCTGGCCCTGCCCCTTGCGGACCTCGGACTCACCGGAGGCGATGTAGTCGATCATGGCCTGGGCATCCATGTATCCCACATCGTTCTTGTCCTTGATGGAGCCTGCCTCAAAGTAGCCATCGCCACCCTTTTCGCTGTCGCTGGAGGCGAGGAAGGACGATAGCGCGATGGAATAGTCCTTATCCGCGTCGAGGGGCTCGCCATTGATGGTCACGGACTTGACGCGCTCGCCGTGGGATGCCGTGTGGTCATAGACCACCTGGACGTTATTGGACAGCCCCATGGCTAGACGCGGCCGACTGCTTCCATCTTGCCACTGGTTTTCTAAAGCGGTGATGAAGTCCTTGCCGGAGACCTTCGCGGTAATAACCGAGTTACCAAACGGCTGGACCTCAAAGATGTCCTTGTATGTGACATCGCCGCCCTGTAAATCGGCACGCACACCGCCGGCGTTCATCACGCCAAGATCAATGTCCTCGCCAACCTGCTTGCTCATGGCATAACGTTGCCCGTCAGCGATGAAGTTATTCAGGGTGGACTCGACACCGCGGTTGGAACCTGGCTTTTGCCCCTCATCGGAGCCGCGGAATAAGTCGGTTTCGACTGTGCCAGCGGTCTTCGAGCCTTTTACCTCGGCCTCATCCTGTGCCTTCTTAACGATGCCCGCAATCTCAGCATCCGGCTCTACCTGCGCCGCATCAGTCGCATCGTACTGCTTGAGCTCAATCTTCTTTACCTCGCCCGCGGCCTTGTCGAAGGTAATATCGGCATCGTTAAGCAGCTTGCCGTACTCGTAGCCTTGCGCCCACTGCAGTGGCAGGGCGCCGTCGCGCTCTTGCGTTCCCTGGGTGGTCTGGTGGGTATCGCCTCCAAAGAGGATATCGACGTCTTTGTTGAAGCCTTCTGCGTATTCCTCCGCGTCTTCGTGGAAGAGGGAGACCACGACATCTGCCTCGCCGCTTTCCTTCAAGCGGGTGGCCTCCTTATTCGTTGCCTCGACTGGATCGGTAAAAGTGACGCCCGGAATCTTTGCCGCAGATACCTTGAACTTGGTGTTCTGGGTGACGGTGCCGACGTAGCCGACCTTTACGCCGTCGATTTCTTCCACATGGGAGGCGTCCAAAAGCGGTTTGCCGTCTTTTAACACATTGGCGCCGAGGATGGGATAGTCAGAAGCGGGCTGGATACGGTCCGTTAGGTCCTCAGTGCCCTTGTCGAATTCGTGGTTGCCCACTGCGGTGACCTTCATCCCCATGGCGTTGAGCGCTTCTAGCGTGTACTTGTCATCAGAGATGGCCGAAACGAATGCAGATCCGCCCACGTTATCGCCCGAAGAGGTGAGGTTGAACTCTTGGCCTTCATTGACCTGCTTGATAAGCGATTGCAGGCGAGCCACACCAATCTCATCGCCCGCCTTAGCAGGGTCACTCAGGCCATCTTCCAAGTGGCCGTGCAGGTCAGTGATATTGGTGACCGAGATGGTGGTCGTATCCTCCTGCGCTAGGGCGTGTGTGCCGGAGAGCGCGACGGCGGTGGCGGTAGTAGCGGCCACCAACTGGCCAATGCGGCGGAACTGCATAGTTACTCCTGTGTCGTAGAAAGTATTCAGACAATATATACCGCTTTCTTAACCCATTCGCAGGAAGCATGAAGCCCGTGAAATGGGCTTTTACCTTTCTTCCGCCAAGAGTTCACGCAATCGTCACGTGCGCGTCGCCCGCGCGTTGCTCTGTCGAGCAACCGCACAGGGAGGTAGCCGGGCGGTCAGGCGGTTAGGCAGTCACGCGGTAGACGTCAAAGACGCCTTCGGTATTGCGCAACGTCGTCATCAAGGAACCCAGCTGTTTGGTATCCGATACAGAGAAGGTAAACCGCATCGTGGCAATTTGGTCCTCGCCGCGGTTAGAATTCATCGTCAACACATTGATGTTTTGATCACTTAGAACCCGCGTCAGCTCAGACAGCAGGCCCTGGCGGTCCAACGCCTCAAGCTGCAGAGTTGCGGAAAAGGCGCCGGTAGAAGAGGTGCCAGAGGACCACTCCACCTTCAGCATGCGCTCCGGCTCAGATTTGAGCTTTTCCGCGTTGGCGCAGTCCGCACGGTGCACGGATACTCCCCCGCCACGGGTGACAAAACCAAAAATGGCGTCCCCAGGCACCGGCTGGCAGCACTTCGCAAGCTTAGCCATGACATCGGGGCTTCCCTCCACCAAGATGCCGGTGCCGGAGGCGGAGTCCTTAGTATGCTGCGCGCGGGACTGCTCGAGCTCCGAGAGTGGGGTTCGGGAGGCCAGGGCATCCACGGCATCATCGCGGTCGCCGAACATGGCCACCAATTGGTTGGCCACGTGCTGTGCGGAGACGTGGCCTGCGCCGATGGCCGTGTACAGGGCATCGACATCAGAATAGTGCAGCTGTTCTGCCACCTGCTTCATGGAGCTGGCAGTAAACAGGCGGTGCATCGGCAAGCCGCCGCGCTGCACCTCAGAGGCCAAGGCATCGCGTCCGGCTTCGAGGTGTTCCTCGCGCCTTTCCTTGGCAAACCACTGCCGTACCTTCGCCTTGGCCCGCGGCGAGACCAAGAATTCCTGCCAATCGCGCGATGGGCCGGCGTTGGGATCCTTGGAAGTAAAGATTTCTACCTTGTCGCCGGATTTCAGCGGCGATTCTAGCGCCACCAATTTGCCGTTGACCTTGGCGCCAATGCAGCGGTGGCCGACCTCCGTATGCACGGCGTAGGCAAAATCCACCGGGGTGGAACCCGCCGGCAGATCCACCACATCGCCCTTTGGGGTAAAGGCAAAGATCTGGCGCGCCGTCAGGTCATAGCGCAAGGAATCGAGGAACTCATTGGGATCTGCCGCTTCCTTCTGCCAGTCCAGCAGCTGACGCATCCAGGCCATCTGGTCCACCTCTTCTTGATGCCCAGAATTCTTCCCCTTGGTTTCCTTATAGCGCCAGTGCGCGGCGACGCCGAATTCGGCGTTGTAGTGCATCTCGTGCGTACGGACCTGCACCTCTAGGGTTGCTCCGCCGTCCGCGAGCACCGTGGTGTGCAGAGACTGGTAGACGCCAAAGCGCGGGGAGGAAACATAATCCTTAAAACGCCCAGGCAGAGCCTGGTAAATGGAGTGCACGACGCCAATGGCGGCGTAACAGCTATTGATGTCATCCACCAGTACGCGGATGCCCACCAGGTCAAAAATCTCCGCGAACTCGCGGCCGCGCACGACCATCTTTTGATAGATGGACCAGTAGTGCTTCGGCCGGCCCATTACCTCAGCCTCGATGCCGTTTTCCTTTAAGGCGGCGCTAACTTGGTTGATGATTTCCTTCAAGGCGCGATCGCGCGAGGGCGCACGCTCTGCCACCATGCGGACGATTTCGTCGTACTTTTTGGGATAGAGGATGGCAAAAGACAGATCCTCTAATTCCCATTTCACGCTCGCCATGCCCAGACGGTGGGCCAAGGGGGCGATGACCTCTAGCGTCTGGCGTGCCTTCTTAGCTTGCTTTTCCGGCGGCAAAAAGCGCATGGTGCGCATATTGTGCAGACGGTCGCTGACTTTGATGACCAGCACGCGCGGATCGTTGGCCATGGCGACGATCATCTTCCGGATGGTCTCAGCCTCGGCCGCTGCACCCAAGGCCACCTTGTCCAGTTTGGTCACGCCATCAACGAGCCGGGCGACTTCTGGCCCAAAGTCGCGGGTCAGATCTTCAAGCGTGTAATCGGTATCCTCCACCGTATCGTGCAGGAGCGCTGCAACGATGGTGGTGGTATCCATACCAATTTCCGCGGCAATCGTGGCTACGGCCAGGGGGTGCGTAATATACGGCTCGCCCGACTTGCGGAATACTCCCTCGTGCAACCTTTCTGCGGTGTTATAGGCAGCGTTGAGTAGTTCCGCATCCGCTTTGGGGTGGAATTTCCGGTGAATGGACATGAGGGGATCGAGCGCGGGGTTAATCTTGMCCCGCCCGCCGGTCAGTGACCGAGCAAGCCGGGCAGACATGCTCCGCATCCCGTTATTAGCCTGGCGTTTTGCTGACTTATCCGTGGCCATCTCTACCGCCCTTCACAATGCCGCAGCCTGTACTGCTGGCTGCAGCGCCTTTCCAGATCGTGTGATCTAGCTTAGACACACCATCTTAGTCAGCGTCATCCAGCACAATGAGCGGCGGGCCCGATAAGCGTTCGCGTCCATTAAGACCCTTAACTTCTAGCACCACGACGTTGCCCGCGACCTCGGCGCCTGCAGACTCGAGCAGCAGCTTGGCGCCGTGGAGGGTGCCACCGGTGGCCAGGACGTCATCGACAAGCACCACGCGCTTGCCCTTCACATCGACGCCGCTGGCTGGGATCTCCAATGCGGCCGAGCCGTACTCCAGCTCGTATTCTTCGGTATATACCGGCGGTGGAAGCTTGCCCTTCTTGCGGATGGCCAAAATACCCAAGCCCAGCTTGTACGCCACGGCAGAGCCCAACAAGAATCCGCGGGCATCCAGGCCGCCGATAAGATCCGCGCCCAGCTCCTCGCAGGCGGCCGCGAGACCATCAACAACGGCCCGAAATGCCTCAGGATCGGCTAATACCGGTGTGAGGTCTTCAAAAAGAATTCCTTCTTCTGGAAAGTCCTGCACAAGGCGCACCTTGTCGCGCAAAGCTTGTGCTGCTGATTCATAGTGAGAAGTCATCATCTTCCTTGAGAATTAAATAGCGAGAATAAATTTAAAAACGAAAAGGCCTAGGCCTTCTCCACAGGTTCTTCTGCCGGCACGTGCCAACGATCCATATTCCAGCCGATGCCCGAGACGCCAGTGTACGGCAGGACACCCTCCACGTCGCGGTGAACGATAAACGCGCGCGGCTGCGCAGCGACTGGAATGGAGGGAACACTCTCCCACAGCTGCTCTTCCTGCTCCTTGAGCTGAACGGAATTTTTAATACTGGAATCAGCGGCGGAGTACTCGGTCAGCGGATCGACTGGGCCCAAGAAGGCATCAATGGTTGGCTGCCCCGATTCCGGATCAGGGTTGAGATAAAACTGCGATAGGTTCTCCGCCGCAGCATCCTCGATGGTAATCCCCGCCGGCTCGCAAGAGGCGCGCAGCGCATCAACCATCGCCTGATAGCGCTTATCCGGGCCAACGTAGCCCACCCTGATGGTGGACCCGTTCAACTGGCCGGCCGCAGCCATGTCCGTTCCCTCGTGGTCCTTCGCCACCGAGCCTAGCGTTTGGTCCACCGGATCTTGGACAGAGACGGTGCGCACATAAGCCGGGGGAACATCGACACCAGATATTTCGGAGCTCTTTTGTGCTAACGCCGCTTGGTCGACGCAAGCAGCAAATGCCTTTCTAGCAGAAGGCTCCGCAAAAATCCCGGCCTGCGACAGCGTCAACGTATCGGTTTGCAGGCCCACCTTGGTGATCGTCTCAAACTCGGCATTCTCTGTGCCCGCGGAGCCCTCCGCATTGGAGTCGCTTTCTTTATTCGAGCCAGATCCGTTTGTGGATTCTGAGGCGTCGTTGCCTTCCTCGGATTCTGCGTCCTTAACCGCGTTCCCTGAAAGCCAATCGGGCGCCGCGGTGGCGGAATCTGCCACCTTGAGAACGCCCTTATCCGCAAGTTCCTGTGCGTTGGCAGTACCCGGCCATATGACAAGGCGATCCAAGGCAGGTTTGTCGCCGCGATACTGCTCATTGGCTTTTAAAAAGACCTCGCCGGAATCACCAATCTTATCCGCGGTAAATGGGCCGTAGGACACCTGCAGCTGTGGGTCAAAGTCATCCTTGGCTGTAGAAAAACCATAGCGCCACAATTCCGCTACTGGCTGCAGCGCCGCCATGTCTCCTGCATGCAGGGCCGCGTTGAGATCCTCCATGCTCATGTCCGTCTTCTGCGCAAGCGCATGCGCAGGCATAACGGTGCCAGGGCCAAACATTTGGCGCCACCGATGTCCCTGGTCTTTCTGGAAAGTCAGCGTAAAGGCTTTGCTCTGCGGTGTGCACTCGATATCGGCGATGTCATTCATTAGTGGCATATGCGAGGCAAATTCAACCGGGTGCGTGCCAGCCGTATAGGAAAGCAGGTAATCATCGCAGGTGACGGGCGCACCATCGGAGAACGTGGCGTCATCAGCAAGCGTCAAACGCACGCTTTCCTGATCACTATCTGCTGCCGGCGGAAGCTCTTCGGTCTCTACCAAATCCGCATTGGGAATGAGCTGTCCGGAGGGGCCCGGCACAAAAAGACCGGGATAAAGCCGCGCCGAAAGTTGGGCCGCTGAGGTGGTGCTGCCGAAGGCGGTGCCCGCATTCGTCGTGGTCAGCTGAGAGTTAACCATATACCCGGGGTAGTTATAGGACTCCGGATCGGCGGGCGRGGCCTGGYCMCCSCCCTCAGATTCCTCMCTMCKGCMCGRGGCCGCYMCCRGCGCCVGGGCGRAAASCCCTGCTGCAACCGCCATGATTTTGGGACGGCGCCCCCACCACCGTGTGGTGCCTAATCTGCGTTCCACGGTACGCACAACCCCTTTTCTCCTAAAAAGACCAAGCCTTACTCTGCCTGATTATGCCGTGTTCAAGGGCATTTAGCGGCCCGGGCGCCACGTAGCACCTGTATGGCCGGAGGCACTGCTGCCGTGATCAGTTTGTTCTTCTGCCACTTCCTTGTGCGTCTTGGCCCCGACATCGGAAGGCGTAACCACCTTGCGCTTTGCAGAACCCGCGTCCGCCGGTTCACCGTCCTCAGACTTACCCGCGCGGTAATCCAGCACACGCTGCGTGTGCTGCTTGACGCGCTTAGTCCAATTAGCAAACGTCACCACCAACGGGGTAGCCAAGAAAATCGAGGAGAAAATACCCTCGATGACGCCGATGAGCTGGATCAGCGCCAAATCGCGCAGCGTACCGATGCCCATAAGCCATACGGCGATGACGAACAGCGCGATAATAGGCAGCGCGGAGATGATGGAGGTGGAAATGGAACGCATGACCGTCTGGTTAATCGCCAAGTTGGCGAGTTCCCCATAGGTCTTAGAACGTTGGCCTYCCAGCCCCGCCGTATTCTCATTGACCTTGTCAAAGACGATGACGGAGTCATAGATGGAGAAGGTCAGGACGGTGAGCAAACCGATGATGACGGCGGGAGAAACTTCAAAGCCGAAGAGGGCGTAGATACCGGCGATGACGATGCCATCGATAATCAGCGCCAAAATGGCGGCAAAAGCCATAATCTTTTGCAAGCGCACCGCCACATAGATGGTCGCTGCAACGAGGAATACGACCATGGCGAGGATCATGCGCTGCGTAATCGAGGAGCCCCACGATTCGGACACGGTGGAAGAACCGATGGCGTCTGGGGTGGCCTCCCCGTTTTCATCCTTCGGTTGGAATTCCTCGTAGATGGCAGACCGGGCGCTGTCTACCTCTTCTTGACTCAAGCGCTCCGAGGTGATTTCAAGCGTCTCAGAATCGCCGGCGCCGACGATGCGAACCTGTTCGGGTTCAACGCCGGTGGAGTCCTCAAAGACGGTAGCTACCTCGTCCTCTTTCAAGTCCCCAGCGGGCATGGACAAGGTGGTTCCTCCCTCAAAGTCGAGGGAAAGGGTAAATCCGCGAATCAGGATGGCGGCGATGGCGCCGACGAGGAGCGCGGCGGTAATCCCGTACCACCGTTTGGTGTGGCCAATGAAGTCATAGCCACGCTCGTCTTCATAGAGGCGATCTAAACGGGAAATCTTATTTTTAGTCGATACGGCCATGATTATTTCTCCTCATCTTCCGCGGCTGCTGAGGGCGAAGAACTCTCTGACGATTTGGCGCCAACGGATGCCGAATTTTCAGTGGAGCGCGCCTGCGACGCACCAGCGGCAGCGCGGGAATCTCCGTAGTAGCCGCGCTCGCGCCGCTCTTCAATTAGCGCATAAATTCCGCCCAAACCATTCATCGATGGCTTGGCTGCCGCTGGACGGCGGCCGATTATTTGCATTACCGGTGCCATGACCAAGAAGGAGACGACCAAGTCGAAGATCGTGGTCAAGCCCAAGGTGAACGCGAAGCCCTTTACCTCACCGATGGCGAGGAAGTAGACGATGACAGAACCGATCAACGTCACCGCGTTACCGGTCACGATGGTGCTGCGCGAGCGCTCCCAGGCCTTCTGCGTTGCGGACCTGAAGGTTCTGCCCTCTAAGAGCTCATCCTTGATGCGCTCGTAGTAGACCACGAACGAGTCCGCGGTTGCACCGACACCAATGACCAAACCGGCAATACCGGACAGGTCGAGCGAGTACCCGATCCAACGACCCAGCAACACGATGGCGCCGTAGGTCAGCAGGCCGGAGCCGAGCAGGAAGATGACGGACACACCACTGAGCGCTCGGAAGTAGTACAAGGAGTAAAGGATGACCAAAATCAAGCCTGCCAAGCCAGCCCACAGTCCGGCCTCGAGGGCTGCCTTACCCAGTGTCGGTGGAATGGACTCCACGGTGCCGCCGGGCTCGCCGTTTTCGCCGGCAAAGGACAGCGGCAATGCACCGTAGCGCAGATTATTGGCCAGGTTATTGGCTTCTTCTTGGCTAAATTCACCGTTAATGGAGGTAGCGGAACCGTACGGGGTAGCCCCCTGGATGACAGGTGCCGAAATGACGGCCGAGTCAAGGGTGATGGCAATCTGGTCGTTCAGGTGCTCCTGCGTAAGGTCAGCCCAGGTCTGGGAGCCGTTCGGGCCATCGCCAGTCTTGAAGGAGAAGCTGATCTCCATCTGACCGGACTGTGGGTTCAGGCCACCGTTGATCGGGGAATTGGTATCAATCTCATTACCCGTCAAACGGGTACCGTCTTCATCCTCAACACCGTTGAGCAACGGGGCTGGCTCCAAGACGTAGGGAGTGCCGCTGTCGTAATCACAGGTCACAAAAGGCTTGGACGGATCGTCCGCACCAGCCAGTGGGTCAGCGGAGCCCTGGCAGGTCAGGAGCGAAGAGGCCGCTGCTTGCGTTGTCGGATCGTCCGATTGGCGGTCCTTCAACAACATTTCGGTGACTTCATCGCGACGCTCTGTCTGCTCAATGGAGTTGGACGGCTCGTCCAAGGGCTTAGCGGAAACCTTCGGTGCCTTGACATCCTTCGGTTCCTTACCCTCAGCCTGCGCTTCTTGCTGGGCAACGGCATTGGTGACGTCTTCCAACTTCTTGTTGGCTTCGTCCTTATCTAGGACACCGTATTTGACCCAGCGGTTAGCCATATCCTCCAGCTGTTTGTCGAGCTTGTCCATGTCCGGCGCAGAGGGTTGCGCCACCGGGCGGAAGTACAACTGGGAGGTCTGCCCCACCGCCTGGGCTTGGGATGCATCCTCGCCCGGTACGGTGATGACGAGGGTATTGCCGTTGATGACGACCTCGGAACCAGAAACGCCCATGCCGTTCACGCGCTGTTCCAAAATATTGCGCGCCTGCCGTAGCTGGTCCTGGGTGGGGTCTTCACCTTGGGGCGCCAAGGTAACGCGGGTGCCGCCCTGCAGGTCGATGCCTAGCTTTGGGGTGGCTTGGCGGTTTCCGGTGAAAAAGACCAGCGCATAGATAACGACCACGATGAGTCCAAAAAGCGCGAGGGCGCGCTTTGGCCATTGGCGGTTYCTATTTTTYATARCGCCTCGAGATGATGCGGRCAACGATATTYTCCTGTGCACTGCAAACCAGGGKGRTTAAACATTAAATACGGCCCGCCCGATTCGGCGCGGGCACGTTAACAACGCACAATCGTACGTCATGGAACAACATTTTCCTTAACAGGGTCCGCGATTCAGCGAAAATGTGTCAGGTTCTACGTTTCTCATAAGCCAATGGCGGGCCTAGAGAATTCCCCGCGCGTGCACAGGGAGTGCGCCCGCGTCTTCCTCCACAGAGGTCGCCGGCGCTAATAAGGAATTAACGGTCGTTGGAGTGCTCGCCCTCTTCGCCGTTGAATCCATCATCATTATTGCTTTCAGCGTTGTCTGCGCCACCGCGGTCAAGTTTCTGGGCCTCGCTTTCCGTGCGCACCACCGCCATCTTGTCAAAGGTGAGGGTAACGCCCGGGGAAACCTCGAGGTCCACGCTGGTATCGGTGGTTCCGCGCACCACGCCGTGTACACCGCCAGCGGTCACGATGCGGTCTCCATCCTGTAGGGAGTTTTGCAGCGATTGCATGTCGTTTTGGCGCTGGCGTTGCTTACGCATCGCCATAAAGGAAGGAATGATGAACAAAATGACAATGATGATGAGAAAGATGATTTCCATAACTTTCCAGTATGCCAGACCGTTTCGTTCACAAAAACCATGAGCCGGTTCCACCTCTGCGGCCGCACCAGCGAGGTGCCCACGCTTGCCTAAAACAACCCAATCGCGCCATCGGGCGGCGTCAGGCCCAGGTGCTGCCAGGCGGCCGCGGTGGCTACCCTGCCCCGCCCGGTGCGCGAAATCATGCCGGCGCGAACCAAGTACGGCTCGCACACCTCCTCCACGGTAGAAGGTTCCTCACCCACGGCGATGGCCAAGGTATTAACACCCACAGGCCCGCCACCATGGCCATTGATCAGGGCATTGAGGACGGCGCGGTCCAGGCGGTCCAGGCCCATTTCATCGACGTCGAATACCTCCAACGCCCCCTGCGCGGCGGAAAGATCGATGCGTCCGGTGCCATTGACCTCCGCATAATCGCGCACGCGGCGCAGCAGGCGGTTGGCAATGCGCGGGGTGCCGCGCGAGCGCGAGCCGATTTCTACGGCGGCATCATCATCGATGGCGACGTCCAAGATATGTGCCGCACGCTTGATCACATGGGTGAGATCCTCGGTGCTGTAGTACTCCATTTGGGCGGTAAAGCCGAAGCGATCCCGCAGCGGACCGGTAAGCATTCCCGCTCGCGTTGTGGCCCCGACCAACGTAAACGGCGGGATCTCCAAGGGGATCGAGGTAGCACCCGGCCCCTTGCCCACAATGACATCGATTCGGAAATCCTCCATGGCCATGTAGAGCATTTCTTCGGCGGGCCGGGCGATGCGGTGGATCTCATCGATAAAAAGCACGTCGCCTTCCATGAGGTTCGAAAGCATGGCCGCGAGATCTCCCGCTCGTTCCAGCGCTGGGCCCGAAGTCATGCGCAGCGAGGTGCCGAGTTCCTGCGAAATGATCATCGCCATGGTGGTCTTACCCAGACCGGGCGGTCCCGATAACAGGACGTGATCCGGGGTGACCCCGCGGTTCTTCGCGCCCGTGAGCACGAGGGACAGCTGCTCCCTCACCTTGGGCTGCCCAATGAATTCCGTCAGGGACTTGGGGCGCAGGGAGCGCTCGATATCGTGTTCTTCTGCGTGAGCGGTGGCTTCCACATCACTATTGTGCTGGGATTCGTGCGCCTTACTCATCCCCTCTGGGAGGTTGAACTCGGTGCGCTCAATATCGGACATGCTGTAGCCTTTGTGTCTTCTTGACGTCGTGTTCTTTTAGCCTTGCTTACCCAGCTGGGCCAGGGCCGCGCGCAGCAAGGTCGACGTATCCGCCGCAGGGGCTTCGGCGTATGCCGCCTCCACCACGGGGCGAGCCGCCTTCTCAGTAAATCCTAGGCCCAAGAGGGCTTCAGTGACACTATCGACAACTGGGTCACCGGCACCTGTTGCCTCCGGTGCAGCATCGGGCGCGGGAGTTCCAGCAAAGCGCTTTACCTTATCTTTTAGCTCCAGGGTAAGGCGTTGGGCCACGCGCTTGCCGACGCCCGGGATAGACTGCAGCGCCTTAACAYCCYCCCCGCCAATGGCTGCGGCCAGCTCTTCTGCGCCCATGACGGATAACGCGGCCAAGGCCAGTTTGGGCCCCAAGCCGGACACGGATTGCAGCACTTGGAACATTTCGCGGTCATCGTCGCTGGTAAAACCGTATAAGGTCAATGCGTCTTCCTTGACCACCAACGTAGTCAGCACAAAGGCTGTTTCTCCGCGGCGCAAGGTTCCCAACGTCTTTGCGGTGGCTAAGAACTTATAGCCCMCCCCGCCACATTCAATAACGCCGTGGTCTAAACCAATGTGGAGTACCTCTCCCCGCAATGCCGCAATCATTTTCTACCGTGCCTTCCTACCTGTGTGCGCTTTCAACATGACCTAATAATGAACAAAACTTAACCTGTGGGGTGTGGCGCGCTAGGGCTGAACACCCTTCCCCCGCCCGCGGACGCCGCTGGTCTTTGCGCCAAGCCCTAACCCGGTACTATCCATTCTCACGATCGCTGGCGCGCGCCAGCAGTGGCAGACGGCCAGCGCCAATGCATCCGCCGCATCCGCAGGCTTGGGCGGCTCCGTAAGCCCCAGGATACGGGTGATCATGGTCGTCATTTGCTTCTTATCCGCGCGCCCATTACCAGAAATGGCCTTTTTTACCTCTGACGGGGTGTACATATAAACCGGAATATCCCGCTCGGCGGCTGCGAGCACAAGGACTCCTACGACGTGAGCAGTCTGCATGACTGTTGAGACCTGGCCGCGTTCGAAGACGCGCTCTATGGCAACCACATCCGGCGAATAATCGTCCATCCACTCCTTGGCCGCAACAGAGAGCCGCAGGAGCCGCTCGGTCAGATCCTTATCGCTCGGGGTTCGCACCACGCCCACGGAGACGGGAAGAATTGCGCGCCCGCGGCCTGCTTGGACTACGGACAGGCCACAGCGAGTGAGCCCAGGGTCGATGCCCATCACGCGCATGCCTTCGATATTCACACCCGCCCACTCCCCGTTCCGCGGCCTCGTCGTTTCTAGTCTTAATTCCCTATTATGTCTTACACACACATGTTCTACAACACGACGTGAATGTTAGGCTGTCCCAATAAAAACACAACAAAAGCTCGGCACCGGAATCTTCGCATGCGCGAAGTGCCGCCACCGAGCTAGTGCCCCACTATGTGCAGTATTCTTACTCTGCGTTGAGTTCTGCGAGTACCTCATCGGAGAGGTCCATATTGGTATATACGTTCTGGACGTCGTCGGATTCTTCCAAGACATCGATGAGGCGGAAGATCTTCTTGGCGTCATTGGCCTCGAGGGGAACCTCGACGGAGGCACGGAAATCATTATCGGAGTCATCGACCTCAATATCGGCTTCCTTGAGGGCCTCCTTGACAGCCTGCACATCCGTGGGTGCGCAGATGATCTCAAATTTCTCGCCCTGGTCCTTGACCTCTTCGGCGCCGGCATCGAGGACCGCCATCAAGACGTCATCCTCGCTCAGCTCACCCTTTTCCACCAAGACATACCCAGTGCGGGAGAACATATAAGCAACCGAGCCAGATTCACCCAGGTTGCCGCCATTCTTGCTCATCGCGGTGCGGACATCGGTAGCCGCGCGGTTGCGGTTATCGGTCAAGCATTCAATCAGCATTGCGACACCGTTGGGGCCATAGCCCTCATACATGATGGTCTCCCAGTCAGCACCACCGGCTTCTTCACCAGAACCGCGCTTGCGGGCGCGTTCGATGTTGTCATTGGGGACGGAGGCCTTCTTGGCCTTCTTAATCATGTCATCGAGCGTTGGGTTGGCCGCAGGATCACCACCGCCGGTTCGCGCCGCCACTTCAATGTTCTTAATGAGCTTGGCAAATTCCTTGCCGCGCTTGGCGTCATTGGCAGCCTTCTTGTGCTTGGTAGTTGCCCATTTTGAGTGGCCTGACATTAAGTCCCTTTCTAATTGGGTTCTAAATCTGGTGACAATTATACGTGCCCTGCACGAACTGGGAAAAGCGCCCCCAGGATACGCAAGCTTTTCTAGACGTTATGCCAATTGCCGTGGGCGGAACCGCTGCCTAGGTCCTCATCGAGGAACCGCGTCAAGCCCTCCTGTTTGACCAGCGCGACGAGTTCGCCCTGTTCAGTGAATAATTTACCGCGCGCGATGGCCGTGCCTTGCGACGCTGTGGGCGATACCTGCTCATAAAGCAGCCACTCATCCACGCGGAAGGGGCGGAGAAACCACACCGCATGGTCAAGGCTTGCCAACTGGATCTTCTCCCCCTGGTGCGGAATGAGCGCCGACCGAATGAGGGTCATATCGGACATATACGTCAACGCAGCGCGGTGGAATGCGGGGTCACTCCCAAGCTCGCCGGTATTGCGGAACCAAATATGGCGATATCCAGCACCGGTTACCTCCGCGGCGGCATCATCGCGGCCTTCATCAGGGACCAAACGGATATCCCAATCGGTCCACTCCTTCAAGATGATTCGGGTGGAATAGGGCGCCCCGCCACCGCGGCGAGCGGCTTCATCGGGGCTTAATACCTGCGGTGCCACATCCTGATGTTCGGGACCTGCATCACCATCGCGGTGGAAACTAGCCAGCATAATAAAGACGAGGCGGCCATCTTGGACGACCCGAACCTCGCGGCTGGCAAAGGAACGGCCATCACGCAGCCTTTCTACCTGCAACTCCAGCGGGTTTTTCGTATCACCTGGGCCAACGAAATAGCCATGGAGGGAATGCACCTGCTTATCCTCCACCGTCCTTTGCGCCGCGGTAAGGGCCTGCGCTGCAACTTGGCCACCGAAGGTGCGTTCAATCTGCGAGGGAATCGCCGGGCCAGCAAAGACATCCGCATCTTGGGTGCTTTCTAACGCCAAAACCTCAGAAATGGTGCCCACAGTCATCCTTTCTTGTGCGCCTACTATGCGCTACATCACGTAAGTCTTCGTCTGTCTTGCCACCTTACTCCCCGGGGCAGCCCAACCCGGATGACGAGGAACCTGATTCGAACTACGCAACGGCCAAAATATTCCCTACAATCTTTTGGGTGAAAAGATTCGCGACAGTTCCTGCGGTATGGGTGGGGTGGGCTCTCGCCCGCTTGATATTGGTCTATTTTTTGAAGCTCGACCACAGCGCACGCGGCGATGTTGCCTATTATTTCGCCGGCCTTTTTGGCACCGATCCCACGCAGATGACCGAGTATCCCCACGCGGGCACGTGGCCCACCATCATCTTAAGCTGGTTCACCGGTGGAGACCGCGGCGTATTCTATATCGGCTTTACCATCATGACGCTGCTTGTCGATGCCGCCTTCCTCGCCCTCCTACTTCGCCACCACGAACGCAATAAGCGCGTTTTTCTCGCCGGCTGGTTCTGGGTCTTTTTTGGCACGGCTGCAGGACACGTCTTTGTGTGGCGCCTCGATATTTTTCCTGCCGTCGCCGTCGCAGGTGCCGCAGCGCTGCTTATTTCTCATCCCAAGACAGGCGCCGCCCTATTAGGCTTCGCTACCACCATGAAGCTCTGGCCAGGCGTCCTCGCAGCTGGACTGGTAGGGCGTTTTAATAGTTCTAATTCCTGGCTGCGATTGGCGTCCTTTTTCGGCTCCGTTGCTGCTCTTTCGGCGTTGACAGTTTTTACCTCCGGTATGGACCGACTTCTTTCCCCACTGAATTATCAGGGGGTGCGCGGGCTCCAACTCGAATCCGTTCCGGCGACATACTTGCTATTGCAGGCACACCTCACACCGGGTAAATGGCGTTTAGGTTATGCTCCGTCAAAGAGCTTCGAGATTTCTGGCCCGGGCGTCGATGCCGCCATCATGTGGAGCACCATCGCGACGGCCGGGATGCTGGTCTTCGCCCTGAGCTGGGCGCTATACCGCTTCTTCGCCGGAGGCTGGACCTCGCGAACGACGGTCGCCTTTTTCACCCTCATGGTGCTTCTACTCATAGCCACCAATAAAGTATTTTCGCCCCAGTACATCATTTGGCTCGGACCCCTATTCGCGGTGGTCGTACGCCAACAGCTCCCCGCCGGGTTTGTGCCCATCAAAATCTGTCAGGGTTTCCTCGCTGTATGCGCAGTTGCAGCGGCCGCGCTCGGCACCTACATCTACCCTTTCCACTATGACTACGTGTGGAAGTATGTAGGCGAAAACCTGACTCCGGTCTACGTGCTCGTCGCCCGCAACGTGCTCATCCTCGTCATGGTCTTCATCGCGCTCATTTGGTTCATCCTTGAGATAAGCCTGTCGCGCCGCATAGAAAAGGCCATCGTGGCAGCAAGCGACCCGGAGCAAGCCCAAGAAGCCGCCGCAGAGGCCGCGCCCTCACCAGATACCGGGCGAATCAATGTGCCGGGCTCCGACACCGCCGACGCGGACGCCTCCGAGCCTGACGCGAGCACCGATGACACTAGGGAGGTAACGCGCGGCTAAATTTTCAATCCGCCAGCATGTAGTCGAAGTACTCGGGCAATTTAGCGGTTCCGCCGAGGTGGAAAAAACGCACCGCTGGGCGCAGGCGCAGCGCGCGCGTATCGCTGACCGCCTCGTTATAAAAGCGATGCGCCAACTGGATGCGGCCTTCTGCATCCGCCAAGGCGGCCGGGCGCTGGCCTACCGGAAAATCGCGCACGATGGCCGCCGAAAGCTCGCGTTCTACCATGGTGCGGGCTTGAAAATGCCCATGCGAAAGCTCCGTGGATTCGGCCTTTTGCGCCAAGGCGGCAAGATCTGGGGACACAGCCGCAGTTACCGCTGCCCGGCGGTCCAGCGCCGCCTGCAGCTGCGCCAGCGCAGCGTCGGTTCGGATGTGCAGGAAGTTTAACCGCTGCGCGGTGAAAATGGCCCACGATCCCACAAGAATGAGAATAAGCAGCACGATGGTTATTTCTATCGCCATCATCGCTTCACCCTCACCTTCGTGCCATCTTGCACCGTTTCATAAACTTGAATGACCGCCGCGGCAACATGGTCCCAGTCATACATCTGGGCGCGTTGGACGCCATTGCGCACCAGGTGCCGCCGGTAATCGGCATCATCCAGGACCTGGTTGAGCACGCGTGCCAAGTCAGAGGCATCGCCAGTGCGGAAGAGCGCTCCCGCTGGCTCTTCCGATTCTGCGTTGCAGACCGCCTGGAACGCCTCCAAATCCGAAGCCACGACGGCCGCACCGGCGGCCATTGCCTCTACCAGCACGATGCCAAAGCTTTCCCCGCCCGTATTGGGCGCCACGTAAACATCGGCCCGGCCCAAGATCTGTGCCTTTTCTGCATCGCTAACGCGCCCAACAAAATCCACGCCCTCGACCTCGCGGGCGCGGCCGCCGCCCATAATGGTCACGCGGATATTCTTGTTGACCTGGTGCAATGCGGCTAAAAGGATATCCAGGCCCTTCCGCGGCTCATCGAGGCGGCCGAGGAAGACGACCTCGAGTGGGGCATCGGCAAGCGCGGGCTGGCTTTTCTTGCGCGCAAGCGCATAGACGGAGGTATCGACGCCGTTGGGAATCAGGACAGGATCGCCACCCAATTGCTCCACCTGCCAGCGCCGCGCCATATCCGATACCGCAATGCCACCGCGAATCTTTTCCAAAAAGGGTACGAGCAGCGGCTTTGCCAAGGTAAGAATGAGGGAATTGGCCGCCGAGGCGTGGTACGTCGCCACCATGGGGCCGTGTGCCACGGCCAAGGCGGTCATGGAAAAGCTCGGGGAATTGGGCTCGTGGATATGCAAAACGTCAAAATCGCCGTCCCGAATGAAGCGCTTGACCTTGCGCGTTACCTTCGGCCCCACCGACAGGCGCGCAACCGAACCGTTATACGCAATCGGGAAGGCAGGGCCGCCCTTGACCACGAAATCCGGCAGCGGTGTGGACTTCGCGGCGGGCCCAAGGACCTGAACAAAGTGGCCCTGTTCTATGAAAACGGTGGCCAGGTCAAGGATATGGGCCTGCACGCCACCGGGTTCATCAAAAGAATACGGGCAAATGATACCGATGCGCATTAACGGGAACGTTCCTTTCGCGCTTGCCGGCGCCGCTCCACATCCTCGTTCCATTGCGGCTGCAGCATGTGCCAGTCTGCGGGGTGGCGCCGAATGTTGGCCGCAAACCCATCCGCCATGCGCTGGGTGGTCTCCTGCACATCGGTGACCTCTACTTCTGGAGACACCGACAACCCCCAGCCATCGCCTTCAAACCAGGAGTGCACCACGTGGAGCGCTGCGCCGGTTTCAATGGCTAGCTGTGCGGGACCTGCCGCCATATTGGCTTCCTCGCCCATGAAATCTACCGTGACGCCGCTGCGGGTGATATCGCGTTCTGCCAATAGGCACACTACCCCTCCCTCCTCAAGGGCCTCCTTCAGCCGCGCAAAGGGAGGGACCGCCCCACCGGTAAGCGGCAGGACCTCAAAGCCTAATTCCTCGCGGTAATCCACGAAGGCATCAAAAAGCACCTCCGGCTTCAACCGCTCTGCCACGGTGGTAAATTGCCCGTAATGGCCCACCAAGAAAACCCCGGCCATATCCCAGTTGCCGGAGTGCGGCAGCGCCAAGATGACGCCGCGGCCAGACTGCGCCGAGGCATCAAAGTGCTCGAGCCCTTCCAAGCCCTTCATGAGGCGCTCGTGCAGCTGGGGATCCGCATGAATCGCGGGAAGGCGAAACGCCTCCATCCAATAGCGCATATAGGAGCGCATGGAATCGCGCACCAGCTGACGGGTGACGTTTTCTGCCCCCACCACGCGGGTGAGGTTTCTTCGCAGGCCATCCATGCCGCGCCCGCGGTCGCTCGCGAAATCCGCTACCCACCGGAAGATGGTGCGCGCTACCGGGTCGGGCAACCGGCGAACTACCTTCCAGCCCGCCAAATACCCGGCCGCTGCTACATCTTCTTTATCCCACATGGTGCCGGATCCTCCAGAAAAGTTAGTGCGCAAACCACGAACTAGCCGGAACGATAGCCCCTGCTGCGCCCATGTTCGCTTGATTTACATCTCGGCGTCTTGGCGCGCTGCAATGGCAATGCGCTGGTACACGGTAAAGATTGAGCCTACCGCCAAGATCCACAGCGATACCGCCGCAGCATACTCTACGCCCAAGCCCTCCAGGCCGATTCCGCCTAACGCGAGGATGAGGCGTTCTGGGCGCTCAATCAGTCCGCCCACCATGGTGAAACCAGAGGCCTCTCCCCTAGCCTTGATATAGGAAATGACCTGGGAGCAGACCAAGGTTATGAGGCAGGCCGCCACGGTCCATTTGGACGCGTCTGCGGTATACACCAGCCACCAGACGATGGCGCAGAATAACGCGCCATCGGTAATGCGGTCACAGCTTGCATCCAGCGTGGCGCCGAAAGCGCTCGATTTACCGGTCAGCCGCGCCATCGTGCCATCGAGCATGTCAAAGGCGGCAAAGAGGCCGGATAATACGGCGGCTATAAAGAGGTGGCCGGTAGGAATGAGGATCACCGAAATGGCGATGGTCACAATAGTGCCCACAACCGTGACCACGTTGGGAGTCAATCCCAATTTTAAAAAGGTCTTGGCTATAGGTTCCACCACCACGGCGGCGGGCTTTCGCCCATGCACGCTAAGCACGCGAGTCCTCCTCTTCCATGTCACGCCAACCCTCTGCCAGGACACGACGGGTGTCTTGCAGTAGTTGCGGTAATACCTTAGTCCCATCGAGGACAGTCATAAAGTTACTATCCCCGGGCCACCTTGGCACCACATGCAAATGCAGGTGGTCTCCCACCGAGCCGCCGGACGCGCGCCCCAGGTTAAAGCCCACGTTAATGGCCTCTGGGCGTGACACGCGCTTGAGCACCCGCACCGCCTTTTGGGCAAAGGCCATGAGCTCGTGGGATTCTTCCTCGGTGAGGTTTTCCAGCTCGGATTCCTTGCGGTACGGCACCACCATGAGGTGGCCGGCATTATAGGGAAACAAGTTGAGCAGCGCATATACCGTTTCACCGCGCGCGATGATAAGCCCATCCTCATCGCTGCCCTTCGGGGCTTCCACAAAGGGATCTTCGGACCGCTGCGCAATATAGGCCATCCGGTATGGCGCCCACAGTCGCTCCAACCGGTCCGGCTCACCGGCACCGGTATCGACGAATGTTTCCTCGCTTTGGCCCTTCTGCGGATTAGCGCCGGGCACGAATGAGCTCTTCTGTCGGCTGCTCGTTGGTGCGCTCTGCCACCCAGGTGGTAATGAGCTCAACGGCTTCATCAACTGGC
Organism: Corynebacterium accolens; assembly: GCF_030515985.1. The sequence goes on along the minus strand of NZ_CP100376.1, from coordinate 1,745,505 downwards.
ACGCCGTTGACCTGCGTGCCATCCAAGAAGCGGAAGGAGACCGCACCGGCTTCCACGTCGCGGGCGCCGGCGACCAGCATGAAGGGAACCTTGCCCGTCGTGTGGTTGCGGATCTTCTTCTGCATGCGGTCATCGGAGGTATCTACATCCGCGCGAATGCCCTTGCGGCGCAGCTTGGCGGCGACGTCCTCCAGATGCGGGACGAAGTCATCCGCCACGGGAATGCCCATGACCTGATGCGGTGCCAACCACGCTGGGAATGCGCCCGCGTAGTGCTCAAGAAGCACTCCGAAGAAGCGCTCGATGGAGCCGAAGAGGGCCCGGTGGATCATGATCGGGCGCTTCTTCGTGCCATCGGATGCGGTATATTCCAGCTCGAAGCGCTCGGGCAGGTTGAAGTCCAGCTGCACCGTGGACATCTGCCAGGTGCGGCCGATGGCATCGCGGGCTTGGACGGAGATCTTCGGCCCGTAGAACGCGGCACCCTCAGGGTCAGGAACGAGCTCGAGCCCGGACTTTTCTGCCACGGACTGCAAGATGGCGGTCGAACGCTCCCAAATCTCATCGGAGCCGACGAACTTATTGGGATCCTTGGTGGAAAGCTCCAGATAGAAATCGGACAGGCCGTAATCCTCAAGCAGCGAGATGATGAAGTCCAGGACCTGGGTGAGTTCTTCTTCCAACTGCTCTTCGGTGCAGTAAATGTGGGCATCGTCCTGGGTAAAGCCGCGCGCACGCGTCAGGCCATGCACCACGCCGGACTTTTCGTAGCGGTAGACCGTGCCGAATTCAAACAGGCGCAACGGCAGCTCGCGGTAAGAACGGCCGCGGGATGCAAAGATCAGGTTGTGCATCGGGCAGTTCATCGGCTTGGCATAGTAGTCCTGCGGCTCCTTGACGGTATTTCCCTCGGCGTCGTACTCGCCATCGAGCTGCATCGGCGGGAACATGCCATCGGAGKAGAAAWCAAGGKGGCCGGRTTTACGGAAGAGGKCGCCCTTTGTGATGTGCGGGGTATTGACAAAGGAGTATCCCGCCTGCACGTGGCGGTTGCGGGAGTGGTTTTCCATCTCCATGCGCACGGTCGCGCCATTGGGGTGGAATACGGGGAAACCGGAACCGATTTCATCCGGGAAGGAGAAGAGATCCAGTTCTTGGCCCAAGCGGCGGTGGTCGCGCTTTTCTGCCTCTTCCACCATGGTCTGGTAGGCAGCCAGTGCATCCTTGGACTCAAAGGCGGTGCCGTAGATTCGCTGCAGGCCGGCGTTGGCCTGATCGCCGCGCCAGTAGGCGGCAGACGAGCGAGTCAGGGCAAAGGCCGGAATGTATTTCGTGGTGGGAACGTGCGGGCCGCGGCACAGGTCGAACCATTCCACCTCATTGGTGCGCGGGTTCACATTGTCATAGTGCGTCAGATCGCCAGCGCCCACCTCGGCGGCCTCGTCGGAGTCCGGGTCCACATTGCCCTTGTCCTGGATAAGCTCCAGCTTGAAGGGCTCATCCTGCAAGGCCTGTTCCGCCTCTGCCGTGGAGGCATAGGTGTGGCGCTCGAAGCGCTGGCCGCCCTTGATGATCTTCTTCATCCGTTTTTCCAGGTTCTTGAGATCCTCCGGGGTGAAGGGCTCGGCGGTCTGGAAATCGAAGTAGAAGCCGTTCTCAATGGACGGGCCAATGCCCAGCTTGGTGCCGGGGAACTCGGCCTGCACGGCCTGGGCCATGACGTGGGCGCAGGAGTGGCGAATGACGGCGCGGCCATCTTCCTCACAGGCGGCTACCGGGAMAAATGTCGATTCCTCATCCGGGGTATGCGAAAGGTCATACAAGGTMCCGYCCMCGCCGCGGACTMCCACGACCGCCTCTGGGCCCTTATTGGGCAGGTTCAGCTCGCGGAGGGCCGCACCAACCGCTTGCCCGGCTGGCACGGTGAAGGATTCGTAATTTACCGGTGCTGCGGGAATAAGTTCCGCCATATTCGCGCTCCTTTTTGCGCTCACGCAGATACGGCATACCTGGCCGCATCCACTAGTTAAATTTACGGATCGTCATTCTACAGGCCAGCATGCGTGCAAAGCGATTCCGCCCACCACGTTTCTTTGCCATCGCTGCCTTTAGTTCCCGGAGGGCAGAAATACATCGCCGAACCGATGTGGGTAAGCCACTCATTCAACAGGTCCGCCTCATCAAGGCGCGCCTGGATGGGTTCGAATTGCTTGGTGGGATCCTGCTGGTAACAGATGAAAATCTGGCCAATATTGGATAGTTGGCCATCCTTGTCATCCGGCGGCAGCTCGTAATTATAGGGGCGGCGCAAGATCTTTTGCTCCGGGTGGTCCTTGGGCGCAGTCGCGCGCGCCATGTGGGAGTTCTTATCAATGACGGGCAGGCCATACTCATCCGTGGCCTTAAAGTCCGCCTCATCGAATTCCTTATCACCCGTAAGCGGTGCCCCATTTTCCAGCTTGCGCCCCACCGCATTTTCGCGGGAGGAGCGGTCCAGCTTTTCCCAGGTATCGAGGTTCATGCGGATGCGGCGCACCACCATGGCCGCACCACCCTGCTGCCACTTCGGGCCATCCTCGATCCAGACCTGCTCCGCGAATTGTTCATCGCCGCGCGGGTTTACGGTGCCATCTTTTTGGCCAAACATATTGCGCGCGGTCGCACCCTTTTCGTGGCTGCCGTAGGCGTTGATAAAGCCCTGCTGCAGCCAGCTAACTTCGGCATAGTGCTCGCCTGAGCGCACCATGTGCCGGAGCGCATAAGTATTCATCAGCGGGTCATCGCTGCAGATTTGCAGGACGATGTCAGTTTGGCCCCACTTGTCTTCTAATTGGTCGCGGGAATAGGCACGGACATCGCCAAGCCACTCCGGCTTATCCACGCCCAGCAGGGAGAAAATGCGCTCGCCCAGCCCACACGTAATGGTGAGGTTCGCAGGCTGGCGCACCATTTCCGGTTCCAAGGTCCCCAACGGCGGCTGGCCCGTGCACAGCGCTCGCGCGTCCTCAGTCCACAGCTTCATCAGCCGGGCAAAGCCCTGCTTGCCGATGCCCTCTTTAAGATCAAAGCCCACCAAGTTCAGGTGCGCTTGCTCCGGCGTGTCAATGCCGGCCTGGTGTGGGCCGTCGAAAGCCACGGTGGCATCGGCAAGCGGGGGCTGCTCCTCCGCTTGAGCGTGTGGTGTTGATTTATCCGAGTTGCATCCCACCAGCGCAATGGCGCTGGTAGACACTGCAGCGCCGGTGAGAAATCCCCTTCTGCTGAATCCCGTCATAATTAGTGCTTGTGGTTTTCTTTCTCGTCGTCCTTGCTGGAGTGGTCGTGGCCAGAGTGATCGTGACCGGAGTGGTCATGGCCGGCGTGATCGGAGTGATCGTGGCCCGCGTGACCGTGGTCCATGCCCTCCATGTCGCCGTAGTCCTCATCGCCAGCGCCCATGGTGCGGGCCTGGATGGTGCCCAGGTCAAGCTCCTCGCCGTCAGACAGGGTGACCGTCATCTCGAGGGAATCACCAGGCATGATGCCCTCCTTCATGCCCATCAGCATGAAGTGGTCGCCGCCAGGAGCAAGCTCGTGGCTCTCGCCGGCCTTGACAACCAAGGGGCTGGACTTTTCGCGCATCTGGCCATCGACGGTCTCGTGAATCTGGTTCATCTCTGCGTCCAGGCTCGTGGAGAAACCGGCGATCTCGATGTCTTTATCCGAGTGGTTGACCAACGTACCGAAGATGGCGGTCATATCCTTGTCTTCGTTGGCGCGGACAACGGCGTCCTCGAAGGTCAGGTCCTTATCCGCTGCCGCAGTGGATTCGCTGGCTTCTGCAGTCGAAGATGCAGCTGAAGTCGAGTCCGAGTTGCTGGAATCGTTCTCGTTATCTGGGGAGCAACCGGCAAGAACCACGGCACTGAGGGATACGCCGGCAATCAGGCGGGAAATTTTCTTCGTCATTATTTGTGACCTTTCGAGTCGTTTCGACGGGTTTTTGCGATCAACAAAGCCAGAACGGCCGCTATGGCCAGCACACCGCCCACTCCCAGGATGATTTTCACCGAGGTGGGCATATCGCTCGAAGAATCTGCAGCTCCATCTGCATCTGCAGCGTCGGTGGAGGAAGCGTCATCGCTATCCCCACCTGTGACCGTAAATGAGACCCCACCGCGCGTGGCGTGTCCATCCGAGGAGGTGATGTTGTAACCCACCTGGTAGTTACCTGGGCCGGGATCGACATCATCTGGAGTCGTGATCGTCAGATCGCGTTCATCTAGCTCCGGCTCCTGGCTAAAGATCTGTTCCCCAGTGTCCTTATTGGTTACCGCAAAGGTGTTGAACTGGTCCTTTGGAATGCCGGAGAACTCCAAGGTGATTTCCTCAGGAAACTCCTCGAGCTGGTCGCCCTCCTTCACAGTTCCGCCCACGACGGAATCGTGCGCCAGTGCTACGGGTGCGGATCCGCCGACGATAAGCGCGGTAGCTCCCACTGCCACTGCCGTGCGGCGCAACCAAGGTACGCGATGGCTCATTTTCAGCTCCTTCAGTTCTGAATTTTGCGTGTGCATGCAAAGACATCCTAATCCCACCGAATGGCTTGGTGACAATCGTGGTCATCAGTGTGTCTCTTCAATAGTCGGTAACAGTATCTCTATAGTTCCGCACCGAAGCGAAAAAGTCTGCGATCTCCATCACTTCAGAAGAGTGGGGTGTGCCAGATACAAAAAAGCCGCCTTGCTAACAAGGCGGCTTGAATGGAGCGGATGACGAGACTCGAACTCGCGACCCTCACCTTGGCAAGGTGATGCGCTACCAACTGCGCTACATCCGCATGCGAAACCAGGCCCGGTTTCTAGGACAAAGTCCTTGTGCGCGATACTGGCGACCCACGCGTACACACTGCGTGGGCCGTCCACTAAAGAGTGCCTAAAAACTACCCCCGGTACCCGATATCCGCACCGGTCGGTACTCGATACCGCCCTACCGGTACTAAATAGCGTCGCGCGTCAACTCAGCGTCGGTGTCCCTCTATCGATCTATGCAATTATCAAGCATTGGGGAACAGCCCTTAGTAACACCCCAATGTCCTATAACCCCACGTGGTGGGCCAGCACCTTCCCCGTGGGCACCTGCTGCCTCGGCACACAGACCTTATCCACGCAACCCGCCGCGCTCGAGTGGGGTATGAGGTGGATGAATACCGTCAGCGCCGCCCTGCTAATTCTGCTCCTCCTCCACGTCACCTGGGCAGCTTTTGGAGCCATCAAGGTCAGCAATCTGAACCACGGGCACTCTTTCCTTCAGGCGGCCTAAACACGAAACCAAGGTTTACCAACCAACCATTGTTTCTTCGGGTCGTGCTCGCTGAAAAACGCGGGCATCGCCTGGAGAAGATGTTGGTTCCACACCCCGTGCGCGCTAAGGGCGGAAGCATGATCGGCGTGCGGACGCACATACTCGCTAAGCTCGATGCCTTTCTGGTGCGCTAAGCGGCGGAAATCATCATAGCTTTCCGGTGGAACAAGGCGGTCGTGGTCACTGCGGACAATCTTGATGGGTGGCATGTCCTTGGTGAGGTGCGTAGCTGAGGTGACGAAATCTGCACGGTCGGGATATTCCTCGGGCGTTCCACCCAGGTATTTCTGCACGGTATCGCGGGAACCCTGCGCGGCATAAGGATCGTCAGAATCATAGATGTGGCGGACATCGAGGGCCGGTGAGTCCGCATACACGGCGCGGGGAACGGCCGGCGTGCCGGGACAATCGGCGGAAGGTAAGTGGTTGGGGTGCGCGGCGGCATCGGCAGTCGCATTCAGCACCAACTGGCCGCCGGCGGATTCGCCGTATGTAAAGAAACGCCCTGGGTCGCCGTCATAATCTGCGGCATGGGCGTTGACCCAGTTCATCGCGCAGCCCACCTGCCCCGCTACCACCTTCCACGTGGGCTGATCCCAGCTGGACAGCGTGTAATCGATGGATAATACGAGGTAGCCACGCTGCGCCATCTGCCGCATATTGAACGCCTGGGAGTGCTTGTTCATCTGATCCCAGCCGCCGCCGTGGACATACATCATCACCGGGTGGGTGCCGCCATCATTGGGCGTATAAATATCCATGTCTAGGTCCTCGCCATGGAAGAAATCGTAGGCCACCGTGTGATCGGGGCCTTCATCGGTGCTTTCCACACCGGCCCAGCTCAACGCGGCGCGAATATCTACGTCGGTCCCCTGCTCCTTCGCAGCATGAATCTGCGYCCMAAAAAGCGCTATTCCTGCAATGAGCGCAACCGCCGCGAACGCGCCTGGCACGTAAAAGCTGCGGGAGGCGAACCTTCCTAGCACCGCAAGCAGCAAGAGAATAAGGGAAAAGATAATCACCGGCCCTACGTACTGCGGGCCAATAAGCGCACCGGCGCCCCAGTACGGGATATGCGGCGTAAACGGCGCCACCGCAAGCCACAGCGAGAGGAAAGCTACAAGCGCAAGCGGGACGGACAGCAACCGGGCAACGATCTTCATACCGGCAACGTTAGTCCTCGTTTCCGGAAATGCATGGTGGAGATTCTGCTTTCAGTAAGAGAACCGGAGTCACTCGCAAGTGTTTCCGCGCTTTTACGAGGAAGTCACGACCACAGCCTGATTAACTTGAACCAGACGAATAAAGTGGGAAAGCAATGAGTAATCTCCGATTCAAAAGGTGGGACTACACCTCCGATGTGGCTCCCTCGGCAGTCTTGACGCTGAAAAATCCATGCGGCATCTATGTGCTTGAGTTTTCCAATGGCGAGCAATACGTGGGTCAGTCAGTGAATTTTCCCTCGCGCCTAGCGGACCACCGGCGAACCTACCCTGACATCGTTGCCGTAAATTTCTGTCCGGTTCCTGCGAGGGACCTCAACATGGCAGAATATGGCGAGATTCAACGCCGCCGAAAAGCAGGAATTCTACTGCGCAATAAGACACTCCTCGCACAGCCTTTGGGCGATTCCCCACTCGATGCGCTCATAGATCAGCAAGTCCAAGCCAAATGGCTCGACGTAGAAGCTACCGATGAAGGAGAGGTCGAAATCGGCGACCGAGCCGTTACCGCTAAAAAGCGAAACCTTTCAAATAAAAAGTTCGAGGAGCTTAGAAAGCAGCCTGGATGGGAGGACATTTTAAGGTCGCTGTCCGCTTACGTGGCATATGTCATCCCCTATCCACATCTGACGGAGAAGAAAATCTGGACCGTCACGGCGATGCCCTCTACAAACAGGTCCGCTATCGATCGCCGCGTGGCCACTTTGAGCATTAACAACGTGGAAATGCTCTTCCTAAGAATTAGTCGCAATTCCAAAGGCGGAACTTGGAAGCCCTGCACGACATTAAATATCGCTGATACCTACGAGCCGCCGGCGTATATGCGCGGCTACACGTTCAGAAGTAGTTATCGTTCAGCAGGCCCTGTTAAGACCATCCTGTATCCCGGAGACTTCGCAATCGATGAGCTTTTGATGGAAGATTCGATCCTGCTTGCTGCTCGTGAATTGGCGCTCGGCCAAATGCGAAAGGGCACGACGATGTTTTCGAAGTACCATAGCGACGCTCTCGCGGACGAGATATTCACCTACATACACGCGGTTTTAGCTCCACAAAGTTCTATACCACATACAGGAGACTAAATACTGATATTAAGTTTTCTTAAGAAATCAATACCACCCAAACACTCGACGCCAAAGTACTGTGCTACATCCGGAATCTTCACTCGTGCTTTTCCATTTGGCGCGGGTTTCTCGTTGGTTACAATCTTCGCTTTATGCCGATACGCGGAGGCAACTAACCAAGAATCTGCAGCATCCAAAAATATATTTACTGCGTTTGGTTTGTATTTAGGCTCGCGCTCCGTACTGACCCAACGTGTCATTTCTTCATAAGCTAGGATTTCTGCCTTATCAGGAGACAACCGCTGACTGGGCCGGACAAGGTTTTCATACCACGCAAAGCGAGGATGCCCCCAGTTCTTCATTTCTTCGTGGACCTCATCATGGAAGCAAATCCCCGGAACGAAAAGCTTCGTCTCAAGCTCTTTCCATAAGCTAGGGAATATATCTTCTGGATAAGTAGTCGTTAACTCACCAAGAAAACTCGTATCGATGACGTACATCGCTTATACCGCTTTTCTTCCCGAAGATCGTGCAGACGACACAAGCTTTTCAAAGGAATCATACGTAGTTGTTCCCAGAAGACTTGCAGCTTGTTTTTCAGGTAGGACTCCTGATTCTGCGGCGTCTAATACTGTCTCAAAAAATCTCTCTCCCACCCTTGATTTAATTAAAACATGGCGGGGAGGCGCACCTTTAGCATCTCGTGAAGTCTTTATTAGCGCCTGTTCTTTCCGGAACCGTGCCGCAAGTGGAATAGCTTCTTCTTGTGGGACAATTCCAAGTCCTACTAGCCGCCACAACAATGCTTCGCGGCTCATACCGTATATCTTGGATAGCGTTGATACCTGTTCCTCTAGCTCGTCAGTGGGCTGGAAATCCTCCCTTAAGGAAGCTCCCGGGCACAAGAAGGCCGCAGCAAATTGATTACACCATTGCTCAGTTTCTAGGCGCTCCGAATGATCAGAAATTCCGGGTTTACCAAGCACAACGTGCGCCAATTCGTGCGCAATACTAAAAAGCTGGGCTGTCTTGGTATCGCGGGTATTGATGAAAACTAGGCAGTAGCCATCCTCTTCAAGGGTGAATCCACGAAATTCCTCTACATTAAGTGCCCTACGGGTGGAGTTTTCGGCAATGGAGTTTCGGGCGACGAGTATCCCGGCATCTTCCATCAATGAAACCAATTCACGAACTTTGTCACGCCCAGGAAGAGGAGCTTCTTGCTTGAGGCGGAGCGCGTCCCGAACGCTACTAGCAGCAACCGCTGCAGACTCAGAAATCGTCGCGCTACGGAAAAGCTCCGGCGGATCAATTCCTATGTCCCGTGCGTATTCGGCGTACCAATCGAGGCGAGTCTGGGAAGCGAACATGACTTCCTGCAGCTCTGGGCTGACCGTATCGAGCTGCTCATTGCGCACGGTTCTAAAATCCGCGACCTCAACTCCATCGCCTGTGGGGGCATCGAGAAGCAGCCTGCCGAAAGGGATGTGAGCTTTCTTCGCTAGGTCTTTCGCTTGTTTTAGAGTGGGACGCTCTTCACCAGTTTCCCATTCATGGATTTTGGGGAATTGCTTGAGTAGCGCGGATTGTGAGAGCCCTGTGCGGGATACCGCCCAAGCGAGCACAGCAGTTTGAATCATCACTCGTACAGGTGCCATGACGATCCTCCTTCACTGTCCATAGATCTTAAATAGTAGCGTAAACCAAACAATAAGGCCCGGCCGAGGTCGGCAGCATCGGCAAGCGCATTCAGCACCAACTGCCCGCCGTGGATATACACCATCACTGAGTGGGTGCCACCATCATCGGGCGGATAGCAGCCGGGCAGCGATCTTCAAGTCCTCGGTTCCGGAGGTGCGTGGTAGCGGATTTAGTGGAGAAAAGCCGCCTACTAACTCGCCTTTTTGAAGGAAAGGCGGCGGTCCCGCAGAGGCAGGGCGTCCTTCCGGCTTAACTCCGCGATACACAGTGCGATGACGAAGCCCACCAAGGCGATGAAAGAGGACCACGACAACCACATATCAGAATCTGCCTTGGCCAGTGGTGGGAAGAAGAAGAGCCCCAAGACCGGCACAACATAAATGATGCGATTCTGCCCGCGGGCCAGAACGCCTAGCAGTGGCAATACGGCACACAAGACGTAATGGTCCCACAAGATATTGGCGGTAGCCGTAAGAACCGTAAAGATGCCGACGGCAGCAATGCGCCACGGCTCCTGTGACCGCAAAGCGGTAACAATAACCAGCGCAATCAATGCCAGGGCTACAAAAGGCGGAATAAGGCTGGCAACCAGTGAAGGATCATGGACGATGGTGACAAGAATGCTGTCATCTTCAACGCGGTTGGTGCTCAATTGGGAAGCAATCGATCCGTTGACAGGAGCGACCATTATTGCCGCCTTGATGTCCTGAAGGGTATCCCACCAAGAGGTAAACACGTCCCAGCCAGAAACGACGATTGAGTAGAGTACAGCAACGGCTCCTGTCCCGAGTGCTACCAATCCCGCTTTCCGCGCCCGCGGGAAAACCACGCAGATGAGCACGAGAATAATGGGGGTTAGCTTCACTGCAGATACAAGCCCTAGTGCAATTCCCGCGCGCACTGGGTGCACGCGAGCAGCAGCAAGGCCGTAGGCAACTCCCGCAAAAATCAGCGGGCTCGTCTGGCCAAGTAGCAACGATGATTGAAAAGCTACCGATGCCCAGCCCAAGAGGATTCCAAAAAGCAAGGCCATGGTTGGTATCTCTTCTTCAAACCACAAGAACCAGGCGGAGACTATCAGCACCACCAACGCCCAACCGGAAGCAATCGCGAGTAAAATCACGGAGACATCAAAACTCATGACCCGCACGACCAGGCTCATCACATCCGCGAGAAATGGGACGTGAACATAAGGGTGCGGGAACTCAGTGACATCAGAGTGGGCGATGGTGTCTAACCACACATCACCACGTGGCAGTGCGAAATCGCGTTCATCGATTCTATATAGATGCTCCCGATTTCCATCGCGAACGAGCAATCCAGCAATCCATAGCGCACCCCAGTCACCGTAATTCAGTTTTCCGGCAGAAATTGCGGCAACCACGAGGCCAAACACCAGCCCAATACAATGGTGGTACCACCGCAGCACTGTTGATGCGGGCGCGGAGGCTTGATGGCGGGAATGCGCGCTCATGGGACTCCTAATATAAAAATTTCGATTCGAGACAGAGAGAAAGGGCGATGCTCATTGGGCAACGGCCCCGATCACCGAAGATAGTCTAAATGCTCCTCAAGCCCGGCCAAAGCCGGGCTTGAGCTAAGCGGTGACAGGGGCTGGCTTACTCCACAACGGAGTTGGCACCCACGGCGTGACCGAAGAGGTCAGGCAAGGTGGCAGACCATGCCTCAACCAGCTGGGAGATGGCCACGGATTCGCCGCCCAGGGTAAGGGCACCGGTTTCGGTGGTCTCGCCCACGATGGCCGCGGGGATGCCGAGCTCTGCCGCACGGGCGAGCACCTTATCGGCGCGGTCAGCGGTGGTGGCCACGAGCGCGCGGGAAGCGGACTCGGAGAAGGCCGCGGTGAAGGCGTCCTCGTGCACGGCGGTGAGATCGAGGTCGAGGCCGAGGCCGGCGGCATCGGCAAGCGCACCGGCGCGCTTGGCCATCTCAAAGGCGGCGACGGCTAGGCCGCCTTCAGAGACATCGTGTGCGGCGGTAAGCAGATCGTTGCCGTGGAAGAAGCCCGCGAGGCGCTTCTCATTGGCCATGTCCACCTGCGGCGGCAGGCCATTGAGGTTGTCCTTGTCGGCGCCCTCGGCGCTCACCAGCTGCCAGATGGAACCGCCGAACTCATCCTTGGTCTCGCCCAAGGCGATGAGGACTTCCTTCTCATTGACGGTGCCCAGGTTATTGCCAATGGCCTCGTGCACATCGTCGATAACGCCGAGCACGCCCACGACCGGGGTGGGCAGGATGGGCTCAGAGCCGGTCTGGTTGTAGAAGGAGACGTTGCCGCCGGAGACGGGGATGGACAGTTCCACGGCGGCATCGGCAAGCCCATGCACGGATTCGCGGAATTGCCACATCACGTCCGGGTTCTCCGGCGAACCGTAGTTTAGACAGTTGGTAATCGCGACGGGCTTGGCGCCGGTGACCGCGACGTTGCGGTAGGCCTCCGCCAGGGCCAGGCGCGCGCCCATGTTCGGGTCCAGCTTGGTGTAGCGGCCAGAAGCATCGGCGGAAACGGCGACGCCGCGGCCGGTCTCCTCATCGATGCGCAGCACGCCCGCGTCCGCGTGATGGGACTGGACGGTATTGCCGCGCACGTAGCGGTCGTACTGATTCATGATGAAATCGCGCGAGCACAGCGAAGGCGAAGAGACGAGCTTCTGCAGGGATTCCACCAGGCCGCGCTTGTCCGTGCCCTGGTATTTCTGCAGCTCATCCTGCCACTCGGGGCGGGCGTAAGGGCGCTCGTAGACGGGCGCTTCATCCGCGATGGTGCCAGCCGGCGCATCGACCACGACCTCGCCCTGGTGGCGGATGACCAGGTGGTCACCCTCAGTAACCTCACCGATTTCGGCGCAGGTGACCTCCCAATGCTCACAGATTTCGCGGAACTTCTCCGCGTTCTCCGGTGCCACGACGGCGCACATGCGCTCCTGGGACTCGGAGGCGAGGATTTCCGCGGCGGTCATGTTTTCCGCGCGCAGCGGCACGGCATCGAGGTTGACCTCCATGCCGCCATCGCCGGACGCGGCCAGCTCAGAGGTGGCGCACGCCAGGCCGGCGCCGCCCAAGTCCTGGATGCCCACCACAACACCGGCGTGGTAGAGGTCCAGGCAGCATTCGATAAGCACCTTTTCCGCGAAGGGGTCGCCCACCTGCACGGCAGGAAGCTTGCGCTCCGCGCCGTCTTCAAAGGTATCGGAGGCCAGTACGGATACGCCGCCGATGCCATCCAGGCCGGTGCGGGAACCGAAGAGCATGACCTTATTGCCAGTGCCGGAGGCGAAGGCGAGCTTGAGGTCATCGACCTTGAGCGTGCCCACACACAGGGCATTGACCAGCGGGTTTCCCGCATAAGTTTCATCAAAGACGGTTTCGCCACCAATATTGGGCAGACCCAAGGAGTTGCCGTAGCCGCCCACGCCGGAGACGACGCCGGGCAACACGCGCTTGGTATCGGGGGCATCGGCAGGCCCAAAGCGCAGCTGATCCATCACGGCAATCGGGCGCGCACCCATGGCCATGATGTCGCGGACGATGCCGCCCACGCCGGTGGCCGCGCCTTGGTAGGGCTCCACGTAGGAGGGGTGGTTGTGCGATTCCACGCGGAAGGTCACCGCATTGCCATCGCCGATGTCCACCACGCCGGCGTTTTCACCAATGCCGGCGAGGATCTTCTCCCCCATCTCCTCCGTCATGGTCTCACCAAAGTAGCGCAGGTGCGTCTTGGAAGACTTATAGGAGCAGTGCTCGGACCACATCACGGAGTACATGGTAAGCTCCGCGTCGGTGGGGCGCCGGCCCAGAATATCGTGGATGCGCTGGTATTCGTCATCCTTCAGGCCGAGCTCAACGTACGGCTGCTGCTCATCCGGGGTGGACTGCGCCTTGTCTACGGTGTCATTAGAAACGGTCATGTAGGTGGCCTCCTTAAACCGCCGGCGCTTCCGCGACGGCCTTGATGGCGGATACGAATAGTCCCAATCCGTCGGTGGATGGGCCGGTCAGCGGGTCAATGGCGTGCTCGGGGTGCGGCATGAGGCCCACAATCCGGCCGGTCTCATCGCTTACCCCAGCAATGCCATTGATGGAGCCGTTGTAATTATCGGTATAGCGGAAGACCACGCGGCCTTCGCCCTCGATGCGGGCGATATCGTCATCGCCTGCTTGGAAGCGGCCCTCACCGTGCTTGGCGGGCACCAAAATCTTTTGGCCCTTTTCAAACTCGCTGGTCCAGGCCGTGGTGGAGTGCTCCACCTCCAGGTAAGTATCGGTGCAATGAAAATGCAGGCCCTTATTCCGAGTCAATGCGCCCGGTAAGAGGCCTGCTTCAGTCAAGATTTGGAAACCATTGCAAATGCCGAGCACCGGCATTCCCGCCTTGGCGCGGTCGATGACGCTGCGCATGACGGGGGCGAGCGCCGAAATAGCGCCCGAGCGCAGGTAGTCACCATAGGAAAAACCGCCCGGCACGACTACCGCGTCCACGCCGCGCAGATCAGCATCTGCGTGCCAGAGGTTAATGACCTCGGCGCCGGCGGTGCGGGCCGCGCGGGCGGCATCCACATCATCCAGGGTGCCGGGGAAGGTGATTACTCCGATTTTTGCGGTCACTTACTTGACCTCCAGCTGCGTAACCTCGTAGTCCTCGATGACGGTATTAGCCAGCAGCGTTTCTGCCACCTTATCCAGTTCCTCTGCGGTAACGGAATCATCTACCTCGAGTTCGAAGCGCTTTCCTTGGCGCACATCGCTGACACCGGATACTCCGATGCGACCCAATGCGCGGACGACAGCTTGGCCCTGCGGATCCAGAATTTCCGCCTTGGGCATGACATTGACAACTACACGAGCCATGAAATTTTTGCCTTACTGTATGGGGCTTAGGTCTGCCCGATTCAGTGTAGTCATACCCCCGCCCAATCCCTAGATATACCCCCACTGCAGGGTTTTCACCCCGGTAATGCAAACTCCGCGTAAATTACGACCAACAGGAAAACGAATTTTGCGCGGCACCCAGGTTTCACCGCCTGCTCGCACACACCCCACCGATTGCGACCCTGGGTACACCGATTGTTCAGCGAGTAAAAATAAAAGGCGTCCATGACAACTTTCTCTATGATTAAGGTGACTTCTATGGCTCTTCGCCGCCTTGGCAGGGTAGCCCTCGCTGCCAGTTTCTCCACCCTCTCCCTATCCGTCGCGGTGCCTACCGCCTTGGCCGCCCCGGATAATTCCACCGCGGTCATCTCTGAGGTCTACGGCGGTGGCGGAAATAAGGGTGCGAGCTTTTCCAATGATTTCATCGAGCTTTATAACCCCACCGATGCTGCAATCGATCTCACCGGCTGGTCCGTGGAGTACTTCGCCTCCAACGGCAGTAGCGGCGGCAAGATAACCCTGTCTGGCACCATTGCTCCCCACGGTTACTACCTGGTGCAGGGTGCGGCCGGCAATGGTCAGGCCCAGGCTCTTCCCACCCCGGATGCGCAAGGCAAGGTCAATATGTCCGGCACGAAAGGCTCGGTGCAGCTTGCCGATGCCACCGGCAACACCATTGACCTCGTAGGTTACGGCGCCGCCTCCAAGTCTGAAGGAGCTCCCACGGGCTCGCTGTCTAATGACACCTCTGCTTTCCGCAACGCGGCGGGCGCCGATACCGATGACAACTCCGCAGACTTCACCATCGGTGCACCGTCTCCTACCAACTCTGGCAACGAGTCCCCGGCCCCGCAGCCGGGTGGCTCCGATAATTCCGCAGGTTCTGAGAATCTTCCCGCGCCCGAAGGCATAACCCCGATTGCGGAAATCCAAGGCCCCGGCGATACCTCCCCGCTCGAGGGCCAAAACGTTGCTACCCAGGGCGTTGTCACCGGCGTGTGGAGCGAGGGCGGGCTCAACGGCTTTACCATCCAGACCGGCGGCACCGGCAAAGAAGCCACCGATGCCTCCCAGGCGCTATTTGTCCACATGGGTAAAAAGGGCGCCGATAAATACCCCAGCATCGGTGATTCCGTAGAGGTCACCGGCCAGGTTTCCGAGTATTACGGCGCCACCCAGGTCAGCGCTTCTTCCCTCAAGCAGCTCGATACCGCGCTGGAGGAGGTCACCCCGCTCGCCGTGGATGAGCTGCCCCAGGGCGACAGCGCCCGCGAGTCCTTTGAGCACATGCTCATCCAGCCCGGCACGCACACCGTGACCAATAACTACTCGCTCAACCAATACGGCGAGGTCGGCCTCGCCCCGGGCGATGAGGCCTTCCGCCAGCCTTCCGATGTCCACTCCCCTTCCACCGACCCCAATTCCGATCTGCAAAAACTGGCCAAGGACAACGCGGAAAAGCTCGTTACCTTAGATGATGGCCGCACCCGCGATTATTTAAGGACCGATAAGGACACCCCACTGCCCTATATCGCCCAAGATGGCGGCAAGACCATCAAGTCCCTGCGCACCACCGATACCGTGGAATTCCAGCACCCAGTCATCGTGGGCTACTCCCACGATCAGTGGCGCTTCCAGCCCACCGAGCCGGTCACAGGTGAGTCCGCTAGCGCCGATCTCCCCATCTCCTGGGAAGAATCCCGCGATGCGGAGCTGCACGCCGTTGATGACGTCAAGGGCGAATACACCATCGGCGCCTTCAACGTGCTGAATTACTTCACCTCCCTGGGCGAGGAATTCGGCGGCAGCGCCTATACCGACCGCGAAGGAAATAAGGTCACCGTCAACCGCGGCAAGACCCGCGGCGCCTATACCGAATCCGCCTTAAAGGACCAAGAGCGCAAGATCGTCGCCGCCATCAATGGCCTCGATGCCGATGTCATCGGCCTTTCCGAAATCGAAGATGGCTACGCCGTCACCGGGGACTTTAACCAGCGCGATAAGGCACTGAAACGCCTGACCGAAAAACTCAACGAGGCCGCGGGCTCCGAGAAGTGGGCCTTCGTGCCCTCCCCGTCCAAGGAACAGGTCCCTGAGCACCCCGATGTCATCCGCACTGCGTTCATTTATCACAAGGACGTGGTCAAGCCCGTGGGCGAATCCCGCATCTTCCAGGATCCGCGCTTTTCCGGCACCGCCCGCGAGCCGCTGGCCCAGGAATTCCAGCCGCTCAATAGCGATGACGAGTCCTTCGTCGCCGTGGCCAACCACTTCAAGTCCAAGGGCTCGGTGGCCAAGGGCGATGAGGATTCCGGCGATGGCCAGGGCAATAACCCCAACGTCCGCAATGCCCAAGCCCAGGCCGTGCTCGATGCCCTGCACAAGCAGGACGATTGGAAAGATAAGCCGCTTTTCGCCCTGGGTGATTTCAATACCTACACCCATGAAACCGCGCTCGATGTCTTCCGCAATGATGGCTTTACCGTGCCTGCCGAAAAGTACGGCGCCGATACCTCCTACCAGTTCGGCGGCCTGCTCGGCACCTTGGACCACGTCCTAGCCAATGAGGTTGCTTCGGGCGCGCTTGACGATGCCCAAGTGTGGAACATCAACGCCGACGAGCCCGTCGCCTTTGAGTMCTCCCGCCGCAACTACAACGCCGTAGATTTCTACGACGATTCCCCCTTCCGTGCCTCTGACCACGACCCCGTCAAGGTCGGCTTCACGCTCGGCGAGGATGAATCCACCGACGACGGCGATCAGGGCAACGATGCCAACCAGGACGACAACACCGATGGCCCAGGCTTCGGGTTCGGCTCTAGCTCCTGGGGCACCGGCGCCATTATCGGCTTTGCCATCCTGGCCGGCCTGCTCGCTATCCCCGGCTTCATGGCGGCCACCGGCAACCTGCAGAAGATCATCCCCGCTGGTATCTGGGGCATGCTCCCCCAGCAGGCGAAGGACTTCATCAACGGCCTGAGCAAGTAGGAGCGCCTACTCGTATAAGCCCATCTCGTCAGAAAGCACCGCGAGCTCGTCTGCAGCAGCACGCTGCTCAAGGTCTCTCTGGCGTTTATAGCCCTGCACGCTGGAGGCATACAGATGCCGGTGGGCGTATTCTGTATGTCCCTCCAGGGCTCCTTCGTCCATGAGCTCGATGACTCGCGGCCGAGAGACATTCAGAAGGTCTGCCGCCTGTTGCGTTGTTAGTTCATCTGTTCGTTTCATGTGATCTACTATGAGGCCTCCACCGGACTAACGCGGCAGGTAAATGCTGTAATCAGCGGGAGTAGCGCCCGCGTCGAGGGCGCGGCGGGCTGCCTTTACAAAGTCCTTGATGACCTTGCGGTCATCTAGGTTGCGGGCGGAGACGGAAAGACGCACGGTATTGCCACGCTCGGCGGAGCGCTCGGCCGCGCGGATGATGTTTTTACGCCACCACTTGGCGGAACCGAAGCCCTCACCAAAAGAAAGGTTGCGGGCTTGGTGGAATTTGCCGGTGGGCACCTCCAGGATGCCGCGGGTAGAAGCCGCCGCCTCAAAGGGGAATTTGGGCAGGACCTGCAACGTTCCGGGAGACATGCGCCAGCGCGGGGGCGCGAAGATGGTGGGTTCGAAACCAATCTGCGCCATCTGCCGGGTGGCACCGGCTAGGCGCAACTTCGCCTCGTGCGAATTAAGGTTGGCAAACTCCGCGCGGCGGCCTTGGACTGCCTGGTCAAAACCATTGAGGATAAGCGGACGGCCCGCGGCCGCCTGATCCTTCAGCCACTGTTGAGTGTCCTTGTCCTTGGCCAGGTGCCAATTGCCATCAATATGCGGGGCGATGAGCAGAGAGACGGGAATTTCCTCCCGGTCCAGAACCGACAGGAAGCTTGTAGCCTGCTTCCGAGTGTCCTCAAAAATACTGGAGATAGAAACCAGAAGGTGGCTAGTCATAGCTCAAATTATCGCACAGTACCGCCAGATCCGCGCGCTGGCCAGAACGCAGGCCAGGGTGCCGGCCAGCGCGTGACTGTGCTGCGCGGTTACTCCGTAAGTCCGGTGGCCTTATTGATGGTCCAGGCGTATTCGAAGGCGTTTTGGCGCCACTTATCGTAGCGGCCGGATACGCCACCATGCCCGGCGGCCATTTCCGTCTTGAGCAGGAACTCGCCGCCGGTGGCGGTAGCGCGCAGCTGCGCAATCCACTTCGCCGGTTCCACATACAACACGCGGGTATCATTCAGCGAGGTGATAGCCAAGATGTCCGGATAGTCCTTGGCCTCAACATTCTCGTAGGGAGAGTAGGACTTCATGTAGTCGTAGTATTCCGGATCGTGGTACGGATCGCCCCACTCTTCCCACTCGGGAACGGTAAGGGGAAGCTCTGGCATGAGCATCGAGGTCAGCGGGTCCACGAAGGGGACCACGGCTTGGATAGCGGTAAAGCGGTCAGGTGCCATATTCGCCACGGCGCCCATGAGCATGCCCCCGGCGGATCCACCTTCGGCCACCATTTGGTCCGGGGTGGTCACGCGGCGCTCGATGAGGTCATCAGCCACAGCGATGAAATCGGTGAAGGTGTTTTTCTTCTGCAGCATCTTGCCGTCGTCGTACCACTGACGGCCCATCTCGCCGCCGCCGCGCACGTGGGCAACCGCATAAATCATGCCGCGGTCCATGAGCGATAGCCGGGTCGCGGAGAAGTACGGGTCCATGCTGGCCTCGTAGGAGCCGTAGCCATACAGCAGCGTCGGATTGGGTTTGGTGCGGTCCAAGTCAGAACGGTGCACCACGGAGACTGGGATCTTGGTGCCATCGCTGGCGGTCGACCAGATGCGGTAGGCCACGTAATCATCCGGAACATAGCCGCCGGGGACTTCCTGTTCCTTTAGCAGCGTGTACTCGCCGGTATCCACGCGGTAATCAAAAAGCTGCGCGGGCTGGATATAGGACACGTAGTTCACGCGGACTACCGGCGCGTCCCATTCCGGGTTACCGTCCACGGCGACGGTAAAGAGTTCCTCGTTGAAGTTGAGTTCTTCGAATTCCCCGAAGTCATCGCCAACGCGCATGATGGCGGCGCGGCCGATGCCACCGCGGCGGTAGCCCACCACCATGTGGTCGCGGTAGGTGTCCACGCCCTCGATTCGGGTGGTGTCATCGTGTGCCAAAAGCTCCGGCAGTTCGCGCAGGGCGGGAAGATCCTCATCGACCTTGGCATAGCCCACCGCGAAGTTCGGGCCGGTGGCATTGTGGGTGACAATCCAGTAGTCTTCGCCGCCCACCACGGCATGGTCTACGTCGTAGTCAACGCCGGTCTCGCGCGTCCACAGCGGGCGGAATTCGCCTTCTGGGTTGTCCGTATCTAGCACCCAGGCTTCCGAGGTAATCTTCGAACCCACCCCAATGAAGAGGTATTTATCGGAGCGGGCACTGCCGATGCCCACGTTAAAGTGCTCATCCTCCTCATGGAAGACGCGCACATCCGCGGATTGCTCGGTGCCTACCTTATGGCGCCACACCGCATCCGGGCGCCAGGCATCATCCACCGTGGAGTAAAAGATATAGCCGTCGCCTGCCCAGGTAGCGCCGTAGAAAATGCCGGTGAGGTGATCGTCCAGCAGCTCTCCGGTATCGAGGTCCTTAATGGACAGTTCAAAGCGCTCATCGCCAGCGAAGTCCACGGAATAGGCCAAGTAGCGGCCGGAATCTGAGATGGAGGCCGCACCAAGGGCGAAGAAGTCCTTTCCCTCTGCCAGGGCATTGGCGTCCAAGATAATTTCTTCGTCTTCTGGGCTTCCTTCTTCCGGAATCACCGGTGCGGTCCAGGGATCGCTGCCTTCTTCTACCGGGATGCGGCAGGAATAGCCGTAGTTCTTGCCCTCCTCGGAGCGGCCGTAGTACCAGTACTTACCGCGGCGGGCTGGCACGGACATATCGGTTTGTTTAATGCGGGATTTAATCTCTTGGAAGATATTCTCCGTCATCGCATCCAAGTGCCCGGTATGCGCCGCCGTGTAATCGTTTTCGGCATTGAGGTAATCCAGGGTTTCCTGCGATTGCTTATCGCGTAGCCACTCGTAATTATCCACGAATTCGCGGCCGTGAAATTCGCGCTTTACGGGGTGGACTGGGGCTACCGGTGCGGTCGTCTTTTCATCACTCATGCCCTACCACTGTACGCGTCACCGGCGGTTCCCCAGCGGCGTGCAACAGCCGCGGGCAACCAGCTAACACGCGGKTGCCCTATCCGGCCTAGACCGGCCTGGGCGGCTAGGAACGCGGCGCAAGGAAGTCCGCGAAGCGCTCACCCGATAGCTTTTCGTAGGCCTCGATATAGCGCAGGCGGGKGGCGGAAACGACGTCATCGGGAAGCGCGGGCGGGGTGGTCTCAGAGGACTTATCCCAGCCGGAGGCATCAGAAGTCAGCCAATCGCGCACGTACTGCTTATCAAAGGAGGGCTGGACCTCGCCTTCCACGTAGGAATCTGCGGGCCAGTAGCGGGAGGAATCGGGGGTGAGGACTTCATCGGCAAGCACGAGCGTGCCATCCGCATCGAGGCCGAACTCGAATTTGGTATCGGCCAAGATAATTCCCTTCTCCTCCGCCAATTGGGCGGCCTTGGCATAAATACGCAAGGTGGCCGCGCGCAGTTCCTCGGAGCGCTCGCGGCCGAGCTTATCTGCCACGTGTTCGAAAGAGACGTTCTCATCGTGATCGCCCTGCTCAGCCTTGGTGGCCGGAGTGAAAATGGGCTCGGGCAAGCGGGAGGCCTCCACCAAGCCGGCGGGCAGCTCGATGCCGCACACGGTGCCGTCAGCCTGGTATTCCTTCAAGCCGGAACCGGTAAGGAAACCGCGCGCCACGCACTCAAAGGGCAACATGTCTAGCTTCTTGACCACCATGGCGCGACCCAAGCATTCTTCCGGAATGCGCTCATCATCAAGCGGTCCCGCGAGGTGGTTGGGAAAGTCAATGGCATCAAAGAAGAACTTCGAGGTGGCCGTGAGAACCCGGCCCTTGTCCGGGATGGCCGGTTCCAAGGCAAAGTCGTAGGCGGAGATGCGGTCAGAGACCACCATCAGCAGGGTAGTGTCATCCACATCGTAAATATCGCGGACTTTACCGGAGGCTACATGGGTATAAGAAGAAAGCTCAGGACGCATGGTCTTCATCATAACGCGCGGGCGTGCGCGGGAACGTAAGCCCGCGCACAGCGCTAAAGGATTTCGCCCGGAGTATAAGCGGCGGCCTTCGGGTGCTCGCCCACGAGGGCCTTGATGCGGTTCAAGACCTGGGAGACTTGGGATTCGGCGGCGCCGATGAAGGCGTGCTTATCCTCGAGGACCCTTTCGAGCTCAGCCTCGTCCATGGGCAGGCGGTCGTCCGCTGCAAGGCGCTGGACCAAGTCCTGGTTGCCGCCGTTTTCGCGCATGTTCAGGGCCACGGCCACGGCGTTTTCCTTGATAACCTCGTGGGCGGTCTCGCGGCCCACCCCGGCGCGCACCGCCGCCATGAGGATGCGGGTGGTGGCGAGGAAGGGCAGGTAGCGCTCCAGCTCGCGGTCGATCATGGCGGGGRAGGSTCCGAATTCATCGAGCACGGKAAGGAAGGKTTCGAATTGGCCGTCGATGGCAAAGAAGGCATCGGGAAGCGCCACGCGTCGCACCACCGAGCAGGAGACATCGCCCTCGTTCCACTGGCTGCCGGCGAGGTCTGCGGCCATGGTGAGGTAGCCACGCAGGATGACCTGCAGGCCGGTCACGCGCTCGCAGGAGCGGGCGTTCATCTTATGCGGCATGGCGGACGAGCCCACCTGGCCTTCCTTGAAGCCCTCGGTGACGGTCTCGTTGCCAGCCATCAGGCGGATGGTGGTGGCAAGCGATGCCGGGGCGGTGCCCAGGGAGACGAGGCAGGAGATGGCATCGAAATCCAGCGAACGCGGGTACACCTGGCCCACGGAGTTGAAGATGCGGCGGAAGCCTAGGTAATCCGCAATATTGGTCTCTAGGGAGGCGAGCTTATCCTCGGAACCGCCCATGAGATCCAGCATGTCCTGCGAGGTACCCATGGGGCCCTTGATGCCGCGCAGCGGGTAGTGCGACAGCAGGTCTTCCACGCGCTCGATGGCCAGCAGCATTTCATCGCCGGCGGTGGCAAAGCGCTTGCCCAGCGTGGTGGCCTGCGCGGCCACGTTGTGCGAGCGCCCGGCCATGACCAGGGATTGGTACTCGGCGGCGTGGCGGCCGATGCGCGAGACCACGGCGATGGCCTTATCCCGGATGATTTCCAGCGAGGTGTGGATCTGCAGCTGCTCCACGTTCTCGGTGAGATCGCGGCTGGTCATGCCCTTGTGGATGTGCTCGTAGCCGGCCAACGCATTGAATTCTTCGATGCGGGCCTTCACATCGTGGCGGGTGACGCGCTCGCGCTCAGCAATGGATTCGAGGTTTACGTCCTCGATAACGGCTTCATACGCGCTAATGGCCTTGGCGGGGRTGTCCACGCCCMGGTTCTTCTGGGCGTGCATCACGGCGATCCATAGCTTGCGCTCGAGGATGATTTTATGCTCCGCGCTCCAAATATTGGCAAGCTCCGCAGAAGCATAACGGGAGGACAGGACGTTGGGGATATTCTTCTTCTCAGCCACGTGGCTTATTATTCCATGCCTGCCCTCCCCCGTGGCTACTTGCTAGATAGAAATTTCACCGGCTGCCGCACGCTTGCCGATGTCCCCACGGACAAACCCTCCCGCAAATTCAATGCCCTGGACGGTGGCGTAGGCATTCTCACGCGCGGCATCTAGCGTGTCGCCCTTGCCCAGCACGTTGAGCACGCGGCCACCATTGCTTTGGAATACCCCATTGGAGCGTTTCGTGCCGGCGTGCAGCACGCGCTCTGGATCCTCGAGGCCCTCGCCCGTGATGGCATCGCCGTTGCGGGGCGAGGCTGGGTAGCCCTCTGCCGCCATGACCACGGTGATGGCAAAGCCGTCTTCCCACTGCAGCGGCGCAAGTTCTGCCAGGGTGCCGGTGGCGGTGGCGTTGAGCGCTTGCGCCAGCGGGGACTGTAGGAGCGAGAGCACCGCTTGGGTTTCTGGGTCACCAAAGCGACAGTTAAATTCCACCACCGCTGGGCCCTCGTCGCCCCAAGCTAGCCCGGCATAGAGCAGGCCGGAATAGGGGGTGCCGCGGCGCACCATTTCCTTGGCAACCGGGGTACATACCTCGTCGACGATGCGCTGCACGTCGTCCTTGCCCAGCCACGGCAGCGGTGTGTACGCGCCCATGCCGCCGGTATTGGGGCCCTCGTCATTATCGTAGGCGCGCTTGTGGTCCTGAGCGGGCAAGAGCGGCACGACGGTCTCGCCATCGACAAGGCAAAATAGCGATACCTCAGGCCCGTCCAGGAAAGATTCCAAGAGCACCGGATTGCCGGCGCCTAAGACCGCATCTACATGCGCGCGGGCGGCGGCGCGCTCGCCGGTGACTACCACGCCCTTGCCGCCTGCCAGCCCATCATCTTTGACCACGAACTGCGGGCCAAAATTATCCAGCGCGGCCTCAATATCGGTATCGCTAGCGCCTGGGCGCAGCTGCTCCGCGCGGGCCGTCTTGACCCCAGCGGCTTCCATGACTTCCTTGGCAAAGGCCTTGGAGCCTTCAATTTGGGCCGCGTCCTTATTCGGCCCAAAGACGGCGATGCCTGCTGCGCGCAGCGCATCCGCCACGCCTGCGACCAACGGCACCTCAGGGCCGATGACCACGAGCTCAGCATTGATCTCACGAGCCAGTTCCACCATGCGTTCTGGATCATCTACCTGGGAGTATTCCGGGTGCAGGGTAGCCAGCGGTTCCATGGCCGCGCTGCCGGGCGCGACGTGGATCTCCGTAGCCTGTGGATCAGCGTGCAGTCCTTTCACGAGGGCGTGTTCACGGCCGCCCGAACCAATTACGAGAATGCGCATGCCCACCATCATAGCTGGGGGTAGCCTGGCAGCTATGGCTTCTGTATTTAGCAAAATCATCACTGGTGACCTACCCGCCCGCTTTGTCTACCGCGATAAGACCTGCGTGGCATTTCTCTCCATCGAGCCGCTGCGCTACGGCCACACCCTGGTCGTGCCCGTAGAGGAAGTGGATAAGTGGACCGACCTGGATCCGCAGACCTGGGCGCACCTGAACGAGGTGGCCCTGGAAATCGGTGAGGCCATCAAGAACGCGTACGACACCCCGCGCACCGGTTACGTCATCGCCGGCTTCGATGTGCCGCACACCCACATCCACCTCTTCCCCACCGAGAAGATGGAAGAGTACGACTTTTCCAAGGCCTATGCCGCCGAGGACACCGACGATGCCGCCATGGATGAGGCGGCCGCGCGCATCCGCCAGCACCTAGGCACCAACGAGGATGGCTACCGCGAGGACTAATCCTCTGGTTCCTCCAGCGCGGGCAGGCGCACCGTAAAGGTGGTGCCCTGGCCCAGCTTGGAGTCCACGCTGATGCTGCCGCCGTGCTGTTCCACCAAGGAATGCACGATGGCAAGGCCCAAACCGGATCCGCCGGTATCGCGCGTGCGCGAGGAATCCGCGCGGTAGAAGCGCTCGAAGATGTGGGCGGCGTCCTCGGACGACATTCCCTTGCCGTCATCGATGACATCCACGAGGATGTCCTTGTTGTCGCGGCGCAACTGCAGGGTGACCGTGGCATCCTCGCCGCCGTGGCGCAGCCCATTGGTAATCAAGTTGAGCAGAACTTGGTGGAGGCGGTCTGCATCGCCATTGACCACGGGGATGGACTGCGCATTATTGACCACCTTGACCTCGCGCTCGGGGAAGGCAGCGCGCGCGGACGATCCCACCGAAAGGGAAAGCTCCAGAAGGTCCACCGGCCGCAGGTCTAGACGCGTTCCTTCCGCGCGGGTAAGCGCAAGCAGATCCTCTACCAGCAACGACATGCGCTTGGATTCCTTATCGATCTTGGAAAAGACCAGATCGACATCGTTTGTCGCCCCAGAGCGGTAGAGCTCCGTGTAACCGCGCAGGCTGGTCAGCGGGGTGCGCAGTTCGTGGGAGGCATCGCCGACAAAGCGGCGCATCTGTTCCTCTTTTTCCTGCGCCGTAACGACCGAGCGCTGCAGGTGGCCCAGCATGATATTGAGCGCGGCGGCCAATTGGCCAACCTCCGTATGCAGCGGCCATTCAGGCACGCGCTTGTCCAAATCACCGGCCGCGATTTCCGATGCCGTCGATTCCACCACCCGCAGCGGCCGCAACGCCCTGCGGATGAACCAGAAGCCCACGCCGGCCATGGCTGCCAAGGCAATCGCTGCAATGGATACCTGCACCATGGCAAGGCCATGCAGGATCTCCTTTTCATGGGTCATGTCCTTGGCAATGACGGTGATAACGCCATTGGAATCCGCAAAGGCCAGCGCGCGCCACTTGGTGTTATTTTCAATCGAGCCCACCGTCGTGGGGTACCCGCCCAAGGGAACGCCCTCCACGTCCGGGGTGGTGGACGTGGGACCGGAATAGCGAATCGTGCCATCCGGAAGGTAATTGAGCACCACGTATTCCGTGGGCGGGCGCTTGGTGTGATCACCTAAAAAGAAGTCATTGCCCACATCGCGTGCCCAGGAAGACGACGCTGAGCGCAGTTCGCTATCGACGTTGTTATACAGCACGTTGCGCATGATCGAGTTCACGGCAAAGGACGAACCCGTCAACCCGAGGCCGGAGATGACCACGAGGAGAACCACAAGCCAGGTGCGCAGGGGCATCGCCTGCGGAATCTGCTTGATGTAGTCGCGCTTGGAGCGCTTCTTTTTCTTTCCCTGCCCCTGCTGTGGCAGCTGATCCAGCTGCTCATGCCACTTCTTTGGCGGCTGCTGCGGCTGCTGGGGCTGGGACTGCGCGGTCCTGCCCGCAGCGGGGTTCTCCTGTGAATCTGCCATTATAAAACGTCAGTTTAGGACCGCGGGGTGCGCAGCACATAGCCAACGCCGCGCACGGTGTGGATAAGCTGCGTATCGCCGGTATCGATCTTGCGGCGCAGGTAAGAAATATAGGATTCCACGACGTTGCCATCGCCGCCGAAGTCATAGTGCCAGACGTTGTCCAGGATCTTGGACTTGGAGAGCACCACTTCCTTGTTTTGCATGAGGTAGCGCAGGAGGTTGAATTCCGTGGGAGAAAGCTCGATGAGCTCGCCGCCCTTGGTGACCTCGTGGGTATCGTCATTCAAGGTCAGATCGGCATAGCTCATGGTGGCGTCATTAGAAGACTCCTCGGCGGCACCGCCGCGGCGCATGATCACGCGCAGGCGGGTGATGACCTCTTCGAGGCTAAAGGGTTTGGTGACGTAATCATCTGCGCCGATGGTCAGGCCGTGAATGCGCTGATCCACGCCGTCCTTGGCGGTCAGGTACAGCACTGGGCCATCCAGGCCTTCCTGGCGCAGCTTGCCCAAGAGCTCAAAGCCGTCCATACCTGGCATCATGACGTCCAAAATGTAGGCATCCGGGTTAACCTCGCGGGCCACGCGCAGGGCCTCATTGCCCGAGTTGGCGCTGTAGACCTCAAAATTTTGGAACTTCAACGATACCGTCAAAAGCTCCACGATATTCGGCTCGTCATCAACGACGAGGACTTTGGCAAGTTTATTGTCTTCCATGCGTCCTGTAGCTCCTATTACTTCCTGTCATCTGCACACCTGCGTGCGTGCAAGCTTCACTAAACCATCATGGCAAACCCAGTTTCTAGCCTACTGATAAGTTTCTGACTGAAACCTGTGAAAGCAAAAAGTCACGCTTCCCCTTCCCAACCGTGGAACGGAATCCGCGGTAAGAAAAAGGAAGCGTGGCTAGCGCGCTATTTGGCAGTTATAGCTTAGAAGTCCTGCGGGCGTGGGATATTGCGCAGGTTGGACTTGGCCATGGACAGCATGGAGCCCACGCCGCCGCCGAAGACGGTGCGGGTAGCGGCCTTGGAGAAGCCCAGGAGCTGGTCGAAGGTCAGCGTCGGTGGCAGGGACAGGGCGTTGGGGTCGGTGACGACATCGATAAGCGCAGGGCCGTTATAAGCCAAGGCCTTCTTGATCTGCTTCGGAGCCTGCTTCGGATCCTCGATGCGGAAGGTCTTGATGCCGGCGGCTTCTGCGATCTTGGAAAAGTCCACGGACTCGTGGTCGGTCTCGTGCTCCGGGATGCCGCCCACCAGCATCTCCAGCTTGACCATGCCCAGCGAGGAGTTATTGAATACGAACATCTTGACCGGCAGCTGGTGCAGCTTGACCGTCAGCAGCTCGCCCATGAGCATTGAAAGCCCGCCGTCGCCAGAGAAAGTAATGACCTGGCGGCCAGGATTAGCCTGCTGCGCGCCGATGGCCTGCGGTAGGGCGTTTGCCATGGTGCCGTGGCGGAAGGAACCGATCTGCTCGCGCTTGCCATTCGGGGTGATGTAGCGCGCGCCCCAGACGTTGCACATGCCCGTATCGACGGTGAAGATGGCGTCATCGTCGGCCTCTTGGTCAATGAGATCCGCGATGTACTCAGGGTGGATCGGGGTGTGCTTTTCCACGTTGGAGGTATAGGCTTCCACGACGTGCTCCAGCTTGTCGTAGTGCTTCTTCAGCATCTTATCCAAGAAGGAGCGGTCCTTCTTCTCCTCCACGTGCGGCAGGATGTTCTCGATGGTGGCGGCAACGTCGCCGGTCACGGGGTAGGAGATCTTCGTGCGGCGGCCGATGTGGGAGCCGTTGATATCGACCTGCGCCACGTTGCCCTTAGGCAGGAAGTCGTTATACGGGAAGTCCGTGCCCAAGAGGATCAGCAGGTCCGCCTCGTGGGTGGCCTCGTGCGCGGCGCCGTAGCCGAGCAATCCAGACATGCCCACGTCAAACGGGTTATCGTACTGGATGTACATCTTGCCGCCGAGCGCGTGGCCAATGGGGGCCTTGACCTTTTCTGCCAGCTGCAGCACCTGCTCGCGGGCATTTTTCGCGCCGGCACCCACGAAGAACGCGACGGACTCGGCCTCATTGATGGCCTGGGTCAGCGCTGCGGCCTCGGCCGGGTCCGGGTAGACCACGGGGCGGCCGGTGGAGATCTTGGATTCTACGAAGGTATCATCGTCCACCTCTTCGGTAGAAACGTCGCCAGGGATAACCAGCACGGAGACGCCATTGCCGGCCATGGTGGACTGGATGGCGTGGTGGAGTACTACCCCGCCCTGGTCGCCGGACATGACCATTTCGCAGTAGCCGGAGCACTCCTGGAAGATCTGCTCCGGGTGGGTTTCCTGGAAGAAGTGGGAGCCAATCTGGCGGGAAGGAATGTGCGATGCCAGGGCCAGCACCTTGGCGCCATTGCGGTTGGCGTCATAAAGGCCCTGGATGAGGTGGGTATTGCCCGGGCCACAGGAGGCCGCGCAAACGGCCAGCTTGCCGGTGGTCAGCGAGTCCGCCTCGGCGGCAAAGGCCGCTGCTTCCTCATTGCGCACGTGGATCCACTCGATGGAGGAGCGGCGCACCGCGTCCACGATCGGGTTGAGGGAGTCTCCCACGAGGCCATAAATGTGCTCGACGCCCTGCTTTTCTAGCGTCTCAACAAGTTGTTCTGCGTAATTGCGTGCCATTAAACATCATCCTTAACTCTTTAACTGTTCTAGTACCACTGTGCTACTAAACGTGCAGGAAAGTCCAGCAATTCCTGCATACTCACACCACCGGCCTATCTGTGAGGAAGGCAATACTAATCTGAATTATCACACACTGATTCGCTACGGTTTCTAGCGATGAGCATCGAGTCACCTGATACTGCCACTAAGCCCCCGCACCGCGCGGCCGCGGCGCCCTCCACCCCAGCACAGCGGTGGTCCTTCTTTGCCGTGGTGTCCTTGGGGCTGCTCATGGTGGGCCTGGATAATTCCATCCTTTATACGGCACTGCCTCAGCTAACGCAGCAGCTGCACGCCACTGACATGCAGCAATTGTGGATCATCAATGCCTATACGCTGGTTCTATCGGGCTTGCTCCTCGGTACCGGCACATTAGGCGATCGCATTGGCCACCGCCTGATGTTCCTTATTGGCCTGGCCACCTTCGGCACCGCCTCCCTCGTGGCGGCTTATTCGCCCAATGCCTGGCTGCTCATCGCCGGCCGCGCCCTATTAGGTCTGGGCGCTGCCATCATGCTGCCTTCCACCCTGGCACTTATCCGCCTGACCTTCCCCAATGAGGTTGAGCGCAATAAAGCCATTGGTATTTGGAGTTCCGTCGCCGTCGTGGGCGCTGCCGCCGGGCCCACCGTGGGTGGATTCCTCTTAGAGCATTTCTGGTGGGGCTCGGTCTTTTTGATCAACGTGCCCATCGTGGCCCTCGCCATTATCCTTACCTTCCTCCTTGGCCCGCCCAACCTGCCGAACCCGCACAAGCACTGGGATTTTCCGTCCTCGTTCTACGCGCTCATTACCCTTTCCAGCCTGGTCCTGGCCATTAAGACGGCGGCGGCCACCGAAATCAATGTCATGCTGCTGGCCTGCTCCATCGCCACCTTCTTGCTCGGCGCCGCAGCCTTTGCCCACCGGCAAAGCCGGCTTAATGATCCGCTTTTAACCTTTGACATCTTCTMCTCSCCCMCCTTTMCCGGCGGCGTMCTCMCCGCCGGTGGCGCCATGTTTGGCCTTACGGGCCTTGAGCTTTTGACCACCCAAAAGCTGCAGCTTGTCGATGCCCTCTCGCCCCTCGACGCCGGCCTTTTCATCTCCGCCATGGCGGTTGCGGCCATTCCCACCGCCATTGTGGGCGGCACCGTCTTACACCGCGTGGGCTTTTTGCCCATCATCAGCGGCGGTTTCCTGAGCATGTCCATCGGCATGCTGGGCATCATCTGGGCCGACCGCGCCGATAACCTCGCGGTATTTATTACCGGCCTCATCCTCACCGGCTTAGGCGCTGGCTCCTCGATGTCCGTTTCTTCCACCGCCATCATTAACGCCGCCCCCTCCCACCGGGCAGGCATGGCCTCCGGTGTGGAGGCCGTGTCCTACGAGTTCGGTACGCTGCTCTCCATCGCCATTACCGGCTCCCTCGTGCCGCTACTGATGACGCACAAGCTTCCCGATGCCCTCGCCCCGCAAGGCACCGACGCACTCTCATCGCCGGCCACACATGACGCCGCCGCAGCCGCCTACGATTCCGCGTATTTCCTCACCGTCGGCGGGCTTGCCTGCCTGACCCTAGTCTTCGCCGCACTGACCGCCTGGTGCTTCCGCGATAACCCGAAGTCTGGGACGCTGTCTGCGCAAAGTGGCGGGKAAAWARMCACCYGGCTGRCTTGTWAAMTTTTWCCCCCYAACTGTTTKTGYAGCTAGGGGGKRATTTTTTKWGCTGGRGACGAGACTTGAACTCGCAACCTACGCATTACAAGTGCGTTGCGCTACCAATTGCGCCACTCCAGCACCGCGGATTTCTTCCGCTCGTTGCATGGTACCCGAGGACCTCGCCCAAGGGGAAAGCCGGTCCCCCTTGTATGCATTTGCGCCCCACAAGGGTTAGAGTTCAGGCTGAAATTATTACTAGTGTCCCACCGCTTTTTCGAGGGTTATTTTCGTGTCACTACTGTCCGCTATGCGGGAGCGCCTGCACGCATCCGCAGGCCAAGTCGCCATCATTGACGCGGCCAAAGCCGCACCCCCACCATCGCCACTCGCCCCGGTCGATCTGACCGATGCCGCCCAGGTCACGGGCGTGATGGAGATTGCCGCGCGCATCGGCGAGCTGCTTATTAGCGCCGGATCCGCCAACTCGGATGCCCGCGCGCAGGTGCACCTGGCGGCGTCGTCGTACGGTTTGCACTACTGCCATGTGGATATCTTGATGAATACCATCACCATCCACACCGCGATCGGCACGGGCGATAAGCGCCAGAACCTCCACGTCTTTCGCGTGGTGCCGGATGTAGGCGTGAACTTTTCCAAGCTTTCGGAAGTAGACCGGCTCATCCGCGATATCCACTCCGGTAAGGTCCCGCCCGCGATGGCGGAAAAGCGCCTGGATGACATCGATCGCATGCCGGCGCCGTATAAGCCGTCTACGGTGATGCTCGGTTGGGGCGGCATGGGTGGCCTGATTTCCATGATGCTCGGCGGCGATCTCCTCGTGGGCGTCGTTGCCTTCGTGGTCTCTGCGCTGATTATGGGGCTTAATGACTGGTTGGCTAATTACCGCCTGCCGCCCTTTTATCAAAACGTCGTCGGCGGCTTCTTGGCCGTCTTCCCAGCGGCGATTTTGTATAACGTGGCCGCAGCCTTCGGCATTAGCATGTCGCCGGCGCAGATTATTGCGTCCGGAATCATCGTGCTGGTGGCGGGACTGACGCTGGTGCAGGCGCTTGTCGATGGCATCACGCGCTCCCCCGTGACCTCTTCCGCGCGCTTTTTCACTGCGCTGTTATCAACGGGCGCGATCATCGCCGGCGTGGGTGTGGGCATCCAGCTGGCCTCCGCCATGGGCTTTGATCTGCCCCCGATGGGTACCTTGGCGCCGCCGGTTTATCACAAGATTCCCCTTTTGGTGCTGCTCGGCGGTACGGGTTCGGCCGCATTCGCGCTGGCCTGCGGGGCTAATTGGATAGAAATTATCCTCTCGGGGCTCACTGCGGCCGCCGGTATGGTTTTCTACTACTTCGTGGTCGTGCCCTTCGGCGTCGGCCCGGTCATTGCCTCCGGCATATCCGCCATCGTGGTGGGCCTGGCCGGCGGTTTGATGTCGCGCCGGTGGGGCATCCCGCCGCTCATTACGATGATCGTGGGCTATACGCCCATGCTGCCGGGCCTCATGCTGTACCGCGGCATGTACGCCTCCATCAACGAGCAGATGATTACCGGCTTTACCAACCTAGCCACCGCGCTGGCCATCTCCGGCGCGCTGGCAGCCGGCGTCGTTTTTGGCGAGCGCGTCGCCCGCCGCCTGCGCCGCCCGAAGTACTTCCGCCCGTACTCCGCCTTCAAGCGCATCGGCCGGTTCTCCTTCCACAAGGCAACTCACCTGGCGCGCAGGGCCCCGCGCAYCCCGCGCGTGCCGATGYCCCCCTTTSCYCCCCGCGYCAMCCSCCCCGAATTGCCGCCCMCGCKGGGGCCAAAGCCGCCACAACACGCGCAGGCTCAGCAGCACGCGCCGGGGACCACTCCGGCGGAAGATTTGTGGCCGGCAGACTCCCAGTGGCCGGCCCAGCCGCAAGAAACTGAGCGCACCACCTATACGGTGCCCGGGCAGAAATCGCCTGCGCCTGAGGAATCCGATCACACCAAGCCCGGCGGGGAGGAACCCAAGGAGCCCTAAACGCCGCCGGTAGCGTACAATATTTAGCCTGATAGCTTTCCCAACATTCAGGAGGACTCGCCGTGCCACCCAAGGTCCAAGACACGCACCCACAGGCAGAACAAGACATTGCCCTGGCAGAGGAAACCGCCCGTGCCGCCCGCCGCGTGGTGGCCACCTACTCCCAAGACTTCTTGGACGGCGTGACCTTGATGTCCATGCTGGGTGTCGAGCCGAAGGGCCTGGTGCACAAGAAAGTATTGGCGGAACAAGCCGATGCCGCGCCGAAGAAGTCCACGAAGAAGGCCACCAAGAAGTCGACGTCCAAGGCCTCGAAGAAGTCCACTAAAAAGTCGACCAAGAAGACCACCAAGGCGGCCAAAAAGTCCACCAAAAAGTCGACAAAGAAAGCAACAAAGAAGTCGACCAAGAAGTCTTAAGCTAGTCTTGGACTATGAGTGAGCGCGGCAATGACTTCGTAGTAGTGGCAAACCGCCTGCCGGTAGATTTAACTACCGCGGCCGATGGCAGTCAGGAGTGGACGGCCTCGCCGGGCGGTCTGGTCACCGCGCTCTCACCGGTGCTCGAAGCGCACCAGGGCTGCTGGGTGGGGTGGCCCGGCGTTGCCGATGCCGCGCCCGAACCCTTCCGCACCGAGGCCGGGGTGTTATTGCACCCGGTCAAACTTACCGAGGCCGATTTTGAGGCCT
This sequence comes from Corynebacterium accolens, assembly GCF_030515985.1. Next base: position 1,712,264 of record NZ_CP100376.1, on the reverse strand, counting down.
TCTACGAGGGCTTTTCCAATGCCACGCTGTGGCCGCTCTACCACGATCTCATCGTCACCCCTGCCTATCACCGCGACTGGTGGGATGCCTACCGCGAGGTCAACCTCCGCTTCGCGGACGAGGTAGCCCTCGTGGCCGCAGAAGGCGCGACGGTCTGGGTGCAGGACTATCAGCTGCAGTTATTGCCGGGCATCCTGCGGCAAATGCGCCCCGATCTCACCATTGGGTTCTTCCTGCACATCCCCTTCCCCTCCCCCGATCTCTTCCGGCAGCTGCCCTGGCGGGAGGAAACGGTGCGCGGCATCTTAGGCGCTGATCTCATTGGCTTCCATTTGGAGGCCAATGCCCGCAATTTCTTGGAATTGGTCCGCCGCCAAGGCCTCGAGGTGCGCGGGGAGGCCACCACCCGCGATGTCACCGCCCATATCCGCCTCCCCGGGGGCCGCACCGTGGGCGTGGGCGCGTTCCCCATTTCCATTGCCGCGCAGGATTTCGGCCAGTTTAGCGCCGAGGATGAACGCCGCGTGGCCCAATTGCGCGAGGACTTGGGCAGCCCCAAGCGCATCATTTTGGGCGTGGATCGCCTCGATTACACCAAGGGCATCCTGCAGCGCCTGACCGCCTTCGAGGAGCTCTTGGAAACCGGCGCCTTGGATCCGGAAGAGGTCACCTTGGTGCAGCTGGCCACACCCTCGCGCGAGCGCCTTGATCATTACAAGGCCACCCGCTCCCAGGTGGAAGAGGCCGTCGGCCGCATCAACGGCCGCTTTTCCCGCATGGGCCACCCCGTGGTGCACTACCAGCACCGCGGCGTGCCCAAGGATGTGCTGCGCTGCTATTACCGCATGGCCGACATCATGCTGGTCACCCCCTTTAAGGACGGCATGAACCTCGTAGCCAAGGAGTTCGTGGCCTGCCACGACGACGGTTCTGGCGCCCTAGTGCTCTCGGAATTCGCCGGCGCCGCCGCGGAGCTGGATGAGGCCTACCTGTGCAACCCCTTCGATATCGAGTCCGTCAAGCGCGCCTTGCTTAACGCAGTGCGGGCGCTTTCCGATGCCCCCTCCACCATGACCCAGCGCATGCTCACCATGCACGATCAGGTCATAAGCCACGATGTGCAGCTGTGGTCGCAGTCCTTTTTGGGCTGCCTGCGCGCCGTTCGGACCGAATCCGCCTCGCAAGCTCCCGACTCACACGGAAAGGACTCCTAATGCCTCTTTCCCTCCCCCGCGTACGCACGGCCGGAGCGGCCGGTGCGGGTACACCCGCTGTGCACAGAGGCGTCGGCAAGCATGCTGTCACCGTGGCCGCGCTGGGTGCCGTCACCCTGCTTGCCGCCTGCGGTTCCGAGGACGATGCCCCACGGCCCGCGGGTGATGACCGGATCGTGGACAAGCAGTGGCAGGTCGTCTCCATCAACACCGCGCCGGATGCAGCATCCACCATCCCAGAGTCGATTCCTCACGCGCCGGAATTTAGCTTCGGCGAATCCACCTTGGTGGGCACCACCGGCTGCACCCGCCTTGCGGCCCGGCTGACCTACACCACCGATGACGAGCGCGAGAATATTCGCGATGGCAACAAGCTGCACTTCGATGAGGTCAAATACGACGACACCGATGAGGACTGCGAAGGCAGTTCCGTGTGGGCCGATAACCTGCTGCGCAACCTCATTACCTCGGATAATGATTTTATCTACACCGTAAATAGCAATAACCAGCTCATCCTGGAGCTCGATACCGATGAGGTAGATTCGCCCTCCATCAAGCTGGTCTCCGGCGCGTAGCATGGGATGCCATGACGCTTTCTACCACCATTAAGGCCTTGGCCGCGGCAGAAGAGCTCGCCGTGGTTTCTGATTTTGACGGTACGCTGGCCCCGATTGCCGCCGACATTTATGACGTGGAAATCAACGCCGATGCCGCCCGCGCCCTCAACCACTTGGCCCACCTGCCGCGCACCACGGCCGCGGTGCTGTCTGGGCGCCACCTCGAGGGTCTGCAGCGCGTGTGTCCCCTGCGCGAGCCCGTCCTCTTCGGTGGCTCCCACGGCGCCGAGTCCTCCTGGCAGCAGACCGAGCTCACCCCCGCCATGCGCGAGCACCTTGCGCGCAAGGAGGAAGAAATCCGCGGCATCGTAGACCGCTTCCCCGGCGCAGAGCTGGAGGTCAAGCCCTTCCAGCGCGTGCTGCACCTGCGCTCGCTCGAGCTGGGCAACCCGGAGCAGGCCGCGGCCGCCTATGAGGCGGGTCTGGCGCTAGATMCCGCCGGTTTCCCGCGCACCGCCGGCAAGTCCGTGATCGAGTTTTCTGCCACCACCGCCACCAAGGGCACGTGGCTGGAGGCCCTTCGCGAGCGCACCGGCGCCACCGCCATGGTCTTCTTGGGCGATGACGTCACCGATGAGCACGGCTTCCGCGCCCTCCACCAGCCGCCAGACGTGGGCGTCAAGGTGGGCGAGGGCGACTCCATCGCCGCCGTGCAGCTTGCCGATGTCGACGCCGTCGCCCACTTCCTCACCGAGCTGGCTACCGCCCGCGCGGCCGCGGTGCAATAACCGACTTACCCGGCGCGAACCGCGTCTGCAACACCCGCCGCGGCACCTCCTCCGCTTCTTCGGCGCCGACCTTCGCGCTGCCTGCACCGGCAGAATCACTTGTCGCGCTAGCGATGAGCTTTTCCAGCATGTGGCCGGCCGCGGCGCCCTTCGCCTTATTGGGCTGGATAACGGTAGCCAGGTCGAGGCGCTGCGCCGCATCGATGCCGTCAAAGCCGGTCACGGATAAATCTTCTGGCACGCTCAGCCCGCGCTCGCGGGCATAGGCCAGCACGCCGAGCGCCATGGAGTCGGTCGTGCACAGCACGGCCGTAAGCTCCGGGTGCGCCTCGAGCAGGAGCTCGGCGGCGGCGCGGGTGGTGTGGGCATCGTTAATGTGCTGCGTGACCACGGGCACGGACTCGGGCGCGATGCCCGCCTCGGCGAAGACGTCGAGCGCGCCCATCACCCGCGAGCGCTGCACGTGCATCTCCGCATCCTGGACTTCCTGCCAGGAAATCGGGCCGTCGTGGCGCTGCAGGCGCAGGCGGATGGCGAGGATGCCGATGTGGCGATGCCCGGCATCGATAAGCGCACGCGCCGCCGGGGCAATCGCCGCGCGATCATCAATGCCCACGAACGGCAGCCCCGCATCGGTGGGCTGATCGCAGACCACCAGCGGCAGGCCCCGGCCCCGCGCGGCCGCGAGGTAGGCATCGCCCGCGGCGACCGAATAGACCACGAAGCCATCGACCGCGGCCGAACCCACCAGGCTGGTCGCCTCCGCCTCGCCTTCTGGGCCGGCGGGAATCAGCGTCAGCGTAGTCTGAGCGCCTGCCGATGCCTCCGCCATGCCCGCCAAGAAATCCACCGACGCCATGTCTTCGAAGGCATAGGACAGGTGCTCGGTCAGCAGCACTCCCACCGACCCGGCGCGGCGGGKACGCAGGCTGCGCGCCGTGGGRTCGGGCCCCGGGKAACCGCGCGCCTTGGCCGCCGCCAAAATGCGCTGCCTCGTCGCCGAGGAGAGCTGGTCAGGGCGGCTATAGGCATTGGATACGGTTGTGCGCGAAACGCCCAACTCCGCGGCGAGGGAGGCCAATGTCTTCCGGGTGGGGCTGCGTTTAACCATGCCTGTTACCTTACCCTGCACCCCACCGCCCGATTTTCAGTGCATGTTCAATTGACAACGATTGCCAGCAAACGCACACTGGAGGGTATGCACACGTCATTACGCGCAACAACAGCCCTACTCGCAGCAAGTGGCCTCCTATTTACCGCCGCATGCTCTACAGATTCCGATTCTGGATCCGGAACCGACTCTGGTTCCGGCGACTCCGGTGATAAGAAGATTTCCATCGTCGCCTCTACCTCCATCTGGGCCGATGTTGCCCAGGCCGTGGCCGATACCGCCTCCGGCATCGACATCGAGGTCGAGCCCATCGTGGAGGGCAATGACACCGACCCCCACCACTTCGAGCCCACCGCGGCCGATGTAGCCAAGGCCAACGACGCCGACATGCTCGTGGTCAACGGCGGCGGCTACGACGCCTGGATCTACCAGGCCGTCTCCGATCAGGACAACATCATTTCCGCCCTGCCGCTGACGGACCACGGCAAGCTGGACGAGGACCCCGATGTCATGACCATCGATGCCGCGAAGGCCACCGCCAAGGATGACCCGGACAAGGTCACTAATATCGAGGGCAACGAGCACATCTGGTACGACCCCGCCGCCCTGGAGGAGGTCGCCGGATCCATCGCGGACCAGATCAACGAGAAGTACTCCGACGCCGGTGCCACTACCGAGAAGATCGACTCCCACGTGGACCAGCTGCGCGATAAGCTCAAGGAGCTTCCCGATGGCCTGAATTACGCCCAAACCGAGCCCATCGCCGATTACCTCATGAAGTACACCGACGGCAAGGACGTCACCCCCGAGGGCTACCGCAAGGCCACCATCTCCGAGGGCGAGCCCGCTACTGCCGATGTCGCCGCCTTCATCAAGGCCATCGACGATGGCGAGGTCGATCTCCTCATCTTCAACCCCCAGACCGAAACCGATACCGCCGGCCGCATCAAGTCCGCCGCAGAGGACGACGACGTCGATATCGTAGAAATCGGCGAAACCCCGCCGGATGGCAAGAAGTTCTGGGAATACTACGACGAAGTCACGAGCAAGCTGGGGAAGCACTAGTGCTCGTTGAATTCCATGAGGCCGCAGTAGACCCACTGTGGTCGCAGCTTAATCTCGCCGTGGACCGCGGCGAGTTTATCGCCGTTTTAGGCCCCAATGGCGTGGGCAAGTCCACCCTGCTGGGCACCATCCTCGGCACCCGCACGCTGACCAGCGGCCGCGTCGACGTCAACTGCCGGGTCGGGTTCATCCCCCAGCAGCGCATGTTCCCCGCTGACCTTCCCCTGCGCGCCCGCGACCTCGTGTCGCTCTCCGTGGCGCACGGGGTATTCCGCCACCGGCACCCACCCCGTGGACGGGTGGACGAGCTTTTGGAAGAGGTGGGGGCCACGGGGCTGCGGGACCGGCGCGTCGGCCAGCTATCCGGCGGCCAGCAGCAGCTCATCCGCCAGGCCCAAGCCCTGGCCAATGACCCGGACCTCATTCTTGCCGATGAGCCCCTGCTCTCTCTCGACCCCGCCCGGCAAAACGCCACGGTCAACAAGCTGGACTCGCTGCGCCGCGAGCGCGGGACGTCCATCGTCTTTGTCACCCACGGCATCAACCCCGTGCTCGGGGTGACGGATAAGGTCCTCTACATCGCGCCCAATGGCCACACCTTCGGCCCAGTCGATGAGGTCATGCGCTCCGAGGTGCTTTCAGAGCTGTACGGTTCCAAGGTCAATGTCTTAAACGTCGACGGGAGGCTCATCGTTGTCTAATTACTGGGAAGATACCCAATACCTGCTCAGCGTGGACTTCGTGCAGTCCTCGCTCATCGCCTCCGCGCTGCTGGGCATCTTGTCTGGCGTGATGACCTCGCTCATCGTGCTGCGCCAGATGTCCTTTTCCGTCCACGCCACCTCTGAGCTGGCGCTCATGGGCGCCTCCGCGGCGCTGCTCTTCGGCCTCAACCTGGGCTTCGGTGCGGTCGCCGGCGCCATCGTCGCCGCCATCATCCTGGCCATGCTGGGCTTTAAGGGCCAACAAGACAGCGCCATCGGCGTGGTCATGAGCTTTGGCCTGGGCCTCTCGGTGCTGTTTTTACACCTCTACCCCGGCAATTCCAATACGGCGATGACGCTTCTGACCGGCCAAATCGTCGGCGTATCCTCCGCCTCGGTATGGCTGCTAGCCGCCACCACGGTCATCATCGTCGCCGCCGTCGGCTTCCTCTGGCGGCCCATGCTCTTTGCCTCCGCCGATCCTGATATGGCCCGCGCCGCCGGCGTGCCCACCCGCGCCATCTCCGTCGCCTTCGCCGTCCTCGTCGGCCTCGCCGCAGCGCAGTCGGTGCAAATCGTCGGCTCGCTGCTCGTCATGGCGCTGCTTATCACCCCCGGCGCGGCGGCGGTACAGATCACCTCCTCGCCCCTGCGCGCGGTGCTGTGGTCCACCATCTTCGCCGAGGTCTCCGCCGTGGGCGGTTTCATCCTCTCCCTCGCCCCAGGCCTGCCGGTTTCCGTCTTCGTGACCACCATTTCCTTTGTGATCTACCTGGTGTGCCGGTTCATCGGCTGGCGGCAGGGCAAGCGCGCCAYCCGCGATGAGGTAGCGGCCAAGCATTTCCACGCCGATAACCGCMCCGCCGCAGAGGCCCACCACGCCGACTAAACTCGGCGGGCATGCATATTCAYCGCCGCMCCGCGGATGTGGCTGGCCACMCCCGCCGCTTCATCGTCATCGAGCCCGAGAACCTCGGACCCCAGCCGGATCTGCTGCTGTTTTTCCACGGCTCCCACCAGTCCGCCAACGTTATTCGCCGCTTTACCAACGGCACGGTGGACGCGCTTGCCGATGCCACCAATACCCTCATCGTCTACCCCGATGGCATCGACCACCATTTCAACGACACCCGCGCCAACCTGCCGGTCCGCGCCCGCGAGCTCGGGGTGGATGACGTTGCCTTTAGCACCTTCCTCATCGAGACCATGCAGCGCGAGTACTCCACCGCGCGCACCTTCGCCGCCGGCTATTCCAATGGCGGGCAAATGGTGCTGCGCCTGCTTTACGATGCCCCCTTTACCCTCACCGGCGCCTGCGTCTTCGCCTCCACGCTGGGCGAAGGTTCCAACCACGCGCCCACCCACCCCGATGACTACCGGCCTACCCCGCTGCTGTTTATCCACGGCACCGAAGATCTGATTGCGCCCTATGATGGCGGGCTTGCCGGCATCGATGGGCAGCAAACCCACGGGTGCGTGCTTTCTGCCCCCGCCACCGCGGAGCACTTCGCGCTGGCCAATGGCTGCCGCCCGCCCCGCGAAACCCAGCCCATACCCGGGATAACCTCCACCTACTACGACGGCGACTACCCCGTGGAGCTCTGGACCATGGAGGGCCTCGGGCACGTGATTCCCTCTAGCAAAGAAACGCCGGCGAGCATAGGACCAAATACGGATTCCTTCAATGCTGTGGATAAAGTCCGCGAATTTTTCGGCTTAGGTGACGCTTAAGGGTAGTTGTCCACAGGGAGGTGGGGCATCGGCTAGCGCGGGCTTGCGGGGCTTCTTAGTCTCTGGGGCATGAACGCGCTGCAGACATTTCTCAAGGGCCTGGCACCCGGCATGGATATCATCGCCGACTGCCACGGCCTCTCGCTGCACGCGCTGATTGCGGCCGGGTGCCCCGATACCACCGCCACCCGACTGCTCACGCTTGCCGAGACCTACTTCGGCACCACCGCCTTCCGCCGCCAGCAGCGCGAATCCATCGCCGCCAGCCGCGCCAACGGGCACAGCCTGACGGCCCTGCTCACCATCGAGCGCCACGCCGCCAAGCTGAAGAAGAAGCGCGATGCCTGGGCGCTGCGGCGCGAATTGTGTGGGATGAAGGGGAAGGTCTCGGATATTGATAAGCGGGGCCGCGCCCGCGTCAAGGAGCTCAAGGGGCCCGTCAAGCGCCAGCCCGGCGTGAAGATTTATCGCCGCGCCGACGGCCCCTGGACCATGTCCATTACCGGCCCGTCCGCCGATATCGCCGATATGCACGCCGCGATTAATAAAGATGCCCCGCTTGCTTCTGTGCAGAATATCTTCCACGGCGAGGCCGCCGCCCGCCCCAGCGTGACGACCAATGTCGTGCTTCGCCTCGACGAGCTCGATCGCATCGTCGATTTCGGCTCCGGCTCCACTGCTGGTTCAAACTCCAACGTCAGCGCTGACTCTGGTCCTGGCTCTGCCCATAGCGCCGACTCCCAGGGCGATATCGTGGTCCAGCTGACCAATGGCGCCACGATGACCGGCGCCGAGCTGGTGCGACGGGTATTTACTGAGCACGGCTACGTCACGCTCATCCACCCAGTGGAAGGTCCGGTCAACCTCTACCGCACCTCGCGCTTTGCTTCTGCAAAGCAACGCCTGAKGGCAGCGGCCGAAAMCCCGGTCTGCCCGTGGCCGGAGTGCCGCTACCCCGCCGATGAATGCCAGGTTCACCACCTCAATGCCTGGAAAAATGGCGGCGAAACTAACCCGGGAAACTTGACCATCGCCTGTCCGTACCACAATGGCGTGAACGACGATGATCCCAATGCCCCGCCCCTGCGCGGGCACTTAGCCCGGGTCGACGGAACCATCCGGTGGCTGCCACCCTGGGCAGATAATGGTTAAATTGTTGTGTGCCACAACGATTCGCACTGAGAAGGTTGTGCCTCGCAAAGACCCAGCGCGCCTTTGACACTAGCTGCGCCGACAACCGCACCGGCGGCTGAGGAGGCGATTCTGTGCGCTCGACTTTGCCAGCACCGAACGTGGATGGCGCTTATCCGTCGCGGCGAGCTGGCGCAGCGGAAATGGGTTATTTTTCGGCGGCGCGGCGTTGGCGTGCGAACTCGGATAGCACCGAACCCGCAGCGACGGAGGCGTTGAGGGACTCAACCCACCCGGTCATGGGGATGGACATGAGGACGTCGCAGGTCTCGCTGACCAAACGCGAAATGCCCTTGCCCTCGGAGCCGATGACGATGACGACGGGATCCGTGCCGCCTTCATAGGTATCCAGCGTGTGATCGCCACCGGCATCGAGGCCGACGACCTGGTAGCCGTTTTTCTGGAATTCCTTCACGGTGCGGGTGATATTCGTTGCGCGGGCGACCGGCAAACGGGCAGCGGTGCCAGCCGAGGTGCGCCACGCCACCGCGGTGACAGAAGCCGAACGGCGCTCTGGAATGATCACGCCATCGCCGCCGAAAGCGGCCACGGAACGGATGACGGCGCCCAGGTTGCGCGGGTCGGTGATGTTATCCAGGATGACGAACATGCCGGGGCGCGGGTTCTCGGCGGCGTTGGCAATCAAATCCTCCACCGCTGCGTACTTATATGGCGGTATCTGCAAGCCGATGCCCTGGTGCATGCCATTTCCCGTCATGCGGTCCATCTCGTGGCGCTGGACCTCGATGATGGGGATATTGCGGGTATTGCACATGGACACGGCCTCAGAAAGCCGCTTATCGTTGCGCGTTCCGGCAGCGATGTAGAGCGTGGTGGCCGGCACCTTGGCGTGCAAACACTCGATGACCGGGTTGCGGCCCACCACCATCTCTGCGGTTTCTTTCTGGTGGCGCCCAGAGTTGCGGCGCTCGCGCTCCAGCTTCGCCTTGTGCTTGGCGTGGTAGACGCGGTCCTCGGCCTTCGGGGTGGGTCCCTTGCCTTCTAGGCCCTTGCGACGCTGCCCGCCGGAGCCTTTGGTAGCGCCCTTCTTATTCGTCTTGCGGATGCCCGCGCCACCGCGGCCATGGGTTCGTGCCATCGTTTCAGTCCTTTCGAGGAAACCGTTCAATAACCAGCGAAAATAACAGCGGAAAGCTGTCTAGCGCTGGGTCAACGACCACGTGGGGCCGTCTGGGGTATCGGTAATGGTGATGCCGGCGGCGGTGAGGCGGTCACGCACGGCATCGGCAGTAGCGAAGTCTTTTTCCGCGCGGGCCTGCGTGCGCCGTTCCAGTTCTGCCTGGACCAGCGCATCGAGCGCCGCGTCTGCTCCGCTAGCTTCGCCTCCATCTTCCCACTCCAGCGGGTCAAATCCAAGTACGTGCGCCATCCCGCGCACCTGAGCGGCCTTCGCGCGGGCGGCGTCCTCGTCCCCGGCGGCCAGGTCCTTATTGCCCGCGCGCACGGTGGTGTGGATAGCGGCCAAAGCCTTCGGCACGGCGATATCATCGTTCATGGCGTCCTCAAAGTCCGGCGTCCAGTCGCCACGTTCGACGCCTGCAAAGCGCTTGACGAAGCCCTCAATACGCCGGTAGCCCGCCGCCGCCTCCGTCAGGGCGGATTCGGAGTATTCCAGCACGGAGCGGTAATGCGCAGAACCCAGGTAGTAGCGCAGCTCCACCGGGCGCACGAGCTCCAGCATGTTCGAGATGGAAAGCACGTTGCCGAGCGATTTCGACATCTTCTCGCCGGCCATGGTCACCCAGTGGTTGTGCATCCAGTAATTGGCGAACTTATCGCCTGCCGCGTGCGATTGCGCGATCTCGTTTTCGTGGTGCGGGAATTGCAGGTCCAAACCGCCGCAGTGGATATCGAAATTGGAGCCCAGGTAGTACGTCGACATGGCGGAGCACTCGAGGTGCCAGCCCGGGCGGCCGCGACCCCACGGGGTGGGCCAGCTCGGCTCGCCCGGCTTGGCGGCCTTCCACAGGGCGAAGTCGAGCGGGCTGCGCTTGCCCGCGTTGTCTGACTCGCCCTGTTCCATCTCCTCGACGCGGTTGCCAGACAGCGCACCGTAGTCGGATCCCTCCGCCTTGGTCCAGGCCTCGACGTCAAAGTACACGGATCCGGCCGCGCCATCGGTCTGCGGGGTGGCCTCGGCGTCTTGGGCGGGAACGGGGTAGGCAAAGCCGGCGTCGATAAGCCGCTGCATGTACTCGACCATCTGGGTGACAAACCCCGTCGCGCGCGGCTCCACGGACGGCGGGAGCACGCCGAGCAGGTTATAGGCCTTGGTGAACTCGCGCTCGTAGGTGGACACCCACTCCCACCAGGGGCGATTATTCTCGGCGGCCTTGGTGAGGATCTTGTCATCGATATCGGTGACATTGCGAACGAGCGCGACGTCATAGCCTTGCGCGAGCAGCCAGCGGCGCAGGATATCGAAAGCCACGCCGGAGCGCAGGTGCCCGATATGCGGCTGCGCCTGCGGAGTGGCGCCACACAAGTAGATGGAGGCGTGGCCGGGGCGGATCGGCTCGAAGTCGCGTTGGCTGCGGGTGGCTGTGTCAAAAATGCGCAAAGTACTCACGCCCCCAGTCTAAATCACCCGTGCGCGGGGTTAGTGTTGGCGCCGCCAGACAACGGCCGTTGCCACCGCCGCGCGGCCCTCTTTGCGGCCAGTAAAGCCCAAATGGTCGGTCGTGGTGGCGGAAATGGACACATCAGCGCCGAGGATTTCCGAAAGCACGGCCTCGGCTTCCTCGCGGCGCGGGCCCATCTTCGGCGTCTGGCCAATGAGCTGGGCGGCGGCATTGCCGATGATAAAACCTTCCGCTTCCAGCAGCTCACGGCACTCGCGCAGGAGCTGGGCGCCGGACACACCGTCGTATTCGGGCCGGCCCACCCCCACGAAAGAGCCGAGATCGCCGAGGTGGGAGGCGGAGAGGAGGGCATCGACAAGCGCGTGGGCTACGACGTCGCCGTCGGAGTGGCCTTCGCAGCCGGGGGTGTCATCGAAAAGCAGCCCGGCAATCCAACAGGGCTTGCCGGCTTCGATCTGGTGGGCGTCGGTCGCGATGCCGACGCGGGGAATGATGGGCTCAGTCATGCTGCTCCTCTGCAAGGGCGTGGGCCAGGGTCAGGTCCGTGGGGGTGGTGATTTTGAAGGCGAGGAAATCGCCCGGCACGGTCTCCACGCGCTGGCCGTGCCATTCCATGAGGCTGGCGTCGTCCGTGGCGGTGAAATCCGGCTGCTCGCGCCAATAATCCAGGTTGGCCTGGCGCAGCGCGGCGAGGCGGAAACCCTGCGGGGTCTGCACGGCGCGCAGGCGGGCGCGATCAGGGGTGCCAACCACGGCGTTACCGGCGACTTCCTTGATGGTGTCGGTCACGGGAACCACCGGCACAACGGCGGGCGCGCCGVCAAGAACGCGCCGCGCCMCGCGCYCGACCATCGCGGKGGGCGKGRGCGCGCGGGCTGCATCGTGGRTGAGCACCACAGCATCCTCGTCCGGAATGGCCTGCAGCCCGGCCCAGATCGAATCGGCGCGCTCGCCTCGCCCATGCACCAGGCGCACCGGGATATCTGCGCCCACGCGCTTGACGATGCCCCCAGCTTCCCCCTCCATGGCCGGGCTCACCACCGCGATGACCTCGTCCACGAGGCCGGAGCGGGCCATGGTGCGCACGGATCGCTCCAAGAGGGTGCGGCCACGAAGTTCGACGTAGGCCTTGGGCACCTCCGCACCGAGGCGGGTGCCTTGCCCGGCCGCGGCGATTAAGGCGATAACGCGGGGKTTAGTCTTCGTCGTCGAAGGAGAGGTCATCGAGATCGATGTCGTTGTCGATATCGGTGGTAATGGACTGGTCATCGACTAGACCTGCGGCGCGGTGGCGCTCGATGGTGGCGTCGATTTCTTCCATCATGGTATCGGCTTTTTTATCATCGACCGGCTGCGCCAGCGCCAGCTCGCCCACCAAGATGGTGCGGGCCTTGCCCAGCATGCGCTTCTCGCCGGCGGACAGGCCGCGGTCCTGATCGCGGCGCCACAGATCGCGCACCACCTCTGCGACCTTGTTGATATCGCCGGAAGCCAGGCGCTCCTGGTTGGCCTTGTAGCGGCGGGRCCMGTTGCCGGCCYCTTCCMCSTCCTCMTCSCGCMGCACGGAGAAAACCTTTTYTWKGCCCTCCTTKCCCMCSACATCGCGCACGCCGACGTTATCCGCATTCTTCTTGGGCACGCGGACGACGAGATCGGATTGGTTAATGTGCAGCACGAGGTATTCCAGCTCTTCGCCGCCCATTTCGCGGGTTTCGATATCCTCGATGACCGCCGCGCCGTGGTGCGGGTAGACGACGACCTCGCCGACCTTATATTCCATTGCCACTCCTTATAATCCCGTGAATATGCCGATAACTAAGGCCGCTATTTTATCACGCGCGACATGCCTACCACCGGATGCCCCCGATTACCCCCACGGACTACCCGCTAGGTTAGCGAGAAACTGTGTACTTTATATCGAAAGGGACTAGGCTAAAGATTTGATAAGTCCTGAGATCGCAATTGATGGAGGATGCTCAACGTGCAGTCCCTGAAGTCCGCCGCCCGCCGCGGTGCCATTATTTCCGTTACCGCCGTCTCCGCTTTGGCGCTGGCTTCTTGCTCGGCAGGCCACATCGCCCAGACCGCAGAGAAGGTAGCTGCGGTTGATGGTGCTTCTGCCAGCACCGATGACGATAAGATTGCCGTCCGCGATGTCACCATCCTGACAGAGCCTGACGGTGGCGCCGCGCTGAAGTTCAACGCCGTCAACCAGGGCTATGAAACCGATGTCATCACTTTGAAGTCCGTGAAGGTCGATGGCCAGACCGTCGAGATGAAGCAGACCCAGCCGCTTAAGCGCGATCACTCCATCGTGGCGGACTCCCAGAAGAACCTGGACGCAACCCCGGATCACGATTCCGAGACCGTGCAGTACGTAGCCACCCACCTGGATAACGATGACTTTGGATACGCCGGCCACCGCCCGGTTACCTTCGAGTTCTCCAACGGCTCTATCGAGGTCGATGCCACCGTCGCCGCCTCCCAGATGGAGTCCGGTAAGTACGACCGCGACGTGGAATCCCCAGAGGGCTACACCACCGACGCGAACACCGGTAACTCGCACCACTAATAGCCACCGCACGCGCGCCCTACTTTGCGGAGTACGGGCGCGTTCGTCGTTTTTGCCGCCACGTTCTAGGCTCTACACCATGGCCAAAAAATCTCGCCCCATCCACACCTGCTCCGAATGCGGATATGTCTCCCCCAAGTGGCTCGGGCGCTGCCCGGATTGCGGTTCGTGGGGCACGATGGAGGAAAAGGCGCCGGTGGTGGCGGGGGCATCGGCAAGCGGGGGGCATGCGAGCGTGGCACCTGCGAGCCCGGTGCAGCCCATCACGCAGGTGGGCGCGCAGGCGACGAAGACGGTGCGCACGGGCATCGGCGAGCTCGACCGCGTGCTGGGCTCCGGCATCGTGCCGGGCTCGGTGGTACTCATGGCCGGCGAGCCCGGCGTGGGCAAATCCACGCTGCTTCTCGAGGTCGCCTCCCGGTGGGCGCAGCTCGGCCGCACCGTCCTCTACGCCACCGCCGAGGAATCCGCCGGCCAGGTCCGCGCCCGCGCCGAGCGCACCGGGGCGCTGCAGGAATCGCTGTACCTCGCGGCCGAATCCAACCTGGACGCCGTCTTTGGGCACGTCGATGCCGTAAAACCCGGCCTCATCATCGTGGACTCCGTGCAGACCATGCATGCAGTGGGGGTGGAAGGCGTGCCCGGCGGCGTCGCGCAATCGCGCGCCGTGACCGCGGCGCTGACGTCGCTGGCGAAATCCACCGGCATCCCCGTGCTGCTGGTGGGGCACGTGACCAAGGACGGAAACGKGGCGGGACCGCGGGTTTTGGAGCATCTTGTCGATGTCGTCTWAAACTTCGAGGGCGACCGCCAGTCCAGCTTGCGCATGCTGCGCGGGATGAAAAATCGCTTCGGCGCGACCGACGAGGTGGGCTGTTTCGAGCAAACCGCCGGGGGTATTAGGGAGGTCGCGGACCCGTCGGGGCTCTTCCTTTCCCACCGGGGCACGACGCCGGATGGCTCCGCGGTGACCGTCGCCATGGACGGTGTGCGGCCCATCCTCGCCGAGGTCCAAGCGCTGACCGTGGACCCCGTGGCGAAGAATCCGCGGCGCGTGGTCACCGGACTCGATGCCAACCGCGTGCCCATGGTGCTGGCCGTATTGCAGGCGCGCGCCGGACAGCGCACAAACGATAAGGATGCGTATGTAGCCACGGTGGGCGGCATGCGGATTACCGAAACCGCAACCGACCTCGCGGTGGCGCTGGCCACGTGGTCCTCGCTGCACGAGCAGCCGCTGCCTGCGAAGACCGTGGTCATCGGCGAGGTGGGCCTGGCAGGCGAGCTGCGGCCGGTGCCCAATGTTGAGCGGCGCCTGCAGGAGGCGGCGCGGCTGGGATACAAGCGGGCGATTGTCCCGCGCGGGGAAATCAACCCCGTGGACGGCATGCAGGTGCGCCAAGTTGCAACGCTTGGCGAGGCCCTCGCCGCGGTCCAGCCGTAGACCAACCGTAACCGCTGGCCGGTTCTAGCCCGGCTGGTGACGAGGAGCCGGGTGCTCCAGCGGCGCGAACTTCCGTGCGGTCTGCTCCCGCGCGACCTGCTTCCGCCCGGGCTGGCTCTGCGCGGACTGCTTCCACGCGACCCGCTCCCGCACGGACTATTTCCGCCCGAGCTGGTTCTGCCCGAGCTGCTTCCGAGCGGCCGACTGCAAGGAGGCCGCGCGCTTAGCGGAGGGTGAAGTCCTGCGGCGGGGRGGRATTATCGCCAATGACCGTGTGGGSGRAGTAAGCACCCGGCTCGGCGGKCGGGSGGKCGGKGCACTTGCCCGGTTCGGACGCCTGGCGGGACCATTCGGCCTCGAATTTCAGCTCCTTGCCCGCAGGGAAGGTCTGCTCTCCGGTCTGTACGGAGGCGTAGCAATCGGTATCGGACCACACGCGCTGGTTATCGGCCATCTTGTAGACCTCGAAGCGCAGCGAGTTCTCATCTAGATCGATCGTGCAATCCGCGGCGGTGGGGTTGGTCACGGTCATAAAGAACTTCGGCAGCTCGCCGTCCGGCACGGAGTAGTTGAGCATGGAGGTGCGCACCTCCAAGTCCTCAAGCGAGCAGGTATCCTTCGCGGCGTGCACGGATTCCTCGGGCTCCTTGCTTACCGATGCCCCATCCCCTGCTTCCTCCGCCTCGGACTCAGATTCAGAGGCAGACTCGGATTCGGATTCGCTCGTCGAATCCGCGGACGTGGTTTCAGATTCGCTAGTGGATTCCGAAGACGTGGTCGCCGCCGAAGACTCTGAGGACGCGGCAACGGAATCATCGCTATCGCCGCCAAAGGCGGCCACCGCCGCCCAGATCAGCACCACGGCCAGGACGATCACGATGATAAGCGCGGCAACCCGGCGGCGCTTATAGATCTCTTCTGGAAGGGGCTTATTCTGGTTCACACGCTCAATTTTAAGTGGTAGACGCGCCTGGATCCGCTAAGCGGGCTCCGCGTGTCAACTCAACGCCGTAAGAGTGCAACGGCTCCACGCGCGAGTCCTCGAGGAGGTAGCGGGCGCCGACAATGCCGAAGGAGCCATCGTCAAGCTGCTTGCGCACGTTGGGGATGCTGGCCACGACCTGGGTGACGGTTTGGAGGGTGTGTTGGCGCTCGACATCGGCAAGCGTGGCGTCTGGCCCCGCAGTCCACGCGGACGTCGCGACCTTCTCGATGATGGGCCGCTGCAGGCCGATGGGCAGCTCGCCGCCGCGCACAAAATCCACCGCGGCCGCCACCGCACCGCAGGACTGGTGGCCCAACACCACCAGCAGGTTGGGGTGCAGGTGGTCGAGCGCATAATCCAAGGAAGCCAGCACGGAGGCGTCCAGGATGTGGCCGGCGGTGCGGATGACGAAGGCATCGCCAAAGCCGATATTGAATATGTGCTCGATGGGCGCGCGGGAATCGGAGCAGGCCAGGACCACCACGCGGGGATCCTGGCCTTTGGTGAGCCCGTCACGCTCATAAATCTTGTTGAGATCCATGATGGTGCCGTCGATGACGCGCTGGTTTCCAGCCTGGAGGGCCTCCCAGACCGCCTGCGGATTATGGGCAACGTTACTTAATGGCATGAACTATATTTTAATGCCCTAGACTGTCCTGCGAGATGGATACGCACGCACTTCTTTCCTGGTTTGACGCCAATGAACGCGATTTACCCTGGCGGCGCCCCGGCACCTCCGCCTGGGGAGTGCTGCTTTCCGAGGTCATGAGCCAGCAGACCCCCGTCGCGCGCGTCGCCCCCGTGTGGGAGGAATGGATGCGGCGCTGGCCCACCCCCGCGGACTTCGCCCAAGCCTCCCGCGCCGAGGTGTTGCGCGCGTGGGGCAAGCTCGGCTACCCGCGGCGCGCGCTGCGGCTCTGGGAGTGCGCGGGGGTAATGGACGAGGTTCCGGCGGACGTGGATGAGCTGCTGGCGCTGCCTGGAATTGGCGACTATACCGCCCGCGCCGTGGCGTGCTTTCACTTTGGCCAGAACGTGCCGGTGGTCGATACCAACGTGCGCCGTGTCTATGCCCGCGCCGAAGACGGGAATTTCCTCGCTCCGTCGCCCTCCAAGCGCGAGCTCGCCGCTGTGGCCGCGCTGTTGCCCGAGCGCAATGGGCCGCGTTTTTCCGCCGCGCTCATGGAGCTCGGCGCGCTGGTGTGTACTGCGAAAAATCCCGATTGTAAGCGCTGCCCCCTGCGCGCGACCTGCGCCTGGCAGCTCGCCGGATGCCCCGAACCTTCCGCCGCGGAACAAACGCGCGCCAAAAAGCGCGTGCAGAAATTTGCCGGGACCGATAGGCAGGTGCGCGGCAAAATCCTAGACGTGCTGCGCGCCGCCGATCACCCAGTGCCGCAGTCCGCGATCGACGTAGTCTGGCCCGATGCCGCGCAGCGTTCCCGCGCGCTGGCTTCGCTGCTTGACGATGGCCTCGCCGAGCAAAACCCCGCCGGCCTCTTCCATCTGCCGGACTAACTGGCCGCCGGGCCTGCCAGCGTTTAGGCGCAGCGACTCGCTAACGCCAGCGGCCGCGGAAGTTGAGTCCGCCCGGGAGGTTGACCCACATGCCGCCGCGGGAATTAAAGGTCACCGGCCCAATCTTCGTGGACATAGAGGCACCGGATCCGGAAATGTTTATCCAGCTATTCTTGCCGGTCTTTTTGCGCGAACGATACTGAAGTCCCATAACCGGTCATTCTAGCAATMCCCCCGTGCACGGCGCTGCGCCACAGAACCAGCGGGCCGCTGTACCGCCATACCGCTGGACAGAGGCATTCGCCCGCCCCGGCTGGTGAGCAAGCTGACCATGGGTGGGCGCATACGAAAACCACCCAGGGTTCGCGGTGGAACCGTGGGTGGTTTATGCAGGCCCGCACGGGGGCGGGGCTTAGCCGATTAGTTACATCGGCTGGCCAGCGCCTGCCGGTGGCGGGTTCTTGCCATCGTCGTCGGAGTTGCCGAGCCCCGGCTTTTCCGAAGGCACGTCCGGGGAAATGACATCTGGCTCGCCGTTGGTGTCGATGCCATCATTGCTGGAACCGGAACCGCCGTCCTTCGGGCCACCATCCTTCGGATCGTCGCCCTCTGGGCCGCCGTTACCGTCGCCGTTGTCGCCATCGGAATCGGAGTCGGAATTATCCGAAGCGGAACCGTCGGCGGCCTCGTCGGAGGGGTTGTTGTCGCGCACGGAGGCATCGGCAAGCGAGGGCTCATCGATGTCATCCGGCAGCGGCTTCGGGCGCGGGGTGAAGGTGAAGGTAGCGCCGGAGTCGTCCTTGGACTCGCCGTCCCAGCCTTCAACGTCGACCGAGATGATCTCGCCGGCGCCAATCTCGCCGAAGAGAATCTTCTCTGAGAGCTGGTCCTCGATATCGCGCTGAATGGTGCGACGCAACGGGCGGGCACCAAGAACCGGGTCGAAGCCGCGCTGGGCCAGGAGGTTCTGGGCCTTATCGGTGAGCTCGATGCCCATATCGCGCTCTTCCAGCTGGGTACCCACGCGGTCAATGAGCAGGTTAACCATCTGCACGATCTGCTCGCGGGTGAGCTGGTGGAAGACCACGACGTCATCGATACGGTTCAGGAACTCGGGGCGGAAGTGCTTCTTCAGCTCGTCGTTAACCTTCGCCTTCATGCGCTCGTACTGGGCGTCCGAATCGTTCTCGCTAGCGCCGGTAAAGCCCAAGCCCACCGGCTTCGAGATGTCCTGGGTACCCAGGTTCGAGGTGAAGATGAGGACGGTGTTCTTGAAGTCGACGACGCGACCCTGGCCATCGGTAAGCCGGCCGTCTTCCAGCACCTGCAGCAAGGTGTTGTAGATCTCTTTGTGGGCCTTTTCGATCTCATCAAAAAGCACCACGGAGAACGGCTTGCGGCGAACCTTCTCGGTCAGCTGGCCGCCCTCTTCGTAGCCAACGTATCCCGGAGGAGCACCGAAGAGGCGGGAAGCGGKGAAGCGGTCGTGGAACTCACCCATATCGATCTGGATGAGGTCATCATCCGAACCGAAGAGGAAGTTAGCCAGCGACTTCGACAGCTCAGTCTTACCCACACCGGACGGGCCGGCGAAGATGAAGGAACCGGAAGGACGGCGTGGATCCTTCAGGCCTGCACGGGTGCGGCGGATGGCGCGGGAGACGGACTTGACCGCCTCGTCCTGGCCAATGATGCGCTTGTGCAGCTCCTCTTCCATGTTGAGCAGGCGGGAAGATTCCTTCTCCGTCAGCTTCAGCACGGGGATGCCGGTCCAGTGCGCCAGGACCTCAGCGATTTGGTCCTCGCCCACCTCGGCGATTTCCTCCAGGTCACCGGAGCGCCACTGCTTTTCCTTCTCGGAGCGCTCCTCGCCCAGCTTGCGCTCGTCATCGCGCAAGCCGGCGGCCTTTTCGAAGTCCTGGGCATCGATAGCCGCTTCCTTTTCCCGGCGAACCTCGGCAATGCGGTCATCGACCTCGCGCAGGCCCTTCGGGGCGGTCATGCGCTTGATGCGCATGCGGGCACCGGCCTCATCGAGGAGGTCGACGGCCTTGTCCGGCAAGAAGCGGTCATTGATGTAGCGGTCCGCCAGCTGCGCGGCGGCGTGCAGCGCCTCATCGGTGTAGGACACGCGGTGGTGCGCCTCGTACTTATCGCGCAGGCCCTTCAGGATGAGGAAGGTGTCATCCAGCGAAGGTTCATCGACCTGCACCGGCTGGAAACGACGCTCCAGCGCGGCATCCTTTTCGATGTGCTTGCGGTACTCATCCAGGGTGGTAGCACCGATTGTCTGCAGCTCGCCGCGGGCCAGCTTGGGTTTTAGCAGCGAAGCGGCGTCGATGGCACCTTCGGCAGCACCGGCACCGACGAGGGTGTGGATCTCATCGATGAACAAGATGATGTCGCCGCGCTGGTTAATTTCCTTAAGAACCTTCTTCAGGCGTTCCTCAAAGTCACCGCGGTAGCGGGAACCGGCAACCAAAGAACCCAGGTCAAGCGAGTACAGCTGCTTGTCCTTGAGAGTTTCTGGGACCTTGCCGTTAACAATGTCCAGCGCCAAGCCCTCAACCACTGCGGTCTTACCAACGCCAGGCTCACCGATGAGCACTGGGTTGTTCTTGGTGCGGCGCGAGAGCACCTGCATGATGCGCTCAACCTCGGACTCGCGGCCCACGACGGGGTCTAGCTTGCCGTCCTTGGCTGCCTGGGTGAGGTTGCGGCCAAACTGGTCTAGCACGAGCGAGTTGGAGCGCTCGCCCGAGCCGCCGGAACCACCGCGCCCACCGGCACCGGCACCGGGACCTGCGCCCGCGCCGATGGGGCCTGGGGCCTGGTTCGAGTCGCCGCCGCCTTCTTGCTGGCCGCCCTCGTAGCCGGACAGCAGCTGGATAACCTGCTGGCGCACGCGCGGCAGATCAGCGCCGAGCTTCGTCAGCACCTGTGCGGCAACGCCGTCGCCCTCACGGATAAGTCCGAGCAGGAGGAACTCCGTGCCAATGTACTTGTGCCCCATCTGCAGGCCCTCGCGCAAGGACAGCTCGAGGACCTTCTTAGCGCGCGGGGTAAAAGGAATGTGGCCGGTGTGCGGCTGGCTGCCCTGGCCGATGATCTCCTCTACCTCACGGCGCACGTCCTCCAAAGAAATGCCCATGGACTCTAGAGCCTTGGCAGCTACACCTTCTCCCTCGTGGATAAGGCCGAGCAGGATGTGCTCGGTTCCGATGTAGTTGTGGTTAAGCATGCGTGCTTCTTCTTGCGCCAAAACGATGACGCGACGAGCACGGTCTGTAAACCTCTCGAACATGACTCCCCTAAACTTTCGCTTCTAATGTGGTACCCACTGTAACGCCGCACGACCCAAAGGATTTCCTCTTTTTGGCCCCCATTGCCCTATAAACGCCCCAAACCGCCCATACTCGCAGCTCACATGGGTGTACGCCGGTAGCGAACAGGCTCTATTTAGCCTAGAATCTTCTACATTCTCCCTGCCGTCTCGTAGATACGAAGGAATAAAACAGCCGTGCCGCACCTTCCCGAATTCTTTGCTTCCCAGCACAACCTGCACGAAAAGGCAGTGCTGGATGAGGGGCCCAATTCCACCCTTTTTGCCGTGGAGGACGGCTCCACCCATGAGGAACTCACGGTGGAGATCTTCGCGGCGGGGGTAGAGGGCATCGTCAAGGCCTCTACCGCCCTGCACGGCCTGCACCACCCCGCGCTCGCCGCCCTGGAGGGCTCTGGCACCACCGCAGATGGCCAGGAATTCTTGGTCCGCAAGGGCTGTAAGGGCACAGCCTTGCCCGCGCTTGCTGATGCCCCCACCAAACCCCGCGCCCAAGAAATCCTCACCCCCGTGGCCGGCGCGGTGGATTTCCTGATTAGCCGCAACCACGCGGATTTCGCCGTCCATGGGCTCAAGGCTGAGCGCGTGTTCGTGGATGAGGATAAAGAGGTCGCCGTCCTCGCCGCCGCGGGCCCAGGTGGTGCCAGCACGGCGGAGGAATCGGCGGAGGAAACCGCCGAGAAAACTCCAGAAAAGGCCGAGAGCGTGACCGGCGCCGATGCCGTCCGCGCCTTCCAAAAACTCGTTGCCGCCACGTGCCCTTCCTTTACGCCGGACAAAGATTACTCGAGCGCCAAAGAGGTGGTGGCAGCGCTGCGCCCCGAGCGCGATCTCGATACTTCGCAGTTCCCGCCGGTGCAGGCCGAAGAGCCCGAGTCCCAGCCGCAACAACAGTTCCCMCCGCAACCGCAGCAGCAGTTCCCGCCGCAGAACCAGGCGGGCCCCCAGTATCAGCCGCAGTATCAACAGCAATACCAGCAACAGCCGGTACCACCGATGAATGCGGCCCCGCCAAAGAAGAAGGGCAAGGGCGGGCTCATCGCGCTCATTTCTGTTTTGGCCGTCATCGCAGTGGCTGCGGCGGGAGCGTTGTGGKATTTCCTGTCCTACCCCAGCTGGGRTGACAAGGAAAAGAACCTAGCGAATGCTTATCCGAGCCTGATTGGCTCGCGCAGCGGCCAAGACGGCGAGCTCGGCGCGGAGTGTTCCTCCCGCGCCCCAGAGGATGGTCAAGAAGCGAAGATCACCTGCTCGGGAAACGGTTTCGACTACACCGCCGCCTACTACCCCAGCGTGGAAGAACGCGATGCCGTCCTCCCAGACGCTGCCCCAGTAGAGCTGTCTAACGATAGGTGCACCATCCAAAGCTACGAGGCCTCAACGGATCCGCAGACCTACGTCATGGCCGTGGAGGGTACTCAGTCCATCTTCATGGTGTGGGGCGACGATGCCGAAGCCGCTCGGCTAAAGCTGCCGCTGTGTGCGCAGTAGGCGCCGCAAGATAACCGGCGGCGGGATGGCCCGGAACGCCCGCGCGGAGGCCACTCCGTCGGCGCGTCGGGCGACGTGCAGCTTCCCGGCGCGGGGACTAGTCTTCGGCGGGCACGCGCTTGAGCAGGGGCGCTAGCACGAGCACGAAAAGCGAGAGCACGCCGGCGAAAAGGAAGGCCCAGTGCGCGCCTTGGGCGGTGGCGGCGGCCTCGCTCAYCCCCTCGGCTTGGCCGGWTTTGGTGCCGCTGGTMAAAAAGGCGACGAGGARGGCGGTACCCGCCGCGCCGGCGAGTTGCTGCAGCGTATTTAGAATGGCAGAGCCGTGGGAGTAGAGGTCATCGGGAAGCGAGGACAGCGAGACCGTCATCAGCGGGGTCATCATGAGCGCGATGCCCACGGCGAACAGGATATGCATGCCGATGACCATCCACACCTCGCTGTTTTCTGTCAGCAGGGTCATCAGCCAGATGCCGGTAGAAAACATGACTGCGCCGGGAATCAACAGCGGCCGAGGCCCAAGGGCGTCATAAATCCGTCCCACAATCGGGGAAATCCCGCCCTGCAAAAGGCCGCCGGGCATCACCACGAGGCCGGTGACCAGCGAGGATACCGCCAGCGAGGTCTGTAGATAAATGGGCAGGATATTCACCGTGCCCAGCAGCAGGGCGAACATGAGCAGCATGGCGATGACCGCGAGGGTGAAATTGCGGACCTTAAACGGGCGCAGGTCCAAAAGCGCGCGGTTTACCTTAGCCAGCCGGAGTTGGCGCACGGTAAAGGTAATGAGGGTGAGGACGCCGAGGAGGAGCACGAGGGCATCGGCAAGCGAGCCACCCTCCACCATCTTCTCGATGGACGATAGGCCATAAATGAGCCCGCCGAAGGCCAGGGCGGATAAGAATACCGACGGAATATCGAGCGGGGTATCCCTGCGCTCGCCCACATTGACCAGGCGGAAGTAGCCGGCGATGCAAATGGCGGCGATGAGCGGGACCATGGTCCAGAAGATGACGTGCCAGGTCGCCATGCTCAAAATGAACCCGCCGACGGTGGGGCCCAGGGCCGGCGCCACGGAGATGACCACGGTGATAATGCCCATGACGGTGCCGCGGCGTTGCGGTGGAACGAGCGTCATGGCCACGGTCATAAGGGTAGGAATCATCAGGGCGGTACCGGCGGCCTGCAGCACGCGGCCGGCAAGCAGCAACCCAAAGGCCGGGGCGAGGGCCGCCAGCACCGTGCCCGTGAGGAAAACGCCGGTGGAGGCGCCAAAAATCTGCCGGGTGGTGAATTTATCCATCAGGAACCCGGTGGTGGGAATGACCACACCCATGGTGAGCAAGAAGCCGGTCAGCAGCCACTGCGCGGAGGTCGCCGGGATGGAGAAATCCGCCATGATGGTGGGCAGCGCCACCGAAAGGGCGGTTTCATTCAAAATCATCACCATCGCGGAGAGCACCAAGATGGTGAGGTTGACTATGACCTCTGCGGAGATTTTCGGAGCGGGATTCTGAGACACCAAATCAGGATACTGACTTGGCTAAACCTGCAAAACTTGGGGCGTATGATTTAGATGTCTTTTCCTGCACCCTCGATTCACGTTAGGCAATCTCACAGTGCATTTCCTCAATGATTCCCGCCCGCCCTACGAGCTGACCTACTCGGATGTATTTATGGTGCCGAACCACTCAGATGTTGGCTCGCGGCAGGCGGTCGACCTCACCGCGGCCGATGGCACGGGCAATACCATCCCGCTCATCGTGGCGAATATGACCGCTGTGGCCGGCCGCCGCATGGCAGAAACCATCGCCCGGCGCGGCGGCATGGCCATCCTGCCGCAGGACCTCAGCCTGGAGGCCGCGGCGGAAACGATCGCCTCGGTAAAGGCCGCCGACCTGGTCTATGACACCCCTATCACCATCAAGCCGCACCACACGGTGGGCTATGCCAGCAACCTTTTGCACAAACGCGCCCACGGCGCGGCCATCGTGGTCGACGGCGCGCTGCCTGTGGGCATCATTACYCCGAAGGMCCKGCGSGGGCAGGATAATTTCMCCGCCGTGGGCGAGCTCATGMCCACTGATTTGGTCACTTTGCCTGTGGGCATCGMCCCGCAGGAGGCCTTTACCCGCCTGCGCGCAACCTCGCGCAAGCTCGCCCCAGTGGTCAATCCGGATGGCACGCTGGCGGGCATTTTGACGCGCAAGGGTGCGCTGCGGGCGACGATGTATAAGCCGGGCATCGACAAGCAGGGGCGCTTGCACATCGGTGCCGCGGTGGGCATTAATGGCGACGTTGAGGGCAGGGCGCGGGCGCTTGCCGATGCCGGCGCTGACGTCCTCGTCATCGATACCGCCCACGGCCATCAAGACAGCATGCTGGCGGCGCTGCGCAAGGTCAAGGCCCTGGATCTGGGCCTACCGATTGCCGCCGGCAACGTGGTCACGGCCGCCGGCGTGCGCGAGCTGGCCGAGGCGGGCGCGGATATTATCAAGGTCGGCGTGGGCCCCGGCGCGATGTGCACCACCCGCATGCAAACCGGCGTGGGCCGCCCGCAATTTTCCGCCGTGCTGGAGTGCGCCGCCGCGGCCCGCGAGGTTGGTGCGCACGTGTGGGCCGATGGCGGCGTGCGCGATCCCCGCGACGTGGCCCTGGCACTGGCCGCGGGTGCGTCCAATGTGATGATTGGCTCCTGGTTCGCCGGCACCTTTGAATCCCCCGGTGACCTGCACAAGGACGCCGATGGATCGTTCTACAAGGAATCGTTCGGCATGGCCTCGCGCCGGGCGGTGCGCGGGCGCAATTCCGCCACCGAGGCCTTCGAGCGCGCCCGCCGGGAGATGTTTGAGGAAGGCATTTCCACCTCGCGCATCTACCTCGATCCGGAGCACGGCGGCGTGGAGTATTTGGTAGACCGCATCATCTCCGGCGTGCGCTCATCCTGCACCTACGCCGGGGCCGATTCGCTGGCTAGCTTCCACGAGCGCGCCACCGTGGGCGTGCAATCGGCGGCCGGTTTTGCCGAGGGCCAGCCGCGGGCCACCAACCGCTAGGGCGCTTTGGGCGCGTGCTACTTTTGCAAGTATGTTGACTCGCTATGACCAGGCGGCCTCGCGCGCGGCCGCGCGGGTTATGGGGCAGTATTCCACCAGTTTTTCCCTGGCCACGCGCCTGTTGCGCGGGCGGGTGCGCGAAGACATCCGCCACCTTTATGCCGTGGTGCGCATCGCGGACGAGCTTGTCGATGGCACCGCACATCAAGCCCGCATCGATGCCGCCGCCGCGCTCGATGCCTACGAGGCCGCTATCTTGGCGGCGCCGGAGAAAAGGCTGCACACCGATCCCGTCGTGCACTCTTATGCCATTACCGCCAGGCGCTGCGGCTTCCAGCGCGATCATCTCGTGGCTTTTTTCGATTCCATGCGCGCAGATCTCACCCATCGGGAGTATTCCGCTTCCGAGCTCGCCGAGTATATCTACGGCTCCGCCGAGGTCATCGGCTTATTGTGCGTGCAGGTCTTCTTGGCGGAAGAGACCGTCTCCGCCGCCGATCGCGCCACGATGGACCGCGGTGCGCGCTACTTGGGTTCCGCGTTTCAAAAGATTAACTTCCTGCGGGATCTGGGCGAGGACTCCTCGGTCCTGGGCCGGGCCTATTTCCCGCAGGCCGCTGGTGGCGAGCTTTCCGAGGCCGCCAAGTCCGCCCTCATCGCCGAAATCCGCCGCGAGCTCGCCGCCGCCGAAAAAGCTATACACCTCTTGCCGCTATCCGCCCGCGTTGGCGTGCGCGCGGCCGCCGATATCTTTGCCGAGCTCACCAACCAGCTCGCCGCTACCCCCCGCCGCGGAGTTAAAAACCACCCGCATATCCGTGCCGAATCGCACCAAGGCGTGGCTGGCCGCCCGCGCGGTGCGTGCGGTGCGTGCGGTGCGTGCGGTGCGATAGCGCATCGCACGTAGATGAAGAACCCCGCCGAAGACTGAATACTAAGGAGAACATCATGCACGCTGTCGTCATCGGGGCCGGCATCGCCGGCCTTGCCACCGCTGCCCTCCTGGGAAAAGAGGGCTACGAGGTTACCGTCGTAGATTCCTTAGACGAGGTAGGCGGACGCGCAGGCAGCTATACGGAGGCGGGGTTCCGCTGGGATACCGGACCGTCCTGGTACCTCATGCCGGATGCCTTCGACCACTTCTTTTCCCTCTGCGGTACCTCGACAGAAAAGGAACTGGATCTGGTGGGACTCTCGCCGGATTACCGCGTCTATACCGGCGGCCCCGGCGAGTCCGCTCCTGGCACCGCCGCGCGCCCCACCCCCGTGGATGTACATTCCGGGACCGATAACGTTGCCCACCTCTTCGAATCGATTGAACCAGGTGCCGGCAGCCAGGTGCGCACTTATTTAGCAGATGCCAGCGACGCCTACCACGTAGCGCTCGATCACTTTTTGTACACCACATTTTCGGCGCCGTTGAACCTGGTGCATGCAGATATTCGGCATCGGCTAGCGCGGATTGCAGCGCTGCTGACTACCAGCTTGCAAAAGCACGTCAACGGGCAATTTTCGGATACGCGCCTGCGCCAGATTCTGAGCTACCCAGCGGTTTTTCTCTCTTCCGAGCCCGCCGCGGCCCCAGCACTGTATTCCCTTTTAAGCCATACCGACCTGGTGGAAGGCGTGCGCTACCCCCTCGGCGGATTCCACGCAGTGGTGCAGGCCATTTACCGCCAAGCAGAAAAATTCGGCGCCACATTCCGCTTGGGCGAAGAGGTCACCGCCATCACCACCGCCAGCGGGTCTTCCACACGTGCCACCGGCGTCTGCACGACAACCGGGCATATCGATGCCGATATTGTGGTCYCCGCCGCGGATTTGCACCATACCRAAAATCAGCTGCTYCCCCGRAAMCTGCGCMCCTAYCCGGAGCGCTACKGGGCCCGCCGCAATCCGGGGCTGGGCACCGTGGTGGTACTTGCCGGTGTGCAGGGCAAGCTCCCGCAGCTAGCTCACCATACCTTTTTGTTCAGCCAGGACTGGGACCCCGATTTCCGCGCGGTCTTTTCCGCACCGGACCCAGAACGTCCCCTCGGCGCCTCTGAGTCCATCTACGTTTCGAAGGTTTCTGCCACCGACGCGAATGTCGCACCGGAAGACCACGAAAACCTGTTCTTCCTCATCCCCGTACCCGCTGCAGAAGCCTACGGGCACGGCGATGCCTACCACTCCGAGGCTYCCCCGCGCGTTGCTGCTATTGCCGATGCCSCCCTCGACCAGCTTYCCCGCACCGCCGATATTCCTGACCTCCGCGAGCGACTCACCATCACACGCAGTCTCGGACCAGCCGATTTTGCCGAGCGCTATCACTCCTGGTCAGGTGGAGCTTTGGGGCCAGCGCATACGCTATTTCAATCTGCATTCTTCCGCGGGCGCAATGCCTCGCGCAAGGTGGCCGGCCTCTACTACGCTGGTGCGACCACCGTGCCGGGCGTCGGCGTGCCTATGTGCCTGATTTCTGCAGAAAACATCATCAAGCGCCTGCGCGGCGATACCTCCGCTGGACCGCTTGCCACGGATGGCTCCTGAGAACACCAGGTACTCCTTGACTCCCACCTTTCGCGGCCCGGTTTGCAAGACACAACGACTCCCGTTCGGCCTGGATTGTGCAGCGTCTGATGCGCAACCTCCTTTGTGCACCCTCCTATGCAATAGGTCCTCGGTGATAACTGAGCAAACTCGGCCCTGAAATGTAGCATTTTTCGCTCAGATATCACCGAGGAGGTTGCACTTTTGTGAAGTCGATAGAGGTAGGCAGAGGTAGGCAGAAGTAGGCGTGCGACTCGGGCTGCGAGGCACATGCGACGGGTGCAATGGGCAAACAAAAAGGCTGCAGCCAAAGGAAGGCTGCAGCCGGTGTCGGGGCGCTAACGTGTGCCCGCGTGGGCGGGCACCGAGTGGGCGCCGGGTATGGCTACTTCTGTTCTGGCTTTACCAGCGGGAAGAGCACGGTCTCGCGGATGCCGAGGCCGGTCAGGGCCATGAGCAGGCGGTCCATGCCCATACCGGTACCGGCCGTGGGCGGCATGCCCTGTTCCATTGCGGCGAGGAAGTCCTCGTCCAAGACCATGGCTTCCTCATCGCCGCCGGCGGCTAGGCGGGCCTGATCCTCAAAGCGCTCGCGCTGGACGACGGGATCGACAAGCTCCGAATAGCCGGTGGCCAGCTCGAAGCCGCGCACGTACAGGTCCCACTTTTCGGTCACGCCGGGCTCGGAACGGTGCTGGCGGGTTAGCGGGGRGGKCTCCACCGGGAAGTTCTTCACAAAGATGGGGCCTTCCAGTTGGTCCTCGCACAGGACCTCCCAGATTTCCTCCACCAGCTTGCCGTGGCCCCAGCCTTCCCCCTTCGGCACGTCGAGGCCGATGACCTTGGCAATTCCCTTCAGGGTCTCCACGTCGGTATCGATGGTGACCTCCGGCTGACCGGGGAACTTGCGCTGCAAGGCCTCGTTCAGGGAAGGATACATCTCGATTTCGGGCCATTGCTCGCCGCCGAAGTCGAAATCGGTGCCGTCGGCAAGCGTGACGGTGGTGGAACCAAAGACCTCGCGAGCCACGGACTGGATGGACTCGCGGGTCATGCGGGCGCAATCATTGTAATCGCCCCAGGCGGCGTAGGTCTCCAGCATGGCGAACTCCGGCGAGTGGGAGCGGTCCACGCCCTCATTGCGGAAGTTGCGGTTGATTTCAAAGACGCGGTCGATGCCACCGACGACGGCGCGCTTCAAGTACAGCTCCGGGGCAATGCGCAGGTAGAGGTCAATATCGAGCGCATTGGAGTGGGTGATAAACGGGCGAGCGGCCGCACCACCGTGCAGGGTCTGCAGCATCGGGGTTTCGATCTCTACAAAGTCCTGGCTTTCCAGGTAATTGCGCAGCGCGCGCATGACCTTCACGCGCACCATGGCGTTCTTGCGGGCCTCTTCGCGGATAATGAGGTCGTTATAGCGCTGGCGCACGCGGGTATCTTCAGCCATATCCGCGAAGGACACCGGCAGCGGGCGCAGGGACTTGGCCGCCATGGTCCATTCCTCAGCCATGATGGACAGCTCGCCGCGGCGGGAAGCAACCACGTGGCCGCTAACGGAGATGAAGTCGCCCAAGTCCACGTCGGACTTCCAGGCATCGAGGCGCTCCTTGCCCACCTTGGCCTGCGAAAGCATAGCCTGCATCTGGGTGCCATCGCCGTCCTGCAAGGTGGCAAAGCACAGCTTACCGGTATTGCGCATGAAGATAAGGCGGCCAGCGATGGCGTGGGTGACCTCGGTTTCCTCGCCGGGCTCCAGGTAGGTCACGCCCTCTTCATTGCCCGGCTCTTCGCCCTCGGCCACTACGCGGAAATCATGGCGCAGTTCCTTAAGCGCGATGGTGCGCTCGACGGATACCGGGTAGGCCTCCACGCCGGATTCGAGCAGGCGGTCGCGCTTTTCGCGGCGGATGCGCAGCTGCTCAGGGACATCGTTTACTTCAGTATTCTTCTGCTCGCTCACGTTAGCCAAGGGTAGTCGATCCCGCCCGCTACCCGCGATTTGGCCCAGCCATGTCTGCCAAAGCAACGAAAGAGCGCACAGACAGCAAGTACACACCATGACGCTGTATCGACCGAGAACATTAACGATTCCTACAAAATATCGTTTAACCCTCGTTTAAGCCTGCGCTTCCCCACCTATAAAAAGAATCCGGCCCTGAGATACTGACTCAACGCCGGTATTCTGTAGCTGCGGGTACTGTCCCGCTCTATAGCTAAGTTTTTATACCTATTCTAAAAGGAAAACAAGTGTGTGATGCCTAAACTGACATATTGAAGTGTCCCAGGTTTTGTTCCGTTTGAGTAGATGGGAAAATCTGGAACATGCCAAGAAAAATTTTGATCAGGATTTAAAGGACCGTGTGGTTCGTCTTGTAGAGGACCGCATCGTGGCGGAAAACATGTCAATGCGCCCCGCATGCTAGGCAGTAGCTTCAAAGTTGGGGGTTTCATGGCACACAGCTCGTCAATGGACTTAAGCCTGCTCGCCGTGCAGGAAGAACCCCAGAACCTGTTCCTGAAGACGTGGCTGCCGAAAATGCCAGGCTACGCCGCGAAAATCACCAGCTTCGAGATACCAACGAGTTGCTGAAGGCCGCGTCAGCTTTTTCGCCTCACGACCAGGCCCCAAGCCTCGATTATGATCCGGTTCATCGATAAATACCGGAATCATTTCTCTGTCGAGTTCATCTGCACTGGCGTTAAGAGAATAACCGGGCTGGCGGGTTTATCACCTCGCGTGGTTATCGCCAGTCCAAAGCCCGAGGGCTTAAGTGCTCGTCGCCTTCGTGACGGTTGTGCTAATTGAACGCATTAGTGCTATTC
The DNA here is from genome assembly GCF_030515985.1 of Corynebacterium accolens. The sequence goes on along the minus strand of NZ_CP100376.1, from coordinate 1,681,536 downwards.
ATCGGGATAATGACGGTGTCTTAGGCGTGCGGACAATGTGGCATGCACTTCACCGTGATGGAATCTGTTGTGACCGGCTATTTGGTAGCAGTGTCGTGACCATCCGGTAGCGCTTGAGTGTGAAACCGGTAGCAGTTCACAATGCTCGGGACACTTCATTCCGGGAGATACACCGCTCGGGTGCGGCACGTACCGGAAGGACTCCGGTTACGACGGATTACCGTGCGGTGATAGCGCTGTCAGATGCGAGGTTTTGGTACCGGTGTACTGGGGACTCGGTACTGCTGTGTTCTGGGTAGTTGGTACTGCGGCGGGCCGACGGAGTCGGCTCGGCTGTTTCCTTTWTTCGTCCGGTTCTATTGGGGRGGTGGCTTTGCGCATGTCAAAGTCTCCTATGCAGATTCGGTGGCCGCTATTGAGAGAGTGTCTAATGGTTTGTGTGTAGGTTCCCAACCTGCATAAGGAGATAAGCCAGAATGACTAGTGTGGCACGACGAGATCTAAGTTGATAAGGCCAAGATTGATGCGATTGAAAAGAAGCTTCTTGCTAACCCTGAAATCGCGAAACTGATTGATGACCTAGGCACGTCTACAACGGATGCCAACGACCTGGTTCGGGGCATGTTGCAAGTCTCGATCACTAGAGGTTTAAATGCTGAGATGGATGCCCACCTTGGCTATGAGCCCGGCGATGGGGAAGGCAAAGCTGCTGCTGGAACAGACAATTACCGCAACGGCACCTACCCGAAAACCGTGGATTCTAACTACAGGCCAGTGACCGTTGGTGTGCCGAGAGATCGGGCTGGAACATTCTTGCTGACTATGGTCCCTAAGGAGTTGTCAAAAGTTAAGTGCGCGGTTCGAGTCGACCTCGTGGCCTAGATCGTTTTCCATTACTACGTGTTGAGGTTACCACTCGTTTAGTGGACACCCTATTAGTACGGATCTTGTGTCCGTAGGAGAGGATGTTCATTGTGAGTTCGTCAAGGAAGAAGTACACCCCGGAGTACCGGCAGGAGGCCGCCAGACTGGTCATTGAGTCGTACAACGAGACTGCGTCGCGCTTGAACTGCTCGGTGTAGGTCTTGCGTGGCATGGTGGAAAGGTACCTCACTTCCCCAGCGAGATGCTGGTTTCAAGGTGTCCACCATCTGGGGGTCAGGTCCGTCGGCGCCTTGCCAAAGAATTGGAACTGGTTTATCAACCGGTTTCCTGGCATGCGAGCTCGGATACGATGACAGAGCTTGCGTCGACCGTGGCTACCTTGGGGCAAAGTTTGGCCAAGATTGCAGAGGATCTCTTTGCTATGCAGCAATCCGATCTGGTCGAGGCCCGCGAGGACATGGATGCGCATACCTCTGGATCGTCTACCATGCCGCAAAAACTCAATCCCTTTGCCACAATGAAAATTTCCGTGGGAGCCAGCATGGCTTGTGGCATGGCGGCAAACATGCTGACGCAAGCACCGGCCACCTTTGAACGCGACCACCGCCAATCCGAGATCCACCGCAACCTGATTCCACAAATCTTTGTTGCCGTCGATGGAGCGTTGGAAAAGCTGGACCAGCTCTTTCCTCGTTTGCGTTTTGATGCCCAGGCATTAGAGGACAACGTAAAAAGCGCGGGTGTTTCGTTGATGACTGAGGGAATCATGATGGAGCTGGCACCGCATATTGGTCACAGCGCCGCACACGATGTTCTTCAGGAATTCGCCCGAGACAATAGAGAGAACGGCACCTGCCTGGAAGAGTTTTGCGCAGCCCACCCGAAGCTCGCGGGCCTTACGGAAAAGCTGGACCTTGAGTCCCTGACAAATCCAGCTAATTACATCGGCCAAGCTGTTGAAATCGCGGAATCGGCGCAGGAATAAATACCACCAGTACGCAAAAGGTTCAGGCGGTCGTTAAGTAGCAGAATCTGCCTCATTAACGGCATGGGGTTGAGCGCGATCGCCGACGATAACCACGGTCAGCGGTTGGTTTAAAGAGGCGGCGGCCACGTCATTGGCGTGTTCATTAGGCAGTGCGAGCAAGACGGTGGCAGAAGAAATCTCGCCCTCTGCGGTAGTGGTGGATACGACCCGGGCGCCGGAGGCAATGACGCGGGCGGTAACGGGTTCTGAATTGGTGGCATCGCTTGCCGTGACGATATCGACGGTATCGCCGTGGTGCAGGTGGGGGATGATGTCTGGATCGGCAAGTTTGACTGGGATCATGCGGCCGGAGCCGCCTCCCTTAGAATCGGCAGATCCCGAGTTCGCGACGAGGCTAGACACCAATTCTTGGCCGAGGAGCCGCTGGCTGGTGACGACCTCGCCCTTGCCCGCGGCGGCGGTGATGATGCGGCCGGCGAGATCGGAGGGGGCATCGGCAAGCGCGCTGCTAGGAATGGAGGAAGAAGGCAGGCGCTCGAGCGAGACATCGGCGGCGGAAAGCTCCGCGCCGGCGGGTAAATCGCGGCTAAAGACCAGTACCTGCGGCAGTTCCTTCGCGCGAGAGACTGCGGAGGCCAGCGCGGCGATTAGCAGTGCCAACGCGATGGCGCGGCGCACGAGCACGCCGCGGCGGTGGCCAGGGGTGCGCAGGGTGCGGAAGAACTGTGAGATTCGCGGGGACGGGGAATAAGCCATGCACAATTAGACTGCGCTACCGCCTGTGTGGTTCCCCATTTAAGAAGGAAAGCGGTGGATTCCTGCGGCGGTAACCACGGCCTCAACGCGGCGATCGTGGGCCGCGGCTGGAATGGAGTCGAGGAATTCAGTGGGATAGACCATGGCGAGTACCGCGGGGTGGTTGCGCGGCACCAGGGAAAGCGCGCGGTCGTAGTATCCGCCGCCCTTACCCAAGCGGTTTCCGGCGGCATCGATGGCCATGGCGGGAGCCAAAATCAGATCGCAACCGCACAGCACGCGGCTATCAAAGCGCGGGCCGGCGGGTTCGGAAAWGCCCAGCTGGCCAGGCTGCATGCTGTGCGCGCCCTTGTATTCTGCCCAGTTTAAAACGCCGTTGTCGCAGGTGATAGGCAATAATACGCGGTCGACGCGGCGGGAAAGCCAGGGGATGAAGTCCGCCCCGCCAGGCTCCGTGCCCAACGGCCAATAGGCGGCAACGCTCGAAATGCCGGCAAGCTCAGGTTCTAGCTGCTCGCGCAGGGCAGCGGACCATTCCGTGCGCTTCTCGGCGGTGAGGCCGCGGCGCGCGCGAAGCAGGCGGGKGSGCMGKTGCTCTTTKATATCGCTGGRAGAAGGSATAAAWAAAWAATAGCGTCCGTGGCGTAGCGCTACACAGGAAAATAGTGCGCCGTTGTACCCTAAGATTCATGGCTAATGAACGCGAAGATTCCGCCACCGGAATCACCACGGTTGTAGTTCCAGCGGCTGGCATGGGCMCCCGCTTTCTGCCCGCCACGAAAACCGTCCCCAAAGAATTGCTGCCCGTTGTGGATACTCCCGGCATCGAATTGATTGCTGAGGAGGCAGCCTCTGTGGGCGCGCGCAGGCTTGCGGTCATTACCGCACCCGAAAAACAAGAAGTAATGCGCCATTTTGCGGAATTTCCGGATCTGGTAGAAACCCTAGATTCCCGCGGCAAGGATGAGCAGGTAGCTAAGGTCAACCGCGCCCACCAGCTCATTGAGCCCATCGCGGTGGAGCAAGAAAAGCCCTTGGGCTTGGGCCACGCCGTGGGGCTGGCGGAAGAAGTCTTGGCAGATGACGAGGACTCCTTTGCCGTCATGCTGCCGGATGACATCGTGTTGCCGGCCACCGTCATGGCGGATATGGCGCGCGTTCGCGCCGAGCTCGGCGGTAGCGTGCTGTGTGCCTTTGCGGTGCCGCAGGAGCAGACGTTTAACTACGGCGTATTCGACGTAGAAGATACTGACGTGCCGGGCGTGAAAAAGGTTATCGGCATGGTAGAAAAGCCGGACCCGGAGGACGCGCCGTCCAACCTGGTGGCTACCGGGCGCTACCTGTTGGACCGGAAGATCTTTGATGCGCTGCGCCGGATCGAACCGGGCAAGGGTGGCGAATTGCAGCTGACCGATGCCATCGAGCTGCTCATTGAGGAAGGCGAGCCCGTCCACGTGGTGGTCCACGAGGGCAAGCGCCACGATTTGGGTAACCCCGGTGGCTATATCCCGGCCAACGTGGACTTTGGTCTGCGCGATGAAAAATACGGCCCAGCGCTGTATAAAGCTATTAAACAAATTATGTCCGATTTCGAGGCGGAGCAAGGCCTGAACTAACTATCTTGCCGTGCGCACGTGCGTTGAGGGCAGCAAGGTAAAAGGGCAAGAAGAAAGGGCGGGCAGAGACCGTATGCGTTCAGTTGATGACCAGTTGGCGCTGGTTACTGATGCGGCGACGACCCCGGAGCCGGTGCGGATGAGCATTTCTAATGCGCTGGGGTTAATGTGCGCCGAGCAGGTGCAGGCCTATCAGCCTCTACCGGGCTTTCCCCAGGCAGCCATCGATGGGTACGCAGTTCGCGCGGTTGATATCGGCGGCGAGCGAGGGCTGAAGGTGCGCCGCCCGAAGAATCAGGACCAGGAAAGCAGCGAAGGGGAGGGGTCTGCCGAGCAGGCCGAGGACGCCGCCGCGCAGCCCGCCCAACCCGAGGTCGAGCGTTCCTTGCCCGTCGTCGGTGAGGTTCCGGCCGGTTCGAAGCAGCCGCTGCGCCTGCAGCCCAAGCAGGCCGTGCGGGTCTATACGGGCGCGCCCTTGCCCACGCTTGCCGATGCCGTCCTGCCCCTCGAGTGGACCGACCGCGGCCGCAAGCGCATCACGGCGCACCGGACGGTGCGCTCGGGCGATTTCGTCCGCCGCGTGGGCGACGATATCCAGCCCGGCGATGTCGCCGTATCCTCTGGCACCGTCCTTGGCCCGGCGCAGATTGGCCTGCTGGCCGCCGTGGGGCGCTCCAAGGTGCTGGTTTATCCGCAGCCCCGCGTGACCATCGTGTCCTTCGGTCGCGAGCTCGTCGATGTGGACAAGGAACCGGGCCTGGGCCAAGTCTTTGACGTGAACTCCTACTCCTTGGCCGCCGCCGCAAAAGAAGCGGGGGCGGACGTGGTCCGCGTGGGCATTGCCGAAGGCGAACCCCGCCGCATCCGGGAAGTGCTAGAAACCCACATCACGCGCAGCGAGGCGCTCGTCATCACCGGTGCCGTTGGTGGTGCCGGTGCCGAACAGATCCGGGAGATCCTGGCAGAAATCGGCGATATCGATACTTCCCGCGTGGCCATGCACCCAGGATCCGTGCAAGGCTTTGGGCTGGTAGGAGATGAGCGCATCCCTACGTTCCTCCTTCCCTCGAACCCGGTATCGTCGCTGGTTATTTTCGAAATTTACATTCGCCCCTTGATTCGCCTGGCCCTGGGCAAGCGCAATGCCCACCGCCGGGTGGTCCGGGCCCGCGCACTGAACCACATTGATTCCCGCCCAGGGCGCCGTGGTTTCATCCGTGCCCGCTTGATGCGCGATGCCGAAACCGCCGATTACCTGGTCGAGGGTCTTGGAGGTGCGACCGGCGCGCCAGCCCACCTTCTGGCAGGACTCTCTGAGGCCAATGCAATGATTCGAGTGCCAGAGGAAGTCACCGAGATCCGCCCGGGCGATGTTGTTGACGTCTTATTCCTCACCCAGCGCAGCTAATGCTTGACCCCTTCGGTACCGCCGCAGCCAAGCTGCGCCATCCAGTCACCGGGCCGACCGATGATCTGCACCCCGGTTGGCCGGAGGCGACGCCGACGGTGCAGCTTCCTCCCTCGGGGGCGCTGCCGTCTGGTGGGCGGTTGCGGCTGCGCCCCTTGCTGCGCTCGGATGGTCCCGAGTGGCGGCGCCAGCGCATTGAGGACGAAGCTTTGCTCCGGCCGGTGGAGCCGACCCAAGCGACCACTTGGGCAGAGGCCCACAGCTCGCAGGCCTGGTGGAATTACCTCATTTTTCTGCGCAACTCCGCGCGCGATGCGCAGGTGATCCCCCTGGCTATCGAGCTCGAGGGAAAGTTTGCCGGCCAGGTAACGCTCGGCAATATTCAACACGGCAGTATTCGAGATTGTTGGATCGGCTATTGGGTTTATTCCGCTGTGCAGGGCGCTGGCGTTGCCACCGCGGCCACCGCCCTGGGCGTGGATCACGCCTTTGGGCGGGTAGGCCTGCACCGAGTGACCGCCACTTACCTGGAACAAAACCCCGCCTCCGGGCGCGTGCTAGGTGCCAACGGCTTTCGCTCCGAGGGGTATTTGCGCCGCAACCTGCATATAGATGGCGCCTGGCGGGATCACCATTTCGTGGCCTTAGTCAAGGAAGACTTCTCATCCACGGCGGTTGAGCGGCTGCACCAAGCTAGGCGTTTGGTGTGAAAATCATCCCTAAATCCAAGTAATGCTTTCTCAATTTTCACATAAGTAACAACATTGTAATTTACAGCTTCTGTGGCCCCTAAAGTGCGGTTTTGGTGATTAGAGTGGAGTAATCATCTGCACCCCAAGGGAAGGTCCTTAAGTCGTGTCCACAGCTGTGCCAGTTATTGCAATCATCGTGGTGTGGCTCTTCGTGCTCGCGCCGTGGCTATTGGGCAGGAGCAATCGCCCGATGAGCCATACCGGCGAGGCCTTTGAGGATACCCGCGTGCTCTTTTCCGGCGATTCCGGCAATGTCGCCGGCCGCCGCCGCCCGCGCTTGCGGGCCGATGATGTCCACCGCAGCGGCTCGGATGAAGACCACGACTACGAGGTTGTATCCGCTGCCGCTGAGGACCCGGACAGCGAGGCAGACGTCGATGACGTGCTGATCGATGACGAAGCAGAGGACCGCGCTTCCCGAGCGCAGTCGCGGACCATTGCTGGCGCGGCCCGCCGCGCCCGAGCGCAACCCTTTGGCGTAGGTGGCCGTGCATACCGCTCCGCCGACGAGGACGAGGCTGACGCGCGCGACGAGCAGGTCACCCAGGCAGAGGGGCAGGCAGAGACCATCGAGGGTGAAGTCATTGAGGAATCCGCGGCTCCGGCCGCTGCCGCTGAATCAAATGGTTCCACCGCTGACGCCGATGGCGCGCGCACGGCCACCGCTTCCGATGATGCGGATGCGGACGCAGACGATGCCGATGATGTCTTGCTCGAAGATGATGAGCGCGTTGGCGAAGAAGGTGGTGCAAAGCGCAAGCGCCGCCGCAGGAATGTGGCTGCCGATTCCACCGAGTCCTTCACCGCGCCGGCGACCGAAGACATTGCCGAGGACGCGTACGACTACGACGAGACCTATACTTCCCCGGTAGACCTGATGTACCCAGGTGCGGTCGATCCCGCCCCAGTTATCGATGCCGAAGAAACGGACACCGCAGAGACCGATTCGGAAGAGGCAGACAACGACGGTGCAGCCGAGGAATCGGCCGGAGCCGATGAGTACGGTGCCCAGGGCTCCGAGGACGCGGCGCTGAATACAGACCTTTCTGAGGACGAGGTAGCTTTTGCTCAGCGCCGCCTTGGCCGCGGTGGATGGGACCCAGTGGCGGATAAGGAGAAGTCCGCTACGCGCTACCAGCGCCGCCAGCGCACGCTCATTGGCCTAGCCATCGCCGTGGTCCTCACCGTGGCCTTGGGGATTGTGGCCGGTGGATGGACCTGGTGGCTGGCAGGCATCGTCGGTGTCCTGACCGGCACCTATTTGGTGGCGCTGCGCGCGCAAGTCCGCCAAGAACAAGCACTGTTGCGCCGCCGGGTAAAGCACCTGCGCCGGGCGCGGTTGGGCGTTCACAATACCGATGATGAGGCGCTAAAGATCCCCCGCAACCTGCGCCGGCCGGGTGCGGTCGTCGTCGAAATCGACGATGAAAGCCCCGACTTTGAGCACCTTCCCTTAAGCTACAGCGATGATGAAGACGGTGACTTTGATGGCCCGCACGCCGGGCCCGATGGGGTAGGGCGCCGCGATGACCTGGCCGCTCGCCGCGCGGGTTAATTAGACAGCTTCTCCCTCGCTTCCGGGGAGTTTTTCGGTTTCTTCCGGCCATACGCCGGAGGTAGCCCGGCGGTGGGAGCCCAAGAGGTGGGTATCGACCATGCCGATGGCCTCCATGAGGGCAAAGCAGGTCACCGGCCCTACGAACTTAAAACCGGCCTTCTTCAATTCACGCGACATGGCCTGCGACTCGGGGCTCTTCTTCGGGATATCCTCCATAACCTCGGGGTAGGTATTTTCTGCAGGCTGAAAGCTCCAAATGAAATCCGCTAGGCCGCCGTTTTCGCGCAGTTTAATGGTGGCCTTCGCGTTATTGATGGTGGCGCGGATCTTGGTCTCGTTGCGGATAATGGAGGCATCGGCAAGCAAGTGCTCCACCTCGGCCTCGCCGAATTCCGCAACCTTGTCCGGATCAAAGTGGCAAAAGGCCTCGCGGAAGGCGGGGCGCTTTTTTAATACCACGGCCCAGGACAGCCCAGACTGGAAGGACTCCAAGCTCAAGCGCTCAAATAGCCCGTCCTCGTCCCTAATGGGAAGGCCCCATTCGGTGTCGTAATAATCCGTTAGCAGCGACGACGTCACGGCCCACGGCGTGCGGGCTACCCCGTGCGCGTCATAGGCCAGCGGGGTGCGTTCTTCGGTAGTGGTTTCAGTGTCCATGGGAGGTTCTCCTGTTGGTATGTAGTGCCTATTTTCCTTGTCTTTCCCATTGAAGCAGCGATTGCGGATGAGGCGCAGCGCGTACCTCGCTAGATGGTGAAATTGCGAGCTCAGCGGGTGGAGCGGTGGCGTCTTCGCGTTGGGGTAGGCATTCGATGTAGTCTATTGACCATGAATAGACCTGCCGTTCGCGATGCCGCATTGCTGCTTTTTCGGTTGGTTCTCGGACTCATTTTTATCGCGCACGGCGTGGACAAGATGTTCATGGACGGAATGGATGAGACGGTAGGGCAGTTTTCCGCCCTCGGCATCCCGCAGCCACAGATTGCCGGTTATGCCGCCGCAATCGGGGAAATGGTAGGTGGCGCCTTCCTCGTCATCGGTTTGTTGACCACTTTTGCCGCGGCGGCGCTGGCCGTGGATATGGTGGGCGCGCTGTACTTCGTGCACTGGGGCAATGGCCTTTTTGCTGGCGACGGCGGCATCGAGTACCCCTTGGTGCTGTGCATGTCCCTGCTGATGATCGTCATTTTTGGTTCTGGCCGGGCGAGCTTGGATAGGGCGTTAAGCAATGTTGACGCATAGCCAAGTACAAGCGGCGATTTCCGCCCAACTGGATGGGGAAGACGCGGAGCTTTCCGCCGATGTCATCGACGCCCACCTAGAACACTGCGCGGAGTGCCGGGCCTTTCGCGATAAGGCAGCGGCGCTATCGCGCTCCTTAAGCTTCGTGGAACCGGCGGACTCCGGCATGGCGCCACCGACCGATCTGTCAGAGGTGATCCTCGCAGGTGTAGAACCGGAGTGGAAGCGGGCCTCGAGCGCCAGGCAGGCCAACCTCACGGTGGCGCGCATCGCCTTGGTGGCCATGGGGCTTGTCTTTGCGGTGTGGGCCATCGTGCAGGTGGTACGCGCCTCCGGCCTAGGGCCCATGGGCGCAGAGGGCTCGGTGCTGGATCCGGCAGCCGACCCGGAGCGCGCCAACCTGCTGATGGAGGGCGCGGCCGTGCGCTTTGGCATGGCGTGCGGACTGCTGTGGAGCGCGTGGCGCCCAGCCTCTGTGACCGGGCTGTTCCCGGTATCCGCCACGATGTTTGCGTTTCTTTTTGGCTTTGGCGTGCGCGATATTGCGCTGGGTACCGTCACCATGGAGCAGGTCTATTTGCTCATCGCTACCGCGCTATCGACCATGAGCCTGGGCTGGGCGTGGGCGGCCGAGAAGGGCTACCTGGTGCGCGCGTGGTGGAAATCCCTGAACGCGCAGCCGCACTAAGGCGAACGAGGTTCTGCGAGCTATTTCCAGCTGGGCAACCACATCATGGATTGGTACCACGATTCCGGGATGATGAAGCCGTACAAGATGGGCGCGAAGTAGAAGAACAYCGCGACCMCCAGCGCGAGGTAGCAGGCGGCGGMAAATGTYCCCCGCCGCATCGGCCCGCCAGCGATGCGCGTTATCCACTGCCACTTGATGGGCTTACCGCGCCCGACCATTTGGCCCAGTATGAGGGCAAGCAGCACGATGACAAAGGGGATAAACGCGGTGGCATAAAAGAAGTACATCTGCCGGTCAAAGGCCGCGAGCCACGGCAGGAATCCGGCCGCGAAGCCCACGAGGGGAATGAGGAAGGCGCGGTTGCGGCGGATGATAAGCGACCACATCCCCCAAAGTACCGCGGGGACCACCAGCCACCAGATCGCCGGGGTGCCAAAGAGGTAGAGCATCTTGCGGCATTCGCCACCGCCGCTGCATTCCAGGTCCGTGCTGGAGTAGTACAGAATGGGCCGGGCCCCGGCCAGCCATGCCCACGGCTTGGAATCCCACGGGTGGTGGTGGCCACCGGAAGAGGTCAAGCTGGCGTGAAAATCCAATACGGATAAGTGGTAATAAAACCAGCCGGCCACAGATTCTGGTAAGTGCATGAGCCAGGAGTCTTCCCCGATGGTCCCATCCACCTTGGCGTGCCGGTAGACCGCGGTTTCTGAGGCGAACCATGCGCGCCAGCTCCACACATAAATCATTACTGGGACGGCAACTAGGGAGGCTAGTGCCGCGGGAGTATCGCGAATGAGCGTGCCCACAATATAGCGGCGAACGCCGTACTTGCGGCGCAATGCGAGGTCACTAAAGACACAGAGCAGGCCGAAGAACATGATGTAGTACAGCCCGGACCACTTCACGGCGAGCGACAGTCCTAAGAAGACGCCGGCGGTAAAGCGCCACCACCGGAAGCCAAAACGCGGCCCGAAGGGGGAGGTGCCCATCCCGTCGCTCAGCAGGGCGTTGTGCAGACGCTCGCGCATTTGTTGATGATCGCGGGCCAGTGCCCAGGCTGCGGCGACGATGAAAAAGACCTGGAAGATATCCAGCATGCCAAACTTCGCGGAGACCAAGAGGACGCCATCGCAGACGGCCAAAATGCCGGCAAAGGTGGCCACCTGCCAGGAAAAGGACAGCCGGCGAGCCAGAGCCATGGTCATCAGGACGGTGGCGACGCCGAAGAGAGCCGTCATCAAGCGCCAGCCCAGCGGGGTATAACCAAAGACCCATTCTGAAATGGCAATGATCTGTTTGCCCAGCGGCGGGKGAACCACGAGCCCAAARCCTGGGTTGGTCTCGATGCCGCCGATGAATAAGTTATCCCAGCTTTTKACCATGTCCCAGGCTTGGGGGACATAGTGCTTTTCATCGAAGACGGGCGTGCCTTGGGATACCGGCGCGGTAAGCCCCACAAACCGGGTAATCAGCGCGAGAACGGCGATGATGCCGGTGCTAATCCAATCGGCCTTGCCCCACGTATAGGTACGCGGTGCCGGCGGGATCACGCGGTTATGCGGGGTGCGCGGTGAGCTAGCGGGGGCAGCGGTAGCAATAGTCACGAAGAAGAGTTTAGGCCACGAGCCTTCGCGCGGGCGCATAGGAGAATGTGGAATGCTAGAGGCATGTCAGCTTTAGGTCTGGAACCACTTCCGCGCGGCGTTATCCTCGCCGCCACGCCCTTGGGGAATGTCGCTGATGCCTCTGCGCGCCTGATGCAGGCATTGGCGCATGCGGATGTCATCGCCGCCGAAGATACCCGCCGCGTGCGCAACCTGGCGCAGGCCCTGGGCATCGAAATTTCCGGCTCTGTGGTGTCCAACTTCGACCACAATGAGCAGGCGCGTGCGCAGCAGCTTATCGATGCCGCCCAGCACGGCACCGTCCTCGTGGTCACCGATGCCGGCATGCCAATCATCTCCGATCCCGGTCTGTCACTGGTGGCCGCGGCCGCCGAGCGCGATATCCCCGTGACGTGTTTTCCGGGTCCTTCGGCGGTGCCCACGGCGCTTGCCTTGTCTGGCTTGGGCGTGGGCCACTTCCTCTTCGATGCATTCCCGCCGCGCAAGCCCGGCCCGCGAAAGGCGTGGCTGGAATCGCTGCGCAATGAAAAGCGCGCCATCGTATTTTTTGAATCTCCCCACCGCATCGCCGATACGCTTGCCGATGCCGCCCAGGTCCTCGGCGCCGATCGCCCCGCCGCGGTATGCCGCGAGCTGACCAAGACGTACGAGGAGGTGCGCCGCGGTTGCCTAGCAGAGCTGGCCGAATGGGCAAGCGAGGGCGTGAAGGGCGAGATTACCGTGGTGATCGAAGGCGGAACCGGCGCTGCTGTGACCGCCGCAGACCTGGTCCCGCAAGCCTTGGAGCTTGCCGGGGCCGGCATGCGCTTGAAAGACGCGTGCAAGCAGGCTGCCAAGGGGACTGGGGTGTCCAATCGGGAGCTTTATGATGCCGCGTTGGATGCCCGCTGAGCGCCCGCTAATTGAGCTCTTGTTGAGCCGTCCTCAGGTCATTTCTATGTAGCGTATAAAACGTCACAATTACTCGTGCTAACTGGTGGTTTCACGCTTCTATATATGTTATCGAATCGTTATCTTTCCCGGGCGTGTGGCGCCTAAAACCTGTCTACGTGGGGATATGCAGCCTATAAGCATGTAGGAAGTCTTAAGGAAATGCTCAAAAATGTATGTAAGCTGGGGTTTTGATAGCAAAACGGTTTGAAAAATTGGGGTCGCGCCACCAGTCTAGAGAGCATGACTAATACTGAAAATAACGGCGCTGGTGTGCCCGAAGAGGGGAAGGGGCCCGGCGAAGCGCCGGCTGGGACCACTTCTGCTGCTTCGAGTGAACAGCCGATTGAGGATTATCAAACGGTAGAAGAGGCACTGGACGAGCAAACGGCGACGAGCCAGATCCAGGACATGCTCAACTCTGAGGGGTTCCACCCCGAAGAGTATGATGATCCGGAAATCGAAATCGCCGCAGACCGCGATAATATCCCGATTGACTGGACCATCATGGGGATTGCGGGTGTGCTCGTTGCCGCCATCGTTATCTGGGGCCTGGCCGCACCGGATAACTTCGCGGACTTTTCTTCCGCGGCCCTGACGTGGGTCGTCGATAAGTTCGGTTGGGCCTACGTGCTCTTCGGCACTGTCTTCGTGGCCTTCGTTATCTTCATCGCGTTCTCTAAGTTCGGCTCCATTAGGTTGGGCCACATCAATGAGGAACCGGAGTTTTCCACGCCTTCGTGGATCGCCATGATGTTCGCTGCCGGTATGGGCATCGGCCTGATGTTCTACGGTGCTTCCGAGCCGCTGGCGAACTACCGCGACGGTACGCCTGGCCAAGGAACGGAAAACGTGGGCTCGTCCATGGCCTATGCCATGTTCCACTGGACGCTGCACCCCTGGGCTGTCTACGCCATTGTTGGTTTGGCCATCGCGTACTCGACCTACCGCATCGGTCGCAAGCAGCTGTTGAGCCAGGCCTTCGTGCCGCTCATCGGCGAGCGCCGCGCCAACGGCGGATTGGGCAAGTTCATTGACATCCTGTCCATCTTCGCCACTGTCTTCGGCACCGCCTGCTCCCTGGGGCTTGGCGCGCTGCAGATTCAGGCCGGCCTGGAAGCCTCCGGCATCATCGATAACCCAACCCAGTCTGTGGTTATCGGTATTGTGTTGGTCCTGACCTTGGCCTTCTTGCTGTCCGCGCTCTCCGGTGTGGGCAAGGGCATTCAGTACGTGTCCAATGCCAACATGGTCTTGGCTGCGGTGCTGGCTATCTTCGTCTTCATCTTGGGCCCAACCGTGACCATCCTGAACCAGATTCCAGGATCCATCGGTAATTACTTCAACTACTTCACCGAGATGATCGGCCGTACCGCCGAGTCCGAAAACGGCACCGCCGGCGAGTGGCTGTCTAGCTACACCATCTTCTACTGGGCATGGTGGGTCTCCTGGTCCCCATTCGTGGGCATGTTCTTGGCACGCATTTCCCGCGGCCGTTCCGTCCGCGAGTTCTGCTTGGGCGTCCTGCTCATCCCAGCGGGCGTTTCCACCCTGTGGTTCGCCATCTTCGGTGGCACCGCAATCCACATGGAGCAAAACGGCGAATCCATCACCGGCGAATCCGCCGAAGTAGAGCTGTTTAACCTCCTGCACAACCTGCCCGGTGGCTTCATTGCCGGCGTCGTCGCCGTCATCTTGCTGTCCACCTTCTTCATTACCTCCGCAGACTCCGCTTCCACGGTGATGGGTTCGATGACCCAGAATGGTGCCGCAACCGCGAAGCCGTGGCTATCCGCCCTGTGGGGTGCCCTGACCGCAGCCGTTGGTTTGACCCTGCTCTTGGTCAATGAGGACGCACTGTCCAACCTGCAGAATGTCACCATCGTGGCGGCGCTGCCGTTCTTGTTCATCGTCATTGGCCTGATGTTCGCCATTTACAAGGACTTGAGCCAGGACATCATTTACCTCGAGTACCGCGAGGCGCAGCAGTTCCAGCGCAAGATGGCCCGCGAGCGCCGCTTGCACCGCGACTACCAGCGCACGCAGGTGCTCAAGAAGCGCCGCAACGAGCGTTTGAAGAACCCGATGAAGCGCAAGTAGATAGACCATCTACCGCCTTCGGTAGCAGCGCCCGCCGCTTTCCCATACTTGGGAGGGAGGCGGGCGCTTTTCGGTGGTAGAGGTAATGTGCCCTCAACGTGTGTTCGTGCAGGTGCTTCGATAAACTGGACTCCATGACTGAGTCTTTAGTAGTAAATGTTGCCTGGCCATACGCCAATGGCCCGCGCCACATCGGTCACGTGGCTGGTTTTGGCGTTCCCTCTGACGTATTCGCCCGGTTCCAGCGAATGCGTGGCCGCAACGTACTCATGGTCTCCGGCACGGATGAGCACGGCACCCCGTTGCTGGTCCAGGCCGATAAGGAAGGCGTATCCGTCCGCGAACTCGCGGACCGCTATAACCGCCAGATTGTCAACGATCTGGCCAACCTCGGCTTGTCGTACGACCTTTTTACCCGCACCACCACCCGCAACCACTACTCGGTGGTGCAGGAGCTGTTCAAGGGGCTCAATGAGAACGGCTACATGCTGAAAGAGACCACCAAGGGGGCAATTTCTCCATCCACCGGCCGCACGCTGCCGGACCGCTATATCGAGGGCACGTGCCCCATCTGCGGCGCGGATGGCGCCCGCGGTGACCAGTGCGATAACTGCGGCAACCAGCTGGATCCGGTAGACCTCATTGACCCGGTATCCAAGATCAACGGCGAAACCCCGCAGTTCGTAGAGACTGAGCACTTCCTGCTGGATCTGCCATCGCTTAAGGACGAGCTGCAAAAGTGGCTTTCTACCCGCGAAGATTGGCGCCCGAACGTGCTGAAGTTCTCCCTCAACCTGCTGGAGGATATGCGCCCGCGCACCATGACCCGCGATATCGACTGGGGCATTCCCATTCCGGTGGATGGCTGGCAGGACAATAACGCGAAGAAGCTGTACGTGTGGTTCGATGCCGTCGTGGGCTACTTGYCCGCCTCCATCGAGTGGGCGCMCCGCMCCGGCCAGCSGGRGGSGTGGAAGGAATTCKGGCAGSMCCMARAAMCCCGCCACTACTACTTCCAGGGCAAGGACAATATCACCTTCCACTCGCAGATCTGGCCGGCGGAATTGTTGGGCTATGCGGGCAAGGGCTCGAAGGGCGGCGAGCTGCACCAGTACGGCGAGCTGGACCTGCCCACGGAAATCGTGTCCTCGGAATACTTGACGATGTCCGGCTCCAAGTTCTCCTCGTCCAAGGGCGTGGTGATCTACGTTAAGGACTTCCTGGCGGAGTTTGGCCCGGATCCGCTGCGTTACTTCATCGCCGTGGCTGGCCCGGAAAACAACGACGCGGACTTTACGTGGGATGAATTCGTGCGCCGCGTCAATAATGAGCTGGCCAATGGCTGGGGCAACCTGGTCAACCGCACCGTGTCCATGGCGCACAAGAACTTCGGCGAGGTTCCGGTTCCGGCGGCCCTGGAGGAGCGCGACGAGGCCATCTTGCAGCTGGCGGAGGAGACCTTTACCACCGCCGGTAACCTGCTGGAGCAATCCAAGTTCAAACAGGCCATCGTCTCCATCATGCACGTGGTGGGCGAGGCGAATGCATATATTGCCTCCCAAGAGCCGTGGAAGCTGGCCAAGGATGAAACCCAGCGCGAGCGCCTGGCCACCGTTTTGTGGACCGCCCTGCAAGTCGTGTCTGACTGCAACGTCATGCTCACCCCGTTCCTGCCGTTTACCGCGCAGAAGGTGCACGAGACCTTGGGCCGCACCGGCGAATGGGCCGCGCAGCCTGAGGTGCGCGAGGTTAAGGACGATATCCCGGTTGAGCTCGTGGGTGCGGGCCTTCCGCCAGAAAACCACGAATATCCGGTGATTATGGGTGACTACACCCAGCAGCAGGCCAAGTGGGAGCGCATCCAGGTGGCACCGGGTACGACCTTGGCAAAGCCGAAGCCGCTTATTTCCAAGCTGGATCCAGAGCTCGGCGAGACCGGCCCGGAATGGGCGCCGGTGATGAACTAGCTCGGTAACCCCAGCGTAGATACGAAGGCGCGGTGGCCAATCCCTATGAAAAAGGGGAGGCCACCGCGCTTTTGCTATGCCTAAAAGTTCTGCCTAGTGCTGGAAATCGCGCTGCAGGTGAACCAGGCCTAGGCGTACGCCGTGCTTGGTGTGGATATTGGGCATGCGGCCGGTTTCTTTAAACCCAAACTTCTTGTGCAGCGCGATGGAACCGGCATTGGTATCGACGATGTAGGTAATCATGGTCTCGATATAGGGATCGTCGGCGGCGATGTCCATGAGGGCATCGAGAAGCTCAGAGCCCACGCCCTTGCCCTGGGCTGAGGGGGAGATGTACACGGAATCTTCGACGGTGCCGTAGTAGATGGCGGGCGTGACGAATTGAAAGTAGGCGGCCCAGCCGATGATTTCATCATCGTCTACGGCGACAAGCACAGGCGAGCCCGCCTTGGACATGTCCTTCAGCCAATCCTCGCGGTCTGCAACCTCTTCTTGCCAGGTAATGAGGTTATTGGCCGGTTTAGCGGCGGAGGCGGCGTTGTAGATGGCGGAAATGGAAAGGGCATCGGCAAGCTCAGCGGGGCGAATATGCATTAAAAGTCCTTTACACCAGAAGTTCTAAGTGAGTGAGGCTAAGCCAGTGATCGAATTTGTAGGTTACCTCTTTGAGAGTTCCCACGTTTTCAAACCCGAACTTTTCATGCAACTTTAATGATGCCGTATTAGTGGACACGATTAGGGCGAGCAGCGAATGTACCTTGTCATCCGCCCGGGCGCGGTCTACCAGCTCGCGCATAAGGGCGGTGCCCACGCCTTGGCCCTGGGCATTGGGGGAAAGGTAAATCGTGGTTTCATAGCAGCCCTGCCAGATGCGGGGATCGTGGTAGGGGTGATAGAGCGCCCAGCCCAAGTATTCGCCCTCGTCGGTTTCGGCAACGAGGAAGGGACAGTCCAGTTCCTGGATGTGGCGCAGGTGTTCTTCGCGTTCAGCCACGGTGACTGGGGTGGAGTTAAAGATGACATCGGTGTGCTCGATGGCCCAGTTGAGGGTATCGGTCATGGCGGGAACATCGCTCAGGTCCGCTGGTCTGATCAACATAGCTGCCAATATTACAATTGCGGGTATGTCTAAAAAGAAGCCACGTCCTACTCCCATTCCGGCCCCAGGGCTCAGCGGCCTCAGCGATGCACATACCCACCTTTTCTCGCATAAAGATACCGATGAGGTGCTGGTCAACCGCGCCCGCGCTGCTGGGGTATCCCGCCTGGTGACGGTTGGCGATGACCGCCGCGAGTCCGAGGCGGCCCTTGCGACCGCGCATGCTTTTCCCAACGTGTATGCCGCCTGCGCCATCCACCCGGTGCGGGCGAATGAACTAGACGCGCCCACCAAAGCCGCGTTGGAGGAGATGGTGGCGGATCCGCGGTGCGTGGCGGTGGGGGAGACCGGCATGGACGCCTATTGGGTCCACCACGAACCGGAGACCACCGCGAGCTTGGTCCAGCAGGAAGAATCCCTACGCTGGCATATCGATCTGGCGGTGCGCACCGGCAAGACGCTCATGATCCATAACCGCGAGGCGGATCAAGACTTGCTGCGCATTCTTGCCGATGCCCCCACGCCTGAGACCGTCATGCTCCACTGCTTCTCCTCACCGTTGCGGGTGGCGGAAGAAGCATTAGAGCGCGGCTACGTTTTGTCCTTTGCTGGCAACGTCACCTTCAAGCGGAATGCGGAACTACGCCAGGCGGCCGCGCTGGCCCCGGCGGGGCAATTGCTGGTGGAAACCGATGCGCCGTTTATGACTCCAGAGCCGTTCCGCGGGCAGCGCAATGAGCCGTCCCTCATCGGGCACACCTATGACTGCATTGCACGGGCCCGCCACCAAACCACTCAGGCATTGGCGGCGGAGGTCAATGAGACTTTTGACCGTGTGTATGGAATTAGCATGACAGGACAGTGAGGATTGTCACAAAATTAAATCCGCTGGTCGCTGGTGGTATGGGTGCTGGATGTGACAACTGTTTTCGCCCGTTATAACTGTGGCGCACCGCTTCTCGACTTTCCCTACTCGTTATCGTATTGTTATTGATTGTTCGTTGAGGCTTTACGCCTCTACCTTCCCGCCGCGCCGGTTCACAGTGGAGCAGCGCGGCATCGCCGCTGGTTTTCCTTAGCCAGCGGCAACAATTGTGATACTGGATAGACAGCACCACCGGAGATTAACTACACATGGCACCTCACCACATTAAGCGCATCAATAATTCACGTTCCCTGCCCCTGCGCCTGGCAACGGGTGGCGTCTTGAGCACCCTCGCCGTCGGCGGTGTCGTGGCGATTGCCGCGCAGAAAGACTTGGTCGTAGAAGTCAACGGCGACAAGGTAGAGCTGGCCACCTTTGCCGAGGACGTGGACGGCGCCCTGCAGGCCGCCGGCGTCCAGGTGGGCGAAGAAGATATCGTCTCGCCCGCACCATCTGAGTCCGTGGCCGATGGTGATGAAATCTCCGTGCGCACCGCCAAGCCGGTCGCCGTGTCCATCGATGGTGAACAGCAGCAGCTTTCTACCACCGATCTCACCGTGTCTGATTTGCTCAATAACCTGCAGGGAGTAAACCCGGGAGCCGCCGTGAAGTCTGGCGAGGATGACGTGGATAAAGATGCGCAGCTCAAAGACGGCATGGATCTAGAGGTCGTTTCCCCCAAGATCATCAAGATCAACGATGGTGGCAAGAATACCTACACCAAGATTGCCGCCAAGACCGTGGGCGATGTCCTCAAGGAGCGCGGTATTAAGCTCGATGAGGATGACCGCGTCTTCCCAGCCAAGGAAGAAAAGGTCACCGAGGGCATGTCTATCAAGGTAGAACGCATCGACATTCAGACCGAGGATGTCACTGAGGAATTCGACGCCGAGCCGCATTTCGTGGATGACCCCGAACTGGAAGCCGGCGCCGAAGAGGTGCGCGAACAGGGCGAAAAGGGCAAGCGCGAGATCACCCGCAAGGTAACCCTGAATAATGGCAAGAAGGAATCCGAAGAGGTCATCAAGGACGAGGTCGTTGTAGGGCCAAAGCCTGCGACCATCGCCCGCGGCACCAAGCAGGCGGAGCCGGAGCCGCARGGCGGTAACTCGGGTGCGTCAGCCCCCGCCGTGGCCGATGGCTCCGTATGGGATTCCATCGCGCAGTGCGAGTCCACCGGTAACTGGTCCATCAATACCGGAAATGGTTTCTCCGGCGGCCTGCAATTCACGCCTTCCACGTGGGCTGGCTTTGGGGGCACCGAATACGCGCCCGAGGCATGGCAGGCCACCCGCGAGCAGCAGATCGCCGTGGCACAGAAGGTACAGGCTTCCCAGGGCTGGGGCGCATGGCCTGCATGTACCTCTAAGTTGGGGCTGCGCTAAAAGCACGCACAGCACCGCGCACTCTGCACCCCGCGTCATTACGGCGCGGGGTGCGATTTTCTGCATTCTTCTACTAGGTTAGAAAACATGACTGATTCCCCGGGCGCCGCGCTTTTAGGCCCAGTAGAAATCCGAGCTTTAGCGGAGAAACTGGATATCACGCCCACCAAGAAGTTGGGGCAGAATTTTCTCCACGACCCCAATACCATCCGCCGCATCATCGCGGCGGCGGACCTGGAACCCACAGACCGCGTCGTGGAGGTCGGCCCTGGGTTGGGGTCGCTGACCCTCGGGTTGGTGGAGACCGTTGAGGATCTCACCGCGGTGGAGATTGATCCGCGCCTGGCGGCGCAGCTGCCGGAAACGGTGGGCGAGCGAGCGGCGGACTACGCTAAGCGCCTGCGCGTGGTGGAAAAGGACGCGCTGCGCGTGACCAGCGAAGATGTCGCGGCACCTACGGCGCTGGTGGCCAACCTGCCCTATAACGTGGCGGTGCCGGTGCTCCTGCACTTTTTGGAAACCTTTCCCTCCATTCGCCGCGTGCTCGTCATGGTGCAGCTGGAGGTGGCGCAGCGCCTCGCTGCGGAGCCCGGCAGCAAGATCTACGGCGTGCCTTCTGTGAAGGCCGGCTTTTATGGCGCGGTGAGCCAAGCGGGGACCATTGGTAAGAATGTCTTTTGGCCCGCGCCCAATATCGCCTCCGGCTTGGTGCGCATCGATGTCTTCGATACCCCGCCTTGGCCGGTTGACGATGCCGCGCGCGCTGCGGTCTGGCCGCTTGTCGATGCCGCCTTTGCCCAACGCCGCAAGACCCTCCGCGCCGCGCTATCGGGCCACTATGGCTCCGGCGCGGCCGCCGAGGAGGCCTTGCGCGCGGCCGGAATCGATCCGAAGCAGCGCGGGGAAAAGCTCGCTGTTGCAGACTTTGTACGATTGGCAGGACTATAGTGAGCGCACCACACGGAAACGAGCCGATTACCTATACCGCGCATGCGCATGCCAAGGTCAATGTGCACCTTGGCGTGGCGGAACCGCGGGAGGATGGCTTTCACGAGCTGGTCACGGTCTTTCAGTCTTTGAGCCTGCACGATACGGTAACGCTGACTGATTTAGGCAATGCCGAAGTGGATAAGCCCCGCGTGCAGTACCTCAAGGTATCCGGTCCGCACGCGGCGGGCGTGCCCGAGGACGATACGAACCTGGCCTGGGCTGCGGTAGACCGCATCATGCAGCACCTGTATGTCACCCGCGGCGGCATCAAGATTCCAGAGGTGGGCCTTGAGATTCACAAGGCGATTCCCACCGCCGGCGGCATGGCCGGCGGTTCCGCGGATGCCGCGGCGGCGCTGCGCCTTGCGGAGCGCTGCTACGGCCGTTATTACGGGATTGATTCGGTAGGAGATCACATTCTGAATGCCTTGGGCGCCGCCCTCGGCTCCGATGTGCCGTTTACCTTGCTGGGCGGCACAGCGCTTGGTACTGGGCGCGGGGAGCAGTTGACCTCCATGATGACCAGGGGCACCTATCACTGGGCGCTGATCGCTTCTGACCGTGGGCTCTCAACACCAAGTGTGTTCAGCAAACTCGATGAATTGCGTGATGCAGGGCGGGTAACCGCGCCGGCGCTTGATACGACGGAGATTTCCCAGGCGCTTATCTCCGGCGATGCCCACCGCGTGGCGGCGCACCTGCACAACGACCTGCAGCCCGCCGCGCTATCCCTGCGCCCAGATCTCCGCAAGACCTTGGAGGCAGGCATGGATGCGGGTGCGCTCAATGGCATCGTCTCCGGCAGCGGGCCCACCTGCGCCTTCTTATGTGCTTCGAAGGAAGATGCGGAGGAAGTCGCAGCGCAGGTCAGCATAGAAATACCGGGCACCAAGGGCGTTGTAGCCCAGGGCCCGGCTGCGGGTGCGGAAGTGCTCTAGCTTAGGGCGAGTAGGGGCATCGCCAAGCACGAGCACTAGAGTGCTGGATTTTTAGAGCACGGCCATTTCGGTGGGCTCAAAGTCCAGCTCGTAGCGGTCGGTTTCCTTACCGCGCAAGAGGTCGATGACGACGAGCTCCTTCTTCTGCGCATCCGTGATGTAGGCATATCCATTGGCGGCCTTCAGGATCGGGCCCGGCTGCTGCCATTCCTCGTTTTCCTTCCACTTGGAAATCGCGTCGATCTGCTTGGTGATTTCGCCGGAGTCTGGGTCGATGACATTGAGCTTGCCATCGGTGGTCAGCACCAGGGCCTCGCCCATTGGGCCGCGCGCCAGCGAGCGGAACCAGTAGGAACCGTTCAAGTCCACCTTCTTGGCGGAGTAGTCCTCGGTATTGATCAGGGTCACGGAGGTGGGGTGCTCGGACTCGGCGTCCTTGTCGGTCTTATTATCGGCCAGGATGACGTTCGATTCCTCAGAACCCGCGGCGTTTCCGGAGCGCTGGTAGCCATCGGCACCGGCGTAATCGGAGACGTCCACCTTGTGGAACTTGGAGCCGTCAAAGACTACGGGGCCGTCTTCGCAGCCAAAGAAGAGCTTTCCATTTCCAGCGGCTGCTTCGCCGTGGACGCCGGGGCACTTGGTGGTCTCATCCAAGACCTTGCCGTCCTTGTCCAGGTGCTGGATGGTGTGGCGCTCGTCCTCGGTACCCTTGGTGATGACCACGGAGCCATCCTCAAGCGGGACGGCCACGCCGTGGTGCGCCTCGCCCGTCTTGACGGTGTTGACGGGCTTGGCGTCCTTGGAGCCGATGTCCTCGGTCTTATAAATCTTGGCTACGCCATCGCCATCAGAAAATAGGGCGGTAAAACCATCGTGGTGGACTACGTGGCCAGCGTGGGGCGCCTTAATCTTGTCATCGCCCAGCTTCGGATCCGCGGTGTAGTAGTGGTTGTGGTCACCGTGGGCCTTGGTGATGAGGCCGGTGTCGTAGGTGAGGAAGTTATCGCCCTTGGTTACCATGACGTGGCGGTCGTTGCCGGCGTCATTGAGGCGAAGGAAGGCATTCATCTCTTCTTCATCGAGGACGTCTCCAGATTTGGCATCGTAGGTGGTCAGACCATCAGCGTGGGAGAAGACGATGCGCGTGGGAAGCTGGGCTACCTCGGTCTGTCCTTCTTCTGCCTCCATGCCGTCGTGGGAGTGGCCCTCGTGATCGTGGTCATGGTCATGATCGTGGTCATGGTCATGTTCGTGGCTTTCCGCGGTGGTGGATTCGCTGGTGTTTTGGGCGTCGGTGTCTTCTTCCGGCGCCGAGCAGGAAGCGATGGTGAGCGCTGAGGCAGAGAGGATAGTGCAGAGGGTAAGTGTGTGCTCTTCATACACACGCAGAGTATTGCAAGTGAAATTCGGTAGCAACATGTTTGGGAATGCGGGGGTGGCGGTAGGGAGGTATTAAGATGAGTCCCTGTTATGGCAAACCTGATTAACCTCGAGCAAGTCACCAAGTCTTATGGCTTAAAAAGCCTCCTTGATGGGGTATCCCTCGGCGTGCAAACCGGGGATCGCATCGGCATCGTGGGCGTTAACGGCGGCGGTAAGACCACCCTGCTGGAAGTGCTCACCGGCATCGAGCCGCCGGATTCCGGCCGCGTTTCCCACACCTCGGATCTGCGCATGGCCGTGGTGACGCAGCGCTTTGATCTGCCCGAAGAGCTCACCATCGCTCAGGCGATCATTGAGCCCCTCGAGCTCGAGACCTACGAATGGGCCTCCAATGCCAAGGTGCGCGATGTGCTCGGTGGCCTCGGCATCGTGGACCTAGGGCTGGATACTCCCGTGAGCTCCCTGTCCGGTGGCGAGCGCCGCCGCGTGAACCTCGCGGCCGCGTTGGTGCAGGATTTAGATCTGGTGGTGCTCGATGAGCCCACGAACCACCTTGACGTGGAAGGCGTCCAGTGGCTGGCGGATCACCTGCTCAAGCGCAACCTCGCCGTCATCGTGGTCACCCACGATCGCTGGTTCCTCGATACCATCGCCACCTGGACGTGGGAGGTGCACGACGGCACGGTCGATGCATATGAGGGCGGATACAACGACTGGACGTTTGCCCGCGCCGAGCGCGCCCGCCAGGCCGATGCGATGGAACAGCGCCGCAAAAACTTAGCCCGCAAGGAATTGGCGTGGTTGCGCCGCGGGGCACCGGCGCGTACCTCAAAACCGCGCTACCGGATTGAGGCTGCGGAAGCGCTTATTTCTGATGTCCCCGAGCCGCGCAACAAAGTCGAGCTCATGTCCTTTTCCAAGCAGCGTCAGGGCCGGGTGGTCATCGAGCTAGAAGATGCCACGGTGAAGTCCCCGGATGGCCGCACCTTGGTCGATCACCTCACCTGGCGCCTGGCCCCAGGCGAGCGCATCGGCCTCGTGGGTGTTAATGGCTCCGGAAAGACCACGCTGCTGCGCACACTGGCTGGCGAATACGAGCTTGCGGCCGGAAAGCGCATCGAGGGCCAAACCGTGCGCTTGGGCTGGCTGCGCCAGGAACTCGATGACTTGGATCCGCAGCGCCGGCTTCTCGATGCCGTCGAGGATGTTGCCACCTACGTGCAGCTAGGCAAAAAGGAGCTCAGCGCCTCTCAGCTGGCCGAGCGCCTCGGCTTTTCCGCCAAGCGCCAGCGCACCCCGGTCGGTGATCTTTCCGGTGGCGAGCGCCGCCGCCTCCAGCTCACCCGCGTGCTCATGGCAGAACCCAATGTTTTACTCCTCGATGAGCCCACCAACGACCTGGACATCGATACGCTCCAGGAACTGGAATCCCTGCTCGATTCGTGGCCGGGTACCCTGGTGGTCATTTCGCACGATCGCTACCTGATCGAGCGCATTGCGGATAATACGTATGCGCTGTTTGGGGATGGCAACCTGACGAACCTTCCCGGTGGCATCGACGAGTATCTGCGCAAGCGCGAAGAAATTGAGGCCGGCAAGAACACAGGGGTTATAAACCTGGGAGAAAAGAAGACGGGCGCGCCGGCGCCGAAGCCGGAAAAGAAGCTTTCTTCCCAGCAAGAGCGCGAAATCACCAAGAAGATGAACGCGCTTGAGCGGAAGATGCAGAAGCTGGAAAAATCCGCCGCGCAGATCAATGAGAAATTGGCCGCGGCGGCAGAAGAAGTCGATACCGAAGCGATGACTCGCCTCGATACGGAATTAAAGGACAATCGCAGCACCTATGAGGATTTGGAGATGGAATGGCTGGAGTTAGGGGAGAAGCTCGAGCAGTAGAAGCTCGCATCGCCGATATTGTCCGCCACCTCGATCCGTGGGGCATTATCGGCGCCGCCATTCTGTCTACGCTGGGCCTTACTCCGTCCATTTTGCCCCGCGATTGGCCCTATCAAGGCCTGATTTCGGGCCTTGCCGCCGGGTTCGGCTACGTGGTGGGCATCGGCGTGAAGCTGGTGTGGTACCGCTTCGTCGTGAGCAAATGGGCGGATAAGTATCCCTGGCTTGCCGCCTCCGCATGGGAGCCAAAGCACTACCGGTTGCTCGCGCGCATCGCCACAGGTGCGTTCATAGCCTGGCTGGTCGGTTTCGTCATTATCGCCGTGCGCTGGCAGCACGAGCTCGCGAGCGTATATTCCGTGCCCGCGCCGTCCATGTCTAGCTACCTGCTGGTGGTGCCCCTGGCGCTGGCGGTATTTACCGTCTTCCTGCTCATCCTGCGCTCCATTATCTTTCTGGTGCGCTGGTTAGCGCGGCGCTTCCCGCAGCGGTTCCGCTCCACGTACCGCCGCCTCGGGGCAGTACTTATCATTGCGGTTATCGCTATCTACACCGTTGAAAACATCATTCCCGGTGCCATCGTGGGCTTGGGCGATAGGGTATTTACCGCCCAGAACGCCGACCCTGATCCGGACACTCAGCGCCCCACCCTGAGTGAGCGCTCCGGATCGCCTACTTCCGATGTCGACTGGAACGGCGTCGGCCTGCAAGGCTCCCGGTTTCTCAGCTCCGGCGCGCATAAGGCCGAGCTAGAACAGGTGACCGGGAAACCTGCCAAAGAACCCATCCGTGCCTACGCCGGCCTGGGTAACCGCGACTCTAATGAAGGGCGGGCGCAGCTGCTTATCGATGAACTCGAGCGCACCCACGCCCAAGACCGCAAGGCCCTCCTGTTGACCATGCCTACCGGCACCGGCTGGGTATCGTCCTATTCCGCGCAAGCCTTCGAACTACTCTATGGAGGGGATACCGCCATTGCCGCAGCACAGTATTCCGCCATGCCGTCTGTATTCCACTTCCTTGGCGGCGGCGGCCAAGTAGAGCGCGCCGGGGAAGAGTTCATCAACCCCATCGTGGACTGGTGGAATTCACTGCCAGAAGATGACCGACCCAAGCTCTACCTCTACGGCGAGTCCTTAGGCACAACCGGCATCGAGGCAGCCTTTTCCGGCGTGCGCGATATTGCCAATTCCGTCGATGGCATCTTATTGACTGGCCCGCCGCACTTTAACCAGTTGCGCTCGCAGTTTGTGGAGCGCCGCGATCCCGGGTCCACGGAAATCTCGCCGGTCTACGCCGGTGGCCTCGTGGTTCGCTTTGCCAACGAGGTGGACCAAGTCCGCCGCTGGGGACGCGTTCCGGAAGAGGAGTGGGGCAGGACCCGCATGCTGTATATTCAGCATCCTTCCGATCCAGTGAGCTGGTGGTCGCCCGAATTGGCCTTCAAAGAGCCGGATTGGATGAAAGAAGATACCCCCTATTCCCGTGAACGCGTGATGCAGTGGATGCCTATTATTACCTACCTGCAAGTTGCCGCGGATCTACCCGGAGCCAAGGATGTTCCCGATGGTGTGGGCCATAATTACGGGAACTCTGTCCTCGATGGCTTTGCGGCCATCGCCGGGCCCGATGTTGCCCGCTCCATTGATTCGGAGGAGCTGCAGCGGCAATTCGATGAACTCGATGTAGGTATTTATTAGGCCTCCTGGAGGCTTCTTCACTACCGCGAGGTAGCCGAGAACTCACCGAGCGCCGTTTCTATAACAAAGCCATATCGAAGTGCGGTGGAACCGGCGATATGCTTTCGCCCTCTGAAAAGTTATGACAGGCTGAAAATTATGAAGCCGATTCGAAGCGCCACCGCAGCAGTCCTGACCACCGTACTCGCCCTGTCTGGCACCACGGCAGTGGCTTCTGCGGAGCTTAACGCGGTCCCGCAGGTTCAGCAGGTGTCTACCCTTGCTGAAAAGTACAACGTTACTTTGCCCAGCTTTCTAAAGGCCGCACCCGAAGCTGAACCAGAAGTAGCAGCGGAAGAAGCGCCTACGGCTGAAGCCGCACCGGAGCCTGAGGCCTTCGAAGCCCCGCAGGTTGCCGCTGACTTGCAGGTAGCCACCGCTGATCACCTAGCCCAGGCTGGCCACCACCCGGATGAGACCGCAAGCGCTATCGCGCAGGAATGGGCAAACCAGGGTGCAAATGGTGAGCTAAAGTACTACGGCGATGTGGCAAGCGGCGTGACCCACACTGAAGAAGGGCAGGGCAACGTCTACCGTCTGTCCGAAGAGCAAGCCCAAGAGCGCCTCAACTGGTTCAACCGAGGCCTCGAAGTAACCCCCGGACCCGAGTACGGTTATGGCGTCGCTACCGCCTTTGATGGCGAGTTCATCTACATCGCGGAGTACTTCCTCAACTAGTTCTTAGCTTCCGCGGAACCTGCCCCCGATTCTTCCGAGGTCCGCGCGCATGGCAGAGCAGCCATGACGTAGTGGACACATCATTGGTAGAATCGGGGGCATGATTTTGATTAACGTACAGTTCCGCGTAAAGCCTGAATACGCCGATACCTTCCTTGATGAGATCAACTGGTACACCGAGGCTTGCAACGCCGAGTCTGGCTGCATCGACTTCAAGTGGTACCGCGATCCGGAAGATTCTCAGCGCTTCCTGCTGCTCGAGTCCTACGCTGATGGTAAGGACGTAGAGCACGTTCAGGGCGAGCACTTCAAGCGCGCCTGCGACGAATTCCCCAAGTACCTCGTAGAGACCCCAGACATCATCAACGTCCACATCGATGGACGCACCAGTTGGGACAAGATGGGCGAGTTCGCCGTCGATTAATCTCGCTGCCTAATACTAAAGACCGCACTCATGTGAACTATGGGTGCGGTCTTCATTTATGCGTTCACCTACGAGTCAGAACTTTTAACCCCGCTCTTCACGGTCACGGGCGGGGAACCCGCCCGGTGAGATCGAACCACCCCGCGAGCGCGAAGGGCGGGCGAGGAAGGGGCCAGGGTAGGAAGCCGGCGCACATGCGCTAACTGCCTACCGCCGCGCTCTCTGTTAAGCCTGGCATTGTGAGGACACGCTTTTGTCGTATTTGGAATATTGCTTCAGAGCGTCGTAGAAGGCGTCGGAATAGCCGGTGGCGCCTTCGGGAAGCGGGTGGACGCCATCGGAGTAGAGCATGTCCGGATTATTTTCGGCGTAGCCACACCAGTCAGCGATATAGGCATTGTCGTATTCCTTGGCGGCGTCGATGACGTCCTGCTGGGACTGCGCCATCCACTCGCGGTCACCGTAGGGAACCACCATTACCACGGTATGGTCTTTGCCGATGATGTCCATGGCCTGGCTGATTTGATTTGGCTGGGCGGCGCCGTTGGTACCGAATCCCAAGAATACGGTATCGCGCAACGTACCGGCATCCTTCATTTGCTGAAGGATTTGGATACCCACCGTGTAGTGGCGGGATTYCTGGGCATCGATATAAAWKCCAGGGAACCGTTGGCTGRGGGSATCACTAGCCGCCMGCATCACCGAATCACCGATCGCGGTAATGTCCGTTCCCTTCGGGATGGGGCGGGTCTTGGCGTCATCCTTTTCCTTCGCCCCGTCTTTATCGTCTTCAGTCGATGCTGTCGACGGAGCGGATACCTCCGGTGGAGGTGGGTTATTGCTTTCGTTTTGCTGCTGGAGCTGGTTGAGTTGCTGCTCCAACTCGGTCTTGTCGCTGGAATTGACCACGCCGTAGACAACACCAACCAGAGAGGCGACAACCAAGAATGGGACCACTGGCCACATGGCCTTGCCAAAGCCATCCTTGAGTTCGCTGAAGCTCGGGCGCGAGGCCCAGTAGCTCTTCCACGTCTTCTTGTATCCGCCGCGGCGGAAAGGGTTCTCGATGAATTGATAAGAGATCTCTGAGAGGATCAGGGAGATGGGGATGGCGATCAAGCCTAGAATCCAGGAGTCCTCAGAGTTCTGATTGCCGTGGAATAGCGCCTCCAAGATCATGATGACCGGCCAGTGCCAGAGGTACAGCGAGAAGGAACGCTGACCGAACCATCGCATGACCTTGGTCCTAAACAGCGGCGTCATCGGGCCATACTCGTGGATGACGCCCCACACCATGAGGGCACCAAGGATGCTGGTAAGGAAAAGGCCGCCGCGGTAGGTAAATTCGGCGTCGTCAGGCATGAGGAATAGCTGCGCAACGTAGCCGATAAGCGCCAAGAAGCCAATGATGCCGGCGGCGCGGGTTTCTACCTTGCCGGTGGTGGCCCAGGAATCCGCGTTGGGATCGGACTTCGTAGAGGTCATTAACAAGGAGAGGACTGCACCGGTCAACAGGCCGAATGCGTGGGTATCCGTGCCGTAGTACACGCGGGTGGGGTCTTCGCCTGGGGTGAAGATAAACCACATGGCCGCGAAAGAGGCAAGCCCCAGCACGCTGGAGACCACGACTGGAAGGCGGCGCGGCTGGCGCGATGAGATGCGGAAAATACCCAGCATGAGCAGCGGCCAAATGAGGTAGAACTGCTCTTCTACGGCGAGTGACCAGTAGTGGGCGAATACCTGGATCTCGTTATCAGCAAAATAGGATTGCGAGGTGGCAATCTGCGTCCAGTTATTGACAAAGAACAGGGTGCCGAAGAATTGCTGACGCAGGCCGACGGCCAAATCTCCGCCAACCCACGCAACGATTGCCGTACAGAAAACGAGCACGGTGACGGCAGCCGGCAGGATGCGCCTAAAGCGTCGGACCCAAAAGTCCTTCAGGCTAATCGTCCCGGATGTGCGGTATTCGCGCACGAGGAGCGATGTAATAAGGAAGCCAGAGAGGACAAAGAACATGTCCACGCCCAAGTAGCCGCCGGGTAGGGCGTCACCGAAAAAGTGGTATAAGACCACAGCGACAACGGCTAGGCCGCGCAGGCCATCAAGGCCCTTGACTTGGCGTAGCCGCGCGTGCCGCTTCTTGCGCACGTTTTTATCCTCTGGCGGTATTGCGAGTACTTCAGAGTCGTTTTGTTGATTCTGCAAGGCATATTTCGATTTATTGGCGCCCTGCTTGCCCTGCGAAGATGACTTCTCTGCAAAGTGATCGGCTGCAGGCTGTTGTTCTCGCGCGTTCTCTTCGGCAGGAATGCGCTGGGGCTGAGAAGCCCCCATAGCGGCGGCCTTTTGCCCAGCAGGAATCCCTGATTTTTGTTCTTGCGCAGAGGCAGACTTTTGCGCAGGCTTGCGCTGCTCTGCTTTCTGACGCCCGGCTCCGGATGCCTGCTGCTCCGGTTGGCGCTGTTCCTGCTGACGCTGCTCCTGCTCACGCTGAACAGGTTGTTGCTGCCCAGATGTTCGTTGCTCTGGCTTACGCTGCTCCGGCTTGCGCGGCTGGGCTTTGCTTTGCT
Organism: Corynebacterium accolens; assembly: GCF_030515985.1. The sequence goes on along the minus strand of NZ_CP100376.1, from coordinate 1,650,985 downwards.
CAGGCTTGTGTTGTTCGGGCTTGCGCTGCTCTGGCCTTTGGGCAGGCCACGACTGCTGGGCAGGAAATTCCGCGGTTCCCTGCGCGGAGTTCTTAGTATTGTCGGAAGGCTTCGCGGAGCCGGTGCCGGTGGGCCGATCGGTTTCGGTGGACCGAGTAGCGCCAGAAGTCCGGGTGGAGTCGGAGGATTTCGCAGAGCCGGTGGACCGGTTGGCGTCGGAAGGCCGAGGAGTGCCAGCGGAGTTATTGGAGCGGGAAGAATTCTTGGAACCGGCGGGAGTGGACGTTCGAGAGGCGCCAGAGGTCCCGGACGCGCGGGAAGTACCGGCGGGGSTGGCGGGAAATTCCTTCGTTTYGGCGGSTGRTTGCTGCGGTTTYTGTGGRTTYTTGGGSGTGGCCGGCTTTWCCTGCTGGTGTGGCTTTGCTCCGGTCTTCTTCTGGGCAGAATTATTCTGCTTGTCTTGGGCAGAGCCTTTGGCCGCAGCGGATTTGGGGGTCTGTGCGCCCTGGTTTCGGGAAGGCTTTTTGTCTTGAGGCGTGGGGTTACCCACCTGGCGGGATTGGCGAGCGAACCCACGGGTAGGATCCGTGGGCTGTGTCTGCGAGGATTTAGTGCCGTCCTGTGCGTTCGAGGTGGGCGGCTGGTGTTCCGTGCGCCCCTCGTGATTATTGCGGGCATGTGGATCCGGCCCCGTAGGGATACCGGATTCAGGCGTGGAAGCCCCAGTGGAGGAATCACCTGTAGGCCCATCTGATTGCCGCGTCGTGGGCGGCGTGGCCTCATTACGCTCGGAATCTTTCTTCCCCAGCAGCGAGCGCAGAAAACGATTCACATGAACTCCCATTGCACTACGAAAATGTACTAATCGGCCAATTTTAGACCGCGAGCAGCGCCATTACTCAAAGTAGAGAGCACGGCGTGGCGCGGGAAATTGGCAATATCTTACGGATAGATGCTGAAAGAAAAGAGTCTAATCCTGTTTGCTGGCAAAAAGCTGATTAAGCACTGTCAGCACCCCATACTCGGTATTGGGTGGGGCGATGGTATCTGCGATGGCCTTGAGTTTAGGGTGCGCATTGTCCATGGCAATGGCGGTTCCAGCGGCCTGGRGTAGTTCGAAATCGTTGAGGAAGTCTCCAAACGCTGCGGTGCGAGATTGGGGGATACCTAGCAGCGACGCCATGGTTTCTAGCGCCACGCCCTTATTGACCCCGGCCGCCATCACATCGAGCCACACCGCCCCAGATACCGCAATATTATGTTCGGGCACAGCCTCGCGCAGCGGATCGTGGAGGTGTTTCTCGCTACCATCGGCGCAGAAGGCCGCGATTTTGATGATCTCCTCATCGAGCAGATCGTGCAGGTCATCCACCCAGCTGATGGATTTATAGTATTTGGAGATCTCGGCGGAGGCTTGGCCGTCGATGCCCCTTTCCACAAACGCCGTAGCCGGCGTGCACAGCACCACGGTGTGGGGTTGGGTTACCGCGTCGAGCGCTGCCACCGCAGCGCGGACGGCCGATGACGGCAGGGGAGTTGTGCTCAGCAGCTCGTTATTGTGCACGACCACGGAGCCATTTTCTGCAATAAAGGTCTCTTCATGGGGAAACATCTGTTGCAGGGTGGCGATCTGGCGCCCAGATGCCGGAACGAGGGTGACGCCAAGCTCGGTTGCGCGCTGGCTGGTCGCCGTGAATCCTGGCGGCAAGTCGCCGTTTCCATCGAGCAGGGTGCCGTCCATGTCTAGGGCGATAAGCTGTGGAAGCAAAATTAAGACCTATCTGTGAAGTCGCAAACGGTAGCTAGGTATATGAGTTGTGTGTCACAATAGAGGATATGACTAATGATGCACCTATCGTGTCCTCAATCCGCAACCATACCGGAGTCATTGAGCTCAACCGCCCAAAGGCTCTCAACTCCCTGAGCCCAGAAATGATCGATCTCATCGCCGCTGCCTTGGATAAGTGGCGTGCCGATGACGAGGTAGAGCAGGTCCTTTTGACCTCTACCAACCCCAAGGCCTATTGCGCGGGCGGCGATGTCCGCTTGGCCCGCGATGGCATCGTCGACGGCAACTACGACGAGGTGGATGACTTCTTTGCCTCGGAATACACCCTCAACGGGGATATTGCGGAATACCCCAAGCCGGTCATCGCGCTGGTCGATGGCATCGCTATGGGCGGCGGGCTTGGCGTATCCGCGCACGGCTCGCACTGCGTGGTCACGGACAAGACCTTCGCCTCCATGCCCGAGATGAATATTGGCTACGTCACGGATGTGGGTATGGCCTATGCCTCCCAAAATGCCGTGGGTACGCGCGGCAAGGCCTCGCCAGAACTCGCGAAGTTCTGGGGCATTACCGGCTACCGCATGTACGCCGCAGACCTCGTATGGAGCGGGCTGGCCACTGACTACGTCAAAGACGGCGATGCGTTTGCTAACGACGTCATTGACAAAGGCATTGATGCCGCGCTGGAACAGCACTCCGTGCAGCCGGAAGACGAGGCCCCACTTGCAGAGCTCATCGAGGGAATCGAGGCTAGCTTCCGCCACGATTCCTGGCAGGACATCACCGCGGCCGCTAAGGAATACCCGGAACTAAAGGAGCTGGTAGAAAAGCTCATCGCGCAGGCCTGCCCAACCTCCATCGTGGCCGCGCTGGAGCTCTACCGGGCAGAGGCGCAGTGCTCGAGCATTCGCGATGCCCTCGAGCTGGAAAAGAAACTCGGCGCTTATATGTATCGCCGCGATGACTTTTCCGATGGCGTGCGCGCGGTATTGGTGGATAAATCCAATGACGCGGCATTTAACCCCGCAAGCGTCGCGGAGGTGGATGTAGACGCTATCCGCGACGTATTAGCTAAAGGTTAATCCCACGGAAGGAGGCGTAGGCCGATCGGGCCTGCGCCTCGTTGATCTCTCGGGGCGGGGTCGCCGCGAGCGTTGCTTCCGTGGCCGCTGACGTGGGCTGCGGCAGATGCAGCGCCTCGGAATCGAGGAGGGCGAGGCCGACGCGGCCATCGGCAAGCGTGGTGCCCACCAGCGTCCACATGCCCAGGATGGGCAGGGCTAGCTGCGGTACCTGCCGGGCGCGCGCGTAGTCCAGCGGCAGCGCGGGCCGGATCAACGCCGGTACCCGGTGATCGATGCCGAAGCGGTACAGGTTGGCTGCCGAGTGCGCGGCCGCGGTGTCCTTGACCGCGGGATCGGCCCAGGACCACAGGAATTGATCCTCCGAAATGGTGGCGATGAGCACCGCCGTGGCCTCGTCTTTCCCGCCAGAGTGGCGGATCTTCGCCGTGGCACCGTCCAGATCGAGGKGCACCGTGGCCTCGGGGRAATTGCCCTGGAAGTACAGCTGGTGCTCCATGCCGTAATAAAARGCATCCTCGATGATGCGAGTAGCCTTCATGCCCGGCTCGATGGCCGTGATTTGGGGTGCGCCCAGTGCGCTAGAAAAATGCAGCGTCGTTCCCTCGGAGAAATGCTCGGCGGTCTCCGTAGCAGCATCCGCGGCAGATTCCGCGACCGTAATGCCCAAGTGGTGGGCGAGTTCGTGCACCGCGCGCCGCTCATCAGTATCTGGCGAGCTGCGGCGAAGCCCCGCGGCAATGCTGGTGGGAAAGTCGAGCCGCGGATGGAAATCCACGGCGATGATCGCCTCATGATCGCCTTGCCGCGCCCGCAGCACCGGGGCATTGCCTGCCAGGAGGCGGGCGAGGGGGATAAACTTAGCCGGGTCAYCCCCGCCCTGCGGCAGATCGGTTTCCGCCTGCATCGCCCACCGCCAGGTGGGCGAGCCGGCGCGATCGATGACGGCGATGCGCGTGCCCTGGAAGTCTTTGACGCCGGAGGATGAGCTGCAGCGGATCTCCACAGGCTGATTGTGGTTAAGGCGGCCCTCGGCATCCGTCGAGGGGGTGAGGAAATTAAATTCCACATCGGTGGTATCGCCCAGGCGGGCCCGGAAGGCGGCATCAAGGCCCGCCTGAATAAAGCAGGCATCGCGGGTGGCCTGGGCAAGCGAATTCGAAGTATCCATAATTGCTTACGAGGATACTGAAACCTCAGGCAAGGCCGCGCAGGGTGGCAAAGGCGTGGTGCACCAACTCATCGCGTTCCTGCTTGTTAGGGGGCTTGCCACCTTCGCAGCGCCTTTTCAGCTCTTGCTGGCAGGCATTGCCGGTGCTGCCGCACGCGTTCAAGATGACGGTGAGCTCGAAGGTCGAATATTCGGGGTAGCGCTCTTGAAAAGCAGCGATGATCCTGTGAGTGACGCTATCGAATTTCTTCTTTTCCTCAGCGGTGTGGCTGAGGTTTTCCATCGCCTCACCGATTTTGAACAGACTGTGCAGCGAGCGCAGCTCCATGTATTCGTTGTCGAGGGCATCAATGAGCGTTAATTCCAAGACCGAAGAGATGGGCTCGCCGGGAAAGGCGGTGGGAATATCCGCCGCGAATGCCTCGAGGACATCCGCGGTGTAGTGCAAGAGGGAATCGGCCACCGAGGAAAAATAATTGTGGAACGTGCGCGGGGAGACCCCGACGGCGCTGGTGATATTGGAGACCGTGACTGCCTCAGCGCCGCCGTCCAAGGCGAGACGGGCCGCGGCATCGGACATGGCCTGGCGCGTTGCTAGCTTCTTGGATTCGCGCAAACTAGTCACGATGAACCTTTCCTACCTTGTCGTGCTGGAAGTGCAGGAGCGCCTCGCGTTCCTTGTGCAGGGCCTCGCCCTCGATATCCATATTAGGCACGATCTTATTCAACCACTTGGGGAACCACCACGCCTTGTCTCCTAGGAGGAACATGGTGGCGGGGATGACCATCATGCGGATAACGAAGGCATCGATAAGCACGCCCATAGCCAGGGCAAAGCCCATGGTCTTAATGAATGGCTCGTCCATCAGGATAAACGCCGCAAAGACCGAAATCATGATGAGCGCTGCTGCCGTGACCACGCGCGCGCCGTGCTTAAAGCCATTCGAGGTCGCGTTGGCGGCGGTCTTGCCGCTGACGTAACCCTCGCGCATGCGGGTGACCAAGAAGACCTGGTAGTCCATGGCCAGGCCAAAGGTCAGGCCGATGAGCATGATGGGCAGGAAGGACAGCAGCGGCTGCGGATCGTTGACGAGGCCGAACATGCCCTCTTGCCAGATTCCAACGGTGATTCCGAAGGTGGCGGCCACTGACAGCCCGTAGCCCGCGGCGGCAATGAGCGGAACCCAGATGGAGCGGAAGACCAGCATCAACACGATGAAGGCAAGGCCTAAGACGATGGCCACATAGGGAACAAGAACGCTATTGAGGCGCTCAGAAATATCGTCGAAGATCGGGGTGATGCCGGTAATGCCGTAGGAGCCGCCGTCCTTAGAAAACTCGCCCTGGTACTCGCGCAGGCGCTCCAAGGTCTCGGTGGTTTCCTCATCGGTTGCACCTGTCGTCGGCGTAATCATGATCTGGGCGGCATCACCGTTATCCGTGGTTTGGACGATTTGGGCGTTGTCCACGCCTTCGGTGTCGTTGAACTTGTGGAGCAGATCTTGGAAGGCCGGCATGCGGTCTTGCTCGGAGACGCCCTCCACGTTCACAAAGGCGATCATTGGGGCATTGCGGCCGGGGCCAAAGGCCTCTGCGGACATCTCGTAGGCCTCGCGCTGCGGGGTGCCAGGTTTGGCGGAGCCATCGGTGGGCATGGCCAGGCGCATATTCGCAAAGGGAATGGCGAGGATGGCAAGCACGATAACGCCCACGCCAAGGTGCAGCCACGGGTGGGCGCGCACGCGGCGGACCCAGCGCAGGCCCATGGTTGGCTTCTCGTCCTCGGGATCTGGAACCTTGGGGCCGGGCACGCGCCCGGCGAAGATCTTGGTGCCCAGCAGGCCCAGCACCGCGGGGATAAAGGTATTGGCCACTAGCACGGCGATGACCACGGTGCCCGCGGCGGCGATAGCCATGGTGGACAGGAATGGGATGCCGATAATGGTCAGGGCTGCCAGCGCGATGACCACGGTGGTACCGGCAAAGACGACGGAGCCGCCGGCGGTGCCCAGCGCCATGCCCATGGCGTGGGCGCGGGTGCCCTTCTCCATCTTCTTCAGCTCCTTGGCCAGTTCCTTGGGCGTCAGGTTATTCAGGCCGGAGGAGGTGATGAGTTCATTGCGGAAGCGGTTGACAATGAATAGGGCATAGTCGATGCCCACGGCCAGGCCGATCATGGAGGCCAGCGTCGGGGTCATATCGGAGACGGTATCGGTAAAGATGGTGGCCAGCTGCACGCCGAGGATGCCAATGCCCACGCCGATGACGGCGGAAATTAGCGGCATGCCGGCAGCTACGAAGGAGCCGAAGGTCACCAGCAGCACGATGGCGGCAACCACCATGCCGATGAGTTCGGCGCTGCCATTCATGCCGGCATCGGCCATCGCGAAGGCATTGCCCTGGTACTTAACGGAAAGGCCTTCGCCGTCGTGCTGGTGCAGGACATCCGTGACCGCAGCCATATCTTCATCATTGATGTCCATGACGTCCTTGGCATCGAAGGCGATGGTGACGGTGCCGGTGGTCTTATCCTCGCTCAGCGGGGACAGCTGCTGCAGGTTCTTCGCAACCTGCTCTTCGGGCATGCCCTGGGCCCGCATCTGCTCGCCCATCTGCTTTTCCATGCCGGCGGCGGTGAGGACCGGGCTGACCAGCTCATCCTCGTTCTTCAGCGCACCGGTGTCCTTGAGGTCCTGGAGCAGCTTGTCGATGTCCCCGGCAACGGCATCATCGCTCAGCTCCTTGCCCTCAGGGGCCTGGATGACCACGGTGCCCTCCGGGGCACTCATGGCATCGGTGTCTTGATCGAAGTGCTCCATCATCTCTTCTTGAGTGGTGGTGGAGTCCATCTCCGGCATGGCGAAGTTGGGGTTCGGGGTCTTGGCAAAGCCGGCGGTGAGGACGACCATTGCCACCAGGACGATGAGCCAGAAGGCGAGGAAGGGCCATACCGTGCGGTAGGACCAGCTTCCCAGCCGGTAGAGGAATCTGGACATGGGCGATCTCCTTTACGAGTGAGAGAGGTGGGCGCTGCTTCTAAAATCGTGCATAGTCTATGCAATCCTGCACATATGGCGCAAAATAAGGTGCAGATGGGCATAGTAGCTCTTTAGTGTGACCTATAACCCACGCGCGGCCAGAGAGCACAGGGTGGCGGGAAGGATAGGTAGACTATCGCGCATGATTCACGCGGTAAGTTTCGCCCTCTTGGATTCGGTCAATGCCTTGCTCATTGGCATCCTTGTGGCCATCGGCATCATGCTCCCGCGCGGGAAGTACCGCTGGATCGCAGGCCTGGTCATCCTGGGCGATTGGTTGGGAGTTCTTACCGCCGCTGCCGTGGTCATGTTCGTCCTGTTGGGCGTGCGCGAGCAGATCGCGGCCATCTTGGAGTCACCGATTGCCGGCGGCATCCTCATCATCGTCGGTATCGCCCTGGCCTTCGCCGCCTGGCATTCCCAAGGAAAACCCAATGCCTTGATCGGGCGCATGCTGCAGCCGCTGCGCACGCCCTCTTTCGTCACCGTGCTCATCGGCTTTGTGATGGGCGTGGTCCAATCGCTGACCTCCGTGCCGTTTTATTTCGGCCTTATGTTCTTGGCCACCGAGGATCTGTCGCTCGCCGCCCAATACGGCGGCCTGCTGTGGTACGCCACCCTGGCTCTTTCCCTGCCGGTGGTGTGCGGACTCTTTATTGCCGTGGTGCGCGCCCACCCAGACTCAGCTGCGGGCCGAGTCTTTGCGGCGGCGCGCGAAAACAGCACGCGGGTCGCGCTCATCAGCGGCTATGTCGTCGCCGCCTTCCTCATCATCATGGGTGTCGTGAACCTATAAGGATGCGCTAGTCAAAGTAAACATCATCCAGCGTCAGTTCGGTGCCGGATTGCTGCTTAGCTATGTCCACGTAGCGCGCGGCGTGCGGGATAAACGCCGCGGATTGCTCGGCGGAAAGCGCGCGGCGCACGGTAGCCGGGACGCCGGCGGCCAAGGAACGCGCCGGGATATCCGCGCCCTCGCGCACCACCGCGCCGGCGGCGATGAGCGAACCGGGCCCGATGGTGGAGTGAGACAGTAGGGTAGCGGACATGCCCACCAGGCTGCCAGCGCCCACATGGGTGCCGTGGAGCATGGCCATGTGGCCTACCGTGACATCGTCTTCAAGGACGCACGGCGCCGCCCGCTCCACGTGGACAACGCTATTGTCCTGAATATTGCACCGGCTGCCAATACGGATGGGGCCGACATCACCGCGCAGCACGCAGCCATAAAACACGGAAGAATCCGGGCCGATTTCCACGTCACCAATGATCGTGGCATTCGGCGCGATCCAGGCGCTGCGGTGGATGCGCGGGCGCTTGCCTTGAAAGGAATAGATGGGCATTATTCCACCACCACCGCGAGGCTGGGGGATAGCTCGTACTCGCTGGAAGCTGGGGCATCGGCAAGCGGAGCACCCGCAAGCTCGGCCTGGGAAAGCGCGCCCGCCAGCGTTGGCGTGATGGGGATGATCCAGCCGTGCTTGGGGTCTTTGACCGGCAGCACGTCCGTCTTCACGGCGGGGRAATGCGCCGTGGKGGKGGGGGRGATGAGGGKCGCGGRCTCGCGCGAGGCGGCGAGCTCATCAAGGGCCCGCGCGCCCTGCCGGCCGGTGRTAATGATGATGAGCTGGCCGGCGGTCCTAATATCCAGCCGGTCCACCTGCACGGTCGTCGCCGCGGAATCGGGCCGCGCCAACTGCGGCGCCCCATTCCCGGTGAGCTTGGCAAGAGCATCCAATAATCCCATAGCCCTTAAGTCTAGCCGCGCAGCCAGGTAGCGGGTTGACCGCTGTAACATCGCCGCGCGTACTATGGGAGACCATGATTGATGCCAGCAACACCGCCCTCGTGATCGAAGGCGGCGGGATGCGCAATTCCTATACCGCCGCCTGCATAGTCAAACTCATCCAGGAAAACGTCACCTTTGGATGGGTAGGCGGGGTCTCAGCTGGCGCCTCCCACACGGTCAATTACCTCTCGCACGATGCCAAGCGCGCGGAGGAATCCTTCACGGATTTTGTCAATAACCCCAGCTTCGGTGGCGTGGGCTCGCTGGTGCGCGGCAATGGCTATTTCAACGCGGAATATATCTATGAGCGCTCCGCGGATAAAGATATGCCGTTTGACTGGGACGCGTACCGCAAGCACCCAGCGGATATGGTGCTCGCCGCCGCGCGGGCCGATACCGGCGAATCCGTGTATTGGACCCGCGAGGACGTGAAGGAACCAGAGGACTTGTACGTGCGGGTGCGCGCCTCGTCCACGCTGCCGCTGCTTATGCCGATCCGCGTCATCGGTGGCTCACCCTATGTGGACGGTGCCCTGGGCTCATCCGGCGGCATTACCATCGAGCAGGCGGAAGAAGCCGGCTACGAGAAATTCCTCTTTATCGGCTCCAAGCCGCGCGGGTATGTCCGCCCTGAGGTTGCGCGCCCGGCGATCMCCCGCCGCATCTTCCGCAAGTACCCCGCTATTGCCGATGCCCTCATTGGCCGCCCACCCATCTATAACGCGGCCAAGGACCGGCTCCTCGAGTTAGAGCGCCAGGGCAAGGCGCAGCTGTTTTTCCCAGAAGACATGCAGGTGGCCTCCACCGAACGCAACGTGGATAAGCTGCGCGCGAATTACCAGGCAGGCAAGGCACAAACCCATGCCGAGTGGCCAAAGTGGAAGGAATTCCTGCTGGACTAGCTCACCTCTGCACGGTGGTGTGAGATCGCCCTCCTGGTTCTTGGCGGCATCAGGAATAATAACCGTGTGCGCTGCACTAATGGCGGTATTCGGTGCAAAGCGCCAAGCATTATCAGCTAGCTAAATCGCGCCAAGCTCCTAAGATTGCACAGCGTGTTAGCGATTTTTGATGGCCATATTTGGCTGAGCATCTTCTTCATGATCGTGCTCGGCACGCTACTTGGCATGATTCCCTTTGGCCCGCTGCGCTTCGGCGCGGCGGGTACCCTTTTTKTCGGCTTAGCCTTCGGATCCTTTATTGATCTGGATGACAATATCCTCAGTTCCTTGCAGGAGCTGGGCTTGGGCCTCTTTATCTATATGCAGGGGCTCTCTGCCGGCGAGGCCTTCTTCAAGGGCTTTTCCACCCAGCTAAAACACATGCTGCTCGCCACGGTGGCGGTAATAGCCGCGGCGGCCGCAGCGCTGGGCATCGGCAGCCTCATGGGGCTATCGCCACTGGCGGTAACCGGCGTATTCTCTGGCGCGACGACGTCCACGGCATCGCTCGCCGTGGCCCAGCAGCAATCCGGCGAGGAACTGCCCGCCGTGGGATACTCCTTGGCTTACCCGGTCGGCGTGGCCGTGGCCATCCTCCTTGTGGCATTCGTCCTGCGGCATAGCTGGCCCGCACAGAACGACCAAGACCACTCGGCGGAGAAGATTTTCCGCTCGCGGATGATTAAGGTTACCCGCGATATTTCCTATGCTGAGCTGCGCGAGAAATTCGCGGATCATTTCATCATTGCCACCATCCGCCGCGGCCGCGATATCGACGTGCCAGGCGATAATCCGGAGCTGCACCGCGGTGATGTCCTGCGCGTACTGGTGACCAAGGCAAAGGCCAAGGAGCTTACCGATGCCCTGGGAAAGCGCCAGCCCCAAACCCCGTTTGTGGATAAGCGCCTGGTCAATGAGACCGTGGCCATCTCCAACGGGGATATCGAGGGCCGTAAGGTCAAGGAGCTCAACCTCTTTTCGCGCTACGGCGCGCGTATCGTGCGGGTGCGCCGCGGCGATGAGGAATTCCTTGCCACCAACGAGACTCACTTGGAATCTGGCGATGACCTAGAGATCGTGGTCAAGCATGACCGCCTGGGCGATGTCCGCGATTACTTTGGCGATTCCGTGACCGCATACTCGCAGCTTAACTGGGTAGCACTCGGCGGTGGGCTGACCATTGGCTACCTCATTTCGCTCATCGTCGTCCCGCTGCCCGGTGGCGCGTCCTTCGAGCTCGGTTTCGCGCTGGGCCCACTCATCACCGGCCTAGTCCTTGGCGCCCTGCACCGCACCAGCCGCATTCCGTGGCAGATTCCCTCCCCGATCAATACGGCATTCCAGCAGTGGGGCCTTGCCATCTTCTTGGCCTCGGTGGGCCTGTCCTCCGGAGAGGCCTTTGTCTCCACCGCCTTTTCCTGGATGGGGCTAAAGTCCATGGTGCTGGCCGCGATCATCGCCGTTATCATCATCGGGATTTTCGCGGTGGCCAGCCGCTTTATGGGGCAATCCGAAACCCGCACCTCAGGCGGCATTTCCGGGCTTTTTGGCCAGCCTGCGGTGGTCAATTACGCCACGGGCGCCAGCTCGGATTCCCGCATCCTTACCGGCTATGCCTCCACCATTGTGGTGGCGCAGTTCATGAAGATCCTGGTCATCCCCGTCATGCTGCTCTGACGGGGCAGCCGCTCTATTAATCCGCGACCAACGTCTCCATGGTGAGCTCTGGGTGTTCCTTTTCAATGAAGGCGAGCTTCCATTTATCGCCAAAGAGGGCGATGAGCTCGCCGTCCTGGCGGGTGAAGATCTCCACGCCGCGCTGGCGGCCGAGCTCCGGTGCGGATTCGGCATCGGTGCGCCGCGCCACGGAGTAGGGGATGGGCTCGGTGACGGTTTCGACGTTGTACTCGAATTCCATGCGGGCCTGCATGACCTCGAACTGCATGGGGCCGACCGCAGCCATGACCGGGGAGGCATCGCCGCGCTCATCGTTGCGCAGGATCTGCACCACGCCCTCGGCCGAGAGCTGCTCCAAGCCCTTGCGGAAGGCCTTGTACTTGCCCAGCGATTTCGCGCGCAGGATGCGGAAGGCCTCCGGGGCGAATTGGGGCATGGGCTTAAACTGCACCTTTTTGCCGGAGTAGATGGTGTCGCCGGGCGCCAGCGCGCCCGCGTTGACGAGGCCAACGATATCGCCCGGGTAAGCGGTATCCACGGTATCGCGGGTGCGGCCAAAGACCGTCAGCGCATACTTGGTGGAAAAGCTGCGCCCGGATTGGGCGTGGTTGACCTGCATGCCGCGCTCGAATTCGCCGGAGACCACGCGCATAAACGCCAGGTTATCGCGGTGCTTTTGGTCCATGCCCGCCTGCACCTTGAAGACGACGCCGGAAAAGTCATCGGCGACCTCGCGCACCTCATCGATGGCGCTGGTGGCCGCTTCCACGGCCTTGGGATCGGATTCGCGGGAATGCGGGGCCGGGGCGATAGCGCACAGGGTATCCAGGATTTGGTGGACGCCGAAGTTCAACATGGCCGAGGCGAAGATGAGTGGGGAAGTCACGCACTGCTCAAAGAGCTCTTGATCGTGCAGGGCGCCATCGGCTGCAAGCAGCTCGGCTTCTTCCACCGTGGTTTCCCACACATCCTCTTCCTTTTCTTCTGCAGCCGCCGGATCGTAGTGTTCCTCCGGTGCGATGGTGGAACCACCAGCGGTGCGGATGAAGTGGATGTAATTATCGGCCTCGCCGTCGTCGTTGATGTGGGCTAGGCCGCGGAAATCGCCCGCGATGCCCACTGGCCAGTACAGCGGGGTGGGCTGCAGCTGGATTTCGTTCACGATCTCATCAACGAGCTCGAGCGGCTCGCGGCCCACGCGGTCCCACTTGTTGATCACCGTGACGATGGGCAGCCCGCGCGCCTTACAGACGCGGAAGAGCTTGAGGGTCTGTGGCTCGAGGCCCTTGGCGGCATCGATAAGCATCACTGCGGCATCTACCGCGGTAAGCACGCGGTAGGTATCCTCCGAAAAGTCCGCGTGACCTGGGGTATCAACCAGGTTGATCATATAAGGCTCGCCCTCGTGTCCCTCTGGGGCGTATTCAAACTGCAGCGCGGACGAGGCCACGGAGATACCGCGGTTTTTCTCCATGTCCATCCAGTCAGACACGGTGGACTTGCGGTTGCCCTTGCCGTGGACCGCGCCGGCCTCATTAATCACGTGCGCGTGCAGCGCCAGCGCCTCCGTCAGCGTGGACTTACCGGCATCCGGGTGGGCGATAACGGCGAACGTGCGGCGGCGCGAGGCCTCAAAAGCGACAGAACTCATGCGCCATAGTCTAGTGCTTGCGCGCTACCACTCCACATTGAGGCGGCGGCCCAGATCCTCAAAGACGCGGTGGGCCACGGAGGTGTTCTTCGCAATCGGGCGCTGCAGGCCCAGCGAACGCCTATTATTGTAATATTCCCCGGACTGGAAATGGATGCCCTCGGTGCCGGTGAGGAAGTAGGCCAAGTTCTCGCCGCCGGCCTCTGCGGTGCCAAAGGCTTTGCCGATGACCCCGGAGTACACCTTGCCCGTAAGCCCCTTGGAGGACTTGCCAAACTCGGTGGCTAAAACGCCCGGGTGAAAGGACACCGCGTTGATGCCGTGGGCATCGATAAACCTGGCGAGCAAGATATCCGCCAGCTTGGCATTGCCGTATGCGCGCTCTGGGCTGAAATGCTCCAGCGTATTGGGATCTGCCGGATCGAAATTCGAGATCAGCATATTAGCTAACGACGCCGTGTTGACCACGGTGGCGTTACTATCGCGCAGCTTTTCTTGCAGCAGCGACGTCAGCAGGAACGGCGCGACGACGTTGACTTGCCACGTGCGCTCGAAACCATCGGCGGTCATGGTGGGGCCATCGAAAATGCCGCCGCCATTATTGCCCAAGGCATCGATGCGCTCCAGTTGTTGCAGATCATCGGCCAGCTGGCGGACCTGGGCCAGCGATTCGAAATCGGCGAGGAAATACTGCCCGCCTACTTCCTGAGCAACGGCCTTGGTCTTGTCCGGATTGCGGCCGATGATGACGAGGTTATCCTGCGGGCGGGTGCGGTGAATTTGCCGGGCGGCCGCGGCACCAATGCCTGACGATGCCCCGGTAATCACGATGGTCCTAGCTGCGGAGTACGGCGAAGTCATAGGCCCGATTTTAGCCGCGGACGTGATATCCGTCCGCGACATTCGTTCGTGATATTTGTCCACTGGGGGCCGCCTAGCAGTTCCGCTTGGGGCTGGACAGGTCTATACTTCCGGCTTGTGAAGCGCCTGCTTTTTCTGCGGCAGTGGGGACCAGCGCGGCTAACCGCCACCGGGTTTCTACTGCTCATCTTGATAGGAACGGTTCTGCTCTTACTGCCGTTCGCCGAGGCCGGAGATTCCCGCGCCTCGTTTTTATCTGCCCTTTTTACCGCGACCTCCGCGGTCTCACTGACCGGCCTGGTCGTGGTCGATACCGGCAGCTTCTGGAGCCCGGCCGGGCAGGTCGTCATCTTGGCCCTGATCCAACTGGGTGGTTTGGGGATTATGTCGCTGGCCTCGCTATCCGGCCTGCTTTTGACCGGCCGGATTAGTTTTAAGGCCCGCAAGACCGGCGCCTATGAAAGCCGGCCCATCCTCGCCGGTGGCATCCGCCGCACCCTGATTTTTACCTTCGCCTTTACCGCGGTGGTAGAAAGCATTATCGCCGCGGCGGTCACCGCGCGGCTTATGGTGGGCTACGGGCATTCCTTCCCGCGGGCGTTATGGGAGGGCATCTTCCACGCCATCTCGGCCTTTAATAACGCTGGGTTTAGCACCAATAGCGATAATCTCGTGCCCTTTGTGGGCGATGCCTGGATCCTCTTGCCGCTGGCCGGGGCGGTCATCGGCGGCGGGCTGGGTTTTCCGGTCTGGGCGGAATTGGTGCGCCACGTGCGTCGCGGGTCGGAGGCGACGCGCCGCATTTCTATCACGGCGCGCATGACCTTGGCGGCCACCGGCGTGCTACTTGTAGTCGGCACGATATTTTTCGCTTTGACGGAGTGGAATGGCGTGCTGGCGCCGATGTCGTGGGGCGAGAAAATCCTCAACGCGTTCTTTGCCAGCGTCTCCCCGCGCACGGCCGGATTTAATACCTTCGACTACGGTGAGGTTCACCCGGTAACGCTCATGGGCACCGATACGTTGATGTTCATCGGCGGCGGCTCTGCCGGTACCGCCGGCGGCATCAAGGTCACCACCGCGTGCGTGCTGCTAGCCGTCATGGCCGCGGAGTTCTTGGGCAAGGAAAAGACCTCGATCTACCACCGCAGCCTTCCCCACAGCGTTACCCGGCAGGCGCTAGCATTGAGCTTCGCCGGCGTGCTGGTGGTGACCCTCGGTGTGGCGGCGCTGCGCTTTTTCGATCCGCAATTTAGCGGCGATCAGGTCTCCTTCGAGGTCATGTCCGCCTTCGCCACAGTGGGCCTATCCACTGGGATTACCGCCAGCTTGTCCGCACCCTCACAAATCGTGCTGTGCTTCATCATGTACCTGGGCCGCGTTGGCCCAACCACCCTGGTAGCAGCGCTGGCGGCAAAGAATTTAAGCCGCCGCTACAGCTACCCCGAAGAAAGGCCCTTCATTGGCTAGCATTTTTAAGGCGTTGGGCCGCTCCCGCGCCACCCTCGACATCGCCCCGGTCGTCGTCATTGGCTTGGGGCGGTTTGGTTGTTCCCTGGCAAGCGAGCTCATGGGCCATGGGGTAGAGGTTCTCGGTATCGATTCCGATGAGAAAATCGTGCGCGAACGAGCGCCGCATTTAACCGAGGCCATCTCGGCCGATACCACCGATCCGGCGGCGTTGCGCCAGCTGGGCATCGACGAGGTGGAGCGGGTCATCGTGGGCATTGGCTCGCACCTGGAGGCCTCCATCCTCACTGTGTCTAACCTGGTGGAGCTGGGGGTCAAGGATATTTGGGCCAAGGCGAATTCGGAGGCCCACGAGCGCATCCTGCGCCAGATTGGCGCCCACCACGTCATCCGCCCGGAGCGGGACACAGGCCGCCGCGTGGCCTACCTCTTGGGCGGGCGCTTCCGCGACTTTGCTGAGATCGCCCCGTACTACGGCGTGACGCAGATGGCCGCGCCCTCCTCGGTCACAGGCCGCCCGCTCGATCTGGGCGAGGTTTGGCGCACCTACCACGTGCAGTTGGTCTCGGTCTGCCAGGCAGAGGGTGCTTGGGCCCCGCTTGCCGATGCCACCCAGCTCGCCCCCACTGACTTCATCGTCGCCGCCGGCAGCCCGCAGGCGCTGGAGAAATTTTCCCAGTCCTAGCGTGAGTGAATGCGGTTTTGGGCTTGTACGAGCCCTTGCGTGGCGATGAGCTGGGCAGCTTCGGCGGCGGTGGCGATGGCGGTATCGAAGCCGGGGCCGGCATCGACAGGCGCTAAGACATAATCCGGAACCGACGAGCCCTTGGGCGGGCGCGCGATGCCAATGCGCACGCGCACATAGTCCCGCGTGCCCAGGTTGTGCGTGAGCGACTTCAGCCCGTTGTGCCCATTTTCATTGCCACCCTGCTTCAGACGAATCTTATTGGCCGGCAGATCGAGCTCATCGTGGATGACGATGATGTGGTCTGCCGCAATGCCCAAAGCCTGCGCCAGCGGGGCAATCGGATCGCCGGAGAGGTTCATAAACGTCGTCGTGCGCACCGCCAGCGCGCGGGTATCACCCCAGCGCAGCGGGGCCACCTCGAGGTCCATCCCGCGCACCGGCTCGAGCACGTCGCCGCCTTGGGCAAGCACATCATCGACGGCCATATAGCCCACGTTATGGCGCGTGGCGGCGTACTTCGCGCCGGGATTGCCCAGGCCAACAATGAGCCAGTCTGCCTCTAACTCGGACGGATCCAGCCCCTGCTGCGCTGGCGAGGGACCGCCGAAAATCCGGGCAATAATATCTGTCAAAGCTGCCACGAATGCGCCTTTCTAGCTTGGTACAGTGGTTTCCTATGAGCAAGGTTATTCAATCTTTGCGCCGAACCGTAATGCCAGCGCCCATGGCGGGCGGGCCTACCACCGTGGATCTGGTGCGCGCCGCGCATGCGGCGGGCTCCTTTGGCACCTTGGGGCTTGGGTCTGCCAGCGTGGATTCTGCCCGCAGCCAGATTGATGCCTGCGCCGGCATCCCCTTTGGGGCGAACCTGTTTTGCCCGCAGGATCCGTTAACTCCTGAGCAGTTGGCCGCCGCCGCGGACCTGGCCGCGGCCGAAGGCACCTCGCTACCGGATCCCGATTATTCCTTCGGCTTCCGCGACAAGCTCGAGCTGGCGTTGCAGGGCGGCGCGCGCGTCGTGTGGTCCATGTTCGGCACCTTTGATGCAGCGCAGCTTGCCCGCATCCACGCCGCGGGTGCCGAGGCTTGGACCACCGTCACCACACCCGATGAGGCCCGCGCCGCCGCCAAACTGGGAGTGGACGCGCTGTGCGTACAGGGCCCTTATGCCGGCGGGCACCGCGGCACGTGGGACCGCACCGCGCTTCCCGATGATCGACCTCTGCCAGATCTCATCGCCGCCGTCCACGAAGCCGTCCACACGGTCGCACCAAACATCTCGCTGATTGCCGCAGGCGGGTTGCGCACGGCAGGAGAGGTAACCCAGGTTTTAAGCCTGCCCGGCGTGGCCGCCGCGTCGTGCGGCTCTGCCTTTTTGCTGAGTAAAGAAGCCGGAACCAGTGACTACAACCGTAAGCTTCTCCAGCGCGGCGGGGCCACCGTCTCCACCCGCGCCTTTTCGGGGCGCCATGCCCGCGGTTTAGAGACCGACTACACCCGCGCCCACCCCGATGTACCTCCGGTATATCCCATGCTTAATTCCGTGCTCAAGGAACGCCGAGCGCAGCACGATGACGCCGTAGCCTACTGCCTCGTAGGTGAGCCGGCCGCCAAAATCCGCGGGGGTAGTGTCGCAGACATTCTGGACTCCCTATGCCAAAACAAACACTGATACACGCTAAAATTTGGGGCGAAGATTTCTAGCCACCCCCGAAATAGAAATGGATGGAGCCTCGTGACTGCGAACGCACATATTGGACATGATGACTGGAACGAGCGCCTCGAATTGGCGCAACAGATGATTCCCCTCATCCACCAACTGCACCGCAATAACAACGTCGTCGCCACCATCTTCGGCCGCCCGCTGGTGGGGCAGACCGATATCGACATCATCAAGTCCCACCGCTACGGACGCCGCATTGCCCAGCGCCAGCTCTCCACGGCAGAAACCCTGCCCATCCTGTCCGAGTTAGCGGATATGAACCTAAGCTCCGCGTCCATCGACGTCGGACGCCTCCTCCTGGGCTTTGAAGAGTCAGGCGAAGAAGACCTGCGCCGCTACCTCGAAGATGAACTCACGGAAATCGTCGGTGCCGGCGAGGATATCGACCCAACCGATGTCGTGCTGTACGGCTTTGGCCGCATCGGCCGCCTCCTTGCCCGCATCCTTGTTGCCCGCGAGGCCGCTTACGGCGGCGTGCGCCTGCGCGCGATTGTGGTGCGCAATAAGGGCGAAGGGGACATTATCAAGCGCGCCAGCCTCCTGCGCCGCGATTCCGTCCACGGCGCCTTCAACGGCACCATCAGCGTGGACGAGGAAGAACAGGTTATCTGGGCCAATGGCACCAAGATCCAGATGATCTACGCCAACGACCCAGCCACGATCGATTACACCGAATACGGCATCAACAACGCCGTGCTGGTGGATAACACCGGTGTTTGGCGCGATAAGGAAGGCCTGTCCCAGCACCTAGAGGCCAAGGGCGTGGCCCGCGTGCTGCTGACCGCGCCGGGCAAGGGCGATATCAAAAACATCGTCTTTGGCATCAACGATTCCGCCATTACCGATGACGATAAGATCCTCTCCGCCGCATCGTGCACCACCAACGGCATTACCCCGGTGCTCAAGGTGATCAATGACCGCTACGGCGTGGCCCACGGCCACGTGGAAACCGCGCACTCGTTTACCAATGACCAAAACCTCATTGATAACTACCACAAGGGCGAGCGCCGCGGCCGCGCCGCTGGCCTGAACATGGTGCTTGCCGCCACCGGTGCCGCCAAGGCTGTGGCCAAGGCTCTGCCGGAGTTCGAAGGCAAGCTGACCGGTAACGCCATCCGCGTTCCTACCCCGGATGTGTCCATGGCGGTGCTTAACTTGGAGCTGGAGCAAGAGGTCGACCGCGATGAGGTCAATGACTTCTTGCGTAACGTCTCCCTGCACTCTGATCTGCGCCAGCAGATTTCCTACATCGCCTCCCCAGAGGTCGTCTCTAGCGACTTCGTGGGCAATACTAATGCCGGCATCGTCGATGGCATCGCCACCATCGCTTCCGGCAAGCACCTGGTGCTCTACGTCTGGTACGACAACGAGTTCGGTTACTCCAACCAGGTCATCCGCGTGGTGGAGGGGCTTTCTAATGCCCGCCCGGTGGTCCTGCCCAAGCGCGTATCTCCCTCTGAGCTTTAAGCTTGCATAGTTTAAGGCCCGCGGAGTCCCTGCGGGCCTTAGTTATTTAAGCGGTGGGGCGAAGTGCCCGTGTGCGCAGCAACCGCTTGGCGGCCCAAGAAGTAATGGCGGCGAAAAGCAGAGTCATCATTGCCGCAGCGGCGTAGCGGTCGGGAGAATCCGCATTCATCGGCCAGGCTGGGAAGGCAATGAGCCAAAGGATAGTCTTCGCGAGGACATCGCCGCCTACCGTCACGGAGACAATGGTGCCGATGATGGTGAGAGCAAGCGAACTCCAGATACCAAAGCGGATGATGACGATGAGCGACACCGCCGCGAGGACGTACCCGACGCCGATGGCCAGCGGCAGTTGGGCGAGCACAGCTAGGGTGGTTTCACCGGCAAAGATAATCGCGACCGAAGCACAAGTGCACACCGCTGCGATGATGCCCAGTAACCACAGGAGAAGGGCAGTAGAGCAGTGGCGAGATTCTGTATAAACAATCGGCCACGCGCCCGAGAACCCCGGCCAGACCAGTACAGGAAGTACACCGGCACCCACAGGGAGAAGCAAAAATACGTAGAATCCCTGCACATAACGTGGTGGATAGATAAGGGCAATAAAGATCAGCGCTAAGGCGCTTAATACCAAGCACGTAATGACCACTGGCGTCATTATGGCCCGGTGAAAGCCACGCAGCGCATCGGCACGGCGCGAGCGGGCAGCGGCACGAGGGACAGCCGCAGGCTGCCATCCCTGAGCCGGAGTGGCGACGGTACTGACCGTGGATATCGCCACGCGGCGGCGTCGGGAAAGCGGACGTACTCGCCGAGGCGTCATAGTCGCGGTCAAAGCCCCCGCTACAGCGAGGATGAGGCATAACGCCAGTGCAGGAAGCGGACTTTCCAGCAGGAGTGGATCGCCAGGATCGAGCGGAACCGAATTTTGGTGGATACGTAGCGCAGGCAACAGTAACCGCAGCGGCCACGCGGGTGGGAAGGCCCACCATAGCTGCCCTTCGACAACGCGAGGAAGCACACTAATGACCTGCCAGATAACCGCGAGGATAAGCGTGACGGCAAAGCCCAGCCTGCGGGCGCATGCGGTCGCAAGCCCTGCGATGCCGATGGCTCCGAGGAAAGAATAAGCCCCAGTGATGAGAAGCAGCTGGTGGTCTGCACGCCCTTGCGCTGCAACCGCAGCCCAGGACAGACCGAAATTAAGAAGGTGAAAGACTGCGAGGCTTGCCACGACGATGAAGAAACGGGAGGCGTGCTCGTAGCGAGGATGAATCCGGCGCCATAGGGTGCCGCCGCCGCGGCTGAGCACCTCGCGGCGCTCTGGAACGCCAGCAAAAAGCGCAATGAGCGGCGCGTACATCCCGGTGATAAACATGGACTGCCAGCCAAGAACCCCGGTAGCGTCCTCAGCGGAGGAGGCGAACGCAGAAAAGAATACCGTCATTATCACTAGGGGCAGGGCTAGCAAGGGTAACCACTGCAGGGCGCTGCCGCGGCAACGCAATAGTTCTGCTGAGAGATACCGTCGATACTGGTTACTCATCGGTCTCACCATCTGCAGAAGTCAGGCGGAAGAATTCGGCTTCCAGTTCACCGCTGGGGGCCAGTTCCTGCAGGGAGCCGGAATACCGGATGGTGCCTTGGGACAGGATAGTGATGTCGTGGGCTAGGTGAAGGACCTCACCGAGTTGATGGGAGCTGACCACGACGGTATGGCCAGCGGCGGCGAGCTGCTGGAGGAGCTTTCGCAGCTCCGCGATGCCCTGTGGATCGAGTCCATTTTGCGGCTCATCTAGCAATAAGATTTCCGGATCGCCGAGCAAGGCCTGAGCTAAGGCCAAACGGGCTTTCATCCCAGTGGAAAAAGACTTTGCCTTCTTAGAACCAGCCCCGGCTAGACCAGCAATGTGCAAGACACGGTCGATTTCAGTATCGGGCAATCCGAGCAGACGGGTATGCACGCGGAGGTTATCCGTGGCGGACAGGTGGCCATAGAAAGCCGGCCCGTTAACCGAGGCGCCAACATGGTCGAGAACTTCCCGCGACCATGGTTTTCCGGCCACGCGCACCGTTCCCGAATCGGCGGGTAGCAGACCGAGGAAAATGGAAAAMAAGGKGGACTTGCCGGCGCCATTTCTCCCGAGCACAGCGTGCACGCGGCCAGGTAAGACCTGAAAACTGATATCCCGCAGCACTGCCTGGGAACCAAAAGACTTTGTGATGTGTTCGAAAGCAACCTCATAGCTCATACCAAAAGTATGAGCTGCGCAACTATCGAAATCTTCCGCCTGCGAGACGGTCTTCGCGCCGGGGTAGTCCTACCACAGTAGGAGGCTAAGCAATGCCAGCTTTGTGCGCCAGCAGCACCAAAGCCACGCGGTCGCGTGCAGCTAGCTTGGACATCAGCGCAGAGACATGCGTTTTTACCGTGGTATCTGCGATAGACATGTGGCCGGCAATCTCGCGATTCGTGGCACCGCGCGCGATGAGCGAGAGAACCTCCATCTCGCGCCGAGTAACTAGGCTAAGTCCTTGGCGCTCGTGCGGACTAAGCTGGCTGTGCGTTAGCGCCTTGCGGTAGCCCTCTAAAACAGGGCCCGTTACCTGGGAGGCGAGGACAGACTCTCCCTTAGCAACGTCGCGTACGGCTTCTACCAGCACCTCTGGATCCGCATCTTTTAGCAAGAATCCATGCGCCCCCGCGGCAATAGATTGAGATACCAGATCCTCTTCATTGAACGTGGTGAGCATGATGATCCGGCAGTCAGGGGTGCGGGAGAGAATGGCTTGGGCTGCGGCGATTCCATCCATGCCAGGCATGCGTATATCCAAAATGGCCACATCAATGCGGTGGCGAAGTGCCAAGGAGACGGCGTCGCCTCCGGAGGCTGCGGTAGCCACCACCTCAATATCTTCCTGCGCGTTCAAGATGGTCGATAAGGCAGCGACGAGCATCGCTTGATCGTCTGCAAGCATGACGCGAATCTTAGGCATGGTTGTCCTTGTGTAATGGTAGTTCCGCAGCCAGTGTAAATTTCTGGGCATCGCCACTGCTGGTTAAGTGCCCGCCCAAGGCTTGGGCGCGTTCCTTAACTCCCACCAAACCCACGCCGCTGCCGGATACCTCACTGGGAGTCGGGGAAGAAGCGGTGGAGGTGAGGGTGACCCGTGCGGCATCGGAAAGCGTGAGCTTTAGCTGCACATGCGTGCCGGGGCCTTGGTGGCGCAGGGCATTGGTCAGCCCTTCAGAAATAATGCGCACCAGGGCCAGCTGAGTCAGCGCGGAAACCTCGTAGGAGGCAGGCAATTCCGCGTCAACCTCCAGGCCAGCGGTGCGAAAACCGTCGATGATGCCCTGTACGTGCTCGAGCTGGTGCGCGGGTTCTAAAGCCGCAGGCCCCGTGCTGCGTAGCGCCGTGACGATGCCGCGCACTTCCTCCAGCGCGGAATCCGCACCATCGCGAATGCTCTTCAAAGTGTCCTCTGCGGCGGTGGTATCAGTGCGCGCGGCGATAATCCCGGCATTAGCTTGGACCTTGATCAGGGTGAGGGAGTGGGCCAAGACATCGTGCAATTCCCGCGCGATGAGTAAGCGCTCTTCCTCCTGCGCTTGGTGGAACCGTTCTTGGGCTAAGCGCTCGCGTTGCCTATCCAAATCAAAATAGCGTGCGGCGATGAAATAGGCGCTGCCGAGCACCGCCCAATGTACCACCAGCAAAGTGATGTAGCGGCGATCGAGCTGGAAAGATAAGAGAAAGGACTCGGGGTCAATGCGCCACATCGCAGGCGATATAAAGGAACCCAAGAACGCGGCGGTAAGCACCGCGCGGGGAATTGAGCGGCGTTCCACGTAGCGGGAGGTAGCGTAGACGGCCATCGGCGCGGTCATTGCCCATGGAGTGACCCCGAGGTTCGCTGGTAGCTGGCTTATCCACGCCGCGGCCCACGCACCAAGGAGGACGATAAAGCCGGCTGCGCTGAGTACCGGTTTGGTACGCCAGACCCAGATGAAGGGCAAGAATAAAAGCGAAAGCGCTGCTTGGATGAGCTCGATAGCTCCTGGAGCCGCCCAAGCCCCGATGAGATAAAACAGCGCCATGAGCGCTGCCGCCGCGGTGAGGATTTTATCTCCCAAGCGTGCTTTGGCGACGGTGTCAGTGCTCATAGCAGGACATAGTAGTACGCCTTCGGGGGACTACTTCTTTTTGTCCTTCTTCTTGCCTTTCTTCTTATCCTTCTTTGTAGACGAGGCCTCTAGCTTGGCAGCTACATCCGGTACGTAGCGGAACTCTTCGCGGTCTGGGCGCTCGTAGGTCTTGCCATCGGAATCGGGACGGTGTGGGATCTCCGGCAGCTCGCGCTCGATCTTCTCGTAAGGGATGGTATTGAGCAAGTGCGAAATGACGTTGATGCGCGAGCGCTTTTTATCCTCGGACTCCACGGTGTACCACGGTGCGGTCGGGGTATCGGTGTGGATGAACATGGCATCCTTGGCGCGGGAATAATCCTCCCAGCGAGTAATGGATTGGAGATCCATGGGGGAGAGCTTCCAGCGGCGCAGCGGATCATTGCGGCGGGATTCAAAGCGCTTAATCTGCTCTTCATCAGAGACAGAGAACCAGTATTTGCGCAGGATAATGCCGTCTTCCACAAGCATCTGCTCAAAGGTGGGAGCCTGGTGCAAGAAGCGGACGTATTCTTGGTCGGTGCAAAAGCCCATGACGCGCTCAACGCCGGCGCGGTTGTACCAGGAGCGGTCAAAGATGACGATTTCGCCCTTGGTGGGCAGCTTTTCTACGTAGCGCTGGAAATACCACTGGCCCTGTTCGCGCGAGTTCGGGGCCGGAAGCGCCTCGATGCGGCAGGTGCGGGGGTTGAGGTACTGCGTGATGCGCTTAATGGCAGAACCCTTGCCGGCGGCGTCGCGGCCTTCCATGATGATGACCACGCGGGCGCCGGTCTCAACAACCCACTGTTGCATATCGACGAGCTCTGCTTGCAACCGCTCGAGCTCTTTTTCGTAGGCCTTCTTATTCAGCTTCTTAGGGGATGTGCTGCTTTTGGTGCTCATTCTTCCAGCTTAACGGCTTGGTGGCACTATCTAGAAAACTGGTGTGCCCTCGTTGGAGTGAGAACCCAGCCACAGCTTGTGCGGGGTATATGCAGCAGGCTTAGAGGCCGGGCTCGCCGTAGCGAGTGGTATTAGAAATATGGCCGAGCCCTTCGACGTCGATGGCTACCGTATCGCCATCCTGGAGGAATTGTTGCGGGTCGCGGGCAAAACCAACGCCTTCGGGCGTACCGGTCACGATGACATCACCGGGGTTGAGGGGATAGAGCTGCGAGCAGAATTCGATGAGGCCAGCGATGGAAAAGATGAGGTCATCAGTATTGTCCTGCTGGCGCACCTCGCCATTAACCGTGGTGGTAAGGCGCGCGTTACCACCTGGCGCCCATTCATCAGGGGTAGTGAGCCAAGGTCCAAAGCCTGCGGTGCGGTAAAAAGACTTGCCTGCGTGGAATTGGCTGGTCTGGCGCTGAAAATCGCGCAGGGTGTAATCATTCATGATGGCATACCCCGCCACGTAATCTAGTGCATCCGCGCGGGTTACGCGGTGCGTGCGCTCGCCGATGACCACCGCAAGCTCACCCTCATAGTCCAGCTTCTGGGTAGCGTATTCGGGGATATAGACGTCATCGAAGGGGCCGGTCAGGGCATCGGCGAACTTGATAA
Organism: Corynebacterium accolens; assembly: GCF_030515985.1. The sequence goes on along the minus strand of NZ_CP100376.1, from coordinate 1,625,904 downwards.
ACAGCGTGGGGTGCTCGGGAAAGTCGCGGCCCATTTCCCGGATATGCTTGGCGTAATTAAGTCCTACGCAGATGATTTTTCCTGGCGTTGGGACGACTGCTTCTAAATCATGCTGATCAAAGACTATCGGCTCGCCAGATAGTTGTGCGGCCTTGCGCCAATCTTCGCTGCGCAGCAGCGCCCCTACGTCTTCGTAGTCCAGCTCCACACCCACATTATCGCCTTCAATGCGGATTGCGGAGGTGCCGAACGCGGTGCGAAGAGTAGCCAATTTCATGCCAGCTAGTCTAGCGCACTCCTTATTTCTGCTACCGCGTCAGCGCAGAGGCTGGGGATCTCCACCTTTTCTTGCTTGGACCACGGCTTGAGCACAAACGATGACGGATCCATCCGGCCTGGCGGCCTTCCGATGCCGATGGAAAGACGCTGATAGTCCTTAGTACCGAGCGACTTCGTAGTAGAGCGCAGACCGTTGTGCCCGTGATCGCCACCGCCTTGGCGCAATTTCACGGTCCCGAAGTCGAGCTCTAATTCATCGTGCACCACCACAATATCTGCGGGTGCCAGATGGAAGTACTGGGCGAGTGCCTTGATCGGCCCACCAGACAGGTTCATAAAGGACCGTGGTTTAGCGCAGATGACCTTGCGGCCGGATAGCATTCCTTCCGCGACCTCGGTATTCGTCTTCTTATGCACCGAAAAGCTGCTCATTAATTCACCGGCGAGCTCATCCGCAACGTCGAAGCCGATGTTGTGCCGCGTGCCGGAATATTTCGGGCCAGGATTGCCAAGGCCTACTACGAGTAGTGGAGTCACTGCATTATTGTCGCATAGATTGAAATTCTATTGGAAATACAAACCTATGCGGCACTGAATATGAACTTGAGTAGTAAGCCCAGAATTCGTGAACTTGCCGGACAAGATTTATAAAACCATCTATAAAACCACGACATCGCCGTGAGCAGCAATGCTCACGGCGATGTGTGCTTGAGGGGGTGAGAAATTACTCCTCGGAATCGTCGGATTTGGAGGACTCGCCCTCTTCGTCGACGGAGTCGGCACCAGCGTCGGCTCCGCCTTCCTCAGCAGCCTCGGCGGCCTCTTCGAGCTCCTCGTCAACCTCAGGCAGGGAGATGGAGAGGATAACGGTCTCTGGGTCTGCCACCAGGGTAGTGCCTTCCGGCATGGTGATGTCGGCGGCGGTGATGACCTCGCCGTCCTCGAGGCCCTCGATGGACAGCTCGATCTCTTCCGGAATGCTCAGTACGTCAGCCTCAACCATGAGGACGTCTGCGTCCTGGATGTGCATGGTGCCCGGTGCGGACTCGCCGGTCAGGGTAATCGGAACCTCAACCTCGACCTTCTCGCCGCGCTTAATCAGCAGCAGGTCAACGTGGTCGATGTCCATGGTGAGCACGTTCTGGTCAACGTTCTTGACCATGGTCAGGTACTGCTCACCCTCGATCTCGAGCTCCAAAACGGCGTTGACACCGTTGTTGCGAACGAGGGACTGGATGTCCAGCAGGGGCACTGCGAAGTGTACTGGCTCCTGGTCGCTACCGTAGATTACGCCGGGAACTTTCCAGTCGCGGCGCAGGCGGCGGGCGTAGCCCTTGCCAAAGACGGTACGTGGTTCTGCTTTAATGATTGGGCGCTCTGCCATGATGCAATCTCCTTTGTCGGTGTAGTGCGGCGAGGCTATCGAAGTTATAAAAACGACGAAAGCCTGCCGATGAACGTCTTGGACGAGTCATCGCAGGCGTCAATAAAAGCAACATGCTCTAACTTCAATCGCGTCGATAACGGCTTCCCAATTTTTGAGTCGCCCTCGCCGAGACTGAGTTAGATTAGCATCTCTCGGTCGATGAAACCAAAACCCGCCCCGTTAGTCTTCCTTCGCGCCCGTCCCGCCCGTCGCGCCCTTCGCGCTCACCGGCGGCGCGTATGACTGTAGCTCGGGTTGCGCGGTGAGCGCGAGGGGAGGGTGGGGAGAACGGCAGGCGGTAGTGCGGTAGTGCTTGCGTATACCTGCGACGCCCTTGGCGCTCACGGGGATGGAAAACACCGACACCCCGCCGTTCACGGTGAGCGCGAAGGGCGGGGTGTGAGGTGTAGTGCGATCGGTGGAACGCTTATGCGCGGTCGAAAAGGGTAGTTACAGAACCGTTTTCGAAGATCTCGTGGATGGTTCGAGCCAGCAGTGGGGCGATGGACAGGACCTTGAGGTTGGACCAGCCTTCGGTGGACTGCGGCAGGGTATCGGTGGTGATGACTTCCTCGGCACCGCACTCGGACAGGCGCTCGCGGGCGGGGTCAGAGAATACGCCGTGGGTACAGGCGATGATGACCTTCTTTGCGCCCGCTTCCTTGAGCACGCGCACGGCGCCGGCGATGGTGCCACCGGTGTCAATCATGTCATCGAGAAGCACGCAGTCCTTGCCCTCAACTTCGCCCACAACGCGGTTGGAGACCGTCTTATTGGCCTCGGTATTCGAGCGGGTCTTGTGCACGAAGGCCAGCGGGGCATCGCCCAGGTCGTGGGCCCACTTTTCGGCGACCTTCACGCGGCCGGCATCGGGGGAGACGACGGCGATGTTATCGGTGGCGTACTTGGACTTGATGTAGTCCGTCAAGATGGGCTGGGCGTGCATGTGATCCACTGGGCCGTCGAAGAAGCCCTGAATCTGGTCCGTGTGTAGGTCCACCGAGACGATGCGGTCCGCACCGGCTGCCTGCAGGAGATCTGCGACCAGGCGGGCGGAGATGGGCTCGCGGCCCAAGTGCTTTTTATCCTGACGCGCATATGGGTAGAACGGCAAGATCGCGGTGATGCGCTTGGCGGAACCACGCTTCAACGCATCGATCATGATGAGCTGTTCCATCAGCCACTTATTGAGCGGCTGGGAATGCGATTGCATGACGAAGCAGTCAGCGCCGCGCACGGATTCTTCGAAGCGGATGAAGATCTCGCCATTGGCGAAGTCCCGGGCGGTGGTAGGAACCAAATCGGTGTTAAGTTCCTTTGCCACTGCCTCTGCCAATTCTGGGTGTGCGCGCCCAGAAAAGAGCTTCATGTTTTTGCTACTACCAGTTACCTTACCAGTCATAGGAGAATATGCCCCTTTACTTTTCGTTGTCCTGTGCACGGGCTGCGGCTTCTGCCGCTGGGGTGCCCGGACGCTTCTTTTCAACCCAGCCTTCGATATTGCGCTGTTTGCCACCGGAGACTGCGAGTGCTCCCGCGGGAACATCGTCTTTAATTACTGTACCCGCACCGGAGTACGCGCCATCACCGACATTGACTGGAGCGATAAACATCGTATCCGAGCCGGTGCGCACGTGGCTGCCAATGGTGGTGTGGTGCTTGTTCACACCGTCGTAATTGACGAAGACAGAGGACGCACCGATATTGGATTCCTCGCCCACGGTGGCATCACCAATATAGGTAAGGTGCGGCACCTTGGTACCGCGGCCGAGCTCGGCATTTTTCGCCTCCACGAAGCCGCCGAGCTTGCCGTCTTCGCCCACGATGGTATTCGGGCGAATAAAGGTAAAAGGCCCAATCTTGGCGTTGACGCCGATGACGGAATCGCTGCCGTGTGTGCGGACCACGGAAGCGCCTGTACCAATCTGCATATTCGTCAACGTGGAATCCGGGCCGATCTCGGCATTATCGGCGATGCTCGTCGCACCCCATAGCTGAGTGCCGGGGTGGATGGTGACATCGGTGCCGATGGTGACATTAACGCCGATCCAGGTGGTCTCTGGATCGACGATGGTGGCGCCACCGCGCATGGCCTTTTCCACCATGCGGCGGTTGAGCTCGCGGCCGGCAGCGGCCAGCTGCACGCGGTCATTGACGCCGGCTAGTTCCTGTGGATCCGCGGCCACGTGCGCACCCACGCCATGCCCGGCGGTGCGGGCGATTTCGAGGACATCGGTAATGTACAGCTCGCCCTGCGCATTATTGGTATCAAGCTTGGTCAGGGCATCGCGCAATGCTGCCGCATCGAAAGCGAAAACACCGGAATTGACCTCATCAACCAGGCGCTGTTCTTCGGTGGCATCCTTGTGCTCCACGATGGCGGACACAGACCCATCCGTGTCGCGAATGATGCGGCCATAACCGGTGGGATCTGCAAGGCGCATGGATAACACCGTGACCGCATTGCCTTGAGCGGTGTGGGTATCGCGCAGCCCCTCGATGGTTTCTGGGGTCAAAAGCGGCACGTCACCATTGGTAACGATGATGGTGCCTTCGAAATCAGAAATCGGGGAAATCCCGCAGGACACGGCATGGCCGGTACCGCGCTGTTCATCCTGCACGGCCTGCACGATCTCACGGTCTAGCTCATTCGAAATCTTTTCTACGACGGGTGAGACCTGCTCGCGCTGGTGGCCCACGACGGTCACGAGATGGTCCGGATTGATTCCCGCCGCGGCGTGCAGCGCGTGTCCAAGCAGCGTGCGMCCGCCAATTTCGTGCAAAGTCTTTTGYTTTGTGGATTTCATGCGCGTGCCGGCACCCGCCGCGAGGACGACGACGGCACTTGGAATAGTTGCTTCCACGGTCAACAAAACTCCTGGGGGTTGAGTTTGATTAGTTCTTCGGGCTTCATCTTATAGTCCCTATTTCAACTATGTGCGAGAAACCTCCTTAAGGCTGCCCGCGCGCCACACTCCAATAAAGCCAACGAGCGCCAAGAAAATCAACGCCGCTTCTGGYCCCGCGAGAGCAATGACGGAGGAAATACCACCCATGATGARCAAAATGATSCCCATCWTTGTATYCGCGSCMCCCACGTMCTGCKTCCTTTTAYCGCCSCCCGCCATATCCACCACGTAGGTCTTTCGGGCCACGCGGAMGGGCCCGAACCCCGGAAAGTGGACACGGGGATTTAATCAAGATGCGATAGTAAGTGTAGCTGATCCGGCGGCTTCGAAGGCGTTCGGCGAGCGATAGCCGCACCACGAGTGCAAGCGCTTGGTGTTGTAGTGCGTGCACCACCGGAACACGTCCCGACGACATACGAGCTGACTTGGGAAAACGGACTCGTCCTGGAGGACTTCCCGTTTCAGCGTGGCGTTGAACGACTCCGCCAACGAGTTGTCCGCGCTCGTCCCGATTGCTCCCATCGACTGGGTGACACCGAATCGTTCACACAGCTTCCGGTATTGCCCAGAGGTATAGACGCTGCCATGATCGGAGTGAAAAATCGCCCCGTCAAGGTTGCCTCGGACCCCGTGGGCCATCGTGAGAGCTTCTTCGACCAACTCCGTGCGCATGTGGTCGGCGATCGCGAAACCGGTCAACTGCCGCGAATAGCAGTCGATGACGGTGGCCAGGTACATATTCGACCCGTCCGCGATCGGCAGGTACGTGATATCGCCGACGTAGATGGTGTTCGGTTTCTCCGCGGTGAACCGGCGTTTCAGCAGGTCGGGCAACTTCGGAGCCCGTTTCGCAGACACGGTGGTCTTCACCCGGCGTTTTTTGGTGTAGCCGAACAGGCCCATCTGGCGCATCAACCTGGCGGTGCGCTTGTGATTGAAAAGGTCGTCGTTGGCTGGATCGGAATTGATGGCCGCCGTCACGCGTTTCGCCCCGTAACAACCGTTCTCGGCCGTGAACACGGCCTTGATCCTCGCTCCCAGCACCGCGTCGTCAAGGACGCGTCGCCGGCGGGCAGGAGCAGCTGATTTCCATTTGTAATAATGAGCGATTGGGCGCCCAGACTCAATGACCAGTCTGGCGGCCTCCTGCCGGTACTCCGGGGTGTACTTCTTCCTTGACGAACTCACAATGAACATCCTCTCCTACGGACACAAGATCCGTACTAATAGGGTGTCCACTAAACGAGGGTAACCTCAGGCGTGTGTTGTAGAAGTTGCGGTAGTCGACAATCAGCTGTTGGACCTGCGCCAGCGTCGTCGGGGTACGAGCATCCAAAAACCTGGTCATGGTTTGGTGCGATCGCTCGTCTTTGCCTTGCGTCGTGGGAGCAAAGCCCGCACTTGATTGAACTCCCAGGCTGGCGAGCCAGCGTTCGGTTTGCGACAGCCGGCCGCGATGGTAGGTGGCAAAGGCATCACCGTTGTCAGAGAGGACTTCTTGGAAAAGTCCGTAAGCATCAATGGCTCCACTTAGCGTGATGCGGGCATCGGTGCCGTTTTCTGGAGTTCCAAAAGCTTGGGAGCCGACGTCGAAGCGGCTGGCATCGTCGACGACTTGGTAGATAGTCACTTGCGTGTGAGGCACATCGAAGAGTCTGTAGGCAAACGCATCGATCTGCCACAGTTCATTGACTTCGCCCCTGGCAAAGTGCCTGTAGGACTTACGCGGTCGTTTACGTGCATTGATGTCAGCGACGCCAGCCTCGTGCAACCATTGTGCGATTAAAGCTCGTGACGGTGGTTGGTCGTAGCCGAGTTCGTCGAGGAAGAAGTAGAAGATTGACCATGGGCCGCAGTCTTGGCCGCGGGCTCTTAACGTACCGCGAGCTTGCAGGACCTGTTGTCGAATCTTGTCATCGTAGACCCGTCGCGGGTTCAGTGGTGCCGTGCTGTCGGGCACGATGCCAGCCCGCCCGCGTTCGGCGATACGTGCTTTGATGTTGTAGTACGTCTGCTTCGATACGCCGATGTTCTTGCAGAACTGCTGGACCGTGATGCCCTCACGGATGGGGTCGAAATCCGCTATCTTCTTGCGGAGAGTAATGGGAATTGCCATCCCCACATTGTCAAGAAGCCAGAGTCCAAAAAGTCGTTAGACATCCTGTCCATAAACTTCCTGGACTCCGCGTCAAAAAACTAACTGGACTCCGAGTCCAAAAAGTCAATGGACTCCGAGTCCAAAAAGTCACTAGACATCACATCCTTAGCTGAGGTAGGAACTAAACCCCGGACGCTTCATCCCCCTAGGCGTGTTCCGTTTAGGTTAGGTCGGAAACGAGAAAAGGGCATCAAGGGCGGATTTCAATAACTCCTTGTGGCGGGATTCTGAATCCAAATCTCCCTGACACTCTCAAGGCGTCACAACTCCATAGTTAAGAGCTACTTAACCCTTATGTACCCTTTTTGATAGATGCACCAATTTGGCCACAGTACCCGCATGAGTACTGTGGCCAAGTTTTGGAAGACAGTTTAGCAAGATCCTATCACTTTTTATCAAGTGATTAATAAACTGCTAGCTCCACTTAAAACACCGATCATGCCGCTGCTCGACGAAAGACTATATGGTTATTGGGCCAGAAAAAGTAGCAGATGGCTAGGAACGCCACGACTATTCGCCCAACCAAGCTAGGGAAGAAAGCTGTAATAGCTATCGTTGCAGCAAAGAGGAAAATGGAACGCACACGATGCATCCAAGGAGATACCGCTTTTTCACCCATGATCATGGAAATACCAAAAAGGATTACTCCCAATATTGAATAGAGCCACAAATATCCAGAATTGAAAAAGTGCTCAACTCCATGTTTCTCAATAATATCCGAGGGGAATATAGTGACAAAAGCCCACAGAGATTCTGGAAAGCGAATAAACTTTGGATCTTTATCCGTCCGCATTAGTCATCCTCAATCTCTGCGGTAATTGGCGGAAATCCCCACTTAGAGTACCAGGTAATACCTTTACCCTGCGCGACCGCCCCTGTGATTTTAGTAGCGAGATCGACAAAGTAAGTTGCCCCAAGAAGGCCGGCAGCGTCAGAAATAGCAGCTCCGATCGGCCCGCCTGCTACAGCACCCCAAGCAAAGAATGCCGCCTCAAGAGCAGCTGGCCCTTCCATTGCCGCTGCGGTAAGAGTTGCAGCCGTCCCAACCGTCAAATCGCTATTTGATATGTGGCCGAGCTTGTGATCATATGTAGTGACAATTTTTGGCTCGTTTTCCTTGTGCTGAACAATGCTTTCATCCTCAGCAAGCACTGAGTGGAAAAAACTGACATCTTTGTCTTCGAAACCATAATCACTACGAAGCTGATCATCGTTGAGATCGGACTTGAGGTTACCCTCATCGTCGTAATCAATATGTTCACCGACGTTACTAATTAGCTCAAGCTGCTTCTTCTCTTCAGGAGTGATCTCCTTAAGAGACCTATCAAATTGCTCTTCAGACCAAACAGGAGTTTTCTCTGCTTGTTCAACCGTTTCGGCAGAAGCTGCGGGGGCAATACCTGCAGTGATTAGAGACACAACTGTCAGAAGTGCGACTCGATTCATGATAGAACCTTTCTGTATCGATAGGCGGAACAAATCTAGGATACACGCCATCCTGACATCCCGCTTCTCAGATGAGCCGCATCCTACAGCATGTGGAATACTTCTCGCTGGTGGAATGAGAATTGCGGGATTCCCGATGTTTCATAAATGAGAGTTCTCGCCTGTGATAGGTTCAATCAAAATGATATTCGCGAATTGCTCCGAGTAGCCAACACGGCTTTGAGCCATTCAATAAGCCCGAACCCGGTAGCTCCAGGGGCAAGCTCGAAGGTGCTGCGCCGGACGAAGGAGCCATCGGCGGGGACTGCTCGAACAGCCACCAGGTTTTCCCGTCGGTGAGGATTCCGTTGTAGCGGGAACCATCTTGGCTCATGTGGGTAGTGACGTAGCCAGCGAGTTGGTTGATGTAGTCCGCGTCGGCGCTCTCGTTGGTGAGCCGCTTTTTTACTTCGATGACAGTGGCTCCGGTGGCGATGTCGATTCGTCGGTGAGAACCATCACCGATCTGCTCTTCCAACCGTGGGGTATCCAGGTCGAAGTCGGCGGTAGTCAGCAGGGTCTTGATGTCGGACTGAATGTCAGCTTCAGTGCGCTCAGTGGCGTCTGGGGACGCCAGGCGAGTGATCAGGGATTGTGGTGTGGTCATGGCTTTCTAAGGTGGGTAGGTAAGTCTTAGTTGTTGATTCTTTCACAACGCACCCGTAACAAGGGCTGGTTGGTGGCAACCAAATCTTTGATTTGGGCGGCAGCCCAACGAGCCGCAAGGCGAGGCGGGAGTATAAACCATAACCCACAATATGACGGTTCTGTTGGTTGATCGGCTGGGGATATAGATCTACAGGGATATAGTTATAAGCCACCTGGGAAAATAGGTAAACCCCTGTGTATAACTAGCAAGATGATGGCAGATCAGCGCAAAGTGCTTTCAGGTAAAAAGAAAGCGCGCCGGAGGGCGCTAGTCTTCTGTGTTCTGTCTAGTCGAGTTCTGGACGAGACGGCCGCTGTCGGACTGAGGTGACTGTCTTGATCAACGTGACACCGGTCAGTATTGGAGGTAATTCCAGCGTTAGGCCACACACAGAATGTCATGAATGGCCTTCTTGATGTCGTTGCGAAAGTTTCTTCGCTCTACCGCAGTAGTCCATTTTGTCGAAAAGTTCTCGGCGATCATATCCGAGGTGAAGGTGTAGGCTTCCCGATTGTTTTAGCGGTACTGTTGCAAAGTTGGGCGGAGAGCAGCGAAGACTCAGTTTCTCATTCCCTGACGGCCGCTGCGTGTGGGCGTTGTTAGGCCGTCTCGAAGACCTGGTTGACGATCACCGCGTCCGGGTTCGGTTGCCCGTAGGCAAACATCGCGCCTAGCCCTTTCCGCAATGAGTGCATCGCCTCCATCCCTTTCAACGTCCGATATGCAGATGTCCGGTTCTTAAACGCGCCTTTTGGCCCGAGGATCCGCTTCAGTCGACCATGGTCGCCTTCTAGGATGTTGTTGAGGTATTTCACCTGTCGGTGTTCCACTGTTGGCGGGCAGATTCCCTCTGACTTCAACTCGGCGATTGCCCTGGCTAGGGAGGGTGCTTTATCGGTGTTGATCACTCTGGGATACCCGGCTGACGCATTGGATCTGACGGCCTTGGCCAGGAAACACTTCGCTGCGGCCACGTTCCGATTCGAAGAGAGGTAAAAGCCCAAGGTCTGGCCACCGGCGGTGATCGCCCGATAGAGGKAGCACCACCTGCCGCCAACCCGAGAGTGTCAGGAAGTTTGTGTGTGAGGCTCTGATCTAGAAGGAGTTTCACCGATAATGACTACGGTGTCACCGAAGAAAAGCCATGACCCGGCGAGGGTCAACGAGATCAGTAAGAAGCTGATGGAAAATCCTTAAGCTCGCCAGCTTGATCGGCGAGCTGTCGACGTCCACCGATGACGCCAGCGAGCTGGTCAAAGGCCTGTTGCAGGCTTCGATTAACGCTGGTCTCCAGGCAGAGATGGATGCGCATTTGGGCTATAGCCACTGCGACCGCAAGACGAAAGCCCAGGTTGGCCCCGCCCAAGGAAGCAATCACCGCAACGGGTCGTACACCAAAACCGTCAACTCTGGCTACGGCGCGGTGGAAGTGACCGTGCCCAGGGATCGCGCCGGCACGTTTACTCCCCGGATGATGCCCAAGGGCACACGTCGGCTCACAGAGCTCGACGACATGATTATCTCGCTGTACGCCGGCGGGATGACAGTGCGCGATATTTGCCACCATCTCGCAACCACCCTCGGTGTGGATATGAGCCCGGATACGATCAGCACCATTACCGACGCGGTCTTGGAAGAGGTCATGATCTGGCAAAACCGCCAGCTCGACGAGTTCTATCCGGTGATCTTCCTCGACGCGCTACGCGTTAAAATCCGCGATGGCCACCGCGTGGTCAACAAGTCCTGCTACATGGCGGTTGGTGTCGACATGGACGGCATCAAGCACATCCTGGGATTGTGGATCGCGGACAATGAAGGCGCCGCATTGTGGGCATCGGTGTGTGCGGATCTGGCTAACCGCGGTGTCCAAGACGTGTTCATCGTGTGCTGCGACGGGCTTAAAAGGCCTGCCGGAAGCCGTGGAGGCAACCTGGCCGAATTCCATGGTGCAGACCTGTATTGTGCACCTGATTCGGGCTGCGAACCGGTGGGTGTCCTACCAGGACCGCAAATCAGTCTCCCGCGTACTGCGTGAGGTCTACACAGCCGCTAACGAGGACACTGCACGTGCCAGCCTGGATGCCTTCGAGGCCAGTGAACTTGGCCGGAAATACCCCTAGTCGGTCAAAGTCTGGCGGGACGCATGGGAGCGGTTCGTGCCGTTTCTGCAGTTCCCGCCAGCGGCGCGGCGAGTGCTCTACACCACCAACTCGATCGAATCGCTCAACGCCCAACTGCGTAAAGCTACCCGTAACCGGGGGCAATTCCCGAACGATACTGCCGCACTGAAGACGCTGTGGCTGATGATCTGCGACATCGAAGACAAGCGCGCTGCCCAGCGAGCGAAGAAAACAAAACGCGACGTTGAATGCAACGGCTATATTGAAGGAGCGAAAGCCACCGGGTGGAAACAAGCCATCAACCAACTAGCTGTGGCCTACCCCAACCGATTCGCGGATTACTTGTAAACCAAGCCCCCGCACACAAAGAATCGGACACTCTCCCGTGGGACACAATTTACCAGCGAGCAGCTCTGGGAGGTGTGCCGCAATTTGGGCATTGCTCAATCCGTGGGGCGTACCGGAGTGTGTTTCGATAACGCGATGGCTGAGTCGTTCTGGTCGACGCTTAAGACCGAGTTCTACGACCGGAAGCGCTGGGCCACCCGCGATGCTGCGCGTCAGGCTGTGGCTTGCTGGATTGAAGTGGTCTACAACCGTCGACGTCGGCACTCCGCCCTCGGGATGGTCAGCCCCGTCGATTTCGAGAACCACACCAGCCTAACCACCAGCAGAAAAGAATTAGCTGCCTAACCACTAGGTAGCTCTACTACGTGTCCACGATTTGCGGGCAACCCTAACGCCCACACCGCGCACTAGGACGACATACCCCACACCACAGCTACACCACCGGCACAAAAGCCAGCCCCAACGACAATCCCACACAAGAATGGCGCACCAGAAAAGACATCGTCTGGGACAACGGCAAAGTCACCGTCCGCTACGCCGGCAAACTCTTCCACCTAGGCATCGGGCGCGCATTCAAGAAACAAAAAATCCTCATGGTCATCGCCGACAACCACATCACCACATCACTAGCTGCGACCGGAGAAATCATCACCGAGCACTACATCGACACAGCCCGCGACTACCAAAACCCTACTGGAAAAAGGAGCCCCACCCCTAGACCCAAAACACGAAAAACCGGCACCCCAGAACAAAAACAACTGAGATGCCGGTTCGTCAACGATGTCGCGACTGACCTGTCAAGTATGTCGCGACTCATGACAATGGCGGAGGATGTGGGATTTGAACCCACGAGGGGCGTGAACCCCGCACGCGTTCCAGGCGTGTGACATAGGCCGCTAGTCGAATCCTCCGAGAAGAAACATTAGCAGCCGTAGCAATTAGAATGCCAATCGCCTGGTCAGACGTAATTTCTGGGCAATTATTGGGTTTCGGTGGGGCAGGGGCCGGCGATCGCTGTGCTGCCGCCGCTTGCCGATGCCCCCGTAGCCTTCCGTCTCGCCCCGAGAGACGCGTATTTGGCTAATGCGGGTTGCGGGCGTTAAAGTAAGGGCAGGATTCCGCGTGGCGTCCATCCTCTGAACTCCCCCAGGGCAGGAATGCAGCAAGGGTCAGGAGGCTCTGACGGGTGCGCGGGGTCCCTTTTTTGTGCAGGGTGCGTTAGTATTGGTGGCTAAACGTCGCACCACACTATGGAAGGTAAGACATACTAATGTCGCTTCTCACTCTGGAATCGTCCGCCTTGGCAGAACTTGCCGCGAAAGTCCGCGAAGAATACGCAGACCTGAAAGCAAAGGGCCTCAAGCTGGATTTGACCCGTGGCAAGCCTTCGAAGGCGCAGCTCGATCTCTCCAATGCGCTGTTGTCGCTGCCGGGTGAGGGAAACTACACCGATTCTGAAGGCGCTGACCTGCGCAACTACGGCAACCTGAAGGGCGTCAAGAAGCTGCGCGAGCTGTGGGGCGAGCTTACCAATATTGACCCAGAGCTCTTGCTGGCCGGCGATAGCTCCTCGCTCAACATCATGTTCGACCTCATTTCTTGGGCTTATACCTTTGGCACCAATGATTCGCCGCGCCCGTGGAGCGAGGAAGAAMCCGTCAAGTGGATCTGCCCCGTGCCCGGCTATGACCGCCACTTCGCCATCACGGAGCTCTTCGGATTCGAGTTGGTGACGGTGTCGATGGAAGACGACGGCCCGGATGTCGAGGCCATCGCTAAGCTCGCCCAGGACCCACAGGTCAAGGGCATGTGGCTCATTCCCATGTTCTCCAACCCCACCGGCGTACTCATCTCGGAGGAAAAGACCCGCCGCCTGGCGGAAATGGATACCGCGGCGCCCGACTTCCGCATCGTGTGGGATAACGCCTATGCCGTGCACACGCTGACAGACGAATTTCCGGAAGTCTTGCCAGTGCTGGACATCGCCAAGCAGGGCGGGCACCCCAACCGCTTCTGGGCCATGTCCTCGAGCTCCAAGGTCACCTTCGCGGGCTCCGGCGTGAGCTTCTTCGGCTCCTCGGCGGAGAACCTCGATTGGTACCTGGAGCACGCAGGCATCCGCGGCATTGGGCCCAATAAGATCAACCAGTTCGCCCACGCCGAGTTCTTCGGGTCCGCGGACGGCGTGCGTGAGCTGATGCGCCGCCACGCCGAGCTGCTGGCGCCGAAGTTCGCCGCCGCTCGCCGCATCTTGGACGAGCGCCTGGGCGAGTACGGCGTCGCGGAATGGACCGACCCGGAGGGCGGTTACTTCATTTCCATGGACGTCGTGGACGGCACCGCCACCCGCGTGTGGGAGCTGGCCAAGGACGCCGGCATCGTGCTCACCAAGGCGGGCGCGGSCYMCCCCCMCSGCCGCGVTGRGAATGACCGCAATATCCGACTTGCGGTGTCGCTGCCGCCGCMGGRGGAAAWCGAGGAAGCCATCGACGGCGTTGCCACCTGCGTGCTCCTGGCGGCCATCGAAAAGGCGGAGGGCTAAAATCAACGCCGCCGAATCCGCCGTGTGGCTCAGCGAGGTCATCCCGGCCCCGCTGGAGTTCCGGTACGTCGACGGGCGCAGGCTGGGTTTAGCCACGCTTGCCGATGCCCAATCCCTCGCCCTCACCACCACCTTCAACGCCGTCGATACCGGCCTGCGCAGCGATGCCGAAGGTCTGGATGTGCGCTGCGAACTGGTGACGGTGGCGCGCGTGGGCCAGCCCGAAGTCGCCGCCGCTGTGGGGGCCGCCGCCGCGAAGCTCGAGAAGGCGGGCGGCCTCTTGCCCGCGCAACCCGGCGTCTTGCTGCCATCGCTTCTTGATCTGCCCGGCGAGCCGACCGTGCACCACGGGCTGCTTATTGCCCCGTACCTCTGGGGCGGGCAGACACCGCAGTACCGCGAGGATGACCGCCTGACGCTCGTGCTGCAGCTGGTCATGCTGACGGATGCGGAATATGCGTTTGGGGTGGAAGAGGGCGTCGGCAAGCTGCAGGAAGCTGTGGCCGAGCAGGGCATTGACCTGCTGGACTGGTCGCGCGAGGGTTAGCCGGTAAACTGGCTAATCGTGGCTTTATACCGGAAATACCGTCCAGCAACGTTTGCCGAGGTCGTGGGGCAAGAGCAGGTCACCACGCCGCTATCTGCCGCCCTCGACGCGGGGCGCATCAACCACGCCTACCTCTTTTCCGGCCCGCGCGGCTGCGGTAAGACGTCTTCGGCGCGGATTATGGCCCGCTCGCTCAACTGCGAGCACGGGCCCACCTCGACGCCGTGCGGCAAGTGCGATTCGTGCGTGTCGCTCGCGCCCGGCGGCCCGGGCAACCTGGACGTGACGGAGCTCGACGCCGCCTCGCACAATGGCGTGGAGGACATGCGCGAGCTGCGCGACCGCGCCTACTATGCGCCGGCGGAATCGCGCTATCGCATCTTCATCATCGATGAGGCGCATATGATTTCCCCGTCCGGTGCCAATGCGTTGCTCAAGGTGGTTGAGGAGCCGCCGGAGCACGTGATTTTCATCTTTGCGACGACGGAGCCGGAAAAGATCATCGGCACCATTCGCTCCCGGACGCACCACTATCCCTTCCGCCTGCTTACCCCGCCCGCGATGAAGGGGCTGCTGCAAAGGACCGTCGCCTCTGAGGGCGTGCAGGTTGAAGACTCCGTCTATCCCATGGTCATCGAGGCCGGCGGCGGTTCCCCGCGCGATACCTTGTCGCTACTGGACCAGCTTTTGGCCGGTGCGGGTCCCGATGGCCTGACCTATAACCTTGCGCGCCCGCTGCTGGGGGTTACGGACGTCACGCTTCTCGATGACACCATCGCCACCCTCGCCGAGAACGACAAGGCCGGCCTCTTCGCGCAGATCGACAACGTCATCGAGGCTGGCCACGACCCGCGCCGCTTTGCCGTGGATCTGCTCGACCGCTTGCGCGACCTGATGATCCTGCAGGCCGTGCCGGGCGCCATCGATGCCGGCTTGGTCTCCGCGCCTACCGACCGCGCCGAGGTGCTCACCGCCCAAGCGCAGCGCTTTTCCGGACCGCAGCTGACCTACCTTGCCTCCACCGTCAATGACCGCATCAGCGATCTGACCGGGGCCACCTCGCCGCGCCTGCTGCTCGAAATCATGTGCGCGCACCTGCTCATCGGTACCTCGGCCGGCGCGGCGCCGGGTGCAGCTGTCGGCGCCGTGAGCCAGCCGGGGCAGTTGCCTCAGGCCACCCAACCCAGCGGCGCACCGCAATCCGCACAGTCTGGCCAGCACAACCAGGCCGGCCAAGGGGCACAACTGGCGCAGGCAGCGCAGGCAGGGCAGCCAGGACAATCGGGGCAGGCGGCACCCTCTGCGGGAAACGGGCCAGCCTTTTCGGGTGCCCAAGACCCGCAGTCGGCAGCGGCCGCCATCATCGCGCGGCGCCGCGCAAAGTCCCAGGCCCAGCAAAACCAGGCCGCCACGGGCCCTACTGCATCAGAGGCGCCTGGACAACAACGGAATCAAGCGGCCGCGGGCACCGAGGCACAGGGGACGCAATCGACATCACCATTGTCTCGGCCTGAGCAACCGGAGACAACTGCGCAGCAATCGCGTGGCGAGCATGAGGGTTCAGCGCAGTCGGCACAGCCGGCACAAACGGGGCCGGCAGCAGCTGAGAATCAGGAGCGATCTGCGTCGCAGCCTGCGCAACCGAGCGCGGAATATGCGCAGTCGGGGCAGCAGCAACAGGCTGGGCAGCCTGAGCAGCAGTCCACGGATTCGCAGTCTAGCGATGTGCCTGAAAAGGATGCTTCGGCTACCGCGGCAGGCGGCGACGTAGAAACTGACGATGGCGCGGATCCATGGGGCCAGGAGCGGCAGATTCCACAGAATGCGCCAGCCCGCGGCAACGGCCAGGCGGAACCGCTGGAGAAGCCGGTGCCGGCGGCGCCTGCGCAGGGGGCATCGGTAAGCGGTGATGACTTCGTGGATGCGGTGAAGAGGAAATGGGTGGAGCTGAGGGGGAGCGTCGGCAAGCGTAATAAGGTCGCCGAAATCATGCTTGCCGAAGCCCGCGTGCTCGGATTCCGCGATAATACGCTGACGCTGGGGCATACCACCGGTGCGCTGGCAGAACGCATCAATGCGCCGGCGAATAATTCCGTCATTGTGGACGTGCTGCGGGAGGAATTCCAGCGCGATATTCAGGTCAACTGCGTGGTGGGCACGGATCCTAAGAGCGCCGGGTTCGATGCGCCGCGGGCTCCGCAGGCCAAACCCGAATGGAACCCCAACGCGCCCGAGCGGGAGCCGAGCGACGACAAGGAGGCGGAGAGTAAGCCCGGGTGGCGCTCGCGCATTGCCAAGGCAAGCGAGGTGGCGAAGCAACGCGATGAAGAATTCGCGCGCACGCCGCAATTTAGCAACGGGGTGCCGCTGCCGCCCGAGCCGGAGGGCCCCGCGGACGAGCCGCCGCCGGAACCGGCCTATACGCGCGATGACGAAGAACGCGACATGGTCGAAGCCGCGCAGTCCGCAGGCGAAATGGACCATCGCAGCGCCACCGAGATTGCGATAGAGCTCGTGGAAAAGGAACTAGGCGCACGCCGTGTATAGGACTGTGGCACGGTAGACTCGGGCGGTAGCAAAGCTATTGAGAAAGGACGAAAGCTATGGCTGAACAAGATTCCACCCCACAACCCAATGACATGAACGACCTCATCGCGCAGGCCGCGCAGGTGCAGGCCGAGCTGCAGAAGGCGCAGGAAGAGATCCTGGCTACCAACGTTGAGGGCAGCGCGGGCAATGGCCTGGTTAAGGTGACCATGACCGGCGGCGCCGAGCTAGTAGACCTGCAGATTGATAAGTCTGTGGTTGATCCTGAGGACATCGACACGCTGCAAGACCTGGTCATGGGCGCGTTTAAGGATGCCCACGCCGCTGCGGGCAAGCTGGCACAGGAAAAGATTGGTCCCCTCTCGCAGGGCATGGGCGGCCAGGGTGGACCGTCGATGGATGACATGTTCGGCGGCAATTTCTAGCTGCGCGATATTCTAAAAAGGCCGTTGTCCCGATAGTGGGGCCGCGGCCTTGACGTAATTTTGGGAGTTGTGGTGTTTGAAGGACCTCTGCAGGACCTCATTGATGAGTTTTCGCGCCTGCCGGGCATCGGCCCGAAGTCGGCGCAGCGTATCGCGTTTCATGTGTTGCACATGGAACCGGAGGATATTGAGCGCCTGCAAAATGCCTTAGGCGGGGTGCGGGACGGCGTTACTTTTTGCCGCATTTGTTGCAATATTTCGCGCGAGGACGTCTGCCGGATTTGCATCAATTCGCAGCGCGACGCCTCCACCATTTGCGTCGTGGAGGAGCCGAAGGACATCCAGGTTATCGAGCGCACGGGTGAGTACGAGGGCCGCTACCACGTGCTCGGCGGTGCGCTGGATCCGCTGGCCAATGTTGGGCCGAAGGATTTGAATATTTCCACGCTCCTCCAGCGCCTCGGCGGGGTGCTACCGGATAGGGAGTTGGCGGATTCCACGCCAGAGGTCCCGCTTTACGACGACACCCCCACCATCCGCGAAGTCATCCTCGCCACCGATCCAAATACGGAGGGCGAGGCCACCGCGGCGTACCTGGTGCGGTTATTGCGGGACTTTCCCGATTTAAAGATCACCAGATTGGCCTCCGGCATGCCGCTCGGAGGCGATTTGGAGTTCGTGGACGAGCTGACCTTGTCCCGTGCGCTTTCGGGGCGCTTGACCATTTAGGCGTTTAGGGCACGTCGGCGGTTGGCCCGCGTGGGGCGCGGCCAGTGAAGACTGGGGGAGGCGAATTCGGCTCCGGCGGCGAGGCAGAGTGCGGCGGKGACGCTGAATTCGGCGGGGSGGCTGGKTGATTYGCGKGGCGAGGATGCGGCGGCAGCCAGGCGATGCGCCCGTTGATGCGCGCCATCCGCCCGCGCCCCGGAAGGCCGTTGATGGAATTGTGGTATGGACACAAGAGGCACATATTCGCCGGATGGGTGTGGCCACCGCGGGCATATTCGAAGATGTGGTGGGCTTGGCATTCGGCGGCGGGACGTCGGCAAGCGGGCCACGCGCAGCGCGCGCCTTCGGCCTCGAGCATGCGGCGCTGCTTGGCGGAGGCGTGGCGGGCGCGGKAGAGATTGACGGGGCCTTCTTCGGGGKGGATGAGGGKGAAAAGGCCGGCGCCGGCGAGCGTGCGGCGGATGAGGTCGGCGCCAGTGATGGTGGCACCGTTAGTCATGGCGAGGCGGACTTCGGAGCCCTCGCCGCGCAGAACTTTCAGGTAATCCGGCAGCTCGATGATGACATTGGTGGTCACGCTGGCCGGCGCGACGGCGCGGGAACCGGTGAGCCAGGCGAGGGGATTATCCTTCGCGGTGGCCCAGATATCGGCCATTTCGGCGGCGGGGCCGGTAAAGCTCAGCGTGGTTTTCTCGCCGTGCAGGATGCGGCGCCCGCCGTCTTCGCGCTCGGGCGGCGGGGCGATTTCGCGCAGCAGGCGGGTGGCGGCCCGGGACACTTCGGCGGTGGTCCCGGCGGTAGCACACAGGGKTTCGCGGAAGCGCCMGCGCTCGGKGGGATTCTTCACCCGCCGGGAGCGGCGCGCGATGAGCGCGAGCGTGGCCAGACTGTGCTGGTTGCGGCGCGCGGCGGCAAGGGCGCGGCGTTGATAGCGCGAGTGGCTTGTGGGCGCGAGGAAGGCCTCGGCGGTGCGGCGCAGCTCGCGCGCTTGGTCCGCAGGCAGGGGCAGGTCAGCGGCGGCGTAGGCCTCTTCGATCAGGTCTACGCCGCGCTTGGCGATGTCCCCCAGCTGCTCCAATAACGTCATGCCCCGCAGCCTAGGGTTGGGGCCGGGGAGCTACAAGGCGACCGCGGCCAGCCTGTGGATAACTTGGCTCAATTCGGCTCTTTTTGGTTGTGAAGGCCGCGAATTGGGGAAGTTATCCACAGATTTAGCGCTGGGAGCGCGGCGGCTCGGCGGCGTTGAAGCGCTCGGTGCGCAGGCGGTCGACCGCGGGAATGTCCAGCGGATCGTGATCCGCGAGCGAGACGCCCATGGCTTGGGCGAGGAGCAGATCCGCGAGCTGCGGGTTGCGGGCAAGCGCCGGGCCGTGCATATAGGTGGCGATGACGCTGCCCTGCACGGCGCCTTCGTAGGTGCGCTGGCTGGAGCCGTCGGCGAGATCCGCGGTGGCGGCTTGGTCGGCGTTGCCGTTTCCGCGGGTGAGGGTTCCCAGCGGTTGGGCGGATGGGCCGAGGATGGTCGCGCCTAAGTGGTTTTCGAAGCCGGTGAGCGGCTCGGTGAGGTCTGCGGTCACGCCGGCGCCGGTAGGGGTGGAGGATACCTCGCCGATGGCGCGGTCTTGCATGCCGGCGGTGGTGGCATCGATAAGCCCGACGCCATCGATAACCCGGCCGGAAGCGCGGAAGGATTCGCCGAGGACCTGCAAGCCGGCGCAAATGGCCAAGATGGGGCGGCCAGCGGTGGCGGCGCGGGTCAGCCCGCCATCGGCAATGAGGTGTTCTGCGGCAAGAATCTGTGCGGTGTCTTCGCCGCCGCCGATAGTATAAATATCCAGCGTTTCGGGCACCGGCTCGCCCAGCCGGATGGGGTGGATCTCGGCGTCGAGGCCGCGCATGCGGGCGCGCTGGCGCAGCACGAGGGCGTTGCCGTCATCGCCGTAGGTGCCGAGGACATCGGGAAGCACTAGGCCGATATTAAGCATTATTAGCCTCCTTGGACAGGGCCTTTTTCAGATCGCGGAAGGCGGTGTAATTGGCAAGGACCTCGATGCGGCCCTCGGGGCAGGCGGCGAGCGCATCCATGGGGTCCGGGATGAGCTCGTGGGTGATATCCGCGTAGACGAGGCGGACGGCAAGGTCGGTGCCGCGCTCGCCGGCGGCCTTGACGCTGAGCCCGTTAAAGCCCTCGAATTTCACGTCCCAGAGCCAGGACATGTCGATGCCATCGGCAACCTGCCCGTTGGTGGCGATGACCAACCCATCGGCGCTGCGGTCCACCATGGACAGGGCCTCTTGCCAGCCGGCGGGGTTCTTGGCCAACAGCAGGCGAATCTCGCGGCCCTTCCAGTGGATGGTGGAATACCGGCCGGCGACGTCATCGATGCTTTCCGCCGCGGCAATAGCGCGGTCCAAGTCCACGCCGAAGCCCTCGACGGCCGCGGCGATGGCCTGTGCCGCGTTACCGCGATTGGCGCGGCCCGGCAGCGCGAGGTTGAGCGGGCGCTTCGCGGTGGGGGTGATAACGCCATGCTTGTCGATGCCCCACGTCGGCTGCGGGCGGCGGAACTCGCGGCCATCGGCAAGCGGCTTGACCGCGTACCAGTCATCCTCGGTGCGCACGACGTGGCCGCCGGTGCGCGGGCAGGTGACGGAATCGCCGAGCCAGCCGGCGCCGGCGGAGACCCAAATGACGTTCTTGGCGTCATAGGCCACCGAGGTCATGAGCACGTCATCGCAATTGGCGATGACCAGCATGTCCGGGTGGGCCTCCACGGCGCCGCGGAGGGCGCGCTCGATCTTGTTGATCTCGCCGACGCGGTCGAGCTGATCGCGGGTGAGGTTGAGCAGGACGAGCGCCTGCGGGTTGAGGTTATCGGCAACGTGCGGCACGTGCAGCTCGTCGACCTCGAGGACCAGGTGCGAGGCGTCCTTGCCCGCCATGAGCGCGGAGATGATGCCGGCGTCCATGTTATCGCCGCCGTCGTTGGTGGCGACGCGGTGCTCGGCGCGGACCGCGGCGGCGAGCATGCGGGTGGTGGTGGACTTGCCGTTGGTGCCGGTGACCAGCACGGCTGGGCGCCCGCCGCCGAGGTTGGTCATGATGGAGGGATCAATGGCATTGGCGATAAGGCCGCCGATCATTCCGCCGGCGCCCCGGCCGGTGGCGCGGGAAGCGGTGGTGGCCAGCTTCGCGGCGGATGTCGCGGCGGKGGKGCGCAACTTCTTAAAGGCACCCGGGRCTGAAAAACTCATGCCCTCTAGGGTAGCCGGGGRAGKGGCCYRGGCGTTGTTYTTGGGCGCCGRGCCGCCAGAATTTCGCCGGCCCCGGCCGCGCCCGCCGCGCCTGCGCCGCCGTTTCTGGCTCTTGCTCTGGTTATTTCCGCCGCTCTTTTGCGGGGGCTGGCGCCGCGCCGGCGGCTGGGCGGTAGTGGGGTCTTCGATGCGGGTGAGGGCATCGAGAAACGCGGCATCAGACATCAGCGGGATGCCCTTGCGCTGGGCGTGCATGGCCTTGCCCACGAGATCCGTGGTGACGTTGCACACGACAAGCGATGCCTCGCGGGTGAGCTTTTCCGAATAGTTCAGCTCCTCGCGCATGAGGGCGGAGATGATGGTATCCGGGTCCTCCAGGATTTCGGGGGCCACGACGATTTCCATGCCGCGGCGCAGTTCCTTGCCGGGCTCGTACTTGCCGGGGTTGTGGTGCTGCACGGGAGCTTCGGCGGCATCGACGCGCACGTGCGAGCGCTGTAGGCCAAAGCGGTCGGCGCGGACCTCGTCCGGGGCATAGCTGCGCACCGGGCCGCGCTGCTGGTGCTGGTAGAGCTGGATGAGCAGCTCCGTCTCCTCGCGCGAGGTCTCCTGCTCCGGGCGGCGGGCGCGTTCCACTGTTGCCTTTGGATCGGCATCCAGGCCATTCTGCTTAGCGACGCCCCTCAGCCGCACATCATTCGACCGCACCCCCTGCGCATACGAGGTGGCCAAGGTATCGATGATGCGCACGGGCGCGGGCATGTGGCCCACCTTCTGGCGGCGCCGCTTGCCCTTATTGCGCCCGCGGTTGCGCGCGCGGTTTTGGCGGGCGGCGGTCATCATCGCGCGGCGGGCCTCGGCGACGATAAAGCCCCAGGTATAGGGGATATCGTGGACGACGAGGGTGCGGCCATCGATAAGCTTATCCAGCGACTTGAGGACTCTGCTAAAGGCCGGTGCCTGCTCGATATCCGCGACGGTCAGCCCGTGGAGGTGGTGCGGGCCGGCGTCGATATCCGGCTTGAGCACGGCGTGGAAGCGCTGGCCAATATCGCCGGCATTATCAAAGGCCACCGCATCGATGGTGACGATGCGCCCGGTCGAGGGGTGGATGCCCGTGGTCTGCAGCGTGAGGGCCACGTAGGGGTGCTTGGTGACGGTCTCGGTTTTGTCCGGCTGCTTTTGCGGCGCGCTGTCCGCGCTGGATGCGGAGGCCTCGGATGCTGTGGGGCTTGGAGCGGCCGAAGCAGCTGTATCGGCCGGGGTTTTCGGCTTCGCCGGCCCGCCGGAGGGGCGGACGGCGCGGCGCGGCCGAGACCGGCGCGGGCCCGGCTGCGCGGGGTCGGCGTCAGGATTGGCGGAGTCGGCTGCGGAGTGAGGGGACGCCTGGGCGTGGGTCCTAGCCGCATGCTGGGACGCCATAGTCGCCGGCGAGGGAGCCTGCGGCGACCGTGGGGAGGGGCCAGGTGTGTTATTCATCAACCTTAGTCTAGTATCCCGGAATTCCTGTGGCGGGACAGGGCGCGCCGKGCCTTTTYGGTGCCTAATCCGGTTTAGTGGAAACTAAACCGCGACGATGAGTACGGTCACCAGCGCCACGACGGCGACCACGGCTATGGCCGTGACCCACCACCCAGTGTGGCGCGTGGGTTCCGGGGTAGCCGTTACGGCGCGAAAGCTGCTGGTTTCGAAGGTCTCGGTCGCCGCCTGCGTGGTCGGGGTGGCAACGGCCACGGAATCCTCGTTGGAAGCGGGCCGCGGATCGCCGGCGTAGATACTCAGCACGCGATCGTTGCCGCGCGGGGCATGGTAGGCGTGGGCGAGGATGGGGGCATCGGCAAGCGGGGGCAGCGAGGGGCCCGGGGATAGGGTGGTGAGGAATGTGGGGCCGAAGAAGACATCGACGGCGTCGGTAGAAGGCACCAGGTTGACCAGCACGTGCATCCGGGCTTGGGCAGGGATATCGAGATCCGCGGGGAGATCGGTGATATCGATGGGCGGGGCGTAGCCCAGCATCGTATAGGGCCCGCCGGGCGGATTATTCGCCGGCAGGCAGAGTCCGGGGCGGGGAAGCAGGAGGGTGACGTGGTCATCGGCATGCGGCTGGGCCGTGGCGGCCGGGGTGAGACCGGCGCGGAAAAGCAGGTCGATCTCAGGGTATTCCGCGCGGTCCGCGGCGCTGATGGTGCCGATCTGGCCCTGTGCTTCCACGCTTAAACCGCCCTCCTGGCTGGGAGCCAGGGTGACGGTAAATTCCTCCGTGCCCTTCACCGATGCGCCGTGAATGGGCAAGGTCTGCACCGCGCCGAGGCCGCGGTGGGGGATGAGGTAGGTAGAAGAAGGCATAGTCGATCTTCTACCATGCCCGGCCGCGCCCGCGTTATGCCAACGCGCGGTTTACTGCGGAGGTAATCGCGTTGATGGAGGCGCGGGTCGTGGAAGCGGCGATGCCCGCGCCCCAGACCTTGTTCTGGTTGACGTCGGCGGCAATGTAGCAGGCGGCCTCGGCATCATCGCCGGCCGAGCGCGATTGCTGGGAGTAGTCGATGACATCGAAATCGATGCCCAAGGACTCCAGCGCATTGGCGTAGGCGGCGATGGGACCATTGCCGGTGCCGGTGACCTCGGATTCCTTGCCGTTGTAGGTCACGGTGGCGGTGACGGTGGCATCGGTATCTTCGGCGGAAATATTGTCGATTTCGAACGATTCCAGCTGCAGCGGGGTGGTGCGGTCCAGGAATTCGGTGGCGAAGATGTCCCACATATTCTTGGAATTGACCTCGCCGCCTTCGGTATCGGTGATTTCCTGCACGACGGTGGAGAATTCTGCCTGCATGGCGCGGGGCATATTGATGCCGTGGTCGGTCTTCATGATGTAGGCAACGCCGCCCTTGCCGGACTGGGAATTGACGCGGATAACGGCCTGGTAATCGCGGCCCACGTCCTTCGGGTCGATGGGCAGGTAAGGCACCTCCCAGATGGCATCGCGCAGCTCTTCCCAGCTGACGTCGGTGGAATTGGCCTCTGGGCGCACCGTTGCAGCCAGCGCGTCCAAGCCCTTATTAATCGCGTCCTGGTGCGAGCCGGAGAACGCGGTAAAGACCAGTTCGCCGCCGTAGGGGTGGCGCTCCGGAACGCGCAGCTGGTTGCAGTACTCCACGGTTTCGCGGATCTTGGGCAGATCGGTGAAGTCGATCTGGGGGTCAACGCCCTGGGTGAGCATGTTCAGACCCAAGGTCACTAGGTCCACGTTGCCGGTGCGCTCGCCATTGCCAAACAGGCAGCCCTCGATGCGGTCGGCGCCGGCCATATAGCCCAGCTCGGCTGCGGCAACGCCCTCGCCGCGGTCATTGTGGGGGTGCAGCGAAATCAAGATGGAATCGCGCCGGGCCAGGTTGCGGTCCATCCACTCGATGGAATCGGCGTAGACATTCGGCGAAATCATCTCCACCGTGGACGGCAGGTTGATGATCATCGGGTTCTCGGGGCTGGGATCCATGATGGCGACCACGTCATCGCAGACCTCGCGGGCGAAATCCAGCTCGGTGCCGGTGAAGGACTCGGGGGAGTATTCCCAGCGCCAGTTGGTATCGGGGTAGTCGGCGGCAATGGATTTGATGAGCTCGGCGGCATCGGTAGCCAGCTTCTTGATGGCCGGTTTGTCCTTGCGGAAGACCACGCGGCGCTGCAGCTTCGAGGTGGAGTTATAAAAGTGCACGATGACGTTTTTTGCGCCGGCGCAGGCCTCGAAGGTGCGGCGGATCAGGTGCTCGCGGGCCTGGACGAGGACCTGGATGGTGACGTCTTCTGGAATCTTATCACCCTCGATGATTTCGCGGACGAAGTTGAAGTCCGTCTGGGAGGCGGAAGGGAAGCCCACCTCGATTTCCTTGTAGCCCATCTGCACCAGCAGGTCGAACATGCGGTGCTTGCGCTCGGGGCTCATGGGGTCGATCAGCGCCTGGTTGCCATCGCGCAGGTCTACGGCGCACCACTGCGGGGCGTGGGTGATCTTCCTGCCCGGCCAGGTGCGGTCCGGCAGGTCGATGTCCTCGACCTCTACTGCGAAGGGCTGGTAGCGGTCGAAGGGCATGGAGGAGCCGCGCTGTTTATTCCAAGCGGGCTGTCCCTCGCGGGGAGGGCCTGCAGGGGTGGTGATTTCGCGGGGTGCGCTAATGAAGGAATCGTTGGGAGACATGGGGTGCGGTGTCCTTAATATGTTTGGTGTCGGGAAGTGCGACGGCCAGCTGGGCTAAGGATTGCCAGACTCCGCGACGGGGCGCTGGCCGTAGGTTCAGGCCGAAATCCCGCCGCGGCAGATAAGGAGTAGGTCGTTCCGCAATGTCATACCGGTCACACTACAGAGGATCTCACGGTGTGGCAACATATTTCATTCAGCGGGACACCCGGGCGCGTGGCGTACCATGCTGATGTGCCTACTGTTCCTACCACCCGCCGCCCCGCAGCCGCGCCCGCGCTGCGCTGCTGGTTTTATGCTGCACTGGTGGCGGTTGCGGGAACGGCGATTCGCCTCAGCGTGCTCGCGGCGCTGGCCGCGGCGCAGGGCGATTCCCTCTGGGGGCTGCTGAATAAATGGGACGCCCACTACTATGTCGACATCGCCCGCGCGGGCTATGGCGGGGRAACCGCCCTCGCGTTCTTTCCCSGCTTCCCACTGGCGGKGCGGGSGGKCAGTAACCTGCTGGGCGCGGRTATTGCGGGCACGGCAAWGGTCCTCAACCTCTTTTTCACCATCGCCTTGGCGGCGGGCGTTATGGCGCTGGCTAGGCAGATGGGGCTGGGCACGCGCGGCCAGGTGCTCGGCGCGACGGTGGTCACCAGCGCGCCTATGAGCATCGTTTTTGTCATGCCCTATACGGAGGCGCTCTTCGGCGCGCTCGCGATCTGGGCCGTGGTGATGTTGCATGATAAGCGCTGGATCGCGGCTGGGGTGCTCATTTTCCTTGCCTCCTTCGTCCGCCTCACCGCGGTGGATCTCATCGTGGTCTTCGCGCTCATGGTGCTCTTCAAGGCGCGGCGCACCTGGTGGGCCTGGCTGAGCGTGGCGGTATCGGCGCTGCCCTTAGCCGGCTATATCTGGTGGGCCAATCGCCATTTATCCGGCGCCGGCGGGTACTTCGGCCTGCAGGAAAAGCACTGGAATTCCGGTTTCGACGGCGGCCGGGCGACGGTGTCCTGGGTGGCGGAGACGCTGTCTAGCGCCACGAATGGTGGGTATCTGCTCAGCGCCGCAGTCATCATCGCCSCCCCCATCTGCCTGCTGCKGGCCKGGGGGCSCCTGCCGCTTCCTGCCTGGCTGTTTGCCGCGGTGCTGATGGCCAATGTGCTGCTTTCCGATGGCATCATGCACTCCCGCCCCCGCCTCTTACTGCCCGCAGCGGTGGTCTTGCTGCCGTGGGTGGGCAAGAAGGGGGCATCGGCAAGCGTGAGTGCCTGGGTGCTCTTCGGGGCCTGGTTTTCGGCCTATATGCTGACCGTATTCGAGTGGGCCATCTAACTGCGCTGGCTGACAGGATTGCGCGACAAAATGATGGTCGCGGCGATCATGACGCCGAGCGCGGCCATCATGACGAGCCAGCCGGCGGTGGAATCGATGAGGAATTTTTCGCCCAAGACCATATAGCCCAAGCCGAAGGCGACGATGGGCTCGAAGATGGTCATGGCCGGCAACGACTGCGCCAGCGGGCCGGCGTTGAAGGAGTACTGCTGCACCACGGTGCCGGTCAGGGCGAGGCCGATGAGGCCGTAGAACTGCCAGCTGCCCACCAGGACGCTCAGGCCCTCGTGGGTGAAGATATCGACCACGGCCTTCGATAGCAGGGCGACGAAGCCATAGATGACGCCGCAGGCGGTGCCCAGGGCGAGCGGGCGCTGCTCGCGGAATTTATGGCCGGCCACGCCCAACGCGACCAGGGTGGCCAGGCCCAATAGTAGCGCGGGCCACCACTGGCTCCATTCGGGCCGGGGATTGCCGGCGACGGGGCGGCCGTAGACCACCATCACGCCGACCGCAATCGTGAGTGCAATGGACCAGAACGTTTCGTGCACGGGCATGGGGCGCTTGGCGTACCAGGCCGAAAGCGGCAGGGTAAACATGAGCGAGAGCACCAAAATGGGCTGGACCACCAGCAAGGTACCAAAGCCCAGGGCGACGACTTGGAGGCCGTAGGCGAGTA
The DNA here is from genome assembly GCF_030515985.1 of Corynebacterium accolens. Next base: position 1,598,288 of record NZ_CP100376.1, on the reverse strand, counting down.
TGGCCGCGCCGGTGCCGACCCACCACAGTGGGTTGGTCATGGCGGAGCGCATGACTGAATCGTCTGCTTCAAGGGCAATGCGGTGGCGAACCACCGTGCCCCAAGCAACCGTAAGCGCGGAGGCGAGCGCGAAGAATACGGCCAGGAAGTTGCTTAACACCCGCTCAACGCTAGTAAAAAAGTCCCGGAGATGCATTTTGCTTAGCGATGCCGCCCCCGCCCCGCCGCCTCGTGCGCACGGGGGTGGGTGTGAATAAAATAAAAGTATTGTTTCGGAATTATGATGAGGTGTAGCGCCTTGCGGGGTAGCATAGGAATTTGACTAGTGTCCGACAGGTATTTCTGTGGCGTGCCTGCGCTCAGGAGTGCCTTTTAAAACGAAAGGTGGCAACCACACCGTGGCCCTGATCGTTCAAAAATACGGCGGCTCCTCCCTCGAATCCGCAGATCGCATCCGCGCGGTAGCGGAGCGGATTGTGGCCACTAAAAAGCAGGGCAATGATGTCGTCGTGGTGTGCTCCGCAATGGGGGATACCACCGATGAGCTTCTCGACCTTGCAGCGCAAGTCAATCCCGTTCCCCCGCAGCGCGAAATGGATATGCTCCTTACCGCCGGCGAGCGCATCTCCAATGCGCTAGTGGCCATGGCGGTGGAGTCCCTGGGCGCGAAGGCCCAATCCTTTACCGGCTCCCAGGCGGGCGTGCTCACCACCGAGCGCCACGGCAATGCGCGCATCGTTGACGTAACCCCCGGCCGCCTGACCGAGGCCCTAGAGGATGGACAGATCTGCATCGTCGCCGGATTCCAGGGCGTGAATAAGGACTCGCGCGATGTGACCACCCTGGGTCGCGGCGGGTCCGATACCACCGCGGKCGCCCYGGCTGCGGCGCTGAAGGCGGRTGTGTGCGAGATTTACTCCGATGTCGATGGCGTCTATACCGCCGATCCGCGCATCGTTCCGGATGCGCAAAAGCTAGAAAAGCTCTCTTTTGAAGAGATGCTGGAAATGGCCGCCGTAGGGTCCAAGATTCTGGTCCTGCGCAGCGTGGAATACGCCCGCGCTTTCAATGTTCCGTTGCGAGTTCGCTCGTCTTATTCAAATGACCCCGGCACGTTGGTGACCGGCTCGATGGAGGATATCCCCGTGGAAGAAGCAGTACTTACTGGTGTAGCAACTGATAAATCCGAGGCGAAGGTAACCGTGCTGGGCATCCCAGATCGCCCGGGCGAGGCCGCGAAGCTATTCCGCGTCATCGCCGATGCGGAGATCAATATTGACATGGTGCTGCAAAACGTCTCCTCCTTGGAGGACGGCACCACCGACATCACCTTCACCTGCCCGCGCGCCGATGGCCCCCGCGCGATGGAGCTATTGAGCAAGCTGCAGTCTGAGGGCGGCTGGTCCAATGTGCTTTACGATGACCAGGTGGGCAAGGTCTCCCTCGTCGGCGCCGGCATGAAGTCCCACCCCGGCGTGACGGCGGACTTTACCGAGGCCCTGCGCGATGTGGGAGTGAACATGGAGCTTATTTCCACCTCCGAAATCCGCATCTCCATGCTGACGCGCGAGGCAGACCTAGAGAAGGCGGCGCGCGCCCTGCACGATAAATTCCAGCTCGGCGGCGAGGAAGAAGCCACCGTCTATGCTGGAACCGGACGCTAAATCAGAGCACTACAGAGCAATAAAAAAGGAAGACAATGACTACCGTTGCAGTCGTCGGCGCTACCGGCCAGGTCGGCCGTGTGATGCGCTCCATTTTGGAAGAACGCAATTTCCCGGCGGATAAGGTGCGCTTTTTCGCCTCCGCCCGCTCCGCCGGAACCGAGCTGGAATTCCGCGGCGAGCAGATCGAAGTAGAGGACTTGGCCGAGGTCACCGAAGAATCCGTGGCCGATGTCGATATCGCGGTATTTTCCGCGGGCGGGTCCACCTCTGAGAAGTGGGCCCCGGTCTTTGCCGCCGCGGGCGCTACCGTGGTGGATAATTCTTCGGCCTACCGCAAGGACCCGGAGGTCCCGCTCGTGGTATCGGAGGTAAACCCCGAGGAGGCGAAGAACCCGCCGAAGGGCATCATCGCCAACCCGAACTGCACTACCATGGCCGCCATGCCGGTGCTCAAGGTCCTGCACGATGCCGCCGGGCTTAACAAGCTGCACGTATCGTCCTACCAGGCGGTATCCGGATCCGGCCTGGCGGGCGTACAGACGCTGGCCGCGCAGGTTTACAGCGTGGGTGATCACAACGTGGATCTGGTCCACGATGGTTCTGCGCTCGATGATGAGGACCTGGGTCCCTTCGTTGCGCCCATCGCCTATAACGCACTGCCCTTTGCCGGCAACCTCGTCGATGATGGCAGCAATGAGACCAACGAAGAGCAGAAGCTGCGCAATGAATCCCGCAAGATTCTCGGCATGTCGGACCTCAAGGTCGCCGGCACCTGCGTGCGCATTCCCGTCTTCACCGGCCACACCCTGACCATCCACGCGGAGTTCGACAAGCCCATCACCCCCGAGCAGGCCACCGAGCTTCTAAGCGATGCCCCAGGCGTGACGCTTGCCGATGTCCCCACCCCCCTCGCCGCCGCCGGCAAGGACGATTCCTTGGTCGGGCGCATCCGCCAGGACCAGACGGTAGATGACAATAAGGGCCTCGTGCTCGTCGTCTCCGGCGATAACCTGCGCAAGGGCGCTGCGCTTAATACCATTCAGATCGCAGAACTGTTGGTATAGCCGCAAAGCTTTGCCCGGCGCATAAAAATTCGGCTCCTCCTTCCTGTAATGGGAAGCGAGGAGCCGAATTGCGTTTAGTGGCGCTTAAACCTTAGTCTTCGTCTTTCTTGCCAAAGTCCAAGTCACTATCAACGGAAGGTACTTCCGGCTTCGTGTGCTGGACGTAGGTGACGGAAGGCGCGGGCTCTGAACGGTCGTAGTCGAGTTCATCGTCCTCTTCGAGCTCCTCGTGGATATCCTCGGCGAGGTGATCGATGAATTCTTGCGTGTGCATATTAGAGGCCGCGGCTAGCATGCGCAGCTCGCGCTCGTTCTTCTTGGTAAAGCGCTCGCGCGGGTCCAGCTTGCGGGCGACGAGATCGTGGGCGCGCATGCGGCGATCGGATTCATCGGCAAGCATGCCGCGGTTTTTAATGCGGTTATAAACCATCACGACAATCATCAGCAGGCCGAGGTAACCCAGGATGGGGTAGACGTTGCTGACCAGGGACTGGAAGCCGATGAAGGACAGGATGAAGCCGATGATGCAGGATGCTGCATAGACGGGGTAGAAGCGCTGTGGATTATTGCGGGTCAGGCGCTTGCCCAGGGCGTAGAACATACCGATGGCCGTGTTAAAGACCATGCCGTAGATGACGAAGGTCATCAAGATGCCGAGAACTGGGTGGATGCCGGTAATCAGCTTCAACACCGGCATGTCCTCGCCGTTGACGTCCTTGGCCTCGAAGAAGAGGGCGAAGACGAGCAGGGCAAGCAAGATGAGGWAAAGGAAMCCMCCGATGAGGCCGCCGATGCCCACGGCGCGGTTATCCAGGAAGTTACCGCCGATGACGATGGACATGGACACGGCCGTCATGACGTTCAGGCCGGTGTAGTTCAGGGCAGAAAGCCACCAGTTAGGCAGCGAGGTATTGACGTTATCGATGGCCCAGGTATTCAGGGACGCAAAGTCAACATCGGCCGTGAGGATGGTATAGCCGGTGGCCAGCACCACGAAGAAGATGATGAATGGGGTGATGGTACCGATGACGCGGGTAACGCGGTCCACATCCATAAGGCCCACCAGCAGCACGAGGATCAGCATGACGGTGCCGCCGACCCACACGGGGATGCTGGGGAATTGCTGGTTGATATTGGAGCCACCACCGGCGAACATGACGAAACCGATGGAAAACAGCGTAATAAGCGTGGACCAGTCCAAGATCTTGGCGGTGATTGGCGAAGCGATCTTGTTATAAACAGCGGTGTGTTCCACCGCTTGGAAATAGGAGCCCAGCTGCAGGATGGACACGCCGGTGACCATCATGAGGGCGGCGGCGAGGGCGATGCCCCACAGGCCCCATTCACCGAAAGCTACGAAGTACTGCATGGCTTCTTGGCCCGAAGCAAAGCCTGCGCCCACAACGATGCCAATAAACGCCATGGAGATTCCGATTGCGCGTTTAATCATGAGGGGAGAAACTCTCTTACTCACACTCGCCGGGCCCGGCTTTGGGAACGCGCGGGCCCGGATCGACGGTCGATTTATCACGTGTGTGTATCTAATAGAATCACATTTCACCCGTGACTTCACAGCTGAAATCGTGTCACTTTAGTATTTTTCTACCCCGCCCTCAGGCCGCATGCGCCCGCTGCACTGCCCTAAGTACCTGCACTTTGATAAGTATTGCGGCGAAAGTATGTGTCCAAGCGCTCGAACATTCGGGGGTATTAATTTGCGCCCTCGATGAGGTCCTTGCGGGCGCGCGCCACGCGGGAGCGGATGGTGCCAACGCGCACACCGGCGATCTTGGCCGCTTCCTCATAGGTATAGCCCAGTACCTGGGTGAGGATAAGGGCTTCGCGGCGGTCGGCGGGCAGGGCATCGATAAGCGCACGGGCATCGATCCAATCGCTCCAGGAACCGGAGTTTTCCGCGGCGGAGCCCATGGCGTCCTCGTATTGCGTGGCGGATTTGCGGGGTCGGGCCATGTCGTGGCGGATATTATCCACCCAGACGCGCCGGGCCAGCGAGAGCAACCACGTGCGTGCAGAAGAGCGGGCGGCAAAGCGCGGCAAGGCGCCGATGACGCGCAGGTAGGTCTCTTGGGTGAGATCGTCGGCGATTTCGGGGCCGCCCAGGTGGGCGAGCAGGCGCCAGACATCATCCTGGGTGGCCTTGATGAACTCCGTAAGCGCTGCTCGGTCGCCGCGCCCAGCCCGGAGGGCGAGCTCGGTGACGCGGGCGTCGTCTGCTGCGGAGTGGTGTGTCACCTGAATGAATCTACCAGTAGCTCCTGCATTTCTTATCCAAGGTTGCGGTGGCCGGGGCATCGGCAAGCGGCATATGTGCGGAAAAGGTAGCGCAGTGCCGTTATACGTAGTAAGCTATGGGTTGTCCGTGATTGATAATTGACCCCAAATTATCGACTGATTGCCAGGAGGCAAAGACTTACCATGACTGATTCCACCGCTGATGACATCCTGAACAAGGGACAACGTCCCGCAGGTAAGGGCAATACTMCCCGCCCGTCCGGCCAGCCCGTGCCTTCCGAGAACACGTCCGTGACCGCCGGTCCCCAGGGTCCGGTCGCGCTCAACGATACTCATCTCATTGAAAAGCTCGCCCACTTCAACCGTGAGCGCGTGCCCGAGCGTACCCCGCACGCCAAGGGTCACGGTGCTTACGGTGAGCTGCACATCACCGAAGACGTGTCCGCCTACACCAAGGCCAAGGTCTTTCAGAAGGGCACCGTCACCCCGATGATGGGCCGCTTTTCCACCGTCGCCGGCGAGCAGGGATCCCCGGATACCTGGCGCGACGTGCACGGCTTTGCCCTGCGCTTCTACACCGAAGACGGCAACTTCGACATCGTGGGCAATAACACCCCGGTATTCTTCCTGCGCGATGGCATGAAGTTTCCAGACTTCATCCACTCCCAAAAGCGCCTGGGCTCCAACGGCCTGCGCGATGCCGATATGCAGTGGGATTTCTGGACCCGCAACCCTGAATCCGCCCACCAGGTGACCTACCTGATGGGTGACCGCGGCACCCCGAAGACCACCCGTCACCAAAACGGCTACGGTTCCCACACCTTCCAGTGGGTCAACGAAGATGGCGAGGCCTTCTGGGTGAAGTACCACTTCATCTCCCGCCAGGGCGTAGAGAACTTCACCGATGAAGAGGCCACCGTGGAAGCCGGTAAGAACCCGGATAGCCACCGCGCGGACCTCTACAATGCCATCGAAGAGGGCAACTACCCCATCTGGGACGTCAAGGTGCAGATCATGCCGCTTGCGGAGGCAGAGGACTACCGCTTCAACCCCTTCGATCTGACCAAGGTCTGGTCCAAGAAGGACTACCCGCTGCACGATGTGGGCTATTTTGAGCTCAACCGCAACCCGCGCAACTTCTTCGCCCAGATCGAGCAGGTTGCGCTGGATCCCTCCAATATTGTGCCGGGCGTTGGCCTGTCCCCGGATAAGATGCTGCAGGCTCGCGTCTTTGCCTATGCTGACCAGCAGCGCTACCGCATCGGGCCGAACTACAAGCAGCTGCCGGTCAACCAGCCGCGCAATGCGGAGAAGGTCAATACCTACGAGCACGAGGGTCCCATGCAGTATTTCTACAATGCTCCAGAGGATCCGGTGTACTCGCCCAACCGCCATGCGAAGGGCGCGGGTGTGCTTGACGATGCCTCCGTCAACAACCGCGAGGACCTCGAGACCACCACCGCGGCGGACCTCTACGTGAACCCAGACCCCCACGGTCAGGACTTGGTCCGCGCGCCATACGTGTGCCACGCGGAAGACGATGACTTCGTCCAAGCACGCGACCTGTACGAAAACGTCTATGACGATGCCGCCAAGGAGCGCTTGGTCACCAATATCACCAACGCGATGGCCGGCGTGTCCGAAGAAACCGAAGAGCGCGTGTACCAGTACTGGACCAACGTCCACCCGGACTTGGGTCAGCGCGTGCGCGAGGTCTTCGCTGAAAAGAAGTAGCCCACTACTGCGGTGTACTGCTTCTTAGAGGCGTAAAGCAAAGCCGCCTTCGACCATCCCTGCGTCCTCACCCCACAGTGAGCTGCTGTGAGTTGGGTGGAGTAATTGGTCGAAGGCGGCTTGTGCGTTAGGCGGGATTAATCGCAGCGGCGCATATTGTCTGCAACAAAGCTCGGCGCGCCCTGATTGATCCATTTGTCTACGTCATAGCACGGTGCGGTCAAACCACTATTTGTTTCACCGATGGGTTCAATAGTTGTCCATGCGCCATCGCTAAAACGTGCCCAAGCGGTCCAATCTGTACTGTCTTTGCCAAAATGAGCCCATTCCCCGTCGCAATCCGACACCACAATTTTGCCCATATCGGGCTCTAGAGACGAGAAGGTACTTGGGGAACAATCACCTTTGGCCTGCGTGGTAGTGGTAGTGACTGTTGTCTCCTGTGGTGCAGGTGGCTGTGCAGTAGTTTCTACCGTTTCTACCGGGGAGGTTGTGGGCGAGTCCGTCGTAGTCGCCGTTTGCTCCGTGGAACTTGTAGTGCTGGAGCTGGAGCTGGATTGCGCCACGGCATCAGAAAACTGGGGCTCACTGGAATCGCCAGAGTTATCGGCATCATCGGTGCAGGAGACCAATGCCATGCACAGCGGAAACGCGGCTACGCACGCCAAGGCGCGGGAGTGAGAGAGTTTTAGAGGATTAGACATGTCTTAATAGTAGATTCTCTTTGTAATGCGTGGGGATCGGCGCGCCTGCAGAAAGGGAATGACCTGCAGCGATAGGTTACTAGCATGACCAAACGCCTTGCCTCGACCGCGCCCACCGCGTCCGCGAGTTCCTCGCGGTGGCGCACACTCTTACTGCTCGTATTGCTCGCCGTACCGCTTATCGTTGGTACCGCAGTGGCGGCCTGGTCGCAGTGGGAACCGGCGCATGCGTGGTCGAGCGCCGCGCAGCCTTATGGCGCGCCGCAGGCGAATTCGACCTCGCCAGAGCTTAAGGAAGCCGCCGAGGCCGCCAGCCACGCCCAAGCGCAGGCTAGCATCCTGAAATCTGGCGCGGATCGGTTAAACAAGGGCACCAGTGAGCTGGATAAGGGTGCTGGGGAATTAGGCGAGGGCGTCGAAAAGCTCGCCGGTGGTTCGCAAGAGCTGGTGTCGGGGCTTAACCAGTTGCAGTCAGGGACCAATACCCTCGGCGGTGGGGCGACGGAACTGGCCAATACCGTCGGAGGGGCCGTTGACCAGGTCGTGGGCCTGGGAGCCGTCCAAGGCCAAATCCTAGAAGCCATCGACGGTACGGTGCGCGACCTGAAAGGAAATGATTCCAAGGAAGCGAAACAAGTTCGTTCCCAGCTGGGGGATTTGCGCAAGCAGGTGGAAAACTTCCGCCTCGATGAATCCCTGACTGGGGAGCTGAAGAAGCTGAAGGATGGCTCGCGCGATCTCTCCAATCAGCTGGCGGTAAGCGGTTATGCCTACCACGATGGCATCAACCAGGCCGTGGCAGGTGCGCAACAGCTCAACCAGTCCATAGCGGAGCTCAATAGCCGTGTGGATGAGGCTCTCGATGGGGTGGGCCAGCTTGACGATGGCGCCGGCAAGCTCACCGGCATGGCGGAACAAAACCAATCGAACCTGGGCGCGGTGCAGCGCGCCCTGCCTCCCGCGCACGTGGCCGCGGAGGAAGATGCGCGCCAGCTGAGCCCGGTCATCGCCATGCTCATTTCCGCGCTCGTCCTGCTGGCTGGATCCGCGGCCGGAGTGGCGTGGAAATTGGGATTCCGCCCGTGGCTGATGGTTCTCGGCGGATCGCTGGCAGCGGTGGCTATCGGGGAGATCCTGCTCTTCGTCTTGTCCATCGGCCTTACCCCCATCGCCGCGGTGGCCGCCGGAGGGGCGCTGTTCTTGGGTGCCCTGTCCTCCGCTCTTATCGTGCGTGGCCTGCTCGAACTGTGTGGCATGACCGTAGGATCCATCCTCGCCGCGATCTTTGGCATTGGGCAGACCGCATTGGTGGGGTGGCTGTGGAAATCCGCGGCCATCGCCGGGGTGGACAAGGTGTGGCAGGTAGTAGCTAACCTTTTGCCGCTCAACTGGACAACGGCGGCTGTCACCGTGGCGGGCAACGATGGTGAGGCAGTGGTGCTGTGGACCGGCCTTGCCGTATTGGGCGCTATCACTCTTGTAGGTCTGAGTGCAGTGAAATGGATCGTGCCTGCCAGGAAGAACCCAAAAACAGGCGCTAAAGTATGAAATTGTGTACTTAAATAGGCAAAAGCTTGTATGAAGCTGGCAATATTTGCCATCGCTATGGTTGGAATGCGAGGAGTGTTATTCTTGCTAGTGCTCACACCGTCTACTTAGGGGGTAGGCGAACGGCTTGCGCCGTTGTGAGTGATAGGGAATAGGGGCGACGCGGTGCTGTAGGGGCGCCGCGTCGTTTCCCGTTTTGCCCAAAGCTATTTATCCAGGTCGGCCCAGGGGGATATGTGCGGCTCACGGCAGGAATGTGCGCTACCACACAGCAGTGTTTAACATTAGCTATACGTCCATTGGCTAATGGCGTGCGCCAGGCGGGCGCCAGTGACTTTTGAAGGAGCGCAATGCAGACCTCCCTGGGGCTGACCCTGATGGGACTGGCCATCATCTTTGTGACGGTGGGCATCCTCATCCGCGGCCGCGTTAATCCCATCATCCCCATGACCCTGGTGCCTGTCATCGGCGCTGTGATAACCGGTTTCGGCGTAGAAGATATCGCGGATTTCTTTGGTGAAGGCTTAAGTTCTGTCATCAACGTCGTGGTGATGTTCATCTTCGCCATCATTTTCTTCGGCATTTTGCAGGATGTGGGGCTTTTTACCCCGGTGATCCGCAGCCTCATCAAGGCGACCCGCGGCAATGTCATGGCCGTGACCATAGGCACGGCCGCCATCGGCATCGTGGCACACCTCGATGGATCGGGTTCCACGACCTTCCTTATTACGATTCCCGCATTGCTGCCGCTGTACCGGGCGCTGCACATGTCGCGCTATGTCCTAATTACCATCGTGGCCCTAGCCGCTTCGGTGATGAATATGGTCCCGTGGGGCGGGCCACTGGGGCGTGCCGGTGCGGTGGTTGAGCAAGACCCGAACGATATTTGGCTGCACTTATTGCCCATTCAGGGTGTGGCAGTGGTCCTCATCTTTGCTACTGCCACCCTGTTGGGCTGGCGCGAAAACCGCCGCTTGGCCAAGCTACAGGAAAGCGGCGAGATTAAGGGCACCATCTCTGTGGACGTGAATTCGTTGGCGGATGATTTTTCCGCCAAGCAGGCCGAGGAACAGCAGAAACTCGGGTTTAGGTACCGGAAATCCCGGTGGGTTACCATCGCGAATATCGTCATCGCTTTGGCTGTGCTCGCCGCCCTGCTTTCGGGCCTGCTGCCGCCGGCGCCCGCGTTCCTCATTGCTACCACCATTGCCTTGGTGGTGAACTTCGACGGCGCGATGGAGCAGGGCGATGCCTTGCGGCGTCACGCCCCCAACGCCTTGTCCATGGCCGGAGTGATCATCGCGGCCGCGATGTTTTTGGGCGTGCTCAATGAGACCAAGATGCTAGAAGAAATCGCGCTGAGCCTGGTGAATGTTCTCCCAGAAGGAGTGGCACCGTATTTGCACCTCATCGTGGGATTCTTTGGGGTTCCGCTAGACCTGTTGACCTCCACGGATGCGTATTACTTCTCGGTACTGCCCATCGTGCAGGGCACGGTGGAGTCCTTCGGCGTCAGCGGGATGGGCGCTGCGAGCGCCCTCATTATTGGCAACGTGGTGGGAACCTTCGTCTCCCCATTTTCGCCGGCGCTGTGGCTGGCGCTGGGACTGGCGGACGGTCAGATGGGCAAGTACTTGAAGATAGCCTTCCCCGTCGCATGGGTATTTTCCATCATCCTCGTCGCCATCGCATTCTTTACCGGAATGCTGGCCTAAGTCGCGGGCCCTGGAATCCAAGGGCCCTGCAGACATGGAAAAAGCCCGCAGTTTCCTGCGGGCTATTGTCGGGATAACAGGATTTGAACCTGCGACCTCTTCGTCCCGAACGAAGCGCGCTACCAACCTGCGCCATATCCCGGTCTACTGCTTAAAAGCAGTACTGAGATACTTTAACGCATGGTGAATGAGATCGACAAAACGGCAGGTCTAGTCCGCCTCAGTGATGCTCAGCAGGGTGGCCGAGGGGCGGCAGAATAAACGCACTGGGGCGAATTTGGACGTGCCCAAGCCATTGGAGACGTGCATCTTCATAGGGCCGAAATCATGCAGGCCCTGTGCGCGCGGGCGATCGATGCCGCAGTTGGTCACGATGGCGCGCGACCCAGGTAGGCAAATTTGCCCACCGTGGGTATGACCGGAAAGGGAAAGCTGGTAGCCATCGGCGGCGAATTTTTCGAGCACTCGCGGCTCGGGGGCGTGGAGCAGGGCGAGCGATAGATCGGCATCCTCGTGGGGCGGGCCGGCGATTTCGGAATAATCATCCAAGTCGTGGTGCGGATCGTCCACACCGGCCACGGCGAGGCGGACATTGCCCACCTTGAACTCGTGGCGGGCTTGGTTGCCGTCGTACCAGCCGTGCTCCACGAAGGCCGCGCGCATGCCGCGCCAAGGCAGGTCAACGTAGGAGGGTTCGCGCTTTTTGCCCAGCAGGTACTTAAAGGGGTTGACCGGGCGCGGCGCCCAATAATCATTGGTGCCAAACACGAACACGCCGGGTCGGGCGAGCAGCGGGCCGAGCGCGCGCAGGGTATCGGGCACGGCCTGCTTATCGGAGAGGTTATCGCCAGTATTGACCACGAGGTCTGGCTCCAGTGCATCGAGGGCGGAGACCCAATCGATCTTGGTCTGTTGCCCCGGGATCATGTGCAGGTCAGAAATGTGCAGCAGGCGGAACTCTTCTTCGCCGCGCAGGGTGCCCTTGGGAAGGAGCGGAAGAGTATATTCCTTGAGCTCGAATTTCGTGAGCTCGCTAAAGCCCCAAGCAGCAACACTTAGGCCTGCGGCGACGCCGCCAAGAATCCGTTGAAGTTTCACAGCTTCTACACTACCTGCCTTAAATGGACGTATATTGAAAGGCATGAGCGAGCTAAAAGATACTATCCGAGCAGATCTGAAAACGTCGATGAAGGCCAAGGAAAAGCAGCGCACCAGCGCCATTCGCGCGCTGCTCGCGGCAATCCAGGCCGAGGAAACCACTGGCTCCCGCCATGAGCTGGAGGATGAAGACATCCTCAAGGTCATCGCGCGCGAGATTAAAAAGCGCCGCGAGTCTGCGGAGGTCTATGAAGAAAATGGCCGCCCGGAATTGGCAGAGGCTGAGCTTGTCGATGTCCCCTTCTTCGAGGCCTACCAGCCGCGCCAGCTCGATGATGCGGAGCTTAAGGCATTGGTAGAAGAAGCAATTGCTGAGGTAGAAAAGGAAAACGGTGAAGCACCCACCATGAAGCAGATGGGTGCGGTCATGAAAGTGGCCAATGCAAAAGCCGCCGGCCAGGCCGACGGCAAGCGCCTTTCCGCAGAGGTAAAAGGCCAGCTTAACTAATCTTTAGCGGCCGAGGAGATTGCGGATATCGTTGCGGAAGTTATCGATATCTTCTTGGCGGATTCCAAAGTCCTCTGGGCTGAGGTTTAATCTGCCGCCGTTATTTCCTCCCCAGTTGCTCACACCGGTAGTGTTCGCGCTGCCGGTGTTATTTTGTGCGCCGGTCGTATTCGCACTGCCCACGCCGCTGGAGGGGGATTGGGTGGCAGAGGTGCCATCGGAAAGCTGCAGGGTAATCTCGGCGCCGTCCTTCTTGCCATCCTTCCCGGTAATCGCGCGGACCACTCGGCCGTAGGGGACATCCCCGCCGACGACGCGGGAGGTTTTTACCACATAGCCCTTGGCTTCAAGGGTGCTGCGGGCCTGTGACTCGTTTTTGCCGCGCAAGCTATCGAGCAACTTATCCCCGGTGGTGCCGTCATCGTATTTCTTATTGTAATTGGGCAGACCGCTCTGAGTAGCCTGCGGTAGCTGCGATGCCATGGTGAAAAATGTCTGCGCGGGCTCTAAGCCACCAAAGAGGTTGCCAGCACCGGTGCACTGGCGCACGGGGGAGGTACACAGAGGCTGGGTATCGGTGCCGTCGTTATAAATATAAGGAGCGGCGGCGAGCCCGTCGTTGAATCCCAAAAATGCCGAGGACTGGTTGGACTCGGTGGTACCGGTCTTGGCGGCGATGGGGGAGCTAAAGCCAGCGGCCTGGGCGGCATCCTTAGCGGTGCCCTGCTTGGCATCTTCAGATAGCGCATTGGCCAGGGCGTGGGCCACATCCTGGTCTACCGCCTGCTCACACGGGGTCTCCTTGAGGTAGACCTCATTGCCGTCCTTATCCAGGACCTTGTCAATGGGGTTGGGCTCGCACCACCGGCCATTGGAGGCAATCGTTGCGCCGACATTGGATAGCTCCAGCGGATTTACCGGGTTGGGGCCCAAGGTAAAGGAACCGGAATTGGCGTCCTTCGTGCGCTGCGCGATGGAGGTGTCCTTATCAAAGGTGCCYTTTTCGTCATAGGAGCGCAGGCCAAGGCGCACCGCCATATCTACGATGGGTGCCACGCCAACCTGCTCGGTGAGCTTGATAAATGGCGTATTGGGCGAGTGGGCCAAGGCCTCTTGCAGCGTCATCGTGGCCTTATAATTGCCCGCGTTTTCCACACAGTAGCGGTTGGCGGGGCAGTTATCGGCGCCGCCGTGGCCAAGGCCTTCGGCCTCGTAGCGGGTGGGCACATCCACCGTATTCTTAATGCCGTAGCCAGATTCGAGGGCGGCCGCGGCGGTAAAGGCCTTAAAAACCGAGCCCGCGCCATTGCCCACCAAGGAGTTGGTCTGCGGCAGCAGGGTTTCATTATTGTCCTGGTCCAGCCCGTACGCACGGGACGAGACCATGGCCAGGACCTTGCGGTCCGACGTGCCCGGTTCGATAACGTCCATCACCTCAGCGACGCCCTGGGCATCCGGGTTGGTACGCGACTGCACCGCAGATAGCGCCGTATCCTGCACCTGCGGGTCCAGCGTGGTCTTTACGGTATATCCACCGTGGGCGAGCTGGTCTTGGTCTATGCCCTTTTCCTCGAGGTACTGCAGCACATAATCGCAGAAAAAACCGCGATCATCTGCGCCGATGCAGCCATTGGCCAGGGTATTGGGCTGCTTGCCGACGCCCAATTCTTCCCCCTTATACTCATCCGCATCCGCCTGCTCCAGATAGCCGTTATCCACCATGGATTGGAGCACGACGTTGCGGCGGTCAAGCACCTCTTCCTCATTGGTATAAGGGTTGAGGCGCTCTGAAGACTGCACCATMCCCGCCAGCATCGCCGCCTGCGGCACCGTGAGGTCCGCGGCGTGGCTATCAAAGTAGGTCCGCGCGGCGGCTTCCACACCGTAGGCATGGTTACCAAAGGAGACCAGATTGAGGTAATTGGTGAGGATTTCCTGCTTATCCAACTCCTCATTCATCTGCGTTGCCATGCGCATTTCGCGCAGCTTGCGGGTGGCGGACTGCTCTGTCGCAGCAGCCCGTTCTTCATCGTTTTGTGCGGAGACGAGCAGGAGGTAGTTCTTGACGTATTGCTGGTCAATGGTGGATGCGCCCTGAGATACCCCGCCGGAGGTCAGGTTGGTCCACAGAGCGCGGAAATTGCCTTGGAGATCAACGCCGCCGTGCTCGTAAAAGCGCTCGTCTTCAATGGAGACGATGGCGTTTTTCATCGCATCCGAAATCTCGTCACCATCTACGGGGTGGCGGCGTTGGCTATAGACATAGGCCATATCTTTGCCCGAGGCATCCTGCACCGTGGTAACACCAGGGATATTGCCCGCTGTTAGGTCTTGCAGGTCTGATTGCATGGTCTGGTTGGTGCGGGCGATCGCCACGCCGGAAATGCCCGCAAAGGGGGCGAGCGCGAGCGCGATGAGCGCGGCTACCAAGACCGTGGACAGGGCTATCTTGGACAAAGATTTGAAGACAGTCACGCCCAATACCCTACGTGGTCTGCCTAGCAATGGGGAAGGTGACCTGCACCCCCTAAAGTGTGACCTCGTAGACAATCTCGCGTTCTAGTGAATAGACTCAGGCCTCGGTACATAGTATTCCGTCTGGGAAGGAGAACACTCACCCATGACCGTTCGAGTGAAGACTGCGGGGATGTCCAATACAGCCCGAAATCCCGAGCGTGGTGAGTGGGTCACTCAAGCAAAGTGCCGCAATGAGGACCCAGACGCATTATTCGTGCGCGGCGCTGAACAGCGCAAAGCCGCCGTCATTTGCCGCCACTGCCCCGTATTAACGGAATGCCGTGCAGACGCCCTTGATAACCGCGTGGAATTTGGTGTGTGGGGCGGGTTGACCGAGCGCCAGCGCCGCGCGCTCCTGCGCAAGAACCCCCACATCACGGACTGGGCCAATTACCTGGCTAAGGGTGGCGAACTCGTCGGCATTTAAGGCGGTCAGGGGTGTGACTGTCCTTGCAGCGGCGACAGCGCTGCGAAATAGGGGCGGCATAAGTCGTATTAAATCGCTAGAATGAACCCCATGACTAAATGGGAATACGCAACCGCACCAGTACTGACCCACGCCACCAAGCAGATTCTTGACTCTTGGGGCGAAGACGGATGGGAATTGGTCTCCATCACCCCTGGCCCAAACCCGGAGAACGTGGTGGCCTACTTCAAGCGCGAGGTGGCAGAGTAAATGAGCTTTTCCGCTCGCTTGAAAGAGCTAGGGGTGGAGCTGCCGGGCGTCGCTAAGCCGCTGGCTTCCTATGTGCCCGCACTGCGCGTGGGCAACCAGGTATGGACCTCTGGCCAGCTTCCCTTAGTGGAAGGCTCCCTGCCGGTGACCGGCAAGGTTGGTGCTGAAGTCACCACGGAGCAGGCCCAGGACCAGGCCCGCACCGCCGTGCTCAACGCCTTGGCGGCCGTTGATGCGGAGATCGGACTGGATAATATCTCCCGCGTGATCAAGATCGTTGGCTTTGTGGCCTCGGACCCTGGCTACGAGGACCAGCCCGCGGTGGTTAACGGGGCATCGGATTTCATCGGGGAGGTATTCGGCGAGGCTGGCACGCACGCGCGTTCTGCAGTCGGCGTAGCTGCCTTGCCAAAGAATGCCCCGGTGGAGATCGAATTGATCGTAGAGATCGCTGAGTGATCGGTTAGGCTGGTAGGCATGGAGCACCCCGCATACAGTCAATTGCGTCCCGTAAGCCAATCCGTTGGCGTAGTTCTTTGTGATAATCCCAGCTATACCGCCCTCGAGGGCACGAATACCTGGATTATCAGTGCCGCTGAAGACTCTCGGTCGATCGTCGTAGACCCGGGGCCGGAAGATGAAGGCCATCTCAACGTTGTGCATCGCCATGCCGGTGAGGTGGCTTTAATTCTGCTTACCCACCGCCACGATGACCACGCTTCGGGCGCGCAACGGCTTCGGCAGATGACCGGCGCGCCCATCCGCGCCTTCGATCCCAGCTATTGCAATGGCGCGGAGGCATTGCAGAATGGTGAAATTCTGACTTTGGAAGGCATCACCCCGCAATTGGAGGTCCTGCACACGCCGGGCCACACCGCGGACTCCACGTCCTTCTTCGTGTGGAGCGGTGAGGTAGAAAATTCCCGGCTAGAAGGCATTATCACCGGCGATACCATCGCGGGGCGCCACACCGTTTTGCTTTCAGAAACGGACGGTGATTTGGCCGATTACCTGCATACCCTGGATGTGCTGGAATCTCGCGGCAAGGATGTTCCGCTCTTCCCAGGCCACGGGCCGGATTTGGAAGATACCTCGCAGGTGGCGCGCAAGTACATTGACCGCCGCCACTACCGCCTAGACCAGATCCGGGAAATTCGCTCCCGGCTGGGCGATGACGTGGATCTGACCACCTTGGTCAATGAAATGTATGACGATGTGGATCCGGTGCTGCGCCATGCCGCAGAGCAGTCCACGCGCACCGCGTTGAAGTACCTCGACGGTACGGATAACTAACGCGCTGCGCGGCAGGCAGCCGGCTTAAAACGTTTATTCCCTCCACCCCTAGTGCTTATGCACGGGGGACGGAGGGAATTGTTTGGCTTTAGCGCGCGCGGCGGGCGAGGTGCTCGGTATCGACGATGAGCACGGACTTGCCCTCGAGGCGAATCCAGCCGCGGTGGGCGAAGGTGGCTAGGGCCTTGTTGACGGTCTCGCGGGAAGCGCCCACCAACTGGGCAATCTCTTCCTGGGTGAGATCGTGGTTGACGCGCAGCGCGCTGCCTTCCTGGACACCGAAGCGGTTAGCCAGCTGCAGCAGGGTCTTGGCAACGCGGCCAGGCACGTCGGTGAAGATGAGGTCCGCCAGGTTGGCGTTGGTGCGGCGCAGGCGGCGGGCCAGCACGCGCAGCAGCTGCTGGGCGATGGCGGGGTGATCGCTGACCCACTTATCCAGCAGCTCGGAGTTCATGGTGGCGGCTTGGACCTCGGTCACGCAGACGGCAGACGAGGTGCGAGGGCCCGGATCGAAGATGGAGAGCTCACCGAACATATCGGAGGGGCCCATCACGGTCAGGAGGTTTTCGCGTCCATCCGGGGCGTGGCGGGCCAGCTTAATCTTGCCGGAGGTGATGATATACAAACGGTCACCGGGCTCGCCTTCATCGAAGATGGTGGTACCGCGCGGGAAGCGCACTGTCTCCATCTGCTCGAGAAGATTCTGCACTGCTACGGGATCAACGCCTTGGAAGATTCCGGCGCGGGAGAGGGTGTCCTGTACGCCTTCCACGTTTTACTCCTTGGATGTCGACTGCGAAAAGTCACTAAAGTGCTTGGGCCACATCCTTTTGCGGGCTCCAGGGAGGCACGCTAATGCGGAACAAGCGGGGTCAATTTTTAGCGTACCCCATTTTACAGTGCAGTTAGTCACTTTTGGGCACTGTCCCCATAATGGTCACACGACAGAAATGGGTTCACTTACGCCCCTAGCGTTACAGCCAGCGGGTTTCCGGCTAATCGGCGAAGACAACTGCTTCCAATTTTTCCATGAGGAGGGCGAAAAGGGCGATGCCAAGCGGTACAAAAATAACAAGTGAAATCATGTATTCCTATCCTACTAAGCTTGGCGGCATGAGTTCATCACTGTCGGCCACCGCGGCCCCGAGTAAGAGAGCGCCCATCATTAACGAGCGATTGGCAAGCGAACACCCCGATGCGCGGTGCGAGCTCGATTTCGATTCTCCCCTCCAGCTTTTGGTGGCCACGGTGCTTTCCGCGCAGTGCACGGATGCGCGCGTGAACTCGGTAACCCCTGAGCTGTTTCGCGCCTATCCCACCGCGGCCGATTTTGCGGCAGCCAGCCGGGAGGATCTGGAGGCGATCCTGCGGCCGCTGGGGTTTCAGCGGGCGAAGGCGGGGCATCTCATGGGTATCGGCGAGCGCCTAGTTTCTGAGTTCGATGGCGAGGTGCCACAGACCGTAAAGGAACTGACCTCCCTGCCTGGGGTGGGCCGCAAGACGGCGCTGGTGGTGCTGGGCGATGCCTTCGGGGTACCGGGCCTTACCGTGGATACACACTTTAGCCGCCTGATGCAGCGCCTGGAGCTGACGGGGGAGAAGACGCCGGTGAAGATAGAAAGGGACATCGCCAAGCTCATTGCAGAGGAACAGTGGACGATGTTTTCCCACCGCGTCATTTTTCACGGCCGGCGGATCTGCCATGCCCGGAACCCGGAGTGTGGGAATTGTGTGGTGCGGGATCTGTGCCCGGCTGCATTAAGCTAGCGGTATGAAAAAATACGTCTTCGGCACCGTCATTGCGGCCATTGTCATCGCAGCCCTCGTGGTGGTGGGGGTCATGCAGCTGCGTGGGGATGACAACAGCACGGGCGATTCGGCGCAGGCCCCTGGCGCGGGATCGGAATCGGGCTCGGCGGGKGACCAGGACGTGGCCGAACGCCCAGATTGCCCCGCAGGGCCCATCGCCGGAGTGGATCTGGAATGCTTGGGCGGCGATGATGCACGCGAAGGGGACAAGGCGGATGAAGGCATTACCATCGCCAATGTGTGGGCGTGGTGGTGCGAGCCGTGCCGCGCGGAATTGCCCCACCTGGACGAGGTGGCAAAGTCCCACCCTGACTGGAAGGTCGTTGGGGTGCACGCGGATAAAAACGCCGCCAACGGGGCCGCGTTCCTCAATGACGTGGGGGTAGACCTGCCGAGCTTCCAGGATCCGGATAATAGCTTCGCGGGCACGCTGGGCCTGCCGGGCGTGGTTCCCGTGACCGTGATTCTCCGCGATGGGGAAGTGGTTAAGCAGGCAGCCCAGCCGTTTACCTCGGCGGCCGAAATCGAAAAAACGGTTGAGGAGGCGCTCGCCGGATGAGTGAATTATGGCCCGAGTACGCACCCGAGTGGATAAAACCCGCGCTGGGCGTCGATCCGAGTCAGGTGCAGGAACTTATTGGGCAGCGGCAAGCATCGCAGCTCAATGGCTCAGAGGAAGAGGTGCCAACCAAGCGGGAAGCCGCGGTGCTGATGCTGCTTAGCGGGAACAGTGTGGAGGATGGCGAAATTTTGCTTACGCACCGCTCGCCGTCCCTGCGCTCGCATTCCGGTCAGATTGCCTTTCCTGGCGGCCGGCGGGATCCGGGCGATACCTCGCTGGTAGATACCGCCCTGCGGGAGGCGTGGGAGGAAACCGATCTGCAGCGCCACACGGTCACGCCCTTAGAGCAGTGGGAACAGCTGCACATTCGCGCCACGGGGAATCCGGTAAGCCCCATCCTGGCCCATTGGAACCAGCCGGGCGAAGTCTATCCCGCTAGCCCGGCGGAGACCGATGATGTGTTCTTCGTCCCGCTCGGGGAGCTCATTGACCCCCGCAACCGCCTGCTGGTGGGATTTAAGCAGTGGCAAGGCCCGGCGTTTTATGCCAATGACTACGTGATTTGGGGCTTTACTGCCGGAGTTCTGTCAGCATTATTGGAGCATTCTGGGTGGAGCGTACCGTGGGATAACAATTCGGTCATAGACCTGCGTGACACCCTCAAAAAGTCCCGCAATAATGAGAAGATGTCCTAATTGCCCGCGCGCTTAAGGTGCCGGAGGACGCACGAGATTTCGATCGAGAAAGAACCAAAGCCATGACTGCTGCGCTCGTTGTTGACGGCCTGATCGTGCTTGCCGTATTAGCAGCATTGCTAAGTGGTTGGCGCAATGGCGCGCTCGCCGCGGTGCTCTCCGCCATTGGCGTGGGCGCGGGCCTCGTGGTGGGCATCGCCGTAGCACCCAGCGTATTGCGCACAGTGGAGGAGCCTTCGCTGCGCCTGCTCCTGCTCGTGGGCATCCTAGTTTTGCTGGTGGGTATTGGGCAGATCATTGGTTCCTCCTTGGGCACCAGCATGCGCGATCGCATGAAGGCGCGCACCACCCAGCGGATAGATTCGCTATTCGGCGCGGTCTTTCAGTCCTTCATCGCGCTCATCGTCATCTGGATGATTTCCATTCCCGTGGCCACCAATTTGGGCGGATCCGCGGGGCAGGGGCTGCGCGATTCCCGCATCCTGAGCAACCTCAACGCGGCCGCCCCGACGCGCCTGGCTTCCCTTCCCAATGGCGTGGCGGCGTTGCTCAATGAATCGGGGCTTCCGCCCTTGGTCTCGCCGTGGGAAAATTCCATCAGCGGCAAGGACGTTGAGGACCCCGCCCCAGACGTGCAGGATCCGGAGCTGGTGCGCAGCATCCGCCCGTCCATCATTCACGTGCTTGGCGATGCCGAAGAGTGCTCCCGCCGCCTCATGGGTTCCGGTTTTGTGGTGGACAATGACTATGTGGTCACCAATGCCCACGTGGTGGCCGGCACCCAAACGGTGAGGTTGGATACGAAGCTGGGGCTGAAAGACGCCACGGTGGTCTACTACAACCCAGAGGTCGACATCGCCGTCTTGCACGCGCCGGATTTGGGCATCCAACCCCTGCCGTGGGCGCAGCAGCCGGCCCAGACCGGCGACGATGCCATGGTCATGGGCTTCCCACACTCCGGCCCCTTTAATGTGGAAATGGCACGCGTGCGCGATCGCATCACCATCGCCGGGCCAGATATCTACTCCCAAGGCAGGGTAGAGCGCGATTCCTATACGGTGCGCGGCAATATCCAACAGGGCAACTCTGGCGGCCCCTTGGTCAATACCGCGGGTGAGGTCTTGGGCGTTATCTTCGGTGCCTCAGTGGATGATTCTGAGACCGGATACGCGTTGACCGCAGACGAGGTCATCGGCCACATTGGGGATGTCACCCAATTGAAGCGCCCGGTAGAAACGGGCGAGTGCGTGGCGCACTAGCTTTCGTACTAGAGATCCGCGTAGGGCAATCCGCCCTACGCGCCCCACACGCCGCCCTACGCGCCCTACGCGTCGAGCCAGCGGCGCAGCTCGTCGACGAACTGTTCAGGGGCCTCGAGGAAGGGCAGGTTCTTGGCCCCTGGAATCGAAGTGGCGCTAAAACCAGCGCGGGCGCGCAGGGAGGCCCGCTGGATGACGGGGTTCCACAAGCGCTGCTGGGCGTGGATGAAAAGGACGGGGCGTTTTACGCTTAATTCGGACCAGTTCAAGGGCACCACGGCGGTGCGCATCCGATGATTCCACAGGATGCCGCGGCGTACCTTGCCAATCTGGGAGGCGCGCAGGCGCAGGGCAAGGATGGACTCTAGGGTGGCATCGGCAAGCGCGGGCCCCGTATCCAGGCTGAGCTCCTTGCGGTAGGCCCGGGGACTGAGCAGCAAGGTATTCGCGCGGGTGACCTTTGGCAGGTGGCAGAGCAGGGAACGCAGGATCATCCACCCAAAATCCCAGGGGCGCGCGGCGATGGCGCGGCGGATATCCACGGGGTGCGCGGCCGAGACCGAGACCAAGCCGCGCACGCGATTGGGGCGCTCGGCGGCCAGGCACCACGCCACCGCGCCACCAGTATCGGCGCCGACGATATAGGCATCATCGTGGCCCAATGCCTGAATGAGGCCATCCAGATCCCCGACCAAGGTGCGGATATCCTGGCCGGGATCGATGGGCGGCTTATCGGACATGCCAAAGCCGCGCATATCCACCGCGGCGACGTGGTACCCGCACTGGGCGAGGGGCCCGATGACCTCCTGAAAATCGAACCAGCCGCCAAAAGCTCCGTGAATAAAAACGACGAGGGGATCGGCGCTATCGCCCGCTATGGCCACGTGCAGGCGGATGCCCCGAGTGTGGACAAACTCGTGCGCAAAGGGTCCTTCCAGCTCAACCGTGGAGGGGGGAAGTGGTGCTAAGGCCATGGAGGGCAAGGCGCCTTTCTATGTGTACAGAAAATCCGCCCCAGGAAAGGCTGAGGCGGATCTAATGGTGCGTGCGGTTTAGGTGTACAGGCCGTGAGTGTCCTTGCGGTCCAGCGACTTCTGCGCCTTGCCCGGAATCAGGTTCTTGAGTTCCTTGGTGGAATCTATGGTCTTTTGCGGTGCCTTGACCTTCTTGACATTCTTGACGCCGAGCAGGGCGAGGGCACCGGCCGCGACGATCATCACGAGGAAGACGATCAGGAAGGCAGCCCAGCGGTCCAGCCAGAGGGCGAGGAGCTCAGCGAGGAAGAAGAAAAAGAAGAAGGAGCTGTACAGCGCGATGGTGCCCGCCGCGCCGAAGAAGCCGGCGCCGATGCCGCCCTTCTTGGCGGACTCCGCCAGCTCCGTCTTGGCCAGCTCTACCTCAGAGCGCACGAGCTGGGACATCTGCTCGGTGGCATTGGAGACCAACTTGCCGATGGAGGTTTCGGAGGACGATGCATCAACATCGCTCAAAGGAATCGAATTAACCTTTGGTGCGAATTGATCGGTGCCGTCAGTAAATAATCCATCGTTGCTCACGATTAATTCTCCTCGTTTTCATCTAAACCTTGTAACGGCCCCAATGATAATAGATACAGCGCGGTTTTATGGTGCCGCGCCAGTCACAGGGGGCGTTCGGGGCTCGGGGCGTCTAGGGCTATCCTAATGTATATGCCAGAAAATGACGCGTTATCCCCGCTATTTCGCCTCCCGGGGGTGAAAGAAGGTGCGGAAAAAGCCGCGGGCTCCATCGCGCGCGCCCACCGCAGGCCGGCTGGGCTGCGCAGGTATGAGGTCATCTCGGCGGAGTCCTTGATGCGGGGCGCGCGCGCCAGCGTGGCCTTGGATGGGCATGCCATCCCCCCGCACCCTGGCCCGGGCGATGTGGAAAGCGGTCCGCTCGCCGGCGCGGTCAGCGCGTATTCCGTGGCGGCACCTGAGGTGGTGGATTCTACCGTCCGCTCCTTTGCCCGCGCGCCGCTGCAGGTGCTCGCACGCATCGACGTCGCCGCTGGTGGAACTGGGATTCCCAGCGGCGATAGTGCGCGCTTGCAGGGCTTGGCGCGCCTGATTGCGCAGGGCAGTGGCCCCGCATTCCGCGATCTCTTACCAAGCGTCGTGCATGCCGAAATCGCGGCAGGCGAATTCTTCGGCCCGCGCAGCGGTGTCGTAGCGCGCGTTGCGGCCCGCCTTGCCGCTATTCATACCGGCTTTGATCCCCGCGGGTTCGCCGTGCCAGAGGTGTATTTCCACCGCCATTCCAAGGACTACCGCGAGTGCCGCGCGAACTACCGCGACAGGCCCGGTGAGGTGGTGCTTTTTCACCTCTCAGCCTGGGCGGCAGGCGGTAAAGAAGCCGATGCCATCGCCCGCGCGGCCTAGCCGTATCCTCGTATTCGGTAGGCGGTGAACATCCATTCGGCGCAGGTCAGCGCCGTGCAGGTAGATTATTTTTCTTAGCTGTTGTGATCGGGTAATGAACGTGTCATAATAATCGGTGCAAGGCCCCGATATACTGTGTGGCCTGCCCCGGCTCGCCCCCCGAGGCCGGGTTACTGACGGCCCGCGCGCACCCCCCGATGCGCGGGCCGTCACCTATATCTACGGTTATCCACAAGGATTTGTTGGAAATTCAACTAACTGAGCGCTAAGTGGTGGCTTTCGCCCGCTTATCCACAGGCGGGAAGTCCCGTCCCTAGTGCAGGTGGCGCGGGTGCTTCAGGCTAGGGAGCATGAACACAGCACACTCTCGCTCCACCATCGTCGTTGCCATAGGTGAGGAAGCCTTGCGCGCTGAGGCGGTTCATGCCGCCGCCGCGACCAGCCACGAGGTCATCACGGCAACCGATCCCCGCGATATCCCGCGCAGCCTCCCCGGAGCCTATACGGTCTTGGTCGACGCGCTCATGGCGCGCGTTATAGCCTCGGCCCAAGCCGCGCAGACCGCTCCCGCTCCGGTGCTTTTCCTCGCCGCGGACCCGGGGCCCATCGATTATGAGGCAGCGCTTGCCTGCCATGCGGACCGCGCCTTTATTATCCCCGCGGAGATTAAAGAGCTGCTGGCGGCTATTGCCCAGGCAGCGCACCCGCCGGAAGATCGCCCCGGTAGCGCTACCATCGCGGTGGTGGGCGCCAGCGGTGGGGTAGGCACCTCCACCTTTGCCGCAGCCCTTTCGCGTTCCCACTGCACGGCGAGTGAGCAGGCGCGGGCGCTGCTTATCGATGCCACCGCGCACTCCGGCGGCCTCGATCTCCTCCTCGGCGTGGAAACCGCGCCAGGTGCCCGCTGGCCGGAGCTCAACATTGGCGATGGCAGCATCGATGCCGCCGACCTTTMCCGCGCCTTGCCTTCTACCGCCGATGGCATAGCGGTGCTATCCGCAGCGCGCAGCACGGTGAAAGACACCTTCACACTAGATGCCACGCTTCTGGCGGCGGCGACGTCTGCGGCGCACGCAGGCGAGGGCCTGTGCGTTGTGGATTGCACGGCGGAAAATATCCCGGCTGCCTGCACGCACGTGGTGTTGGTGGTGGCTGCGGAGGTGCGATCGGCAGCGGCGGCCGCACAACTCATCCTGCGCATGGATGAGGCCCGGCGCGACATCGTGGTGGTGCTGCGCCAACGGCAGTGGGCGGCGCTGAGCGCGCCGGAGGTAGAAGACATTAYCCMCCACCGGGTCAGTGCCCAATTGCCTMCCGTGCGCGGGCTAMCCCGCAGCATCGAGATCGGCGGMCYCCCGGCCCGACTYCCCGCGGYTTTGGCMAAAACCGCCACTGCGGTGCGCGAGGAGGTAGGGGTATGAGCGCAGCGATGGATAGTTCGACCGAAACCATGGAAAAGACCATGGAGAAGATGCAGCGGCTCATTGCTGCCGAACCAGGTCTGGTGCACGACGCCTCTAGCTTGGCCCGGCGGATCCGCGAGG
This sequence comes from Corynebacterium accolens, assembly GCF_030515985.1. The sequence goes on along the minus strand of NZ_CP100376.1, from coordinate 1,573,243 downwards.
AAGCGGGGGTTATCAGTGACGTTGCCGTAGTGGATCTGCTTCGGCGCCTGCGCCAGGACGCCACCGGCATGGGGCCACTGGATGCCTTATTGGCCCGGCAGGGCGTGACCGATGTCGTGGTCAACGGGCCCGAAGACGTCTTTATGGACCGCGGCGAGGGGCTAGAGCGCAGCGATATCACCTTTCGCAACGATGGGGAGGTGCGCCAGCTCGCTTCCCGGTTGGCGGCGGCCTCGGGCACGCGGCTTGATGATGCCCAGCCTTTTGCCGATGGCCGCGTCACGCGCCCCGATGGCGTCGTGCTCCGCGTGCACGCCCTTTTAAGCCCMCCCGCCGTGGGCGGAACGTGCATTAGCCTGCGTGTATTGCGCCAGGCACAGACCACCCTGCCACAGTTGGTGGCCAATGGCACCGTGCCCGAAGACATTCGCCAGCTGCTTGCCGCGATGGTGGACAAGCGGGTGTCCTTCCTCGTCATTGGCGGCACCGGTTCCGGCAAGACGACGCTGCTCTCGGCGCTTTTAGGGACCGTATCTGAGCGCGAGCGCATCGTGGTCATCGAAGATACGGCGGAGCTTTCACCCCACCACCCGCATTGCGTGAGCATCGTCTCGCGTCGGGCAAACGCGGAAGGCAGCGGGGAAATCACCATGGCGCAATTGCTGCGGCAGGCGCTGCGCATGCGCCCGGACCGCATCGTCGTCGGTGAAATTCGCGGCCCAGAGGTAGTCGATCTCTTCGCCGCGCTGAATACGGGACACGATGGTGGCGCGGGCACCTTGCACGCCAATTCCCTCTTTGAGGTACCCGCCCGCATGGAGGCCCTCGGCGCGCTCGGCGGCCTGGACCGCAGCGCCCTGCACTCGCAATTAGCGGCCGCCGTCAACGTGGTGCTGACCATGGAGCGCACGCCACATGGCCGGCGCCTGGCCCATATCGGCGTCTTAGAGGGCAATCCGGTCACCCCGCGCATTGTCTGGAGCGCAACCGAGGGCCCCGCGCCTGGCTTCGCGGAATTCTCGGCTGCGTTGCTGGATGAACCGCACGAAGAAGCAGGGGGTCAGACGGATGCTTAGCTTCTTATTGCTCGCCGCAGCTCTCTTGCTGTCTGCGCCCTCGAGCGCGGCCCGCATTGCTGGCAAGGGCAGCCGGATAAAGGCCAGCTCCTTAGTCATTTTGGGCGCCGTATTCTGTGGCAGCTTGGTCTTCTTCTCGGTCGGGCGGATGAGCATTGCGGTTGCGGCAGCGATCATCGCCTGGTGCGTGTCGTGGTATATCAAGGACATCATGGCCGCCCGCGCGCGCCGGCGCGGCCGCGAAGCCCTAGCCGGATACTTTGGGGTCGTCACCGCTGACCTGCGCGCCGGGGCAACCCTTGCAAGCGCGCTATCGCGCGGGGCGGAGTCCCTTCCCGCGACGACGCCGCGGGATATGATCGCAGCCTTAGAATCCACCGCTACCGCCGCTGCGCGCGGTGCGCCCCCACACGTGGCGCTCTCTGGCGCCCATGCGGATGCAGAACTTACCCGGCTGGGACACCTGCTCGAATTATCGACACAGCACGGCATCGCGGTGGCCAGCCTCTTTGAGCAGGCCCAAAGCCGGATGGATGCGCTGCGCCGCCACCACCAATCCACCGCGGCCGGCCTGCAAGGGCCCCAAGCTACGGCCACGGTCTTGGCCTGCCTGCCCATTGCGGGCATCGCCATGGGTGGGGCGATGGGGGCCAATTCGCTGGGCTTCTTGCTCGGCGGGGGATTAGGCGGAATCCTGCTGGTCATCGGGGTGGGGCTTGCCTGCGGCGGCTTTGCCTGGTCCCGCGTCATTATCAGGAAGGCGGCACCATGATGGCCTTTATCTGCTTAGCGCTGGCTGTGCTCGTCGGGTTGCCGGCCACCAAAGGGCGGCTGGGACCTGCTACGGCACAAAACGCAGCGCAGCACACGGCGAAGACCCCGCGCGCCGGCCCAAGAAAGCGCGATGGCGCAACAGCGCGCGGGGGATTGATGAGCAAACTCCAGCCCTCTACCACCGTGGATCCACTCCTCGTGGCCGGGGATATCGAACTTTTCGCAGCTTGCCTGAGTGCGGGCCTGACGGTGCACGCGGCTGCTACGGCAGTCGCGCGCACGGCAGAGGCCGATTCCCAGCACCTGTGGGAGACGGTATCCGCGCTCCTAGGGGTTGGCGTACCCACGGAATCTGCATGGGACCACATGAAAGGCCATGCGGGACTAGAGGACGTGGCGGGGCTTGTCATCTTATCGGGCCAATCCGGCGCCACCATAGCCGCCGGATGCACGCGAATCTGTACTTCTTTGCGCGCCGAAGCATCTGCTCACGCTACGGCTAAAGCAGAGCGTGCAGGAGTATTCATTGCCCTCCCGCTGGCGGTGTGCTTCCTGCCAGCATTCATCGTTCTAGGCCTCGCGCCCGTAGTGATCAGCTTGGGTGCGCAGCTTTTCTAGATACACCACCTTTCACTTCTACTCAACCACCACACCTTTTAAGAAAGGACTCCTAAAATGTCTGCACTATTTATTAAGTACTCCCAGCTCACCCGCGCCCTCGTCCGCAACGATGAGGGGATGAGCACGATTGAATACGCCATGGGATCGCTCGCGGCCGCAGCGCTTGCCGGCGTGCTGTACATGGTCATCAACGGCGGCGGCGTGGTCGATGCCATCGAGGGAATTATCACCGATGCGCTATCGAATACTCCAAGCTAGCCGGGCGCACTAGAGAAACAGAAAGGAGGAATCATGCGCACGGTAGTCGATGACGATGGTTCCGTGACCATCGAGGCCGCCCTGGCATTAAGCTCCCTCGTCCTCGTGGCGGCGGGCATCATCGGTGCGATCGCGACGATGGCGTCCTATATCGCGGCGGTGGATATGGCGGGSGCGGSGGCTAGGTCGCACGCCATCGGCGTCGAGTACCAACCGGCGCGCGAGGATGCCCGGGTGAACGTGCAGGAAAGTGCGGGGCTTATCAGGGCATCGGTAAGCGTCGATGCTCCCATTGGCACCATGAGCGCGGAAGCGGTCTTTCCCGCCGAGGTGACCGGCAATGACTAGCAGGCTCCGCGGCGAGGATGGATACGCCACCATCGCAGCCACCGGAATCATCGTCGCCATTGTCAGCTTATTGCTGGTCATCGTGGCGGTGGGATCTCGTGTGACCGCGCGCCATGAAGCGCAAGTGGCCGCGGACCTTGCCGCCGTGGCCGGCGCGTGGGCCTTAGCCACCGGCAAGGATGCATGTGCAGCCGCAGAAAGCACCGCGCGGGATAACGGCGCGAGCCTCGAGGAATGCACAGAAAATGTACCCGATATCATCGCCGTTGCCGCGGTGCGCGGCCAGAGCGCCAAGGCCAAGGCGGGCCCAGTCTAAACCGCGGCATCCTGCGTCATGGTGACGAGCGCGCCGAGCAGCTTGATGGCGCCGTCCTTGCTCAGAGGGTTATTGCCGTTGCCGCACTTGGGCGATTGCACGCACGATGGGCACCCGGCCTCGCACGGGCAGGAGCGCACCGCCTCAAAGGTGGCCGCGATCCACTCGGGGAAGCGGCGGAATCCCTCTTCGGCAAACCCGGCACCACCGGGGTGGCCGTCGTAAACAAAGACGGTGGGAAGCTGTGTATCCGCGTGCAGGGCGGTGGATACGCCGCCGATATCCCAGCGGTCGCAGGTGGCGATAAGCGGCAGCAGGCCAATGGCGGCATGTTCGGCCGCATGCAGGGTGCCGGGGATATCGGCGGCGGTAATGCCCATCGCAGAAAGCGCCAGCGGGTCGATGGTATAGGCCACGGCGCGGGTGGTCAGCCGCTGTTCGGGGAGATCGAGGGGGATATCGTCGCCGATGGTGCCATCGGCAAGCCGCACCTGGTAGCCGGTGACGCGGTCGGTGACCTCGACCTCCACGTCCGCCACCCACAAGCCCGGGGAATAATTGACCAGGTTATCGGCCTCGCGCACGATGCGAATATCCGTCGTGGAGCGCGGGGTAGTCGAATACTCGGGAGTCTCCGGGCGGGCGAGTGCCACATAATCGGCCAGGAGGAGCTCCTCGATGACAAAACTTTCGCCCTGGTGCAGGTAGACCGCGCCGGGGTGGACTTGGCTGGTCGCGCGGGCTGCATCGATGGTTCCCAAGAGCCGTCCATCAGAGGCATCCACGATCATGACCTCCTCGCCCGCCCCGCCGCGCAGCGATACCGCCGAGTGGGCGGTTTCCGGCGAGAGCTCTTCTGCGCTGGAAGCGGGAATCGGCACGGCGAACCACCCGCGCTCGCGGCGGCGCACGAGGCCTTGCTCCGCAAGCTGGTGGATGACATCGCGTGCACCCCACTCAGCAATGGTGGCATCATCCAGCGGTTTTTCCACCGCCGCGCAGTAGAGGTGTCCAAAGAGGATGTAGGGATTCGTGGGGTTAAAGACGCTTGCTTCTACCGGTTTTCCCAGTAGCGCATCGGGGTGGTGCACCAGGTAGGTATCCATGGGTTCATCGCGGGCGACGAGCACTACGAGCGAGCCTTGACCGCGGCGGCCTGCGCGCCCGGCTTGCTGCCAAAAACTGGCCACGGTGCCCGGAAACCCGGCGGTGACCACGGCATCGAGGCCGCCGACGTCGATGCCCAGCTCGAGGGCGGAGGTGGTGGCGACGCCTAATAGGGAGGCATCGTCAAGCGCCTGCTCCAACCGGCGGCGGTCCTCGGCCAAGTAACCGGCGCGGTAGGCGGCGATGCGCTGCGCGAAATCCGGCCGGCCCAAACTGCCGGAGAGAGTCTCGGCGGCTACCATCGCCACGACCTCGGCGGAGCGGCGGGAGCGCACAAAGGKCATGGTCCGGGCGCCYTCCGCGRTGAAGGKCGCCATCATCTCSGCGGCCTCMGTCGTGGCCGCGCGCCGGACGGGGGCGCCGTGCTCGCCTTCCGCACCCTCCAGGAATCCAGGCTCCCAGAGCGCGACCGTGCGCGCGCCGGTGGGGGCGGAATCCTCAGTAATCGCATGCGCCGGGCGGCCGGTGAGGCGCTCGGCATGCCGCGCCGGATCATTCATGGTTGCGGAGGCATAAATGATGGTGGGCCGCGATCCATAATGCCGGCACAGACGGAGCAGGCGGCGCACCACCAGGGCCACATTGGCGCCGAATACGCCCCGGTAGGAATGGCATTCATCGATGACAATGAACTCCAGGTGGCGCAGCACCCGCGCCCACCGCGCGTGCGCGGCCAGCATGGACATGTGCACCATATCGGGATTGGAAAACACCAGGCGCGAATGCTCGCGCACGCCCGCCCGCGACTCCTGGGGCGTATCGCCGTCATAGGGCGCGGGCACCACGTTCTTGAGCTCCGGAATCCCGCGGCACAGCTCGAGCGTGGACTGCAGCTGGTCCGATCCGAGGGCCTTGGTGGGGGTGAGGTAGAGCGCGCACGCGGTCTGATCCTCTGCCAGCCGGGTGAGGATGGGCAGCTGATAGCCCAGGGATTTTCCGGACGAGGTACCGGTGGAAATTACCGCGTCGCGGCCCTGCCACGCGCATTCGGCGAGCTCGGCCTGGTGCGCATAGAGCTTGCCGATGCCCCCATCTACCACCTTCTCCTTCAACCCCGGCAGCACCCACTCCGGCCAATCGGCGTAGCGGGCCCGTTGCGCCGGGAGCGTGGTGTGAAACGTCAGGGTGGACTCAGAAAGGCGCCGCTGGATGAGGTCTAGGAGCTCTTCACCAATGGGGTTATCGCCAGCCGGGTGAGACAATTTTTACCCCCTTGTGAGTTAAATCTATCGCTTTGGCGTGGAACGTGTCACACTGTTGACAGGCCAATGTTGTCTTGGTGCGGTTTTATACTTCACGGTACTGCTCGAGGACCCATTTACCGAATAACTACCGGCGCGGTTGTCCGCGCTACCTCTTTAAGAAAAGGAACTCAGTTCACCATGACTCAAGGAACCGTTAAGTGGTTTAACTCCGAAAAGGGATACGGCTTCATCGAGCGCGAGGACGGCGGCGGAGACATCTTCGTGCACTACTCCGAAATTCAGGGCAGCGGCTTCCGCACCTTGGAAGAAAACCAGAAGGTAAGCTTCGAGGTTGGATCCGGCCCGAAGGGCGACCAGGCGCAGGCCGTTTCCATCCTCTAACGCCTTTAGGGTTTTAAGCGCCCTAGGGCGTTTCGGCGTAGCCGCGGCGGGTATCCCACCACTCCATGATGTTGTTTTGGGCCTTTTGCAGTCCCAAGCCGATGAATACGGCGGCGATAATGCTGATAACCATCGCAAACAGTGGGGTATCGGAGAACGCTAAGCCGCCCACATAACCAATGGCCAAGGCCTGGAATGCCCAGAGCATCACGCCAATGGTGTCGAAGAAAAGGAAGACCGGCCAGGGAAAGCGCATTGACCCCAGCAAAATGGTCATAAAGAGCCTGGCTGAGGGGATAAAGCGCGCAATGATAATGGCCGCGCCACCGCCGCGGCGCATATTGCGTTTTACCCAGGTGAGGGCCTCGTAGGCCTTCGTACCTTTTTGAATGCGATTGAGCAGCGGCATGAACCGCGTGCCCAGCAAAAAGCACAGGTTATCGCCCAACATGGCGGCTACGAGCGCCGCAAAGAACATGGTGGGCAGGTGCGGAAATCCCTGCGATCCGGCCCAGGCGCCGGCCATATTCAGCGGGATTTCAGAGGGGAGCACTGGAAAGAAACAGTCCCCGAAAATGAGCAGGCCCACGATCGGATACACCCACTCCGTGCCCATGATGGCTTCAATCCACATCGTTACTGTGTCAACCATCTAATCCTCCACGGGGTGTGTTGTGGGTGTGCTATCGTCCCCAACAATGCTTTCACAGCTGCTGGACTTTCTAAAAAGGTCAGTATAGACCGGTTCGGTGGGGGTGCGAAGTGCCCCCTACAAAGCCTTTTGGTAGTACCAAGTATATGGTGCGAAGAACGGTATAAACCACCTGTGTACGCTAGGGGCGATTGCTGAAAGCGCACAAATTTTAATGTTCGCATCATCGAAAGGGATGAAGTCGAAGTGGCAGAAGCGGCCGAGCCGGGCAAAACTTTAGTGATTGTGGAGTCGGCGACTAAGGCGAAGAAGATCCAGCCGTACCTGGGAGATAACTACATCGTGGAGGCCTCCGTGGGGCATATCCGCGATCTCCCGCGGGGCGCTGCCGACGTGCCGGCGAAGTTCAAGAAAGAATCTTGGGCCCGCTTGGGTGTTAACCCGGAAGATGATTTCGCCCCGCTTTACGTCGTCAGCCCGGATAAAAAGAAAAAGGTCGCTGACCTCAAATCCAAGCTGAAGCAGTGCGATAACCTCTTGCTGGCAACAGACCCGGACCGCGAGGGCGAGGCCATTGCTTGGCACCTATTGGAGGTTTTAAAGCCCAAGGTGCCGGTGCGCCGCATGGTCTTTAATGAGATCACCAAGTCCGCAATTCTGGAGGCGGCGGAAAACMCCCGCGACTTGGACTATGACCTTATCGATGCCCAAGAAMCCCGTCGCATCCTCGACCGCCTCTACGGCTACGAAGTCTCCCCGGTGTTGTGGAAGAAGGTTATGCCGCGGCTTTCGGCCGGGCGCGTGCAGTCGGTGGCCACGCGGGTCATCGTCGAGCGCGAGCGCGAGCGCATGGCGTTTATCTCCGCCGATTACTGGGATTTGCTCGCCACCTTGGACGCGGGCGCTGGCAGCGGCGAGGGCCCGTCGGCCTTTGACGCGCGCCTGACCGCGGTTAATGGCAAGCGCGTGGCTTTGGGCCGCGATTTCGATGATCGCGGAAATGTGAAAACCAAGGACGTCATCGTCATTACCCAGCCGCAGGCGGAGGCCTTGGAAAAGGCCCTGCAGGGCGCGGGCATGAGTGTAGCCGGGGTAGAGCACAAGCCCTATACCCGCAAGCCTTATGCGCCGTTTATGACCTCGACGCTGCAGCAGGAGGCGGGCCGGCGCCTGCACTTTACCTCGGAGCGCACGATGCGTATTGCGCAGCGCCTCTATGAAAACGGCCACATTACGTATATGCGTACGGACTCCTCTTCGCTGTCCCAGCAGGGCTTGAACGCCGCGCGCAGCTCCGCGACCAGCATTTATGGCGAAGAATACGTCTCGGATTCCCCGCGCGTCTATGACCGCCGCGTGAAGAACTCGCAGGAGGCGCACGAGGCTATCCGCCCCGCCGGTGAGTCCTTTGCCACCCCGGGCCAGCTTTCTAGCCAGCTGGATGCGGAGGAATTTAAGCTCTATGACCTAATTTGGAAGCGAACCGTGGCCTCGCAGATGGCCGATGCCAAGGGCACTTCCATGAAGGTGGCGGTCGCTGGCACCGCGAACACGGATAACGGCACCTATGACGTCGAGTTCTCTGCAACCGGCCGCACCATTACCTTCCCGGGTTTCTTGAAGGCTTACGGCGCCGACGAGGATACGAGCAAGAAGAGTGAAAACCGCCTGCCGCACCTGGAGGAGGGCCGCGATCTTCAGGCCGAAGAGGTTTCGGCAGAAGGTCACTCCACCAACCCGCCGGCGCGCTATACAGAGGCCAGCCTGGTGAAAAAGATGGAAGATTTGGGCATCGGGCGCCCCTCGACGTATGCCTCCATCATCAAGACCATCCAGGACCGCGGCTACGTCGTCTCGCGCGGCAACGCCTTGGTGCCTTCGTGGGTGGCCTTCGCCGTGGTGGGCCTATTGGAAGAGAACTTCACCGAGCTGGTGGATTATGACTTCACCTCGTCCATGGAAGATGAGCTGGACTCGATTGCCACCGGCACGGAGGATGGCACGGACTGGCTCAACGGCTTTTACTTTGGCAACGCTGAGGCCAACGAGCACAAGGCGGCCTCCATCGCGCGGCATGGCGGGCTGAAATCGCTTATCGATGTCAACCTCGAGGCCATCGATGCCCGCAAGGTCAACTCGCTCAAGCTCTATACCGATTCTGAGGGCCGCGAGGTCTTCGTGCGCGTCGGCCGCTACGGGCCCTATATCGAGCGCGCGATCGGCACCAATGAAGACGGCAGCGTGGAATACCAGCGCGCCAACCTCTCAGAAACCGTGACCCCGGATGGGCTGAATGAACAGCTGGCGGAAAAGCTCTTTGCTACCTCGCAGGGCGGGCGTCAGTTGGGCGAGAATCCCGAAAACGGCCGCATGGTGGTGGCGAAGGAAGGCCGCTTTGGCCCCTATGTCACCGAGGTCGTCCGCGATGATGAGCGGGAGAAGGCCGAGGCAGAGGCCTTGGAGATCGTCGCCAAGGAGCGCGCCGAAGAGGATAAGCAGCGCGCCGAGGAAGGCAAGCGCGCCAAGAATTGGGAGACTAAGACGGCCGCGAAGCAGAAGGAAAAGCGCATCAATGACTACATTGATGAGAAGCTGAAGCCTGGCACAGCCTCGCTCTTTAGCTCGATGGAGCCGCTGACCGTCACGCTGGAACAGGCCCTTGAGCTGCTATCCCTGCCGCGCGAGGTGGGCGTGGACGACGGGGAGATGATCACCGCCCAAAACGGCCGTTACGGCCCATACCTGAAGAAGGGCACGGATTCGCGCTCGCTGGCTAAGGAAGAGCAGATCTTTAGCATCMCCTKGGATGAGGCCCGCCGCATCTATGCGGAGCCGAAGCGTCGAGGCCGCGCAGCCGCACAGCCGCCGCTGAAGCAGCTCGGCGATAATGACGTTTCGGGCAAGCCTATGACCGTTAAGGATGGCCGCTTCGGCCCGTACGTCACGGACGGCACCACCAATGCGTCCCTGCGCCGCGGCGACGATCCGGAGCAGCTTACCGATGCCCGCGCCAACGAGCTCCTTTCCGAGCGCCGCGCCAAAGAGGCCTCTGGGGAGACGAAGAAGAAGTCCACGAAGAAGTCTTCTAAGAAGAGCACAAAGAAGTCGACGAAGAAATCGACGAAGAAGGCCACTAAGAAGGCCACTAAGAAGGCTTCTAAGAAGGCTTCTAAGAAATCCAGCTCGAAGCCTTCGCCCGGCACGAAGAACGTGGTGAAGGCCGGCTCGCGCAAGAAATAAGTGTAGAAATAAGTAAGGTGGCGGGCATGAATGATTTTCTTGCCCGCACCGAGGAGGGCACCGCGGCCTTGACCCGCGCGGTGTCCGAAACTTTTGCTGATGTCACCGACCCAGCCCGGCGCACGCCGCGGGGCTGGCGGCGTTTTGCGTACCTAACGCTAGGCGAGTCCACGGTGTGGGCCCGACTCTTTGGCTGGAAGAAGGCCCATGCCGCCACGAGCGCGCCGCTTCTGCCGCTATTGGCAGCGGAGGCGCAGGACCCTACCCTGAGCCCCGCCCTGCTGGCCGGCGCGGTGGGGCAGGCGGAAAAGTCGCGCCGCTTGCACCGCCCCTCCCTCCTCGGGGTAGCTGGCGTTAGCGCTAGCCACGCGGCGTATTCGTGGGTGCTTTATCGGCGCGGCGCGCGCAACGATGCCCGCGGGTGGGGCCTGCGCGCCATCGCTTGGGTAGCGGCGATCGTCGCTGCGCGCAAGCAGCCCACCCGGACCGCGGTAGCGGTCGGCGGCGCGGCGGTGCTCACGACCTCGGCGCTGGCGGGCGATCCGTGCCTGCGCACCGATGCGACGAAGGGCTTGAGCCACGGCGCGAACCTCTTGGTTGCGGCGGAAGGCTTGACGGCGCTGCGGGCGCGGCTGTCTTTTGCTGAGTCTCAGCAGAAGACGCGGATACTGAAGAAAAACAAGAAACATCCCAAGCCCACGAAGGTGGCCCGGGCGGTGGGCGCGGCGGAGGCCGGCGCCTTTGCCCTGGGGCACTTCCTGCTAGTCGATGCCCTGACTAGGTAAGGCCCTGACGAGGTAAGCTCCGCTCCGGCTGCATGCTCGGCCCATAAGATAGCCGGCGGTGCACCACCTCGAGGGGCCCGCGCAGGCCCAGCGCCTCGAGCACGCAGGCACCAATTACGGTCACCAGCCACACGCCGCAGGCGAGGGCGGCTTGGCCGAAGGCGCCTAGCTCGTGGCCGTAGTCCAGCGTGAAGGGGTGCACGATAAGGAAAAACAGTATCGACTGGCCCACATAACCGCTCATGGATCGCTTCCCCAGCGCGACGAAGGGCCACAAGAGCACGGGCACGGAGGCACCGGCCGCTATCCGTTCTTGCACGGGCTGCAGGATAAGCGCGAGCCCGGCAAGGATCCCCGGCCCGGTTAGCACGCCGAGGGTGGAATTGGCGCTACTGGCGGCGTTCGCCCAGCGCTGATCTATGACCCCGAGGGTGCCCAAAGACCACAGCGTGCCAATGACCAGCGTTACGGCTGCGGCGATGGCCACCCAGCGCAGGAGTTGGGGGCGGTGAGAGGGGACATCGGCAAGCACGCCCTCGCGCGCCCACACAAAGCCCACCAGCATGACCGGCAGGTACATCAGCACGATGAGCGGGGCGGAGATGATCTGCGCGCCGAGGGTGAGAAGCTGGCTTAGCAGCAGGTCACCATAGGAATTCACGGTGCCGATGGCATCGACGGGGATATCGAGCCCGCCGTCCACCGCGGAGAAAATTAACGTTGCGATGCCGAGCACCGTCAGCGCCCCAAGCGCGATATAAGAAATCTTGCGCAGCGTAGAATTGTGCAGCGTGAGCAGCAGGGCAATGACTATGCCCGCTATGCCATAGACAAACATGATATCGCCCCAAAACAGCAGCACCATATGCACCGCGCCCAGTAGCGCGAGGAAGCCATAGCGCTTGGCGATGACCCTCCTCGCCTCCCGCAGCGGAAATCCCCGCCGCCACAGGCTCATCGCGATGAGCCCCACGCCGAAGCCCAGCAGGGTAGAAAACATGGGCAGGCCGCGGTTGTGCACGAAGAAAGCGCCGAAGACGACGGCGATTTTATCCAGCACGCTGTCATTGAGGATGCCGCCGAAATACGCGCCCGGCCGGTCTTCTGTGATGATCCACGCGGTGGTCATATTCGCTATCGCGATGCCTAAGAGCGCCATTCCGCGCGCCGCATCGGGCACGATGAGGCGGGTGCTTGCCMTTAGATTTYGCACCTTTCTKCCAGGCTGGCGCGRATGGGGCGCGCCAACTGGGTCATGCGGCGGCGCCCGCGCAGCTCGATGGRTTTCATGACGGTCCAGCGGGCCTGCTCCGCCTCGTTGGCGGTCTTTAGGGTGGCGGCGTTGGTCAAGACCTGGCCGGGGGTGTCCTTGGCCATTTCGGTTAGGCGGGCGGCCTCATTGACGGCATCGCCGATGACGGTGTACTCGAAGCGATCCGCGCCGCCGATGTGGCCGGCCACCACGTGGCCGGAGGCGACGCCGATGCCGGCCTGCAGCTCGAGCCCGCGCAATTCGCCGCGTAGCTCGCGGGCGGCCTGCAGCGCCATCGAGGTCGAGTCGTACACGTTGAGCGGCGCGCCAAAGACGGCGAGGGCGGCATCGCCCTGGAACTTATTGATGATGCCCTTATTGCGGTGCACTACCGTCACGACGTGTTCGAAGAATTTATTGAGCTCCGTGACCACTTCTTCGGGCGAGTGGTTGACAGCGAAGGTGGTGGAACCGATGACATCGATAAATAGCACCGCGACCTTCCGGTCCTCGCCGCCCAATTCGGGGCGCTCATCAAGGGCGCGCTGGGCCACCTCGGTGCCTACGTAGCGGCCGAAGATATCGCGGACACGCTGGCGCTCGCGCAGCCCGCGCATCATCTCATTGAAACCTGCCTGCAGGACGCCGAGCTCGGATCCATCGTAGATATCGACCTCGGCATCGGCCTCGCCGCGGCGCACGCGGTTAATTGCATCCTGCAATTCTACGATGGGATCGACCACGCTCATGATGGCGAAGCTGGTGCCGATAAACCCGGTGGCCAGCGCGGTGAGCGCGAGCGCCACGATGGCCGGAATAATCTCGCTAGCGTCGCCGGAGAAGAGCCTGGTGTGCTGGCCCAGCAGCACCAACACGATGCCGAGCAGCGGCACCCCGGAGGTCATCAGCCAGGTGGAAAACAGGCGATACTTGATGGGTGGCTCGACGGTGGAATCTTCAAAGCGGCGGGCGACGGCCTGCGCGGCGACGGGCCGCACGAGGCGCTCTGCCTGCAGGTAGGTCAAGATGATGACCACTAGGCCCGCCAGGGTGGTGGAGACACCCACGACGAGCCCGAGCCGCCCGGATTGCCCGCTGGAGATAGCCACCGTCAAGATGATGCCGATGAGCCAGACCGCGGCCGCGACCAGGGATTGGTACACGGGGATGCGCAGCACGAGGGTGCGCACCATATTTGGATCGTGCGCATCGGGATTGCGCTGCCAGTCCAGCACGGGGCGGAAGAGCAGCAGGGTAGCGGTGATGCCGATGATGACGGCAAAGATGAGGTAGACCGCCGCCACTCCCTTCAGGTTGGGTAACTCGGCGGCAAAGTCCTCGATTTCCGGCATGGGCAGGAAATAGAGGATGAAGGTCATGATCGCGATGGCGCCGATGAGATTGGCGCCCAAGACCAAGGCAGCGTATACCGGCCATTGGGTTCCCATAAGCCAACGAGCGCCACGCAATAGTCTGTTCATAACTACTTACTGTAGTAAGACCAGTAGGCTAGAGCGAGTGAATACGGGAAGCGTTGCGCAACGATTGGCAGATACCCCAGGTGTGGCCCGCACTATCTTGGGTGCCGCGCGGGCGGCGCGGGGGATGCCGGGGGCAGATCCGCGGGCGATGAGCCATTCCTGGCTCTTTACTGGACCTCCCGGCTCTGGGCGTTCCTTGGCCGCAATCGATTTCGCGGCCGCGCTCATGTGCACCGATCCAGAGGAACCGGGCTGCGGAAAATGCGAGGCCTGCCGCGCCGTGCTGGAGACTAAGCAGCACACGGATTTGGTCTTGGTGGACCCGCAGGAGGTCATCATCCCGGTGGATACGGTGCGCGAGGTCATTGGGCGCGCCGCGAGCTTGCCCACGGTCGCCCCGTGGCGCGTGGTGATCTTCAATAACGCGGATCGCCTCAACAATAACGGCGCCAACGCGCTGCTCAAGACGGTGGAGGAGCCGCCGGAGCGCACCGTGATCATCATGTGCGCGCCTTCCGATGCCCCCGAGGACTTCTCCCAAACCCTCCGCTCGCGCTGCCGGCACCTGTACATCCCCTCGCCGTCGGTGGACAATATCGTTGCCCAGTTGGTGAGCGAAGGCGCCTCGGATCACGATGCCCGCCTCGCCGCCGTCACTTCCCTGCGCCACGTGGGCAGGGCGCGCCACTTGGTAGCAGATCCGACGGTGCAAAAGCGCCGCGCTGTGGCCATCAACCTGGCCGAGGACATCTTCCACGAATCCCAGGGCTTTCAGGCGGTGACCTCGCTTCTCAAGCTGGTGGATGCGGAGGCGAAGGAATCGCACAAGGAGGAAGAAGAAGCGGAGCTGGCCAAGCTGGAAAATACCTTTGGCGTGGGCGCGAAGGGCAAGGGCGCGGCGAAGGCGCAGCGCGATGCCCGCTCCGCCATCAAAGACTTGCAGGAACAGCACAAGAAGCGGGCGAAGCGGCGGGTCATCGATAACCTCGATTTGGTGCTCGTCGATCTCTCCGGAATCTACCGCGACGCGCTGATGACAAAGGTGGGCACGCAGGTGGAGATGACCCACCCGGATTTCGCGGGGCTATCCGGCGAACTGGCGCAGCGGGTGAGCGAGGAGGGCCTCTTGGAGTGCCAGTCCGCCATTTCTTATTGCCGCGAGCAGCTGACCCAGAACGTGGGCACGCAGATTGCCTTCGACGGCTTGGTGGGCAGGTTGCGGCGGGCCTGCCTCTAAGGCCGGKCTTTAGCGCCGGCCCGCCAAAAACCGACCCTGAGCCCCGATTTCTTTTCCGCGCCACCCCYGCGATAGAATCGCCAGTGCTGCTTAAGCAGCGCGCCGCCTTAGCTCAGTCGGTAGAGCATTTCACTCGTAATGAAAAGGTCGCGAGTTCGATTCTCGCAGGCGGCTCCATTTTTATATGTGCGGGTTTCTTCCTTAATATAAACTCTCCTTCAATAGACGCAGGCCATATGGCCTCGATGAGAGAAGGAACGAGACACTGCTTATTGCTACCGTCGCAGCAGAAATCCTCTTTTGGGCGTGCCTTATTCTGGGCGGTGTTCTCCGATACATCGTCAAGGCCCCAAGAATTGGACTGGCATTCTTTATCGCTACGCCAATTATTGACATAGTCTTGTTAATTTTCTCATTTTTCACTCTGCATACTGACGGCGAAGCGGGATTCATGCACGGTTTCGCAGCTTTTTATATCGCATTTTCGCTGGTCTTTGGCGGTGACATCATTCGCGCAGTTGATCGGAAACTCAGTGGGAGGTCGAAAACCGAGTCTGGGAATCAGTCCGATAATAATTTAAGAAAATCCGTATATGCCAGTGCGGTGACGGCTGCGATCCTTATAGTTAGCATCGCGGTGGTAGGGCTAAACGGCAGCTTCTGGTTGATTTATTGGCTTATTGCCGTGCTCTTTACCCCACCGATGTGGTGGGGCATTGAAAAATTTAGTCGCCGTGCTTAAGTAGGCGCGGAACCACCTTGCCGGTGGCATTGCGCGGTAGCTTGGATAGGAAGTGTACGTCGCGGGGCACGGAGTGCTCGGCGAGCTTATCGTGCACCCAGGCGCGGATGGCATCGGCAGTCAGATCGCGGCCGGCGGCATCGGCAGTAGGCACCGCCCAGACGGCGATGCGGCTGAAGGTCTCGCTATCCTCCACGCCACCCGCGTGCACCTCATCGATGCCGGGCATGGCCTCGAGCACCTCGGTCACGGACTGGGGGTGGACATTCTCGCCACCCACGATGATCATGTCATCGGCCCGGCCCACGACGTGGAGGAAGCCCTGCTTGTCGATGTACCCCAGATCACCGATCGACAACAATCCATCGACCCGATTGAGCTTGAGCTTGGGGTTGGTATAGCCGGTCATGGCGGTGGAATTGGTGAGGKAGATTTCGCCCACCTCGCCGCGGGGRACGGGGTAGCCCTCCTCATCGAGGATGCGAAGCTTGGTGCCATTGGCTACCTTGCCCACCGCATCAGGGTTTTCTGCGACCTGTTCCATCGTGGCCGTTGAGGCAAGAGCAAGCTCCGTGGAACCATAAACGTTGCACAGGATGGGGCCGAAGCGCGCGTTGGTGTCCTTGACCACCTGCGGGGTAAGGGCATTGCCGGCGGAGGCGATGAAGTTCAGGCTAGAGGTATCGAAAGCGCCCTCGGGATCGTGATCCACCAAGCGCTTGAAAAAGATGGGGGAGGAGAGCATGCCGTCGAGGCGGTAGCGTTGGACATCATCAAGCACCTGCTCCGGTTCAAAAACGCGGCGGGTGACGATGGTATTGCGCAGCCCCAAGGCAATATTGATGCAAGCCCAGCCCCAAGTGTGGAAGATGGATGCCGTCATCTGCACGCGCTGATCGGCGCGCCACGGGATATTGCCCACGATGGAGGCGAGGACAACCGGCAAGGTCGGCTCGGGGCGGACGATGCCCTTGGGGATGCCGGTCGTGCCGGAGGACATCAGCACGATGGGGCCGTGCTTGGGAAAGGCGGGCAGCTCGATATCCAGGGGGTTCTTCACGATCTTATCGAGCGTGGGTAGATCGCTTGCCCCCGTATCGTGGGCGATGATGACCGGGATATCGAGGTTGGGATTGACGCGGTCGATGAATTCATCATCGATGACGAGGACGTTAATGCCATTTTCTTCGATGCAGCCGGCGAGCTGCTCTGGGGAAGAACCGACATTGAGCAGGTAGATCCCGGCACCGGCGTAGCCCTTGGCGCCCAAGGGAATGATGATGCCTCGGCCGTTGCGGGCCATGACGCCGAGCCGGATTTCCGGCAGTTCCAGGGACTCTAGGTAGCGGGCGAAATTCTGCGCGTGGGATCGCAACTGGCGGTAGGTGAGGGTGCCGTCGTCATCGATAAGCGCGAGGCGATCGGGGCAGGTTAAATAGGCCTGCTCGATTTCGCGCGCCGTGGTGAAGCGGTAGCGCGCGAGGTTGGGCAGGAGCTTGATCTGCCCGCTCAGCCCGCCTTGCCGGGTAATCAGCCCCGATTTGAAGAGGGCAGGGAAGAACTGGCTGAGCGCGGACGCGTGGAAGGAAACATCAGACAATTTCATGAAAGAGATAACTCCGAAAAGGCGAAGATAACAAAAATATAACTACGATCGATATCGTTAGAAGGAAAGATGATGTTGCTTCTAACTCGAAAAATGTTACTGGAGTGACTAATCTACACTTAAGTTACAAGGTTTGAAGAAAAGGTCCCTCAATGAAATCCCTAAAACTCAAGGCATTTTCGGTCGTCGCTTCCGCGATCGCGGTGGTGGGCGTGGCGGTAGCGGCGCCGCAGGCTAGCGCGGCGGAGCGCAATCTCGTTTCCTTCGGTGACTCGGTCATGGCGGATCCGAACGGCGGRGAATACTTGAAGGACCGCTTCAATCCAACGCGGGTCATCGGGGAAAACTGCCCCACCTCCTTCAACTATGCGAAGCGGGCTGGCGCCAAGATGGGCCTGCCGGTGCGCGATTTCTCCTGCTCTGGTGCGGTGTCGATGTCCAATGGCCCGCAGATCTGGCAGCAGGTTGATGCCGCCATCGGATCTGGCGCGCTGACCCCAGATACGGCGCGCGTGTTGATTACTACCGGCTTCAACGACACCTATAACCACCGCGATCTGAACATGGATCAGATCCGCCGGGAATTTACGGATCGCACCGCCCCGCAGGTTGAGCGGATTAAGCACGCCGCGCCGAATGCCCGCATCCAGATCGTGGGCTACCCCACCATCGGATCGGGTCCGCACTACTGCCTCGTTCACGTTGGCCCGACGCCGCTGGATTCGACCTTCCTGCCCATGGTTCAAGACTACGAGAATAAGGCGCAGTGGATGCAGGTTGATCTGGCGGCACGCACGGGCGTGCAGTTCCTGGATATGAAGCCATCGACCCGTAATAACGGCATGTGTGCCAATGCGAATGACCGCATGTGGGCAGGTCTGGTGGACTTTACGGCGGGKGSGGGTAACCTGCCCATCCATATGAACCAGCGTGGCCACGAGCATGCGGCCAATGTGATTGCGGCTTCCTAGCAACCATTTTCATTACCGCGGACATATTGAAAATGTAGGTATGGTTGTGGACATGACTGTAAAAGCTGTTATTGCCCGCTCTAAGGGTGCGGAAGTTGAGACCGTAAATATCGTCGTTCCCGATCCCGGCCCCAATGACGTCATCGTGCGGGTGCAGGCTTGCGGTGTATGCCACACCGACTTGGCCTACCGCGATGGTGACATCGAGGATGCCTTCCCCTTCCTGCTGGGCCACGAGGCGGCAGGCGTGGTGGAGACCGTAGGTTCTGCGGTCACCCACGTGGAGGAGGGCGATTTCGTCGTCCTGAACTGGCGCGCGGTGTGCGGCGAGTGCCGCGCTTGCAAGAAGGGTGAGCCCAAGTACTGCTTCAATACCCACAACGCGTCCGCTCGCATGACACTCGCAGACGATGATCCGGACGCCGGCACCGAGCTCACGCCTGCGCTGGGCATCGGTTCCTTCGCGGAGAAGACCCTGGTCCACGAGGGCCAGTGCACCAAGGTTGATGAGATGGATCCTGCCGCTGCTGGCCTGCTGGGCTGCGGCATCATGGCTGGCCTCGGTGCTTCCGTTAATACCGGCGATATCCAGCTGGGCGAGTCCGTGGCCATCTTCGGCTGCGGCGGCGTTGGCGTGGCAGCGATTGCCGGTGCGAAGCTGGCGGGCGCGGCGAAGATCATCGCCGTAGACATCGACGAGTCCAAGCTGGAGACCGCGCGCGAGTTCGGCGCCACCGACACCATTTGCTCGAAGGGCATGTCGGAGCAGGAGGTCATCGATGCGGTGCGCGATCTCACCGGCGGCTTCGGCACGGATGTTTCCATCGACGCGGTGGGCATCCAGCCGACGTGGCGCCAGGCCTTCTACTCCCGCGATCATGCCGGCCGCATGGTGATGGTGGGCGTGCCTAACCTGACCGATCACGTGGACATCCCGGCCATCGATCTCTACGGCCGCGGCGGTTCCATCAAGCCGGCTTGGTACGGCGACTGCTTGCCGGAGCGCGACTTCCCCGCATACGTTGCCCTGCACAAGGCCGGCAACTTCCCGCTGGATAAGTTCGTTTCTGAGCGCATCGCGCTTGACGATGTCGAGTCTTCCTTCCAAACTATGAAGGACGGCAAGGTACTACGTTCGGTGGTGGAATTTTAATGCAGATTGAAAGCACAGTAACTTCTGGCAAGTTCCGCTTGGATGGCGGCGAATGGGACGTGGACAATAACGTCTACGTGCTTGGCGATGCCTCCAGCGTCTACATCGTCGACCCTTCCCACGACCTCGATGCCGTGGCAGAGCTGGTGGGCGATCGCAAGGTTGAGGGCATCATCTTGACCCACGGCCACAACGATCACTGCGAGCTCGCGCCGGAGGCGGCGAAGCGCTTCGACACGGATGTCTACATGCATCCGGACGATGACATGCTCTGGCGAGAGGCGAATGGCGATGCCCACTACATCGACCTAGCCGATAACGGCCAGTTCGACATCAACGGTGAGAAGATCACTGTCTACCACACACCGGGCCACTCGCCGGGCTGCGTTGTCCTCTACGTCGATGGCACCCTGCTGTCTGGCGATACCCTGTTCAACGGCGGCCCTGGCGCGACGGGGCGCAAGTACTCGGACTTCGATGTCATCATCGAATCCCTGCGCAACGTCGTATTCAACCTGCCGGATGACACGAAGGTCTTGCCGGGACACGGCGATGCCACGACGGTGGGCGCGGAAGCGGCGCGTATCGACGAGTACATCGAGCGCGGCTACTAATAATCGCGCAAGTACTCCCCGTAGCCGGATTTGAGGAGGGGCTGGGCTAGCGCTTCCAGCTCCGCCTGCGAGATGAATCCGGCTTCATAGGCTGCCACTTCGGGGGAACCGATGACGATGCCCGTCCTTTTTTGCATCACCTCTACGTAGGCGGCGGCCTCGCTCATGGAATCGACGGTGCCGGTATCCAACCACACGCTGCCGCGGTGGAGGCGCTGCACGCTCAGCGCGCCGCGGCGCAGGTAGGCCTCGTTAATGGAGGTGATCTCGAGCTCCCCGCGATCGCTAGGCGTGATGGACTTAGCGATATCGATAACCGAATTATCGTAGAAATACAGCCCGACGACGGCGTGATTAGACCGCGGTTCCTCCGGCTTTTCTTCGATGCTCAGTGCTTGACCAGCTCGGTCGAATTCCACGACTCCGTAGCGCTGCGGATCCGATACCTCATAGGCGAAGATGATGCCGCCCTCTGGATTGCGGCACTGGCTTAGCTCCCCGCCGAAGCCGTGGAAGATATTATCGCCGAGGACCAGCGCAACGCCGTCATCACCAATGAAATCCTCCCCAATCAAAAAGGCCTGCGCCAACCCTTCTGGGCGGGGCTGGACGGCGTAATCGATCATCAACCCGAGTTGGGATCCATCCCCGAAGAGCCTCTGAAAGGCCCCAGCGTCCTCTGGGGTGGTGATGATGAGGATCTCCCGAATGCCCGCTTGGATGAGCGTGGTCAACGGGTAGTAGATCATCGGCTTGTCATAAATGGGCATGAGCTGCTTAGAGATGCCCTTAGTGATGGGATAAAGCCGCGTTCCGGATCCACCGGCAAGGATTATTCCTTTCATCGCTACTCCTCGCTGGCCTCTGCGGTCTCAGCGGTTTTGGCGGTTTCTGCGGCGCTGGGCTCGCTGGTATTGCCAGTATCGCTGGGCTCACTAGGGTACAGCGCGAGGTACAAGGCGAGTGCGGCCCGCCAATTCTGCGGGGAAAAGCCCGTGGCCTCGATTTTGTCTAGGGCAAGCGTTGATTCTTTGGGCCGTGGTGCTTCGGGGCCAGCGATTTCCCGATACTGTTCGGTGCTTACCGGCGTGACCTCTGATGGGTCATGGCCCAAGCCGATGAATACGGACATCGCCATTTCATCGCGCCCGACGGTATCGCCAGAATTGGAAATATTATAGATTCCGTACTCGGGCTGGGTGTGCAGGAGATGCGCGATGCCCTTCGCCAGATCCTCGGCAAAGGTGGGTCGCCCGCGCTGGTCATGAATGACCTTCGGCTCTTTATCGGCTTCGGCGAAGCGGCGCATGGTGGCGATGAAGTTTGGGCCATCGCCAAATACCCACGAGGTGCGCACGACATAATGCTGCGGTGCGGTCTGCGCGGCGGTTTCGCCCGCGGCCTTCGACGCCCCGTAGGCGGAAAGGGGCGAGGGAATCTCGTCTTCGGTATGCAGCTCCTTAGAACCATCGAAAATGTAGTCGCTGGATACGTGCACGAAGGTCAGCTGGTTTTCGGCAGCGATGCGGGCGAGCTTGGCCGGCGCGTCGGCGTTCACGGCCCAGGCGGCGGCGCGATCGTCCTCAGCGCCATTGACGTCGTTGTAGGCGGC
The DNA here is from genome assembly GCF_030515985.1 of Corynebacterium accolens. The sequence continues at coordinate 1,551,752 of NZ_CP100376.1, read as the reverse complement.
GCAGTTGATGATGGCCTCGTATTGCTTCCACTGGCGCTGCGGGGGATTGGTGATGTCGAACTCCGCATGGGTGCAGAACTCGGCATTCTTAAGAACCCGCTTCAGCGCCCTACCGAGCTGGCCATTCGCACCGGTAACGAGGATTTTGCGAGGAGGCATGGGGACTACGTCGGCAAGCGCAGGCAGGTGCTTATCCTTTTCTGATACCTCACGCGGTTCGAGGGGCCACTCCACGGCGCCGAGGTTGATTCCGGTATAGCGCGCCTCGGGGGACCAGTGCTCGTTGACCAGGTAGGAGTAGGAAGTTTCCTCGAGCGCTTGAAAGCCATTGGCAACCCCGCGCGGTACAAATATGGCGGTCTCCGGACCCACTTCATGGGTGACGATTTCCCCAAAGGTTTCCGATCCTTCGCGGAGATCGCACCAGGCGCCAAAGATCTTGCCGTGCGCGACGGAGACGAGCTTGTCCCAGGGCTCGGCGTGCAGCCCGCGCGTGGCACCAGTGCGGTTAAAAGAAATATTGTTTTGCACCGGCTGGAACGAAGCCAACTCTGGCGCGGCCTCGCCAAGCTTTTCGCGCTGCCAGTTTTCCTTGAACCAGCCACGGTTATCCCCGTGCACGTCCAGCTCGATGATGCGTAGGCCTTCAATGGCGGTGTTGTGTACCTGCATAATTACTGTCCTTGCTCTTTATAGCGGGCTTCTACAGAATCCTTTTGGGAGCGCCACCACGTTTCGTTATTGCGATACCAGGCGATGGTATCTTCCAGACCCGCCCGGATATCGGTATAGCGGGGCTGCCACTCTAATTCGCGGCGTAGCTTGGAGGCGTCCATGGCATAGCGCTGGTCGTGGCCGGGCCGGTCCGCCACGTGCTCGTACAGGGCTCGACCTCCCTGGGTATGTCCCATGATTTCGCAGATTATCTCGATGATGCGCTTATTATCGATGTCCGGCTGGTCAGCGCCGATATTATACGTTTCACCGATCCGCCCTTCCTCGATGATTTTTAGCACCGCCGCGTTGTGATCATCGACGTGGATCCAGTCTCGAACCTGCTCGCCCGTGCCGTAGAGCTTGGGGGTATGCCCGGAGAGGATATTGGTGATTTGGCGCGGGATGAACTTTTCGATGTGTTGGTAAGGCCCGTAATTATTTGAGCAATTAGAAAGGGTGGCGCGCAGGCCAAAGGATCGGACCCATGCCCGCACGAGGTGATCGGAGCTCGCCTTGGTGGCCGAATAGGGGCTGGAGGGCGCGTATGCGGTATCTTCCGTGAACTTGGTATCCGCCCCAATTTCTAAGTCCCCGAAGACTTCATCGGTGGAAACGTGGTGAAAGCGGACATCGTATGTCCGGCAGGCCTCTAGAAGGGTATAGGTACCCACCACATTGGTGTGGATAAACGGGGAGGGATCCCGCAGGGAATTATCATTATGGGACTCGGCTGCGAAGTGCACGACGATATCCGCCTTGGCGACGAGCGGATTCACCACCGTAGGATCCGCGATATCGCCCTCCACTAATTCCACATCGAGCCCCGCAAGGTTATCCCGGTTGCCGGCATAGGTCAGCTTATCCAGGACGGTGATGCGGGTATCTGGGCGCACCTTGGTCATGAGGCGCACGAAATTGGCGCCGATGAAGCCGGCGCCGCCAGTAACGAGCATGGTGTGCATGAGTCTCCAGTGTAGGGCAGTCCGTACAAGCGCTGCGCGTGGCCAGCCCCAAAACGCTTGTACACGCACTTCTAGGCCGCACGACATGATCGTACGGCCTGAAGGCACGGTAGCGGGTGGATAGTAGGGCATGCTCACGCTGCGCCGGGAGGTGGTGGACTAGGTGGTGAATCCGTCCCGGAAGTGTGTGGCGAATAGGCCGGGGAACTGGGTGGTGAATCCACCGGTTCATGAGGCTGAGCAGGCGGGTTAGCGAGCTTGCGCGCCGGGGCTTGCTCTGCAGCGGGGGRGTTATTGAGCTCCACCGAAGGAGAAAGCCCTCCGGTATGCGCTGAGCGGTAACCCACCCGGCCCGTTTCTGGGTCTCTTTCCGCATGCCCCATGCCATTGCGGCCATCGCGGTTATCGTTATTGTCCACGTGGTGCCGGCGGCAGAGCAGAGTGAGGTTCTGGAGGTCTGTAGCTCCCCCGTGGGACCACGCCTGCAGGTGGTGGACATCGCAGTCTTGCCACGGCCGGTTGCAGTCTGGGTGGGTGCACACGATTTCACTGGCGGCGAGCGCCAGCTTTTGCCACAGCGACGCGGTGCGCTTGGTGCGGCCGAGCTCGAGCGGGAAGCCTTTGTCATCGACGGCGCAGAAAAAGTCGTTCCGCGCAGCGCCCAAGCGGAGAAGATCGAGCGGGGATAGGTCGATTCCCACGCTCGTGGTGAAGCGAGTATCGCTGTTCATCGCTTGTAGCTCTTCAAGGGTAGTGGCCACGAAGAAGGATCCGAGGCCGTCCGATTTCTTTTGGCCTGCGGATAAGTAGCTGCCTAGTGCCGCGGTCAACTGATCCGCCATGCGCTGGGCATAGGTACGCGTATCGTCTTCGGGGCTCAGGCTCTCGCTGCCCTTATTCTTGGCAGGGGCGAAGGCACTGGCCAGGACCGCGGCGGCAGAGGCATCGAGGTAGCCGGAGATGTGCACGCCACCGTCCGCATCTTGGTGAGAAATGCTGAAGCGGCGCTTGCGGGTGGCCGCGTGCGGATCGCGCTTCCCGGAGGGATCCACGGCATGCTTATTCGCCTTGCGGATGGCCTGACGCAGCCAATCCCGCAGGGATTCATAGGAGCGGCGCTTGGCCTCTTCCAGGGCCTTATTGCGCAGCTCCCATGGCCCAGGAACCGCGAACTTATTGAGGTTGCGCAGTTCCCGTTCGATGAGGTTGAGGACGCGCTCTGGGATAGGGTCTTCCTCGAAGAGCTTCTTGCGGCGCTGTTCTTCCGCGCGGCGCTCACGATCGGCGCGGCGGCGCGCTTCCTCCTCGGCTTTCTTTTGCGCCGCCGCGTCTGCCTCGTCATCCTCTGGCGGGGGAGTAGGTTCAGGATCCTCGATGGGAGCAAAGAGGTTCTTGCCATTGCGCAGGCGGGCGGCGGCCTCAGATTCCGTGAGGCCAAGGCGGGCGACTAAGTAATCCTTGGCCTTAGAGGAGCCGACCCGCCTGCCGGCATCATCGCGCTCTGCAATGAAGGCAAAGGCGGCATCGATGGTGGATTTATTGCCCAACGCCCGCTCTAAATGTTCGAAGTTGGGGTGGAGCAACTCGAAGGAGAGATCGTCCGGATTCTGCATAAGGTTGCGCAGGCGCGTAAGTCCCGCAGCCACATCTGAAATGGCTGTATTGATTTCCGTGTGCTTGGCAGTTTCCATGGTTCCCTCCTTCCTGTTTCGCTTTCATGTTCTATTGTAATCCAATAAAACGCCAGCGCAACAGCAAGAAAGGAATTGGTCAATAGACTGTACATTCCCCACTTAAACGGGCCCAGCCGCAACCAAACGCAAGCAACCCCCCACCAAACAGCGCCCAAAACCACTAATCCGGAAACTTGGGCAACGCTGTTTCATCGAGCCATGCGGCAACGGTGGCATCGAAAAGAGCGGCGTCCGGCGCAGCCTCACGGAAGGCGGAGAGGAGATCGGAGGGCTCGACCACGGAGTGCTGATGCTGGGTGAGGTAAAAGGAGAGGGTGGGGAAGAAGGCATCGCCAAGCAGCCGGTGAATGGCGTGTACCGCGAGGGCCCCGCGCTTGTACACGCGATCATCGAACATATCGCGCGCGCCCGGATCAGAAACCTTGATGTCTTGGCGCTTGCGGGACAGGACCTGATAATGCGAGCGCGCCGCCTCGCGCGCGGATGCGCCGCCCTTGTGCTCACCCCACAACCACTCGCTGTAGCAGGCAAAACCCTCATTGAGCCAAATATCCTTCCACTCAGAAAGGCCAACGGAATTGCCAAACCATTGGTGGGACAGCTCGTGTGCGATGAGCCGCTCAAAGGCGTGATCACCCTTCACATGGTTGGAACCAAAGATGGACAGGCCTTGGGCCTCGAGGGGAATCTCCAGCTCATCCTCGGTAATGACGACCTGATAGGTGGGGAAGGGATAAGGCCCGTAAATAGAGGAGAAGAAATCCACCATCTCCTGCTGCTGGGAAAATTCCTCCCGCACGCGCTCGCGCAAGAACGCCGAGGCCCACGCCTGGGTATCAGGCCCCAGCGAATAAGAAGAAAACTCTCCTACCTGCACCGTTGCCAGGTACGTGGCCATGGGGTGGCGAGTGCGGTAGTGCCACCGGGTGGTGGAACCGCCGGCCTTGCGGGAGACCAACTCGCCATTGGAAATGACGGTAAAGGGGCTATCGGCGGTGRTGATGATGTYATACGGAGCCTTTTYTKWAGGCGKGTCATCGCACGGGRACCAGCYGGGSGCGCCMTTGGGCTGGCTGGCCACCAATGAGCCGGATTCGGTTTCCTCCCMCCCAATTTCGCCCCAGGTGGTGCGGATGGGGCGCGGGCTGCCGCCGTAGCGAATGTGCAGCTCAAACTCGGTACCGGCAGAGATCTCGGACGCAAAACGCAGACGCAGCTTCCCGGAAGATTGGCGGAACTTAGCCACCCGCGGGGCATGCTTGGCGGTCACGCGCCGGGCCACCATCGCCCCGCCGAGGTCCAAAGTTAAGGAGGTCAGCTCTTCCACCGCGCGCACGCTTAAAATGGCCTCACCCTGCAGCAGGTTAGGCTCCACGCGGTAGTTCAAGTCCAGCGTGTAGTGGGTGATTTCAAAACCAAGGTTGAAGTCCACGCCGGTATAGGGATCAGTATGCGCACGCGAAAAGGCGGTAGGAAGCAATGTCATAATATTGCGATCCTACCGCCCGTCACGCGCAGCCGAAATTTAGCTATTGAATGCCCGCTCGAATACTGGCCAAGAATCCTTCAGATCCTCTTTCCAGTGCGGCCACGAGTGGGTTCCGGTATTGCGGAAGTTGTAGGTGGCTGGCACTCCGGCCTGGTCAAGCTTGGCCTTGAAGTTGTGGGTGCAGTAGTTCACCCCAGCTTCGATGCCGCCGCCCTCAACCTGCAGGGTAGAAGACCCACGGATGGCATCTTCTTGGTCCAGACCCATAGAGCGCAGGTAGCTATAAGTGTCCTCTTCACTTGCCAGGCCGGAACCGGAAGAAATGTATAGCTCGGTACCGTGCAGCTTATCGGCGTTCATCATGGCGTCGTTGTAACGGTTGGTCTCAGAGCCGTACGGGCCCCACATCTGGTCCACGCTGCCGCCGCCGCGGTTGACGGTCAGCTCTACGGCCTGGCGCTCCAGCGGGTAAGCGGTAGCGGCACAACCGGCGTATGAGCCCACTGCATCGTAGAAGCCCTGGTTGTGCTGAGCTAGCAGCAAGGAAGAGGTGGCGGACATGGACATGCCCGCGATGGCGCGGTGGTTATCGGCATTGATGTGCTTCTCGATGGCCCCCGGCAGCTCCTTGGTCAAGAAGGTCTCCCACTTTTGTGGTCCCTTGAGGAAGCCCGAATTCGGCTCAGAGATCCAGTCGGTGTAGTAGGAGAAAGCGCCGGCCTGCGGGACGACGACGTTGACGTCCTTCGAGTGGTAGAAATCAACGGCATCAGAAAGCTTCAGCCAATCCATGTCTTGTTCTGCCCCGCCTGCGCCATTGAGCAGGTAAATGGTTGGGCGGTTTTCGCTCTTGGCGCGGATGACGGCTAGCGGAATCTTCCGGTCATTCATTGCCGGTGAGGTTGCCTCGAGCTTTTCAACGCGCGCATCGTCCTTGTACTTCTTGTACCAGGACTTACCCTCGATTTCCGGGGTAGGCTCCAGCGGGGAAATCGTGGACTGTGCGGCATCGCCCGCCACCTGCTGCGGGGTCAGCTCGGCCGCGCCTGCCACGGGGGCATAAGCCAAGCCCGTGCAAACCGCAGCTGCCGCGAGGACAGAATTGAGACGCTTCATGGTGCTTCTTTCCTGTAGGGAGTGGACTCGATAACTATACTTCGGCCGCGAAAAATCGGCATGTTGAGGGAAGTATATTTAGTATTCCTACATGTAGACCTAACCATTAATAGTGCCCAATAAACGCCTGGCGGTAAAGACTTTCACTGATGTGGGGGAATAGTGGGGGTAGGCATACCTTCATTGCCTTTTCTGCTATCAATAATAAGTAACGCTGGGACAACTGAGGTTTCTATGTCATAATTTCCCAATGAAGCACGGCGTGACGCGGTTGGCACCTGTAATAACACACCTGTAATAACATCAGTAACGGCTGCGTTAGTGCTTTTAGTGTGAAAAGCTAAGCAGCGAGATTGTCTACTCGCGCCCCATCAAGAGAAAGAACTTCAATGAACCTTTTTGACTCCGCCCTCGTGTCCTTCAATGAATTCATTGGGCCATTCATCCACTCTGCAATGGATGCATATTCCAAGCTGCTAGCATCCTTGGGCGTGATTTAAGTCCAAGATTGCTTAAGGGCCCTGCGGAGGTGTATCTGCTGCTTGCCGATGCCCCCTTGCAGGGCCCTTTCCCTATCCTCACCGCGGCTTGGGGTGGGGTGCCCCCAAGTGTGACCAATTACGCGACATTCAGGACAAAGTTACGTATCCTGTAGGGCGTGACTAACGAACATTATGACGTAGTAGTACTCGGTGCGGGCCCTGGCGGCTACGTTGCCGCCATCCGTGCAGCTCAGCTTGGAAAGAAAGTCGCTGTTATTGAAAAGCAGTACTGGGGCGGAGTCTGCCTCAACGTAGGCTGTATTCCCTCCAAGTCGCTGCTGAAGAATGCAGAGGTTGCCCACACCTTCAACCACGAGGCGAAGGCTTTTGGCATCTCCGGCGATGTTTCCTTTGATTTCGGTGTAGCCCACAAGCGCTCCCGCAAGGTTTCTTCGGGCATCGTCAAGGGCGTTCACTACTTGATGAAGAAGAACAAGATCACCGAGATCAACGGTCTGGGTTCCTTCAAGGACGATAAGACCATTGAGATTACTGAGGGCGATGACGAAGGTAAGACCGTTACCTTTGATGACTGCATCATCGCCACCGGCTCCGTGGTCAAGTCCCTGCCTGGCGTTGAGCTCGGCGGCAATATCGTCTCCTATGAGGAGCAGATCCTGAACGAGGAAGCACCGAAGTCCATGGTCATCGTGGGCGCCGGCGCGATCGGCATGGAGTTTGCTTACGTGCTGGCCAACTACGGTGTGGACGTTACCATCGTGGAGTTTATGGACCGCGTCCTGCCGAACGAGGACAAGGACGTATCCAAGGAGATTGCCAAGCAGTACAAGAAGCTCGGCGTTAAGCTCCTGACCGGTTACAAGACCACCTCTGTAAAGGACAACGGCGACGATGTCACCGTTGAGGTGGAATCCAAGGATGGCTCCAAGCAGGACACCTTGACCGTGGATCGCGCCATGATCTCCATCGGCTTTGCCCCGCGCGTTGAGGGCTTTGGCCTTGAGAACACCGGCGTTGAGCTGACTGAGCGCGGTGCCATCGACATCGATGACCGGATGCGCACCAACGTTGACCACATTTACGCCATCGGTGACGTCACCGCGAAGCTGCAGCTGGCCCACGTGGCAGAGGCGCAGGGCGTTGTAGCGGCAGAAACCATTGCTGATGCAGAAACCCAATTCTTGGGTGACTACAACAACATGCCGCGCGCTACCTTCTGCAACCCGCAGGTTGCATCCTTCGGTTACACCGAAGAGGCAGCCAAGGAGAAGTTCCCGGATAAGGACATCAAGGTTGCTACCTTCCCGTTCTCCGCAAACGGTAAGGCAGCCGGCCTGAATGAGACCGCCGGCTTTGTGAAGCTTATTGCTGACGGCGAGTTCGGCGAGCTCATCGGCGGACACATGGTGGGCTCCAATGTTTCGGAGCTCTTGCCTGAGTTGACCTTGGCGCAGCGTTTCGACCTGACCACTGAGGAAATCGGCCGCAACGTACACACCCACCCGACCTTGTCTGAGGCCATGAAGGAAGCCGCCGAAGGTATCAGCGGCCACATGATCAACCTCTAAACAAGCGTCCCCCTATACCGCATAACGGCACCGCAGCGTTCTCCAGAAAGGAGGACCGCGGTGCCGTTTCGCTGTGTGCGGATAAAGCCCAGCTAGTAAGGCGCGACCGCCGAGCGGTGGATATCGATATTGATTGCCTCGTTGATGGGCGGGAAAGCGCGCTGCGAGCAGTTTTCCCGGGCGCAGGTGCGACACCCTGGCCCGATGGGGGTGGCGGCGTGGAGATTGGTGAGGTCGAGGCCCTCCGCATAGACCGTGCGATCGGCGTGGCGGGCCTCGCAGCCCAAGCCAATGGCGAAGAGCTTATTGGTATCGCCGTAGCGTCCCTGATGGTGCTGCACGGCGCGGGRAATCCACAGGTAGTTGCGGCCATCGGGCATTTGCGCGAGCTGGCGCGAGATGACACCTGGACGGGTGAAGGTCTCGTAGACATTCCAGAGCGGGCAGGTGCCGCCGTTATTGGAAAAATGTACGCCGGTAGCGGATTGCCGCTTGGACATATTGCCGGCGCGATCCACGCGCACGAAGGTAAACGGAATGCCGCGCAGGTTATCGCGCTGCAGGGTGGAAAGCCGGGAGGCGACCGTCTCGTATCCCACGCCGAAGACCTGGCATAGGTATTCCACGTCGTAGCCGGCGCGCTCGGCCTCGCTGTGCATCATGGTATAGGGCATGAGTGTGGCGGCGGCGAAGTAGCTGGCCAGGCCGCGTTTTGCCAAGCTGCGGGAGGAATCAGAGGTAAAGGGCTCATCGGCCACGAGCACGGAGATCTGGTCCTGGGCCTCGAGCAGGCCGAGCTCGGCGGCCATGCGGAAGGCGCGTTGGCCCTCGCTCAGGCGCGAGGCGAGCGTGAACTGCCCGCTCTCGCGGTCAAAGCGGTGCAGAGTGCCATCCATCTGCGCCGTCAGCTCGATATCTACACTGTGTTTCTCGCGCAGCCGGTTTGCCAGCGCTTGCTCGGTATCGCGAATGCCGAACCCGGAAACGCCGAGGTCACCGGCAAGCTCCTCTGCGTGATGGTCCAGCCCGTCCAAGTAATTTTGCCGGGCGTAAAAGAAGTCCCGCACCTCATCGTGCGGCATGGATAGGGCAGCGGCGCTTTCCGATGTCCTCCTCGTATCCGTAGCCAGCGACAGCTTATCGCGTACATTGCGGTAGCGGCGGTGTACATCGACAAGCGTGCGGGCGACCGTGGGGTGGTTATACACCAGTTCCGATAGCTCCTGGAGCTCCACGGGGGAGGGGCAGAGCTCCTTGTCTTGGATGACGTCCTGGATCTCCGCGAGGAGGCGGGAATCATCATCGCGGGAGAAAAACGTGGCGTCGACGCCAAAGACCTCGGTAATGCGCAGCAGCACCGGCACGGTCAGGGGGCGGACGTCGTGTTCAATCTGGTTGACGTAACTGGCGGAAAGGCCGAGGGTGCCAGCTAGGGAGGCTTGGCTGAGATCGCGTTCACGGCGAAGCTGGCGAAGGCGAGAGCCCACATACGTCTTACTCATGCGCCAAAGATTACTAGTAGAAAGCGCGGCTGTGCATCTTTATGGCGAAAATTTTGTGAAGACTCTTCGCTACCTGGACACAGGGTTTGTGGGGTTTCATGCGAAAGTTTGACACATAAAGGGGTGGGTTAATCACTCACGTAACACGGGGTGGTGAAGCTCACAGTTTGGTCCACAAATATGAAACATCTGCATTGCGGAAATGAAGGTACCCAAGGTAACAGCGTTTTCGCATTCTGCTTCTCAGGATACCCTTACCTAAAAGATCTCACCGCCTCATCGTGCCTGCGAACCGGGAGCAAATAACCGCTCGAAAATAACTAGTAACCAGCGGTTAAGCCCGGTTAAGGTGAGTATGACTATGGAGGTGTCATGACTTTAAAAAATCCGGACCGTGAGGCAATTGCTCACGGACACATCACTAATGAACCAATTCGTCAGAATCCCGGAACGCCATCGTGGGTACTGAAGCTCATCATGGCCGTTACCGGTTTGCTCTTTGCGCTTTTCGTGGTCGGCCACATGGCCGGCAACCTGAAGCTGTACATGCCGGCACACAACGGTGAGCCTGCCCTGGATGAGTACGGCGAGTTCTTGCGCTCTATGGGTGAACCGCTGCTGCCGCACGGCTCTGCCCTGTGGGTCATCCGCATCGTGCTGATCGTGGCAATCCTTGCCCACATCTACGGTGCCTTTACCTTGGCTTCCCGCTCCAAGGCATCCCGCGGCAAGTTCAAGCGCACCAACCTGATGGGTGGCCTGGATTCCTTCGCCACCAAGTCCATGCTGGTAACCGGTGTAGTGCTGCTGCTCTTCATCATCTTCCACTTGCTGGACCTCACCTTGGGCGTACAGCCGGTGGCCCCAGAGGCCTTCGTTGAAGGTTCTGTCAAGGCCAATATGATCGAAACCTTTAGCCGTTGGCCGGTCACTATCTTCTACGTGCTGGCAATGTGCTGCCTCTTCCTGCACCTGACCCACGGCATCCGCCTTGCCGCATCTGACCTGGGTATCACCGGTGCAAAATGGCGTCAGACCTTCTTGGTCTTGGCGTACATCATCCCGGCCGTTGTATGCATCGGCAACATCGTTATGCCTTTGTCCGTTGCCCTGGGCTTGGTCAGCTAAAGGAGATAGGAACCCATGACTACTACTGAACTCAAGCGTGAACACCCCAACTTCTCGCACCCAAAGTCCATCGTTGAGGGCGTCTCCGCTGGTAATATCCTGGAATCCCAGGAACCGCACGGTGTGCCGATGAAGGATATGTGGTCTCACCACGTTGACCACATGAACTTGGTCTCCCCACTGAACCGCCGCAAGTTCGAGGTCCTCGTCGTAGGTACCGGCTTGTCCGCGGGTGCTGCTGCGGCAGCCCTTGGTGAATTGGGCTACGGCGTCAAGGTCTTTACCTACCACGACTCCCCACGCCGCGCGCACTCCATTGCTGCGCAGGGTGGTGTCAACGCCTCCCGCGCCAAGAAGGTGGACAATGACTCCGCTTACCGCCACACCAAGGACACCGTGAAGGGTGGCGACTACCGTTGCCGCGAGTCCGACTGCTGGCGCCTGGCCAACGAGTCCGTTCGTGTTATCGACCACATGAACGCCATCGGCGCCCCGTTCGCCCGTGAGTACGGCGGCACCCTGGCCACCCGTTCCTTCGGTGGTGTGCAGGTCTCCCGTACCTACTACACCCGTGGCCAAACAGGTCAGCAGCTGCAGCTGTCCACGACCTCTGCACTGTACCGTCAGATCGGCCTGGGCAATGTGGAGCTTTTTGCCCACAACGATATGCAGGACATCATCACCTACGATGACAACGGCAAGAAGCGCGCGGGCGGCATTGTCACCCGCAACCTGATTACTGGTGAGCTCAAGGCCTTCACCGGCCACGCCGTCATCCTGGGTACCGGTGGTTACGGCAACGTCTACCACATGTCCACCCTGGCAAAGAACTCCAACGCCAGCGCCATGATGCGCGCTTATGACAAGGGCGCTTACCTGGCTTCCCCGGCGTTCGTGCAGTTCCACCCAACGGGCCTGCCAGTCAACTCCGACTGGCAGTCCAAGACCATTTTGATGTCGGAGTCCCTGCGTAACGATGGCCGCATCTGGTCCCCCAAGAAAGAGGGCGATGACCGCGACCCGAACAGCATTCCGGAGGAAGAGCGCGACTACTTCTTGGAGCGCCGCTACCCGGCCTTCGGTAACTTGGTTCCCCGTGACGTTGCCTCCCGTGCAATTTCCCAGCAGATCAACAAGGGCTTGGGCGTTGGACCGCTGAATAACTCGGTCTACCTTGACTTCCGTGACGCCATCGAGCGCCTGGGCAAGGACAAGATCCGCGAGCGTTACTCCAACCTCATTCAGATGTATGAAGAGGCCATTGGTGAGTCCGCCTACGAGACCCCAATGCGCATCGCTCCTACCTGCCACTTCACCATGGGTGGCCTGTGGACCGACTTCAACGAGATGACCTCTATTGACGGCCTCTTTGCCGCCGGTGAGTGCTCTTGGACCTACCACGGCGCTAACCGCCTGGGCGCGAACTCCCTGCTTTCGGCTTCCGTTGACGGCTGGTTCACCCTGCCGTTTACCATCCCGAACTACCTGGCTGACCACCTCAACGAGGACAAGCTGGCCGAGGATTCCGCTGAGGCACAGGAAGCCGTGCAGAAGTCCCAGGAGCGCATCGATAAGCTGATGCAGGTCCAGGGCGATGACCCGCACGGTCCGTCCCACTACCACCGCCAGCTGGGTGACCTGCTGTACTTCGGCTGCGGTGTGTCCCGTAACGTCGATGACCTGAAGGACACCATCGAGAAGATCCGCGCGCTGCGCGATGACTTCTGGAAGAACGTCCGCATCCCTGGTGAGGCGAATGACATGAACCAAGTCCTGGAATACGGCCTGCGCGTTGCCGATTACCTGGACCTGGGTGAGCTCATGTGCATCGATGCCCTTGACCGCGATGAGTCTTGCGGCGCTCACTTCCGCGAAGATCACCTTTCTGAAGAAGGCGAAGCCGAGCGTGACGATGAGAACTGGTGCTTCGTTTCCGCCTGGGAGCCGGGCGCGAACAAGAACGAGTTCATCCGCCACGCAGAACCCCTGTACTTTGACTCGATCCCGCTGATGACAAGGAACTACAAGTAATGAAATTGACACTTGAGATCTGGCGTCAAGCCGGACCCACCCAGGAAGGTAAATTCGAAACCGTCCAGGTGGATGATGCCTCCGAGCAGATGTCCATTCTGGAGCTATTGGACCACGTCAACGAAGGCTACATTGAGCGCGGCGAAGAGCCGTTCGCTTTCGCCTCTGACTGCCGCGAGGGCATCTGCGGTACCTGTGGTTTGACCGTCAACGGTCGCCCACACGGCCCGGGCCAGAACACCCCTGCCTGCCAGCAGCGCCTGTTCAACTTCAACGATGGCGACACCATTCAGCTGGAGCCCTTCCGCTCCGCTGCGTACCCCGTCATCAAGGACATGGTGGTTGACCGCTCCGCACTGGACCACGTGATGGAGCAGGGCGGCTACGTATCCATGGACGCCGGCACCGCACCGGATGCCGATACCATGCACATCAACCACGAGACCGCCGAGTACTCGCTGGACCACGCAGCATGCATTGGTTGCGGTGCCTGCGTTGCTGCCTGCCCGAACGGTGCGGCACACCTGTTCACCGGTGCCAAGCTGGTGCACCTGTCCATGATGCCGCTGGGTAAGGAAGAGCGCGGTAGCCGTGCCCGCAACATGGTTGCTGATTTGGAATCCAACTTCGGCCACTGCTCCCTCTACGGTGAGTGCGCCGATGTCTGCCCGGCTGGCGTCCCACTGACCGCAGTGTCTGCCGTTACCCGCGAACGTGCACGTGCTGCTTTCCGTGGCAAGGACGACTAAGCTAGAGTTATTCCGTAGGAATACTAGGAACGAGAGAAAGACAGAAAGACTCCGCCATGAGCGATAACACCCACGTAGTTGCTGACTACCAGAGCGAAACGTATCCGGAGTTCTCCGGCAAGATTCAGGACAACTACATCGAAGGCTACGACCCGGTATCCTTCGCAGCTCCTCACTCTTCCCTTCTCCGCACCTCCACGTGGGTCGGCATGGGCTTGATCCTGTCTTGCCTGCCAGCAGCCGGCATCCTCATCTGGGGCCTCGGCGTCTGGGACACCCCGCTGGGTACCGCAGGTGAAGGCAACTACGGTCTGACCATCGCCATCGGCGTCATTTCCCTGGTTGKGGTGGCCAYCGCCGCCGCCGSCACCAYCCACTAKGGACGCCGCTACTMCCGCCAGTACCGCAAGGAAACCGGCCGAGTTAACTAGTATTCGCTCTTAAAACACCTCCAGCCCCGCCTCCAATAGCATTGAGAACATGCCAGGAGGCGGGGCTGTTCCTGTTTTGACGGGGAGCTGGCGCTTGGCGATGCCCCCTTAGTACCCCACACCCCGCATCTGCTCGCGTTAGGGGAGGGGCTGCTGCCGGGAACAGCCGGTTCCTTCAGCTAGGACATAAAAGCACACAGGAAGACCTCTTAAGTCCTGAAATCAATCGGCCTTGTCGCATTCACGGCACGCTTATTCGGTGAAACCTTGTTTGACCGCGGCAATCATGTTGAAGTGCCCCGGGTTTTGTTCCTAGGCATGTGCCTTGATTTCTATTATTGCCTGTGGCGGGTTCTGCTTCCAAAAMTCGGTTTYGACCTCGACCGGGGKTCGGTATCCCAAGCTTTGGTGGRGCCTTGTCTCGTTCCACCATGACACCCACTCGAACGTCGCGATTTCCACTTCGACAACGTCATCCCACCTGCGAGTATGGATGAGCTCATTCTTGTAGGAGCCGTTAACGTTTTCAGCCAAAGCATTGTCATTTCAGTCACCGACAGTCCCAGTAGAAGCGACAATCCCGTGCTGGGCGAGACGCTCGTTGTAGACAACGCTGACGTACTATAAGCCGTGATCCGAATGGTGAATGAGACCTGTTGTTTCCCTCGCACTCACAATCGCTTGGTTGAGTGCTTGCAGCGGCAATGCCTGAAGTGCGCATGGAATCTGATAACGCCCATCCACTATCCGTCGGGAGTAAACGTCAGTGACAAACGCGGTGTACACAAAGCCTTTCTTCGTGCGCACGTAGGTAATGTCGGCCACCCACAGCTTGTTCGGGCCTTGGGCTTTGAACTCACGCCCCACTAAATCCGGGCGCAGATCCGGCACGTTGAGGTGTGCGGGTTGTGATAGGTGATCCGCCTGTGCCTTTGCCAGAAACACCAGCCAGGCGCATCAGCCGGGTAGCGTGCTCACGACCGATGTCGATTCCGTCACGGTGAAGCGCATGCCACATTTTCCGCACGCCGTAGACACCGTAATTATCCCGATTAACAGCACTAATGCGTTCAACTAGAACAGCATCACGAAGGCGACGAGCACTTAAGCCCTCGGTGTTCTCATAGAGGGCCACGGCATCGCGTTTGAACTGTTCGGAGTACCTGGACATGGTGGTAGATTACCTTTCTTTCCAGCCCGACTGGGCTGGATATCAGGTGTCCACCAAACAGGGGTCAGGCCCTCCATCTTCTTATGCGGGTTAGGTACCTACACACACAAACCATCAGACACTCTCGATTGGCCCATCAACATCCCCTGTTTCAAAGCTCTCACGTACTAAAGGGTCAATCGAAGACCAGCCGCGAAGGCTAAAATATCCCGTTGCAATATCAATTCGGTGATATGACGGAAAACTTTCGAAGACCGAAGCTAAGTTTTGTTTCAGGGGTTTGATTGTCATAGATAGAAGGCGCGGAACCAGTTTACGTATAGGTATCCATGTGCAAAGGCTATTCACCGGAAAGCGCTGGAAATGGAACGTGACCTTCGAATAAAGATCAGGATCCGTAGGGGCATAGGTCTAACCCCTAACTGAATTGGTCGCGTGGTTTAGCGAGTGTTTTAGGACGCACTAGTGTTAGAGAATGAAGCTCGAAAGCACCTTCCCAATCCCAAGGAGACCACATGAACCACCGCGCGGACGAAGGCCTCGAATCGGCAACCGCTTCGGCACCGGAGCCGGAAACTGCAACGGCGCCGTCGGGCGCTGCTCCCGTTCCGCAGGCCGGTAACCAGGAGGCCCGGCGGGCGGACTTGCGGCGGKGGRAGGCGATTGCGCTGTCGTTCCTGATTGGTGCGGCGGKGRTCTTTTTGGGGTGTTCGTGGTGGCAGGCGTCGGAAAGCGGGGCTCCAGTGTGGGTGGGCTACGTGCGTGCGGCGGCGGAGGCCGGCATGGTCGGTGGCCTGGCGGACTGGTTTGCGGTGACGGCACTGTTCCGCCGGCCGATGGGCCTGCCCATTCCGCACACGGCGCTGATTCCGAATAATAAGGACCGCGTGGGCGATGCGCTGAAGGACTTTGTGGAGGAGAACTTCCTTACCGCGGATGCGCTGAGTGCCAAGGTGCGGGAGGCGGAGCTGCCGCTGTGGTTGGCGCGCCAGGGGGCAGCACCCGGCAAGGCGGAGGAGGTCTCCGAATGGATTGGCCAGCGCGCCGCCAGCGTGGTGGAGGACCTTGACCCGGCTGAGGCGGAGCAGTTCATCCGCACCCAGGTCATGGACCGCCTGGCGGAGCCGGAGTGGGGGCCGCCATTGGGCCGGTTGCTGGAGGGCTATATCGCGGACGGCAAGGCGCGCCCGCTGGAGGATGACCTCATTGACTGGGCACACAAGAAGATTCTTGGCATGGAATCGACGGTGGTCACGGCCATCGATGAGCGCATGCCCGGGTGGGCGCCGCGCTTTGCCCGCGAGATGGTGGGGGACAAGGTCTATAGCGAGCTCGTTAATTTCGCCGAGGAAGTTCGCCGCGATGGCAACCACGAGGCCCGCCTGGCCATTCGCCGCAACCTATCCAAGCTGGCTGCGGATCTGCAGTGGGATGCGGATATGCGCGAGCGCATTGAGAACATCAAGCAAGAGATGCTTGCCTCTGATCAGGTGCAGCAGGCGCCGGCGGCGATGTGGCGCACGATTTCTACCACGCTGATTGATCAGTTCAATGACCCGGAGTCCTTCCTGCGGCAGAAGATGACGGCCAAGGTGAAGGAACTAGCGCACCGGTTGCTCGAGGATTCCGAGTTCTTGGCCCAGGCCAATGATCTTGTGGACAAGGCCGCGCGCTACGCGGTGGAGAAATTCGCCCCGGAGATCATCGCGATCATCCCGGAGACCATCAAGCGCTGGGATGCGCAGGAGGCCTCGCAAAATATCGAGCTGATGGTGGGCAAGGATCTGCAATTTATTCGCCTTAACGGCACTATCGTCGGCTCCCTGGCAGGCTTGGCCATATATGCTGTTAATCATCTCATTTTCGGCGCCTAATGCGCCGGAATAATTCATCACACGGAGGATTTCATGACTGAGAAGAAGAAGCTTTTTGATTCCCTGAAGGAAGCCGGTGCGTCCGCGCTAAATACCGCCAAGGATTTCGGCGGCCGCCTGCAGGAAGAGCGCGAGAACCAGGGCGCGCAGGGCGCAGGTGCGCAGGGCCCACAGGGCGATAAGGACGGCATGCTGGATAAGGCCACCAACACCGCCAAGCAGTGGGGCGCGTCCATCAAGAAGGCCGCGGAAGAAACCCGCGACTCGGAGGCTTTCTCTGAGGCGAAGGACAAGTTCGCGGATGCGTACCAGGAAACCCGCGAGGGCGTGAAGGACGCGTATGGCTATGCCCAGGAGCGCGTGAACGAGAAGAAGAACGCGCCCAAGAACGGTAATTCCGCTGCGGCGGACAAGGACGATAATATTATCGATGGCGAAGTTATCGATACCGACGAACCCACGAATTAATCTGCATGTACCTCTTACTTGACATTGCCTATAATTTTCCCATCTACTTCTTCCAGGTCCTGACCATTACCGCCATCATCGGGGCCGTGCTCGCGGCATCTACGCGCGAGGACGCGTTTCGGGCCGGCGACCGCAAGGGTAAATGGGTATGGGTAGGCCTACTTGCGGGCTCGGCGGTTGCGATGGCTACCGGCCTCCAAATTTTKGCGTGGATTGGCACGGKCATCACCGGCATCTACTGGTTTGACGTGCGCCCGCAGCTCAAGGCCATCATCAACGGCGACTACAGCTACTAAGCATGAAAAATCTCTTGCACGCTTCCGCCACTGAGGTCAGGGAGCAGGCCGCCGGGCAGCATGTTTTGGTCTCGCCGCATCACGTGACGGTGGCGGCCGCAGCCGATCCAGCGGGCATTACGGCCGTGGCGGGCTATCCCACCGGCCGGCACCACACGCTCATCAAGGCTTCTGAGGCCCGCCTGGCCATCCAGTCCGGCGCGGACGAGGTGTGGGTCAGCGTTGATGCCACGCTTGCCGATGTTACCCCTATCCTCTCCGAGCTCGTCGCCATCCGCGAGGCCTGCCCGGACCCAGCCCGCGCGGGCCTCATCTTGCCGGAGGTGGAGCCGGCGCGGTCCCTCGCGGAAACCGCCGCCGCCCAGGCGGGATTTCACGCACTCGTCATAGAAAAAGGCAGCGAGCTGTCCAGCTCGCTGCCCGTCGTAGAATTTCCCACCGCCTAAGTCTCTCCCTAGGTCGGCCGCTTCTGCGGCCGACGTTGTTAGGCGGCTTTCTTCTGTTCGTCGCTTTCGCCCGAGAAGTGTTCCAAATCATTCAAGGGAACATCGGTGCCCGTAAAGGTGAGCGTGAGCTTGCCATCGCCCACGTCCACGGATTCGACCTGCAAGTCCTTGGCAATGAGCTCATCAGACATGCCTTCCTGCAGTGCCTCGGAAATGGAACTAGTTGCTTGCTCAGGAAGCGACAGGCCAAAGATGGCGGCCTCGGTGGCATTGATCTCTAGCTTGCCGTCGCGGGCGGTGGGCTTGAGCGAAAGGCTGGCCAAGCCGCCGCCGAACTTCACTTCCAGCTCGTCGCTCTGGTCATTCGCGGTGATTTCAGTAACCACCATATTCCCAATGGTGTCGCTGCCGGATTGGTCCGAGATTCCTTTTTGGAAGCTAGCCAGCAGGTAGTCATCCGGAACGGTGGTGGTGGCGCGGAGGGAGCCGGCCACTGGGTTATCCGCATCCGTGGACATATCTTCCACGTGGATTTCGGAGGCGGGTTGCCCCTTGATCTGGGAGCCTTCGATCTGCAGGGTCGACGGCGTGGTCATGTCCATCTGGGAAATCGAGCCGCGCATAAGCCCAAAGAGGAGGGGGCTGCCGCCAAAGCTTACCGAGGGATCTTCCGTTGCCTCGATGCCTTCTTCTTTGGCGCTATTTTTAAACTCCTCGGTCATCTGATTACTAATGAACCAGCGCAGGCCAAATTCGGCGATGAGGATGATAATAAGCAGCGCTACGAGGACGCCTACGACAATTTTCCAAGCGAGCGATCCGCCCGATTTCTTTGCAGCCATGACTACCAGTGTGGCGCATGAGGCGGCCGGTGGCAATGTGTGCTGGATATTAGCGGGGCGCGATGCTCTCCCAGCTCACAGTGAGCGTATTATCGCGCAGCCGGCGGCGGGGAGGCTGGAGGTTAAAGGGGGCATCGGCAAACAGGGCTTGTGCCATGCGCCATCGCACCCGCGGGCCGTGCGGGGCCCACCCAGCGGCGCGATCCCAGGCCCTATCGGCGGCCTGCAGGAGCTCGTGGATGGGCTCGCCGGGCACGTTGCGGTGGATGAGCACTTTGGGCAGGCGCTCGGCCACATCGGAGGGGCGGGCCACGTCGAAGGGATCCCACGCGAGCGTCAGCGTCTTCGGGCCATGCTGATCGAGCAGGATCCACGCCGCGCGCCGGCCCAGCTCATCGCAGGTGCCTTCCACGAAGAACCCGCCAGGGGCCAGGCGGGAACACACCGTCTGCCAGGCCTCCGCAACCTGGTCCACGTCGTATTGGCGCAGCACATTAAAGGCACGCACCACCTGCGGACGGTAGCCCGCAAGCTCAAATCCGCCCAGCTCAAAGCGCACGCCATCGCGCGGCGGTAGCACCCGGTCCGGGTGGATTTCCAGCCCGCGCACATCCACGCGGGGATTGATGCGGCGCAGCCACCGCGCCCACTCCACGGTGGTGGTATGGGAGGCACCGTAGCCCACGTCGAGCGCGAGCGGGGTGCGCACGTGGCGCAGCAGCGCCGAAATTTCTGGGTGGGCGACCATCCACCTATCGCAGCGCCGCAGCCGGTTGTAATTGGTGGTGCCGCGGGTAATAACGCCAAAAGGCCGACCCGCTGCTGCGCTGGCGCGCAGGTTATGAGCGTGGTCGGCCATGGGAATCGGTGGATTCTAAGGTTGGGAGTGCCTTAGGAGTTTTCAGAAATCCACTGTTCGGTCAGCTTGCCCTCGTTATCAAAGAGCTCTGCCAGGGATTCGCCCACCTTCGGCTCGATGGCTGCGCCCATCATCGGGATCTTGACGGAGATCTCGTTGGTGTAGGTCAGCTTGGTCATCTCGCCCTCGCCGGCCAGGGAAATATCGCCCTTGAAGTCCACCGGGGTGCCCTTGACGTCAGCGGTGTAGTTGACGTCAGCGGCCTGGCCGTTGAGCTCGCCCACGGTGACCACGCGCTTGACCTTGAGGTCCTGCGAGACCATGGCGCGCACTGCCTCTGGCAAAAGGGTGGTCGGCAGGACCTCGTAGAGCGTGGCTACGTTATCGGAGAAATCGTGAACCTGGCCTGCCTCCGGGGAAAGGTTTGCCACGATGTACTCCCAGTACCCCTGGGTGAGCAGCGCCTTGTGAACCATGTCGATAGGCTGATTGATGGTTACGGTGTTTTC
This sequence comes from Corynebacterium accolens, assembly GCF_030515985.1. Next base: position 1,531,397 of record NZ_CP100376.1, on the reverse strand, counting down.
ACTACGAGTTGACATGCTTAACAGACTACCTTGGTATACGTGCTTGATAAATTTTTGACGCAACAACTCACAGCAATCGACGGCGTAGACGTGGATCCCACGGCGAGCTTTGCTGATCTCACCACCTTGCGCGTGGGGGGAAAGCCACGGGTCACGTTGCGTTGCTCGCTGCCTGAAGCGGCAGTTGCGGCACTGCGGTACCTCGAGAAAGAAAAAGTTCCCTTCATTGTGGTTGGCGGCGGCTCCAACCTGCTGGTTTCTGATGGTGAGGTAGACGTGGTCGCCGTCGTCCTCGACTTTGCCGCGGTGGACATGGATACCGAAACTGGCCTCGTGCGCGCCCAAGCCGGTGCGGTATGGGACGAGGTCGTGGCGGAATCCGTGACGCAGTCCCTGGGCGGCATCGAGTGCCTGTCCGGTATCCCCGGCACGGTGGGCGCGGTGCCCGTGCAAAACGTGGGTGCCTATGGCGCCGAGATTTCTGAGGTCTTGACCCGTGTGCGCCTGTATAACCTGCGCACCGATGCCGATGAGTGGGTTCCCGTCTCCGATCTCGATCTGGCCTACCGCTATTCCAACCTGAAATTCACCGGCCGCGCGGTGGTGCTCGAGGTCGAATTGCAATTGACCACGGATGGGCTCTCTCGCCCCCTGCGCTTTGGGCAGCTTACCGATGCCCCCGGCGAGCGCCGCCCCGTCGCCCAGGTCCGCGAGGAGGTCCTCGCCCTGCGCCGCGGCAAGGGCATGGTGCTCGATGCCGCCGACCATGACACCTGGTCCGCCGGCTCTTTCTTCACCAACCCCGTGGTCGAATCCAGCGTCGCCGACGCCATCCAAGACAAGGTGCGCGCCACGCTTGGCGATGCCCCCGCCGACCGCATGCCCCGCCACCCCGTCGCCACCGCACAGGGCGAATCGTCCCCGCACGAGAAGCTCTCGGCCGCTTGGCTTATCGATAACGCCGGCTTTACAAAGGGCTACCCCGGATCCGGCCCGGCAACGCTATCCACCAAGCACACCCTGGCGCTGACTAACCGCGGAAACGCGAGCGCCGCCGATATTGTCGCGCTGGCCCGCACTATTCGCGATGGCGTCCGCGAGGCCTTCGGCGTCGAGCTCGTGCCCGAGCCCGTGTGGCTGGGCCTATCCATGGACGAGGACTAGGCCGCGCCTCTCGGCGCGACGGGGCCTTAGCCGCTGGGTTCGCGCCGGGTTTTAGGCCCGCGCGGAGATAAAAACGTCCAAAACAACCGCGTTCTTCTAAAATTCGCCCTCATTTTTGGCGAAACGCGGTTGTTTTGGACGGAAGTGTTGCTTGCGGGCTCCTAGGCAGCCATGACCTCGAGCCACTCCGGCTTGGCGTCTAGGAACTTGCGGGCCGCATCCTGCGCGCCCTTCAAGCTGTGGTGTGCGCCCCAACCGCACTGCTCTTCGTTGGCGGCGGGAACCTCGGTGGCGGTGAGGATATCGTTCAGCGCACCCTCAACGGCGCGCAGCAATTCATCCTGCTCCATGCCGTTGGTAATGGCGTAGAAGCCGGTGCGGCAGCCCATAGGGGCAAAGCCGATGAGCTTATCGGTGTAGTTGCGCATAAAGTTGGCCATCATGTGCTCCACGGAGTGCAGCGCCTCCGTGTCCAGGTGCTCCTTATTGGGCTGGCAGAAGCGCAGGTCGTACTTGATAATCTCGACGCCGCCGCCCAAATCGGTGCGGTCAGCCACCCGGATATAAGGCGCGCTGACGAGGCGGTGGTCGAGCTCGAAGGACTTGACGTTAATCTTTTCTTGGTTCTGTTCAGTCATACTCCCCAGCCTAATCGCTGCGAGTGTCACTTCACAGAATAGATTCTTCAGCCGACTGTGCGCCGCGAGTTAGCGGGAGGACACTTCCGCCACCAAGATTTCCTGTACCTGGCGGCGGCGCAGCTTGCCCAGCTGATCGGTGGGCAATTCTTCTTGCACCACGAAATGCCGCGGGACCTTATAGCGGGCCAGGAGGCCGCGGCAGTGCTCGCGCAGCGCTTCCGCGTCGAAGGTGGCGCCGGGGTGGAGCACAAGGCAGGCGGCGACATCCTCGGAACCATCGGCACGCGGGACGCCGGCCACCGCGGCTTGGCTTATCGCGGGGTGGCTCAACAATGCATGTTCCACCTCGCTGGGAAAGACGTTAAAGCCACCGGTGATGATGACCTCTTTAATCCGGCCCACCAGCCGGAAATGGCCATCGGCCTCGCGCACACCCATATCGCCGGTGCGCAGCCAATCGCCGTGGAATGCCTCCCGCGTGGCGGCGGGATTATCGAGGTAGCCCGAAAAAACCTGGGGCCCGCGGGCAAGGATCTCGCCGGGCGTGCCATCGGGTTGGCTGCGGTCAAGGTCAGCGGGATCCCCGATGCGCAAGTCGGTATCGGCAAGCGGCTTGCCGATGGTCCCCACGCGCCGACCCTCACCAAGCGGGTTGATGGTCAGCACGGGGGAGGCCTCGGTAAGACCGTAGCCCTCGACAAGCATGCCGCCGGTGCGGTCTTGCCAGGGCTCGATGATGCGCGCGGGCAGCGATGCCGCGCCGGAAATGGCGTAGCGCACCCCGCCCAGGTCTGTGGCCTGCTCGGCGGTCGGCTCAGCGGCCGCCTCGGAGGCAGATTCTGCCGCCAGCTCGCCCATGGCGCGCTCATAAATGGTGGGAACGCCCGGCATCCAGGTCGGGCGGCGCTGTGCCAAGGCGCCGACCACGGCTGCGGGGCGTGGGGAGGGCAGCAGGATGATCTCGGCGGCGCAGCGCACCGCGAGCAAGACGCTCATGGTCAATCCATAAGAGTGGAACATCGGCAGCGTGGCGAGGAAACGCTCGTGGCCCGGGCGCAGATCGGCCTGGGCTTCCAATTGGATGCAGTTCGCGGCGAGGTTGCCGTGCGTGAGCACCACGCCCTTGGGCTGGCCGGTGGTGCCGGAGGTGTAGAGGATGAGGGCGGCATCGGCAAGCGCGGCCTGGCGGTGAGGCACTGGGGCGCCGGAGAGGGGGAGGGGCGCCTCCAAGGACACGGGAATCACCGTGCTGGCTAGGCCATCGACCACGGCGGCGACCTGATCCCAGACCAAGGCGATGCGGGCGCCGTGGTGGGCAAAGAGCGGGGCCAACTCGTGGGCGGTGTACTGAGGGTTATGCTCGACCACGACCGCGCCCAGGCGCAGCACCGCGAAAAAGGCAATGAGGTGCTGCGGGGAGTTGGGCAAGACCAGCGCCACCCGGTCGCCGGGGCGGATTCCCATCTCCCGCAGGGCGCCGGCGGCAGCGGCGATACGGGTATCCAACTCCGCGTAGCTCAGGGTCTCGCCCGCGAAAAAGGTGGCGGGACGGTGGGGGAAGTTGGCTACGGCGGTGGCGAGGAAATCCGTCAGCGTGGCGTCGTACTCGAGGTCTGACATGGTGGTTAATACTAAGCCTTCTGTTTGAGGAGATCGAGGAGATCCTGCTGCACCATGCGGCGGCGGACCTTGCCCAGCTGGTCCGAAGCCAGCTCCTCAAAGTGGTAGAAGGTGCGCGGAACCTTGTAGCGGGTCAGGCGCTCGCGGCAGAAGGATTTGAGGCCTTCTGGGTCCAAGACGGCGCCATCGCGCAGGATGAGACAGGCGACGACGTCCTCGGAGCCATCCTTGCGCGGGCGGCCCACCACGGCGACCTCCTTGATGTCTGGGTGCTTGCGCACCACCTCTTCGACTTCGGCCGGGTAGACGTTAAAGCCGCCGGTGATGATGATTTCCTTGATGCGGCTAACCAGCTTGACCCAGCCGTCCTCATCCATGGTGGCCATATCGCCGGTGCGGAACCAGCCGTTGTGGAAGGACTCCTCGGTGGCCTTTTCGTTATTGAAATAGCCCTGGAAGATCTGCGGCCCGCGAGCCAGCATCTCGCCCGGCTCGCCATCTGGCTGGGTTTCATCGAGGTTATCCGGGTTGCCAATGCGCACCTCGGTATCGGGAAAGGGCAGGCCCACATAGCCCGGGCGGCGGTTGCCGTTCATGGGGTTGCCAATGAGCACGGGGGAGGTCTCGGTCATACCAAATCCCTCCACGAGGCGGCCGCCGGTCATGGATTCCCAGCGCTCCATCACGTCAACCGGCAGGGTAGCGGCGCCGGAGAAGGCGTTGCTGATGCCGGCAAGATCCACGCCCTTGTCCTCGGCGGCGTCCATGATCTTCTCGTATAACGTGGGCACGCCCGGTAGCCAGGTGGGGGTGTGCTTCTTAACGATGTCCATGATGAGCGGCATCTGCGGGGATGGAACCAAGATGAGCTCGGCGCCGAAGTAGATGCTGAGCACGCACAGCGTGGTCATGCCGTAGGCGTGGAAGAGCGGCAATGCGGCGAGGAAGCGCTGGTCGGTGGCGTCCATATTCGTCAGCCAGGCTTCGCCCTGCACGCAGTTGGAGATGAGGTTGCCGTGCGAAAGCAGCGCGCCCTTGGGCTTGCCTGTGGTGCCGGAGGTGTAGAGGATAAGCGCGATATCGTCCTGCGTGACCTTGGCAATCTCGAGGTCCTTGCCATCGCCGCCGATGGCAGAACCGATAAGCGTGGACCAGGCCACGGTATTCGGGGCCGTGCCGGTTAGCTGCTCGCGCTTGGCGGCCAGCGGCGGCAGGGGAATCCGGAGTGCGAGGCGCTTGAGCGGTGGCATCGCATCGATCATGTTGACGGACACGATGGTCTCTAGTGGGGTGGTGGCGCGCAGCTTATTCAGCGTCTGCGCCGTCTTATCCCAGGCGATGGCCACACGCGCGCCATGGTCCTGGAAAAGCCCCTCGAGCTCGTGGGCGGTGTAGAGGGGATTGTGTTCCACCGCGGTGGCCCCGAGCAGCTGGATGGCATAAAACGCCACCACGTGTTGGGGGCAGTTAGGCATGACGATGGCGACCCTATCGCCAGGCCGGATGCCAAAGGCCTTAAGTCCCGCAGCGGCGGCGCGCACCTGTGCGTCTAGGTCCGCGTAGCTCTGTGTACTGCCGAAGAAGTAGGTAGCGGACTTATTCGCATTGATGCGGAGGTTATTGACGTAGTAGTCAACGATGGTTTTATCGCCGTAATCAAGCGTGGCGGGGGTCCAGTCGCTGTAGTGCTTAATCCAGGCCCGGGATTCGTATGCGGACACGCGCTGCCCTTTCGTTTGCTAAAGAAAATTATTACAAAGGGCGAGTATACCCAGAACGTGAGGAAATCCTCTAGTTTTCTTCGAGTGTCAGCAAAAAACGCTTGATATCCAGGCCACCGGCATAGCCGCCGAGCGTTCCATCGCTGCGCAGCACGCGGTGGCAGGGCCGAATAATCGGCAGGGGATTGGCGCCGCAGGCGGTGCCGACCGCCCGGGTAGCAGCGGGGCGCCCCACGGCGGCTGCGAGCTCGCCATAGCTTGAGATTTCGCCGTAGCCAATGGTGTCCAACTGCGCGTGAATTTGGGCGCGAAATTCCGTCGTCGGCGCCGGGTTGAGCGGCAGGTCAAACTCGCGGCGGCGCCCAGCGAAATACTCCGCGAGCTGCTCTTGCGCCGCATCTAAGATGTCTGCACCGCGCTTGTCGATGCCCCCATGTACTCCGCCGCTTTCCTCGCCGCGAACCTGATTGGTTTTGCGGTGCCCCTTGCTGTTTTCGTCGCGAACCTCATTGGGTTTGCGGCGACCCTTGCTGGTTCCGTCGCGACCCAACTGGATCGCGACGAAGTCAACGCGGGACAGCCCGTCTGCATCCGCGGTGAGCAGCAGCGGGCCGATGGGGGTATCGATGGTGCGCAGCATGGTGGTGGGAACTCTAGGTGTTTTAGGAGTTCTTCTCCGCTTCGAGGCGGTTGATGAGGTCTTCTTGTACCTCACGGCGGCGGATCTTGCCCATTTGGTCCTTGGCCAGTTCTTCGAAGTGGTAGAAGGTGCGCGGGACCTTGTAGCGGGTCAGGCGCTCGCGGCAGTACTCCTTGAGGCCTTCGGGGTCGAGCGCGGCGCCATCGGCAAGATCGAGGCAGGCAACGACATCTTCGGAGCCATCGTCGCGCGGGCGGCCCACGACAGCGGCGTCGTCGACGCTGGGGTGCTCGCGCAGGATTTCTTCGACCTCGCCCGGGTAGACGTTGAAGCCGCCGGTGATGATGATTTCCTTGATGCGGCTGACTAGGCGGATGAAGCCGTCTTCTTCCATGATGCCCATGTCACCGGTGCGGAACCAGTCATCGTGGAAGGCGGCATCGGTGGCTTCCTGGTTATTAAGATAGCCCTTGAAAATCTGCGGGCCGCGGGCCAGCACCTCGCCCTCAACACCGTCTGGCTGGGTCTCATCCAGGTTATCGGGGTTGGCGATGCGCACCTCGGTATCCGGGAAGGGAATGCCCACGTAGCCGGGGCGGCGGTCGGTGCTCATGGGGTTGCCCACGATAATGGGGGAGCACTCGGTAAGCCCGTAGCCTTCCACGAGTAAGCCGCCGGTGGCGTTTTCCCACTTATTGACGGTCTCAGAAGGCAGGGTGGATGCGCCAGAGAAGGCCGCGCGCACGCCCTTGATGGGTACTTCTTGCTCCTCGGCGGCCTTGACGATGCGCTCGTACAAGGTAGGAACGCCCGGGACCCAGGTCGGGGTGTGCTTCTTCATCAGCTGCATGATGAGCGGGATCTGCGGCACGGGGAGGATGACCAATTCGCCGCCGATAAGCTGTGCCAAGGTGACGTTCATGGTCAGGCCATATGCGTGGAAGAAGGGTAGGGCGGCGAGCATGCGCTCTGGCTTATCGCCCAAGCCTGGAACCCAAGCCTTGCCCTGCAGCAGGTTGGATACGAGGTTGCCGTGCGAGAGCATCGCGCCCTTGGGCGCACCGGTCGTACCGGAGGTGTACATCACCAGCGCGACGGTGTCTTTATCAATGTCCTCTGGCGTCTTAATATCGCTGCCGTTGCCACCGATGGCATCGCCAATCAGCGCCTCCCACGGCACGGTATTTGGTGCCGGGGCAGAAAGCTGCTCGCGCTTGGCCTTGAGCGGGGGAAGCGGCAGGCGCAGCGCGGCGCGCTGCAGGGTGGGCATGGCGTTGATCATGTTGATGGACACGACCGTTTCCAGGTTGGTGGTAGCCCGCAGCTTCTCCAGGGTGGGGGCGGCCTTGTCCCAGGCGATGGCGATGCGCGCGCCGTGATCCTGGAAAAGCCCCTCCAGCTCGTGGGCGGTATAAAGCGGGTTGTGCAGCACAACCTGGGCGCCGAGCTTCAAGATGGCATAAAAGGCCGCGATGTACTGCGGGCTATTGGGGGCAACGATGGCTACGCGGTCACCGGGGCGCACGCCGAAGGCCTTCAAGCCGGCTGCGGCGGCGCGCACTTGGCGGTCCAGCTCGGAATAGTTTTGGCTGCGTCCAAAGAAATACGTGGCTGACTTATCGCCATTGACCTTGAGGTTGTTGTCATACAGGTCTAACAGGGTGGTGTTGCCATAGTCGAGGCTATGCGGCGTCCACTCCGGGTAATACTGGAGCCATGCCTTTGATTCATAAGCGGACAATGCGTGACCTTTCGGTAGCGTAGGTTATTGGCAGGGGCCAGTATAGCGCCGCTAAGATGGGTCACCATGCGCATCGCCATGATTTCTATGCATACCTCCCCCATTGAGCAGCCTGGCTCCGGGGATGCCGGCGGAATGAACGTCTACGTTTTAAATATTGCCTGCCAATTAGCCCAGCTAGGCGTAGAGGTAGATGTCTATACCCGTGCGACCCGCCCCAGCCACAAAGAAATCGTGGACGTGGCCCCCAACCTGCGGGTGATCAACATCGTGGCAGGCCCCTTTGAGGGGCTAGAAAAAGAAGATCTGCCCACCCAACTCGCGGCCTTTTCCGGCGGCGTGGTGCAATTTGCTAAATGGCAGGGCAAAAAATATGACCTCATTCATTCCCACTACTGGCTTTCTGGCCAGGTGGGGTGGCTGCTGCGCGATCTATGGGGCATTCCGCTGGTCCACACCGCCCACACCTTGGCCGCGGTGAAAAACGCCTACCGCACGGCCGAGGACACCGTGGAATCAGAAGCGCGGCGCATCTGCGAGCAACAATTGGTGGATAACGCAGACCTCCTCGTGGTCAATACCGATCAGGAAGCCCGCGACCTAGCCGAGCATTACGATGCTGACCGCGATATCATCCGCGTGGTCTCCCCGGGCGCCGACGTGGGGCTATTTACCCCAGGTACCGACCGCAATACGGAGCGTTCCCGCCGCGAGCTGGGCATCCCGCTGCATACCAAGGTCGTGGCCTTTGTGGGGCGGCTACAGAAATTCAAGGGGCCCGAAGTCCTTATCCGGACCGCCGCCGAACTGTGCCACCGCGAGCCCACCCGCGATTTTCGGGTGCTCATCTGCGGTGGGCCATCCGGGGCCAATGCCTCGCCGGAGGCGTATAGGGAATTGGCGCGGGAGTTGGGCGTGCAAAAGCGCGTGCGCTTTTTAGGGCCCCGCCCGCCCGAGGAGCTGGTGGGTGTGTACCGCGCAGCGGATATTGTGGCGGTACCCAGCTACAACGAGTCCTTTGGTCTAGTGGCGCTCGAGGCCCAGGCTTCTGGCACGCCGGTCGTCGCCGCGGCCGTGGGTGGGCTGTCCATCGCTGTCGTCGATGGTGAGACCGGGCTGCTGGTGCCGTCCCACGATCCGAAGGAGTGGGCGGATTCCTTGACCCAGCTGCTGGACGATGACCCCCGGCGCATCGCCATGGGCGAGGCCGCCGTCGCGCACGCCGTGCGCTTTAGCTGGACCAACACGGCCCGGGAGCTGACGGAGATTTATGCCGAAGCCCAGCAGATTCCCGTGCCTGACTGCCACCAACGCCGCGCGATGGGAGACTAGCCTCACTGACGCGCCGGGCGGTTTCGTGGCATGCTGGAGGCATGACTAACGGAAAACTGATTCTTCTTCGCCACGGCCAATCCACCTGGAATGAATCCAACCAATTTACCGGTTGGGTCGATGTTGATCTGACAGAAAAGGGTGAGGCAGAGGCCAAGCGSGGCGGCGAGCTGCYCGCGCAAGAGGGCAYCCTGCCCAACGTGCTGTACMCCTCKTTMCKGCGCCGCGCAAYCCSCMCCGCCAATAYCGCGCTGGATGCGGCCGACCGCCACTGGATCCCGGTCATCCGCGACTGGCGCCTCAACGAGCGCCACTACGGTGCGCTGCAGGGCCTGAACAAGGCCGAGACCAAGGAAGAGTACGGCGAGGACCAGTTCATGGCATGGCGCCGTTCCTATGACACGCGCCCGCCCGAGCTTGCCGATGACGCCGAGTACTCCCAGGCCAACGACCCCCGCTACGCGGATTTGGACAAGGTCCCACAGACGGAGTGCCTGAAGGACGTTGTCGAGCGCTTCGTGCCCTACTTCGAGGAAGAGATCCTGCCGCGGGCCAAGAAGGGCGAATCCGTCATGATCGCAGCGCACGGCAACTCCCTGCGCGCGTTGGTCAAGCACCTCGATGGCATTTCCGATGATGACATCGCCGGGCTGAATATCCCGACCGGCATTCCGCTGGTGTACGAGATTGCGGAGGATGGCTCCGTGGTCAACGAGGGCGGCACTTACCTGGACCCAGAGGCCGCCGAGGCCGGGGCCGCTGCCGTCGCCGCGCAGGGTGGTGACAAGTAACCCCACTACTGCATATAAGTCCCCGGGGAGGTGCTCCCTGGGGACTTTCTAATGGTTAGGCTTAATGACGTGGAATTAATTTTTGTCTTTCTCGCGGGCGTGGTTGCCTGCGCGGTGGCGCTGCCATTGATTTCCCGGGTGCGCGAGCGCATGGCACGCCGCCAGCGCGCGAGCGATGCCCAGGCAAACCAGGTCACCACCGTGAGCCAAGGCCTCCACCTCGCGGTCCAGGGCTCGCCCACGGCGCTGACGGTGCTCGATAGGAACCAGGAAATCATCCTGTCCAACCCCGCGGCGCACGAGATGTCTGTGGTCCACGATCGCGCCGTCAATCCGGAAATCTGGAAGACCGCGGAGCAGGTCTTCGAGGATAAGGAAACCCGCACCGTGGACTTGGCCATCCCTAAGCGCCGCACCGGGCACCGCGTCACGCAGGTGAGGGCCGTTATCAAGCCGCTGACGCTGAACGATGGCCGCTTCATCATCATCTACGGCACCGATGAGAGCGAAAACGTGCGCATGGAATCCGCGCGCCGTGACTTCGTAGCCAACGTCTCCCACGAGCTGAAAACCCCGGTGGGTGGCATCGCGCTGCTGGCAGAGGCCCTACTGCAAGACCCCGAGGATCCGGAGCACGTGAAGTACTTCGGTACCAAGGTGCAAAAAGAGGCCAACCGCATGGCGGATATGGTCAGCGAGCTGATTTCCCTGTCCAAGCTGCAGGGCGCCGAGGCGCTGCCGGAGATGGAACCGCTCTACGTAGACGATTTGATTGATGAGGCGATTTCGCGCAATCAGCTTGCCGCAGACGCGCGCTCCATCAGGTTGACTCAAGGGCCGTCCGTAGGCGTGCAGGTCATGGGCGACCGGTCCCTCTTGGTAACCGCGCTGTCCAATCTTATTTCCAACGCGATCAATTATTCGCCAGAGGAATTGCCGGTCTCCGTCTCACAGAAGGTAGTGGGGGATGATGTCGTGCTGATCCGGGTGACGGACCGGGGCATCGGCATCCCGCCGGAGCATCAAAAGCGCGTCTTCGAGCGCTTTTTCCGCGTTGACCAAGCCCGGTCGCGGCAGACTGGAGGCACTGGCCTAGGATTAGCAATTGTCAAACACGTGGTGGCCAACCACGGGGGCAATATCAAGCTGTGGTCGCGGCCTGGCACGGGCTCTACTTTTACCATCGAGTTGCCCATATATAAGGAAGAGAAGCCAGCGCACGAGGCTGACTTGCAGGATAATGAAGACAAGGATTCCGTCGATGCGGCGGCTCCTGGGCTCCAGCGTGCGGTAGCACGCGTTGCAGCACGTCGAAAGGATAAAGCACAATGACCACCATTCTCATCGTGGAAGATGAAGAGTCGCTGGCCGATCCGCTGGCATTCTTACTCCGCAAGGAAGGCTTCGAGCCGATTATCGCCCTCGATGGCCCCTCCGCGCTGGAGAAATTCGCCGACAATGACATCGACATCGTGCTACTTGACCTCATGCTGCCCGGTATGTCCGGCACCGACGTGTGCAAGCAGCTACGTGCCACCTCCTCCGTACCGGTCATTATGGTCACCGCGCGCGATGCGGAAATCGATAAGGTCGTGGGCCTAGAGCTGGGCGCGGACGATTACGTCACCAAACCGTATTCCTCCCGCGAGCTCATCGCCCGCATCCGCGCCGTGCTGCGCCGCGGCAACGATCAGTCCTCCCACGCGGACGCCGCGGAGGACGCCGAGGTAGAAGACCAGCAGATCCTATCCGGCGGCCGCGTGAAGATGGATGTGGAGCGCCACATCGTCACCGTGGCGGACGAGCCGGTGGCCATGCCACTCAAGGAGTTTGACCTGCTGGAATACCTCCTGCGCAACGCTGGGCGCGTGCTGACCCGCGGCCAGCTCATTGACCGCATCTGGGGTGCGGATTACGTGGGCGATACCAAAACGCTCGACGTGCACATCAAGCGCCTGCGCACCAAGATTGAGGAGCACCCTTCCCGCCCGAAGCACTTGGTAACGGTGCGCGGACTGGGCTATAAATTCGAACTCTAGCGCCGGCTAGCGCTCTAGTACCAGCCGGCCTTGATGCTGGCCGGGTGCTGGGTAAGCTGCACGCCGTGCTCGGCGGCTTCTGCGCGGGCACGGCATTGTTGGGCCAAAATATCGTAGCTTTCGCGCCCCATGAGCGCGACGAGCTCGTCCTCGTGCGATTGCCACATCGGCAGCGGATTGGCGTGGCAGGCGCCATCGGTAGAGCAGTACCAATCAAAGTCTTCGCCGCCATTGCCCCAGCCGCGGCGGTCATATTCGCCGATGGTGGTGCGCAAAATTTCCTGCCCATCGGGGCGTTCTTCATAATCCTCGTAGCGCCACAGCGGCAGCTGCCAGCACACCTCCGGCTTGACCACGGTCAGCTCCTCGCCGCTATCTACTGCCCATTGGTGCAGAGCGCAGCCCGTGCCCGTTTCCCAGCCGGCGCGGTTGGCAAAGATGCAGGCGCCATCCACGATGGGCGTTTTCAGCGCCGGTTCCGGTTCGCCGTCCTCGCCATCGAGCTCGTCCCATTCCAACCAGGGCTCTAGCTCATCGGTGTTTTCTTGCGCCAGGAACTCATCTACCCCCGCTGGGCGCAGCTGCCAATAGCGCGCGGGCATGCGGGAGACGGCATCGTAAAGCTGGTCGCGGTCTTGTTCATCGGCCATATATGCACCGTGCACGCAGCAGCCCACATCGGGCTGGCTCTTATCGATGCCCCGGCACGCCGACGTGCCAAATTGGCAGCTGTAGTGCGATTCCACCCACGTGAGATCGATGGAAAAGACGTGGTAAGGGTCGTTTGGGTTGGTAAATTCGAACCACTCCCGCGGAAAATCTGGGGCCTCTTCGTGCCCGGCTTTAATCGATGCCGCCGCTGGCGAGCTCGCGGGAAAACCTAGGTAAACGGTGTCAGATTTTGGGCGATTCACACCTAACCACGGTAGACCTACTACGCTATGGGTGTGCGATTAGGTGTATTAGACGTCGGAAGTAATACCGTCCACCTCGTTGCGGTCGATGCCGCAACGGGGGGACGGCCTACTCCGATGAGCGATTGGAAGACCCCACTCCGGCTGGTAGAACAGCTGGATAAGAAGGGAAACATCCACGAAAAGGGCCTGAAAAAGCTCGTTTCCGCCGTGGGTGAGGCAAGTGAGCTGGGTGACAAACTCGGGTGCTCCGAATTCATCGCCTTCGCGACCTCCGCGGTCCGCTCTGCCCCTAACTCTGAAGAGGTACTCGATGAGGTGGAAAAGCAGACCGGCGTGCGCCTGCAGATCCTCTCGGGCGTGGAGGAAGCACAGCTTACTTTCCTCGCTGCCCGCCGCTGGTACGGCTGGTCCGCCGGACGCATCACCAACTTGGACATCGGCGGTGGCTCCCTAGAGCTATCCACCGGTACCGATGAACACCCTGACCTGGCTTTCTCGCTCGATCTGGGCGCAGGCCGGCTGACCCACAACTGGTTCGATACCGATCCGCCGGAGAAAAAGAAGGTCAGTGCGCTGCGCGATTTCATCGATGCGGAGCTTGAAGATGCCGTCACGCAGATGAAGGCAATGGGCCCGGCTGGCCTGGCCGTGGGCACCTCGAAAACCTTCCGCACCCTCTCGCGGCTTACCGGTGCGGCGCCATCGTCTGCGGGGCCATACGTCAAGCGCACCTTGACCGCACCGGGCCTGCGCCAGTTGATTTCATTCATCACGCGCATGACTGCAGCAGACAGAGCGGACCTTGAGGGTGTAAGTTCGAACCGATCGCACCAAATCGTCGCCGGCGCTTTGGTTGCCGAGGCAAGCATGCGAGCTCTTGGAATCGAGAAGTTGGAAATCTGCCCATGGGCGCTGCGCGAAGGTGTTATTTTGCGCCGGACCGACAAGGGATTGGAATAGGAAGAGATCATGGCTGACGAAAAACAGTTGACCGTGGCCGAGCTGCTGGCTCGCAATAAGAAGGACCGCACGGATAAAGACGAGAAGACCTCTCGCCGTCGTCGGCGGAGCCTCGATGAGGGCGGCGTATCCGTTGCCGAGCTCACCGGCAGCCTGAAGAAGGTAAAGTCCACCCCGCCTGAGGCGAAGCACACCAACGTATCCATCGACGATGACGCCCCTGTCATCCGCGCGCCGAAGTCCAAGGACGAACAGTCCGCTGAGAAAAACGCCGCTGAGAAAAAGACCGCGGCGAACAACTCCGCGGCGCAGCCGACTGGCTCCAAGCCAGCTGGGTCCAAGCCTGCCGGTGCTAAGCCTGCTGGCGCCAAGTCCGCTGCAGGCAAGCCGTCCGCGGGGCAGGAGGGCATCGGCAAGCCTGCGCAAAGCAAGCAATCTCAGTCCCAATCCTCCTCTCCTAAGCCGGCTGCCGAGAAGCCTTCCGCTGGTMCCCCAMCCGCGYCCCCTGCGCCGAAGAAGAACGGGAAGCCGAGTGAGCCGACCGCCTCTCCCAAGCCTGCGGCGGGGTCTGGCTCGAAGCCGACGGCCAAGCCTGCCCCAGCGCAGAAGACAAACGCACAGGAGGCAAAGAAGCCTGCGCAGTCGGGTCCGGAGGACAAGGCGGGCGCTAAGGACGCCGACAAGAAGTCCCATCAGCCATCCGCGGATGACACGGCGGTAATGCAGCGCATCGGTAAGTCGCAGTCCTCGCAGGACAAGCGCAAGGACGCCGCTGATGCCGCTGAATCCGGTGCCAAGGAAGCCAAGGAGAAGGCGGGCGCAGCTGGCGCTGCCGGGGCAGGCGCTGCTGCAGCGACCGTAACGGGAGCGAAGGCTGGCGCGAAGACCGCAGCAGACACCAAGGACGCTGGAACCAAGGGCAAGGCTGCCGCGCCTGAGCAGAAGCCTGCGGCGGCTGCGAAGAAGTCTGACGATACCGGCGAGCTGTCTCAGGTGCGGGACGAGGAAGTCACCGAAGAGCACGAGAAGCTCAACCCCATGTCCATCCTCATCATGGTGGTCGTGGGCATCGTCTTGGCCATCGTCATCTTCAAGGGCTTTGAAGTGCTCTGGGATAACTTCCCGCGCGTCGTCGTATCTATCTTGGCACTCGGCGTGACCGCAATTATGGCTGGCGTTACGCATGCGCTGCGCACGGCCCGCGATGGGTTCTCCATGTTCCTTGCAGGCATTACCGGCCTCATATTGACGTTCGGACCACTGCTTTTGGTCATGCTCTAAACCAGCGAATTGCTGAGAACCACCCGGCTGCTTCCTTCGTGGAGGTAGCCGGGTGGCGTTATTTTTGGCATTGTGGAGACTATGACAAAGATTGCAATTTTAGGTGGAGGACAAATCGGTGAGGCTTTGACCTCGGGTCTTGTGGAATCGGGCTTCAATGCTTCCGATATCACGGTGACCAACCGCACGGCCTCTCGCGGTGAAGAGCTCAAGAGCAACTATGGCGTCAACGTCACGACGGATAACGCTGAGGCGGTGGACGGCGCGGATTATATCTTCGCCTCCGTCAAGCCTTATGCCATCCTGGACCTGCTGGGCGAGATTAACCCGGCTAAGGACGCCGTGGTGGTCTCTATGGCCGCAGGGCTGACGCTGGAGGCCCTGCAGGCTGCTGCGGGCGACGGCGTGCCGGTTGTGCGCGTTATGCCCAATACGCCGATGTTGGTGCGCCGCGGCATGTGCACCTGCGCCGCCGGCGAGCACGTCACTGAGGCCCAGATGCAGGGCGTGACGGAGCTGCTCGAGGCCGTGGGTGAGGTCGCGGTCATTCCGGAGAAGAACATCGACGCCGCGACAGCCCTGGCTGGTTCCTCGCCGGCCTACTTCTTCCTTGTGGCAGAGGCGCTTGTCGATGCCGGCGTGCAGCTCGGCCTTCCCCGCGATATCGCCGAAAAGCTCGCCGCCCAAGCAGCTGCCGGCTCCGGCGATATGTTGGCCAACTCCGGCCGCTCGGCAACGCAGCTGCGCGCGGGTGTGACCTCGCCAGGCGGCACCACCGCCGCGGCCGTGCGCGAGCTGGAGGAGTCCGGCCTGCGTGGTGCGTTCTACCGCGCCGCCCAAGCCTGCTCCGATAAGGCCAAGGAGCTGGGCTAGCAGCCCGCCTAATGCGGCCAGTTCCCCGTGGTGGGGGTGTAGGTACCTCTCACCACTCAGGGGCCATACGGGAGCCATGGGGTGGTTGTTACGCAGCGCTTTTGGCGGTGAGCTGAACAACTGCTGTGAAAAAATTTGGCACTTGGGTCGCATTAGTCACATGTTTCACGATAGGCTGGGACAAGCACGTGCGTGAAGTCCTGTGGGAGGGGAAGCCTACAGCGCGTAACGAGCTGAAGGGTTAGATAATTATGGCAAATGAAGAAAAAGGAACCTTTCTGACGATCGCGGAGGTCGCCGAAATCATGCGCGTCTCCAAGATGACTGTCTACCGTTTGGTTCACGCAGGCGAAATGCCGGCCGTGCGCGTCGGACGCTCTTTCCGCGTTCACGAGTCTGCCGTTAACGAGTACCTCGAGGCATCCGTTTACGGAGCGTAGGTGCTCGCGCCTTTAAGGCAGCGCCCACTTCTGTTGGCCAATCTTGGTCAGCGGTGGTGGGCGCTGTCTCGTTTCCCGTGTGTCGTCCGATTACCGCACATCACCCTTGTGCAGCGCGTTTCACCCTTTTGCGGCGCGCAGCGATATGCTGCGCGCCGTTTCCGCGGGTCGCCGCCGGGGCCACTTTTGGAGACGCGCTGGGGACTAGGTAAGATAGATCGCATTCGTGTCGGCACGCCGTGATGGCCCGCATATGTGCGGCCAAGGTGGCAAAGAGTGCACCTTTGCCGTTTCAGGCGCCGGCAGGTTCACAGTACGTACTAAAAGAAAGTGAGGACGCCTGTTATGGGTTCTGTCATCAAGAAGCGCCGCAAGCGCATGTCCAAGAAGAAGCACCGCAAGATGCTGCGCCGCACCCGCGTGCAGCGTCGCAAGTTGGGCAAGTAAACCCAACAGCCCACGAATCCTCCGCACCGTGCCTTAGCGCGGCGGCGGAGGATTTCTGGTTTTAGTGCCGAAGCTGCTTCTACGCTGAGAGTGCTTCGCCGCGTACGCTGCTACTTCCGGAAATAGCGCCAGCCGCCATAGGAAAAGGCCGCAGTGACAAGCGCTGGGAGGCCGTAGGTGCGGATGGCGCGGCGGATGGAGCGATAGTCGCGGACGATCCAGCCGCGCTTCTCTGCAATGTTGCGCAGCTTGCGGTCCGGGTTGATGGCCACGGGGGTGCCCACCATGGTGAGCATGGGCATGTCATTGGCGGAGTCGGAGTAGGCGGTGCACCGGTCCAAATCGAGGCCCTCGATGGTAGCGAGGGCGGCCACGGCGTGCTTCTTACCTGGGCCGTGGAGGATATCGCCAACCAAGCGGCCGGTGAACTTGCCGTCTTCTACCTCCGCGACGGTGCCGAGGGCGCCGGTAAAGCCAAAGCGACGCGCCAAGACCTGGGCGAGCTGGACTGGGGTAGCGGTGACCAGCCACACCTGTTGGCCGGCGGCCAGATGCATCTCAGCGAGCTGCGTGGTGCCGGGGTACGCGCGGCGGGCGAGGGAGGCTTCGACGATTTCCTCGCAGAGATCGATAAGCTCGTCCACGCTGCGGCCTTTGACAAACTCCAATGCCTGCGCGCGGCCGGCGGCGACGTCCTTTGCATTCTCTGCGCCAGAAAGGCGGAATTTAAGCTGCTTCCAGGCAACCGGGAGTATCTCAGAGATGCGGATGTAGCGTCGGCGGGCGAGCCCAAATCCGAATTCCACCAAGGAGGAACCCTGAACGAGGGTATTGTCCACGTCGAAAAAGGCGGCGGCGCCCACGTCGACGGGGACGTCCGGATCCTGGGCCGTGATGCGCTGGGAGCCTGCGGCGTCATAAGAACCGGAGACGGAGGCTATGCCGGAGGCGAAGTCCTCGAGCTCGAGCCCGAATTCCTCTAAGGCGGCGGCAGCGGCCGCCTCACCTGCGGCGCGCTGTTCTTCCTCGCCCAAGGGGGCCAGCGCCTGGTTTTCTAAAAAGTTGCGCAGATTGCCGCGCGAGGCCGTCCAATTGGCCAAAAAGTCGCGGGGAGATTCGGGGAATCCGGGGGGAGGTAAAGCGGACACGAGTGGAATAAACAGCTTTCGCAAACGCGGGGTGGACTAACATGTCCATAGTAAACGTTTCCCCCGTCTGCGTCCTTATGAGGAGAATCCCGCCCCTATGTCCCAGCATCTAGTTGAGCTCATGGTGCGCCCCACCTGCGGTTCCTGTAAACGGGTAAAAGAGCAGATTACCCCCGTTATCCAGGAGGCCGGTGCCCAGCTGGAAGTGCGCAACGTGGAAGATAGCCGCGAGCTCGAGATGGAATTCGGTGACCGCGTTCCCGTTGTAGTGATAGACGGAGAAGAATTCGCCTGCTGGGAAGTCGATAACGAAGAGTTGGCTGCGGAGCTGCGCTGACGATTCGGGTTCCGCGCCCACGCGGGGTAGTCTTTGGAACCATTGCGGTCAATCAAAAGGTTGAGGAGTGTGGAGCATGAGCGTGCTCGTTGTGGGAATGTCCCACCAATCGGCACCCGTGGCGTTGCTGGAAAAATTGAGTATGGACGATGTGGTGCAGCATTCCGCTTGCGGGCGGTTGGTTGACACCGAGTCCCTTACTGAGGCGATGATCATTTCCACGTGTAACCGCCTCGAGGTCTATACGGTGACCAATTCCTTCCACACCGGCGTGCAGGACGTCATCCGGGTGCTGCAGGAAGTCTCCCACGTCGATGAGGAAGAGCTGCGCAATTACCTTTACGTGCGCTATGCCGATGCCGCCGCGGAACACCTCATGTCCGTTACCTCCGGCCTGGATTCGATGGTGGTGGGCGAGCAACAGATCATCGGTCAGGTGCGTTCTGCCTACCAGTCCGCCTCCGAGCAGGGCACGGTTGGCCCGCGCATCCACGCCTTGGCGCAGTCCGCGCTGCGTGCCGGCAAGCGCGTGCACTCGGAGACGGAGATCGATAAGGCCGGCGTCTCAATGGTGACTTTCGCCTTTGACCAGGCGCTGCAGCGCCTGAATGCGGAGGATCTGCAGGGCAAGTCCGCGCTCGTGCTCGGCGCCGGGGCGATGGCCTCGCTTGCGGCCACCCACGCGGGCCGGCTGGGCATCGGCGAGCTGGTGATTGCCAACCGCACCCGCGAGCGCGCCGAGCGCCTCGCCGGCCACGCTGAGGAGGCCGGCGTGCGCACCCGCGTGGTGGACTTTCAGGACCGCGCCACCGCGCTTGCCGATGTCGACCTCGCCATCTCCGCCACCGGCGCCGAGGGCTTTACCATTACCGCGGCCGACATCCCGCCCGCGCACCCGCTGATGTTCATTGACCTCTCCCTCCCACGCGATATCGATGACGCGGCAACGAAAATCGATGACGTGGATTTGGTGAATATCGAGCGCCTGAGCAAGTCCCTGTCTGCGGCCGCCACCGATGTTGCGGCTGGCACGGACCCGCACGAGCAGGCCCGCGCCATCGTGGATGAGGAGCTCGCCGCCTATACCTCCGCCCAGCGCGTGCGCGATGTGGCGCCGGCTGTCAGCGCCCTGCACCGCCGCGCGGCGGACCTCGTGGAGTGCGAGGCGGCTCGCCTGCAGCAAAAGCACCCGGAGCTAGAGGGCAAGCAGCTTGCCGATGTCCAAGGCGCCCTCAAGCGCGTCGCCGACAAGCTGCTGCATGAACCGACGGTGCGGGCGAAGAAGCTGGCGGCATCGGATAGCAGTTTTAGCAGCGAAAATGCCCTGCAGGAACTCTTTGGCCTGCAGCTGGAAGGCTCCGGCGTTGCCGTGGCCGTCAATGAATTGCCCACGCTGAATAAGGAGGCGTAAATGTTCCAGATTGGTACCCGTGGCTCCAAGCTCGCCACCACCCAGGCAGGACACGTCCGCGATTGGCTTATCGATGCCGGATTCGATTCCGAACTCCACATCGTCACCACCGCCGGCGATACCAATATGGCCCCGGTCGAGCGCATCGGCGTGGGCGTATTCACCCAGGCGCTGCGTGAGGCGCTGTACCGCGGCGAATGCGATATCGCCGTGCATTCCTTCAAGGACCTGCCCACGGCCGAGGATGACCGCTTCCGCCTGGTCATCCCGCAGCGCCAGGACAGCCGCGAGGTGCTGGTTGCCCGCGATGGGATGACCTTGATGCAACTGCCAGAGGGCGCGCGGGTAGGAACCTCGGCGCCGCGCCGCATCTCCCAGCTGGCCGCCTTGCGCCCGGACCTGGAGATCCGCCCGCTGCGCGGCAATATCGATACCCGCATGTCCAAGGTGACCGACGGCGAGCTTGATGCCGTGGTGCTGGCCTATGCCGGCCTGCTGCGCGGCGGCTACGAGGATCGGGCGAGCGATATCTTCGATCCAGAATTATTCATGCCTGCCCCAGCCCAGGGTGCACTGGCCATCGAGGCCGCCGCCGGCACCGAGGCGGCCGCGGCATTAGACGCCATTGTTGATTATCAAGCCACCTCCGCCGCCCTTGCCGAGCGCGCCGTTCTCGCCCGCCTCGAGGCGGGCTGTACCGCGCCCGTGGCCGCTACGTCCCGCTGGAACGGCGATCAACTCACGGTGCGCGGCGGCGTCTTTGCGCTGGATGGTTCCCGCCAATTGACCGCCACCGCCTCCGGCGCTGCGATGGACGCAGCGGAAGCGGCGGAGTTGGGCACGCGGGTCTCTGATGAGCTTTTCGCCCAAGGCGCGGCCGACCTGCTAGGTCAGTAATTTCTACTTTAAGCGCTAATAATTTAAGGTGTAGATACCATAGATCATTTTTTGCAATGATACCCGGCCCCCTTTAAGGGCATCCCAGGACGTCGCGCCTGGGATTTTGGCCGTTATGACCTTGATACCCACCGACGGCGCGGGGAGAAACACTGCAGGCGATCATGTCCGTGTGCGGTGCCGCGGGCCCAGATCTAGAAAAGAACTTTATGAGCAATGCTGTGTCAGACACCCAGTTGGGCAAGATCGTCTTCGTGGGCGCTGGTCCGGGAAACCCAGACCTGCTGACCGTCCGCGCCCGCGAAGTTCTGGCCAATAACGCTATCGCCGTGGCCGATCCGCAGGTCATGCAGGGCGTGCGCGATGCCGTCGCCACCGCGCTGCCCGTCCCGCAAGAGCTGCTCGACGCCGCGGAAGAGGAATACGCGCAGATGTGCGCCGATGCCAAGGCCAAGGGCGCGCGCCGCAAGCCGCCCCGCCCGCCGGCGCCGACCGCCGCGGTTATCTATGCACCGGGCGAGGACATCGTGAGCCAGCTGCGCGAGTGCCTTGCCGAGGCCGATGGCGAGGATGTCATCCGCCTCGTGACCGGCAACCCGCTCAACCGCGAATCCATCAAGGCCGAGATCAACGCCGTGGCTTCCGCCGGCCTGGAGTTCCAGGTCGTGCCGGGCATGTCCCTGCCCTCAACCGTGCCGTCTTTTGCCGGGCTAGCCTTGGGCTCGACGTACACAGAGGCCGATGTCACCGATGGCGCCGACTGGGACGCGCTCGCCAATGCCACCCAGCCCATCGTCTTGCAGGCCACCAAGGAAGACTTGGCGGAGATTTCCACCGAGCTGCAGCAGCGCGGCATGCCGGCGGAAACCGAGGCATTTGTGACCGTCCACGGCACCACGCGTCTGCAGCGCACGTACGAGACGACGCTGGGGACCATTCCCAAGCTGGACGCGGACCTGTCCGGCCCGCTGGTGGTGACGCTCGGCCGCAGCATCGATGACCGCACCAAATACTCGTGGTGGGAAAACCGCCCGCTCTACGGTTGGCGCGTGCTAGTTCCGCGCACCAAGGAACAGGCCGGGCCCATGTCCGCGCGCCTGGCCGGCTACGGCGCCATCCCGCAGAACGTGCCGACGATTTCCATCGAGCCGCCGCGCAACCCGGCGCAGATGGACCGCGCCATCAAGGGCATCGTCGAGGGCCGCTACAAGTGGATCGTCTTTACCTCCGTCAACGCCGTGACCGCCGTGTGGGATAAGATTTCCCAGCTCGGCCTGGATGCGCGCGATTTTGCCGGCGTGCATCTTGCCGCCGTGGGCACMAAGACCGCCGATGCCATCCGCGCCAAGGGCATGGTGCCGGAGCTTTTGCCGCACAAGAAGAAGCAAAACGCCGAAGGGCTGCTCGAGGTTTTTCCCAATTACGTCGAGGACATCGACGCCGTCAGCCGCGTTCTCCTGCCGCGCACCGATATCGCCGCCGATACGCTTGTCGATGGCCTCCAAGCCCTCCAGTGGGACGTCGACGACGTCGTGGCCTACCGCACCGTGCGCGCCGCCCCGCCCTCGGCAGAAATCCGCGACATGATCAAGACCGGCGGCTTCGACGCCGTGGCCTTTACCTCCGGTTCCACCGTGCGCAACCTGGTGGGCATCGCCGGCAAGCCGCACCAACGGACGATCATTGCGTGCATCGGGCCATCGGCAAGCGCAGCAGCAGAAGAGCTGGGCCTGCGCGTTGATGTCGTGCCGGATGTTGCGGACGTGCCCGCGCTTGTCGATGCCCTCGCCAGCCACGTCGCCGCCCTCCGCGCCGCCGGTAACCTGCCCGCGCCCCGCAAGAAGCGTCGCGCTCGCAAGAAGACTACTAAGGTCGAGAAGGCGTAAGTTTTTAGTCTCGCTCTAAGGAGTACCCAATGAGCTCATTTCCTGCCCGCCGCCCCCGTCGCCTGCGCTCCACGCCGCAGATGCGCAACCTCGTCGCCGAAACCACGCTGCGTCCATCGGACTTAATTCTGCCGATGTTTATCGCAGACGGCCTCGATGAGCCGAATGAGATTTCTTCCATGCCCGGCGTGTACCAGCACACTTTTGACTCGCTGCGCCGCGCGACCGAGGAGGCCCTCGAGGCCGGGGTTACCTGCGTGGATCTGTTCGGCGTGCCGCTGGACAAGGACAAGGACGCCACCGGCTCCGTGGCCTGGAATCCCGACGGCATTTTGAACCGCGGCATCGCCGCCCTGCGCGAGGAATTTGGCGATGACCTCATCATCATGGCCGATACCTGCCTCGACGAGTTCACCTCGCACGGGCACTGCGGTGTCCTCGATGACCAGGGCCGCGTGCTTAACGATGAATCCGTCCAGCTCTACCAAAAGATGGCCCGCTCCCAGGCCGAAGCCGGCGCTCAGATCATTTCGCCGTCTGGCATGATGGACGGCCAGGTTGCCGCCATCCGCGCCGATCTCGATGAGGCCGGGCGCGACGACGTCTCCATCATGGCCTACTCCGCGAAGTACGCCTCCGCCTTCTTCGGACCGTTCCGCGAGGCCGTCGGTTCCTCCCTTGAGGGAGACCGCCGCACCTACCAGCAAGACCCGCGCAACTTCCGCGAATCCCTGCTGGAGGCCGAGCTCGATATCGAGGAGGGCGCCGACTTCGTCATGGTCAAGCCGGGCTTGCCGTATTTGGATGTCTTGTCCGCAATCGCGGAGACTTCCTCGGTACCCGTCGCCGTGTACCAAGTCTCTGGCGAGTACGCGATGATCAAGGCCGGCGCCGCCAACGGCTGGGTCGATGGCGAGGCCATCATGCTCGAGTCTCTTACCGCCTTCAAGCGTGCCGGTGCCGACCAGATCCTGACGTACTTCGCCACCGAAGCCGCACGCCTGCTCAAGTAAAGGATTTTTGTGACACAGCCTTCTTCTCGTCCGACGCCGCCGCCCGCTTCGCCGCCTTCGCCGCAGCAGCCGGGAGACCTGGGGCCGCAGCAGCCGGGCGACCCGCGCGGCCAGCAGGAGCCGCACCCCGGCACCCCGAGCCCACAACCGGGTGACCCGGGGGCGCAGCCTGGAGATCTGCTAGGCAAGAAGGAGCCACAGCCGGGCAACCCAGGCCCACAGCCAGGCGACCCGCGACCACAGCACGGTCAACAGGAGCCGCAACCGGGCGCTCCAGGGGCACAGCCCGGGGATCCGCGTGGCCAGCAGGGGCAACAACCCGGAACCCCGGGGCCGCAGCGCGATAAGCAGCGTGAGCCTCAACGAGAATCGCGGCCCAAGCCGGAGCCCGGCAAACCGCGCGGCCAGCAGGGGAAGCCGAGTCCGAATCAAACTGGCGGCGGCCGGCAGGGCGGCAAGGACGCGAAGGGCGGTTCCAAGCGCCCCGAGACCGTGGTCTACATGCTGTGGCTATGGCTGGGCGTCGTCGTCGGCGAGACAGTTCACCAGATCCTCAACGTGGTGCTGACCCTGCTCAACCACGATGTGCTCATGGCGCAGGCCAAGCAAATGGTCGAAAGCACCTCGGGTGGCGAAGACGGCGAGGAAGTATCGGATTCCTTTATCGAAATGGCCGCCTATGGATCGGTGGCGCTGTCGGCTGCCATTGCCGTCGGCGTGCTGGTGCTGCTGCTGTTTTTGCTGAAGTCGCTGGCGGGGCCATCAAAACGCGCGGGCACCTCGCGCCGCATCTGGTTCGCCTTTTCCATTTACTTTGGCTTCCGCATCCTGCTGACCTTCATGGTCACGCCCGCGGGTGCCGACGTCCCCGACTGGCTCTTCGCCTCCGACGGCATGGTGCAAATCCTGGTCGGCGTCGCCGCCGTATTAGGTCTTATTTTCTCCATAAAGCCCGAGACCCTCGACTACACCGGCGAGCTGGAGCAAATGCGCGAGCTGGAAAAGGAACTCGAACAGGCGCGCCGGGATAAAGAGCGCGAGAAGCGCGAAAAGCAGGAGGCCAAGGAGAAAGACGCCCAAGAGAAGGACGCCAAGCAAAAGGACCCCAAAGATAAAGTCGGTCGCAATCAGCCTCCGCGGAATTCCGGCTCCCAAAACAGGGGCGATGACCACAAGGCCAACCGATGACCAGCATGTTCCCCGGCCACGGCCGGCGCGATGATGATCGGAACGGCGGTTCTGCGGRTAAGAAWCATCGCCCGGGGCCCCGTGACTATAACCGCCCTGTGCAGCACACCACCCAGGATCAAGACTTGTCCGTGTGGCCGCGCCCGCTCCAGTGGGCGTATTGGGTTCTCGTTGTTGCAGCCGTCATCATGCTGGTCAGCGGCATGGTCGGCATCTTCGGCGGAGGCGGCGAGCAGATGGAGCCTTCGGATTCGCGCATCGCCGAGTACGTGCGGTCGAACCGCCTATTCGTCTCGGTATTTAATATCATCGGCGCGATCCTTCTGGCGCTCTTTTCCGCGCAACTCGCCAACGGATCGAAGTGGGCGCGCCGTATTATCTCCGTCGTCATTGCGATTGCCCTCTTCTTCAATATCGCGGCCCTAGCGCTTGGCATTGGCGGGCTTGGCCTGCTGATTATCGCCGTGACGCTGCTAATCGCGGTGGTTCTGCTCTTCCGGCCCCMGTCCAACCGGTTTATCGCCCACCGCAGCCTCCACGGGCGCGACTGACGTGCGCGGCAAATTAGCCCCTGCTCCAACTTTTGATTCATAATGAGGGGTATGTCTCGACTTAACCGCGCCCCCATTATCGATGCCGCCCTCGGCCGCACCCCCTCCCGCCCGCCAGTGTGGTTGATGCGTCAAGCTGGTCGCTCCCTGCCGGAGTACCGCGCCGCCCGCGAGGGCATCAGCATGCTGGACTCTTGCTTCATGCCGGAACTCCTCGCAGAAATCACCCTGCAACCGGTGCGCCGCCACGACGTGGACGCGGCCATCCTCTTCTCCGATATCGTCGTCCCGCTCAAGGCCGCCGGCGTCAACGTCGACATCGTGCCCGGCCGCGGGCCGGTGATGGAGAAGGCGGTGAGGGAGAAGGGGGACATCGGCAAGCTGCCTATCCTTGATACCGACGTGCCCGAAGTCGCCCAAGGCATTGCGGGCATCCTCGGCGAGCTTACCGAGACCCAAGCGCTCATCGGGTTCGTCGGCGCGCCATTTACCCTGGCCAGCTACCTCATTGAGGGCGGGCCGTCCAAGAACCACGAGCGCACCAAGGCGCTCATGCACGCCGAGCCCGAGACGTGGCACATGCTCATGCGCCGGCTCGTGCCCACCATCATTAATTTCCTGCGGGTGCAGGTCGATGCCGGCATCGACGCCATGCAGCTTTTCGATTCCTGGGCCGGCTACCTCAACGAGCGTGACTACCGCGAGTTCGTGCTGCCATATTCGCAGGAAATCCTCGCCAGCGTCGATATTCCGCGCATCCACTTCGGCGTGGGCACCGGGGAGCTGCTACAGGCGATGTCCGAAGCCGGCTCCGAGGTCATGGGCGTGGACTACCGCGTGGCCATGGACGCCGCCGCCCAGCGCGTGAACTCGCGCGTGCTGCAGGGCAACCTCGACCCGGCGCTGCTTTTTGCCGGCGACGATGCCGTGCGCCAGGCCGTGCGCACCATCCGCGGCGAGGTGGAGCGCGCCCAGCAGCGCGGCGATATCGACACCCACATCTGGAACCTTGGGCACGGGGTGCTGCCCACCACCGACGCGGAGGCCATCACCCGCGCCGTATCCATCATTCACGAGGAGGGCTAAATGCGTATTGCCATCATCGGTGCCGGCCTCGCCGGCCTTACCGCCGCCTACGAACTGCGTGATCACGACGTCGAGGTTTTCGAGGCCGCCGGGCGCATTGGCGGCAAGCTGTATTCCGTGCCGTTTAATGACGGCCCCACCGACATGGGCGCCGAGGCCTTCCTCGCCCGGCGGCGCGATGCGGTGGAGTTCTTCCACTCCCTCGGCCTTGCCGGCAGTTTAGTTGACCCGTCAGGTTTGCGCTCGCTGGTCTACAGCGGGGAGCTCAAGGCCCTGCCGCAGGGCGGGGTGATGGGCATTCCGTCGCATTCCGCGCCGGTCGCGCACCTGGTTTCGGAGGAGACGGCGCGGCGCATCGATAACGAGCAGCCCTTCGAGTGGACCGTGGGCGGCGACGTTTCGGTCGGTGAGTTGGTGCGTCAACAATACGGCGGCGACCTGGTGGACCGCGTGGTTTCCGCGCTGCTGGGCGGGGTGTACTCATGCACCGCCGATGACCTGGGCCTGCGCGCCACCATCCCCACGCTTGCCGATGCCCTCGATTCCCTCGCCGCCTCCCACCCCGTCACCCTTTCTGCGGCCGTGCGCTCCCTTGAGGAAGCCCGTGCGGATAACCCCAGCGGTTCCGGGCCCGTTTTCCAGACCTTCCGCGGTGGCTACGCCGAGGTTTACGAGACCCTGGCGGAAAAATCCGACGCGAAGATTTTCGTTGACACGTTCATTTCTGGCATCACGCGCAATGGCGATAAGTTCCACCTGACCGGCGCGCCGGGCGATACCGCGCCCTTCGACCGCGTGCTGGTAGCTACACCAGCACCGACCGCCGCGCGTCTGCTGCCCAAGGTGGCTCCGGATGCGGCGACGCGGTTGAAGGGGGTGAAGCTGGCGGCATCGGCAGTCGTGGGCCTCAAATTCGAATCCGACACCGATCCCTCCGGCACCGCGCTGCCGCAAAACTCCGGCATCCTCGTCGCCACCGACCAAGATGACGTGCATGCAAAGGCGTTTACGTTGTCATCGCGCAAGTGGCCCCACCTGGCAGAGCGCGGCGGAGCGTTGGTGCGCGCCTCGTTCGGCCGGTTCGGCGACGACGCCATCGTCCGCGCCGAGGAAGACGACCTCGTGGACTACGCCCTCGATGACCTGCAGCACCTGACCGGCTTCGACGGCCGCGCGGCTGGCGTTGCCGAAATCTTCACACAGCGCTGGTTCGGCGGCCTGCCCCGCTTTGATTCCACCCACCTCGACACCGTGGCCGCCGTGCGCGATGCCTTATCCCAGTCCCCAGGCGTCGACGTCACGGGTGCCTGGGCCGGCGGCGTGGGCGTGCCTGCGGTCATCGCGGATGCGCGCGCTGCCGCCGCCCGCATCGCTGGCAGCTAGCTCGCGTGGCTGGGCGGCTGGGACCCGCATCGAGCATCAGAAGCTGGCCTCGGCTGCAACTAGCGCCGGCTGCAACTGGTGCCGGTCGCACCTAGCGAAGTTGGTGGCTGGCGCTGCCGGTAGTTAAGAATCGCCGGCGGTCCCGCGCCTGAACCGTGTCGCGGTCCGGAGCTGGAGCGCGACGGTTTTGGGCATGCCTAAACAGGCAGCAGGGTTACTGCTGCCTGAACAGGCGTTTGCGGCCGATTCCGCGCGTGCGGAAACCTGACATGCGCGCAGATAATTGGCATGTGCGAGGACCTGTCCCTCTCCCAAGAATGGCGGCGGGACCTGGGCGCTAGGTGCGAATACTAGGTTCCGGCGCTGGGGCCGGGCACGGCATCGGGCACGGCATCGGCCCAGGGCGGTTGCCACACCACCCGCCCGCGCCTGCGGGTGAGGCGACCGCGGCGAGGTGGGGCATTCGGGTCATCGTCGTTGACGCCGTTGTGGTACGGGCAGCAGGCCGCGAGGTTGGCCATATTGGTATCGCCGCCGTGCTGCCAGGCTTCGAGGTGGTGGATTTGGCACTTATCCGCGGGATAGTTGCACCGCGGCCACGGGCAGACGGGGTTTTCAGCGGCGGCCATGAGCCGCTGCTTCTCGTTGGCCATGCGCTCGGTGCGGTAGAGGTTCACCGCGCCCTCGAAGGGATGCACGAGGGTGATAAGGCCGCGCTCGGAAAGGGTGCGCGCGACCAATTCGGCGCCGGTCAGCCGCGCCCCGTTGGTGAGCTGGATGGTGATTTCTTCGCCGTCACCATCGATGATGCGGTCGAGCTCGTCGAGCGTGATGATCGCATTGGTCGTCACCGTGGGGCGCGGGGCGGCGGAGCCGGAGAAAAGGCCCGCGACGGAGTCTAAGGGCGCATCTTCGTCCAGGTTGGACTCCAAGTCAGCGATGAGGGCGGAGGGCCCAGTAATCGCGAGCGTCCACGGCGCATCCTTGCGGCGGCGAATGCGGACGCCGGGGCGCGGCGGGGTGGGCGGATTAATCTCACGCAGCTTCTTGCGCGCGAGCTTTTCCATCTCATCGGTATCCGCGGCGGTGCGGCAGAGCTCCACCCTCAGCTGCCACGCCTGGCGCTTGGTCTTGGCGCGCGTGGCGTAGCGCTCGATGACCTCGAGCGTTGGCAGCGCGTGGGCGCGTTCGCGGGCGGCGGCCACGGCGCGGCGTTGTTGCCGGGAAAAGGAGGTGGGGGAGAAGAAGGCATCGGCAAGCGTGAGCAGCGTGCGCGCCGTCCGATTCGGCGCACCGGCCGCGCGCAGCTCGCGGGCGGACATGCCTGCGCACCCGGCGACGATGTCGATGCCGGGCGCCAGGGCCGCGAGGTATGCCTGAAGTGCTGTCATGCCCCGCAGCTTAAGGTGATAGCGCAACTAAAGCGCGGCGCGCGGGCGCAGCCTGTGGATAATTCGGCCCAAAGGCGCTAAAAAGCCGCGGTTCGTTGACGCGACATGTGAATAACTAGCCCTTATTGCGGAAAACGAAGATGGATGAGAAGTCCTGGTTTCCGTGGCCCATGTCCTGCATCTCGGCGAAGCGCTCGATGGCGGCGGACACGGCGGGCAGGGGCTTATCGGAGGTCTTCTCCATGAGCTTGGCGTCCTTGGCCAGGGCGTCGACGGTGAAATCGCCGGGGTCGGTATTGCGCTCGCCGGTGATGAACGGGCCTTTCATATTGGACATGAACGACAGGCCAGTGATGTCGAGCATCTGCAGGATTACCTCGGAATCGAGACCCTCGGACTCGCCGAGCTGCAGGGCCTCGAGCAGGCCTTCGGCGGTCACGGCTAGGGCAAGGTTGGCCAGCAGCTTGCCGATGGCCGCCGTCGCCGCCGTTTCCACCCCAATCAGCTTCTCTTCGCCGGCCCAGGCCTCGGCAAGGCCGAGGGCGACCTCGCGGCGGTCATCGTCGGGCGTGCCAACATAAACGCCCAGGTTGCCCTCGCGCGCCGGGCCCAGCGAGCCCACGACGGGGGAGTGGACGTAGGAGTCGACGGCGGCGGCGAACTCGCGGGCATCGTCAGGCGAGACCGTCGTAGTGTCGATCCAGGTAATGCCCTCGGGGATAAGCTGCGGCTCGATGATCACCTCGCGGATCTGGTCGGGGCCGAAGAGGGAGGTGATGATGACCTCGGCGCCCTCGATGGCCGCGGCGGGGGTATCGGCGCGCGCCGCGCCCTCGTCCACGAGGGGKTGCGCGCGCTCGGCGGKGCGGKTCCACACCGTCAGCTCGTGCTCAGAGAGTAGGTGGCGGGCAAGCTCGGTGCCCATGCGTCCGGTTCCTAAAAATGCGATCTTCATACCTCCCCAGTGTGCCATCTCAGCGTGAATGCCGTTTTCTATGACGTATCACGGAACCTCAGGGAACGTTGGCGGGTTGCTGTGAATTCCACCGACATGCACAGTCAAACTTTTGTATGGCGCGCGAGTCGCTAGAATGACAGACATGCCTAATACTTCCCAGTCGCAACAGTGGTTCGAGCGTTCCTCCAAAGTCATCCCGGGCGGGGTGAACTCGCCGGTGCGCGCTTTCGGCTCCGTGGGCGGCCAGGCCCGCGTGATTGAGCGGGGCGAGGGATCGCGCCTGTGGGATGTCGACGGCAATGAGTACGTCGACCTCGTGAGCTCCTACGGCCCGATGATCCACGGCAATGCGCACCCGGAAATCGTCGAGGCCGTGCAGCAGGCTGCCACCGGCGGGCTGAGCTTCGGCACGCCGACGGRGGGKGAGGCGCTGCTGGCGGRGGRAATCGTCAAGCGCACTGCGGCCGRTAAGGTGCGCATGGTTAACTCCGGCACGGAGGCGACCATGTCGGCGGTGCGTTTGGCCCGCGGTTACACCGGCCGCGCGAAGGTGCTGAAGTTTGAGGGTTGCTACCACGGGCACGTGGATGCGCTGTTGGCATCGGCAGGCTCGGGCGTGGCGACGTTCGGCCTGCCGGATTCGCCGGGCGTGACGGGTGCGACGGCGAAGGACACCATCGTCGTTCCTTATAACGATCTGGATGCGGTGCGCGAGGCCTTCGCGGAGAACGAGGGGCAGATTGCCTGCATCATTGCGGAGGCCTCTGCCGGCAATATGGGCACCGTGGCTCCGAATGAGGGTTTCAACGCGGCGCTGAAGGAAATCGCGCATGCCGATGGCGCCCTGCTCATCCTCGACGAGGTTATGACCGGCTTCCGCACCTCCTATAAGGGCTGGTACGGCGTCGATGGCGTGGCGGCGGACCTGGTGACCTTTGGCAAGGTGGTTTCCGGTGGCCTGCCGGCTGCGGCCTTTGGCGGTCGCGCCGAGGTCATGGACTACCTGGCGCCGGATGGTCCGGTCTACCAGGCGGGCACCTTGTCCGGTAACCCGGTGGCGATGGCCTCGGGCCTGAAGTCGCTGCAGCTTGCCGATGAATCCCTCTACCCCCGCCTGCAAGAAAAGGCCGACCAGCTCGGCGCGATGATTTCTTCCGCGCTGGAGGCCGAGGGCGTGGCGCACCACATTCAGCGCGCGGCATCCATGTTCTCCATTCGCTTCGCAGAGGGCGAGGGCCGCAACTTCGCGGATATGCAGGCCGCGGAGAACTTCCGCTTTGCCCCGTTCTTCCACGCGCTGCTTGAAAACGGCATCTACGTGGCACCGAGCGCGTTCGAGACCTGGTTCGTCTCTGATGCTCTTGGCGATGCCGACTTCGAGCGCATCGATGCCGCCCTCAAGCCTGCCGCGAAGGCCGCGGCCGCAGCGCGTCCCGCACAATAAGGCCTGCGTAACTAGGCCTGCTCAATAAGGAGAGACATGACACGCACCATCGTTCACCTCGTGCGCCATGGCGAGGTACACAACCCGGGCAAGATCCTGTACGGGCGCATCCCGGGCTATCACCTATCCTCGCGCGGGCGTTCCATGGCCGCGCGGACGGCGGAAAGCTTCCGCGATCATGATGTGACCTATTTGGCGGCCTCGCCGCTGCAGCGCGCGCAGGAAACGGCGCGGCCGATTGCGCAGGTGACGGGGCTAAATGTGGACGTCGATAAGACGCTCATCGAGTCCGGTAACCAATTCGAGGGCCTGCGCACCAAGGGTTTGCGCTCGGCGCTGTGGAACCCGCGGCACTGGCCGAAGATGGTCAACCCGCTGGAGCCGTCGTGGGGTGAGGCGTATGAGGGCATCGCCGAGCGCATGCTCGGTGCGGTCGACCGCGCGCATACCGCGGCGGAGGGGCATGAAGCCGTGCTGGTGAGTCACCAGCTGCCCATCGTGATGGTGCAGCGCACGGTGCTGGGCCAGCGCCTGCCGCATGCGCCGTGGAACCGCGAGTGCGCGTTGGCCTCGGTAACCTCGCTGCTTTTTGAGGATAACCAGGTCACCGATATCTTCTACTCCTCGCCGGCGCAGGAGATTTAATGGCACGTACACGCACCCGTGCGGCAACGCGCGTTGTGGCAGCCGCGCTTTCTATAACCGCCCTGACCTTGACCGCCTGCACGCAGGACGCCGAGAACGCGCAGAACGCGGTGGCCACCGGCGGCGAATTCGAATTCATCTCCCCGGGCGGGGAGCGGGAAATCCACTA
This sequence comes from Corynebacterium accolens, assembly GCF_030515985.1. The sequence goes on along the minus strand of NZ_CP100376.1, from coordinate 1,499,283 downwards.
CGAGGAAGCCGATAGGAAACCGCTGCGCAGTTTCAGCGGCGCCGATGTCCGCGATACGAATAAGACCATTTCCTTGGATGACTACGAGGGTGAAGTCGTGGTCTTGAATTCCTGGGGCCAGTGGTGCGCGCCGTGCCGCGCTGAGGCCGATGACCTGCAGGCAGTGCACGCAGAGCTGCAAAAACGCGACCTGGGTACCGTCTTAGGCATCAACGTGCGCGACTATAACCCGCAGGTATCCAATGACTTCTTGGACGATAACGGGCTGGAGTACCCCTCCATCTATGACCCGCCGTTTAAGACGGCCGCGGCGCTCGGCGGCGTGCCTACGTCCGTGGTGCCGACCACGATCGTCTTGGATAAACAACACCGTCCGGCTACCGTTTTCTTGCGGTCCATCACTACCGATGACGTGATGGATGTTGTGGATAAGTTAGAAAAGGAATAAATGGATTACGCAGCAAATATCGGCGGCCAGTTTGCCGAAGCTGCCACCTCCGGCCCGTTGATCCTCGGCATCCTCGCCGCGGCTCTGGCGGGTCTCGTCAGCTTTGCCAGCCCCTGCGTCATCCCGCTGGTGCCCGGCTATATCTCGTACCTCGCCAGCGTGGTTGGCGGTGAGGTGAGCTATGACGAGAAGCTGGGGGTGGGCGTCGGCAAGCGCAGGCAATGGGCCGTCGTGCTGGCGGCAGCGCTGTTCATCTTGGGCTTTACCGTGGTCTTTGTGCTGGCGACGGTCTCGGTCTTTGGCGCGATTTCCGCGCTCACGCTCAACACCGATACGCTGATGCGCGTGGGCGGCGGCGTCACCATCTTGATGGGCGTGGTTTTCCTGGGCGCGATTCCGGCGCTGCAGAAAGACACGCGCTTGGCGCCAAAGCGCTGGACCACGTGGCTGGGCGCGCCACTTTTGGGCGGCGTGTTCGCGCTGGGCTGGACGCCGTGCCTGGGACCCACGCTGGCGGCGATTGTGTCCATTTCCGCCGGTACCGAAGGCGTGACCGCCGCCCGCGGCGCCCTGCTCATCGTGGGCTATTGCCTGGGCCTTGGCCTGCCGTTCCTGCTGGTGGCGCTGGGATCCGCCCGGGCGATGCGCACCATCTCGTGGGCCCGCAAGCACTCGCGCACCATTCAGATTATTGGCGGCGTGGCGATGATCCTCGTGGGCGTTGCCCTGATTACCGGCCTGTGGGGCGAGTTTATTTCCTATATCCAGAAATGGACCGTGGACTACGGCGCAACCCTCATTTAGGAGAAACGTGAAATATATCCGCAAAGCCTGGCGCTGGCTTACCAGCATGCGCACCGCGCTGGCCCTGCTTTTCCTGCTGGCGCTCGCCGCCATCCCCGGCTCCCTCTTGCCGCAGCGCGATCTGAACGAGCAGAACGTGCAGGAGTTCATCGAATCCAATGGCACCGTGGCGGAAATCTACGATAAGCTGCAGCTTTTTGATGTCTTTTCCTCCATCTGGTTCCAAGCCATCTTCCTGCTGTTGGCGGTCTCGCTCATTGGCTGCATCATTCCGCGCTCGATCGATCACTACAAGGCGTGGCGCACACAGCCCACGCGCGCGCCGAAGTACCTGCACCGCCTGCCGCTAAGCGCCGAGGGGCATTCGGATAAGAGCGAGGAAGAACTCAGCGCGGAGATCCACAAGCGCCTGAAAAAGTGGCGCGTGGCAGAATACACCCCGAATGAGGACCGCGCCGGGGTGCACGCCTTTTCCGCTGAGCGCGGCTACGGCCGCGAGCTGGCCAACCTCATTTTCCACGTCGCCCTGGTGGCGATCTTGGTCACCGTGGCCGCCGGCCGCCTGGTCAACTACGAGGGCCAGGTCATCGTGGTTACGGAATCCGGCTCGCAGGGCGGCAATACCTCGCTGGAGCAGTCCACGGAGTTCTGTAATACCTCCACCTCGAACTTTGACTCCTTCCGGGCAGGGCCGCTTTTCGATGGCACCGGGCTCCACCCCTTCTGCATGACCGCGCACGACTTCACCGCGAAGTACCTGCCCAATGGCCAGGCGGAGATGTTTACCTCCAATGTCTCTTATGCGGAAGGCGACGATATTTATAAGGATCCTTCCGAATGGAAGGACTACGAGCTCAAGGTCAACCACCCGCTGCGCCTGGCACAAAACCGCGTCTACCTGCAGGGCCACGGCTATGCGCCGACGGTGACCGTGGAGTGGCCGGATGGTGAAAAGCGCACGCAGACCATTCAATTCCAGCCCACTGACACGACCTTCTTCCTGTCTTCGGGCGTGCTGCGCTTTGACCCGCCGGCGGGCATGTACCCGGATCTTTTCGAGCGCCGCCAAAACCAGCTGGCCATCCAGGGCCTCTTCGCCCCAACGGCCGAGTGGAGCGGTGAGAACGGCAAGCTTTTGCAGTCCTCTCACCCGGGCCTGAATGATCCGGCGCTGGCGGTCGATATTTACCGCGGCGATGCTGGCCTCGATACCGGTACGCCGCAGTCGCTCTTTTCGCTGGATTCAAGCCTCGTACACTCCGGGCAGCTGCAGAAGATCGACCGCGTGAACCTGAGCCAAGGCGATGACGTCACGCTTGACGATGGCACCAAGATCACCTTCAACGGCGCCAACGAGTTTGCCAATTATCAGGTCTCCTATGACCCATTCCAGAAGTGGGTGCTGGCATCCGCGCTAATCATGTTGGTATCCCTGGTGGCCTCGTTGATGATTAAGCGCCGCCGCGTCTATATTCGCCTGCGGCCGGATTCCGCCGGCGGCACCACCATTGAGATGGGTGGTCTCGCCCGCACCGACCGCGCCGGCTGGTCCGAGGAATTCCATGAGCTGCACCGCGCGCTCTTGGAGCTTCCGGATCCAGATGAGGTGGAAGAAGACAAACTCTATACTGATGAGTAATCCAACTATAGTTGGATCCCGCTGTGTGCATGAGTAAGGTAATCAGCATCATCCCGCACGTGTGAAGGCTAGGTGGACTCCCTTGCAGATCGATCAGAATCTGTCGAACTTCTCGGATCTCGCGGTGCAGACCGCATTCGTGGTGTACTGCGTCGCGCTTCTTATGTCGCTGTTGTACTACGGCCGCATACGCAGCCTTATCGAGGCGCACCGCGTCAACCGCTCGGAGGCGTCCAAGGTATTGGTCGGCGCTGGAGCCGAGGCTGGTGCCGCGGCTGCTCCCGCCGCCGGAGCTGGCGGCGGCGATACCGGTGCTGACGCTGCAACCGGCACGGGCGCAACGGATGTCGGCACCGACTACGAGGCTGAGGCGTCGTCTGCGGCTGCAACCTTGAGCGAGGAAGAAGTCGCGGACAAGGAACGCAAGCTGGATAAGCTTGGCGGCATGACCAGCTCGCTGATGTGGGTGGGCATTGCCCTGCACGCCGCGGCTATCGTGCTGCGCGGGCTGGCCACGGGGCGTTTCCCGTTTGGCAACCTTTACGAGTACGTGTTGATGGTGTCCTTCGGCGTGCTCTTGGTGGGCAATATCGCCATGCAGCGCAAGGAATGGCGCACGGTCTGGCCGTGGATCCTTACCCCAGTGCTGGCGCTGATGTTTTACGGGTCTACCAAGCTGTATGCGGAGTCCGCACCTGTGGTGCCGGCCCTGCAATCGCACTGGCTGCCCATTCACGTCACGGTGGTGTCCTTGGGCGCGTCCATCGGCATCATTTCCGGCATCATCTCGCTATTGACCCTGTTGCGCCAGTGGCAGCCAAAGAACGCGGAGCGTGGCATTTTTGGTGCTCTGGCTTATCCGCTGCCATCCGCGGCCAAGATTGACCGCTTGGCGTACCGCTTGGCCGTTATCACCCTGCCCACCCTGGGCCTAGGCATCATCTTGGGTGCCATCTGGGCCGAATCCGCGTGGGGTCGCTTCTGGGGCTGGGATCCGAAGGAAACCATGTCCTTTGCCACCTGGATTCTTTATGCGGCCTACCTGCATGCGCGCGCCACCCCGGCCTTCCGCAAGGCGGCGCCGTGGATCAACGTTTTGGCCATGGCGGCGATGGTATTCAACCTCTTCTTCATCAATATGGTGGTCTCCGGCCTGCACTCCTATGCGGGGCTGAACTAAATGGCCACCAACCATAGCCCGCGCAATAAGCAGGGAAAGCCCGCCGGCGATAACGAGCTCATCCTGGGCTTGGGCGCGCAGATTGCGCAGCGGCGGCGTGAGTTGGGCATCGTCCAGCAGCAGCTTGCCGATGCCGCCCACATCTCCCGCTCCACCCTCCACACCATCGAACACGGTGGGGCAGGCGTGCGGTGGGAAAAGGTTACCGCCGTGGCAGAAGCGCTGGGCTTGGAGATGCGGTTCGTGCCAAAGGATTAATCCTGGTTGTCTTCTTGGCCCTTTGAACCATTGTTGCCGTCGGCGTCGCGAGTGCGGCGCTGGCGGCGTTTTTCTTCCTCGACCTCCTGTTTGCGGCGCTGCTTGAAGCGCTCCTTTTCCAGGTTCCACAGGAACTCCTCGTCATCATCGGGGCCCTTGATGGAACGCGGTTGTTCTTCAACCTGGCGGGACTTCCAGGATGATGGCCCAAAGGCCTTCCACACCAGGTAGGCGGCGAGGACAAAAAGCAGTAGGAGGATTAGTCGACCCATGCAGATTATTCTACCTGTACGGCGTACAATCGACCCCCATGACGCACAACCCTGAGCCACCGAAACCGGACCCCGAACTGCGCCGTCGCTCCCGCAAGGCGCTTTGGAAATACGGGCTCGCGCGCGTGGTGCTTTTTATCGCGCTCACCGCGGTCATTGAGCTGCTGGCGGTAGCGATTGGTTTCCCCATCCCCGTCCTCATGGCAGCGCTCCTGGCGCTCTTTGTTGCCCTGCCGCTATCGATGCTGATGTTTAAAAACTGGCGCATCGAGGCCACGCAGACGCTGGCGGAATACTCCGCGCAGCGCAAGGCGCACAAGCGCTGGGTGCAAGCCGAATTGGAAGGCCGCGCGGAGGCCTAGGCGCGCAAGCCTGGCCCTTGACTAGACGAGGGCGACGGCGATGGCCTCGATGACTGCCCAGATGAGCATGGCGCGCCCGGTCAGCCCTAGCACGGGGATGAGCTGGGGTCCGGTGGCGCCGCGGTTGACGGTGCGCACCGCGCGGAGTGCAAACGGGAAGTAGACCAGGCCTGCGAGCGCGAGCCAGCTGCCAAAGGCGACCGCGATGGTGAGTATGAAGGGCAACAGCAGCAGGCCGGTAAAGAGCAGGCGGGCGTTCTTATTGCCCAGCCGCACCGCGAGGGTGATCTTGCCGGCCTCGGCATCGGAGGGAATATCGCGGATATTATTGGCCAGGTTCACCCCGGAGCTCATGGCGCCGATGCCGATGGCGAGGGCCAGGCCCGTCCAAGAAATGCGACCGGCTTGGGTAAATTCGGTGCCGAGCACGGCGACGAGGCCGAAGAATATAAAGACGGCGACCTCGCCCAGGCCGCGGTAGCCGTAGGGGTTCTTGCCGCCGGTATAAAACCACGCGCCGGCGATGCACAGCGCACCGATGAGGATGAGCCACCAGGCACCAGCGGCCAGCGACAGGAAGATTCCGGCCAGACCGGCGACGGCAAAGCAGCCAAAGGCGGCGTATTTCACGTGGCGCGGCTGCGCAAGCCCGCTGCCGGTCAGGCGCTGCGGGCCGGTGCGGTCATCATCGGTACCGCGGATACCATCGGAATGGTCATTGGCAAAGTTCACGCCGATGATAAGCGCCCACGCCACGATGAGCGCGAGCACCGCGCGGCCGATATGCCCGCTATTAATGCCGAAGGCCGCGCCCGTACCGGCGATAACGGGTGCGAAGGCATTAGCCCACGTATGCGGGCGGGCGCCATTGATCCAATCCTGTGCGGTAGCGGAATAATTACCGGCTGATGAAGTCATAGCCACCATTGTGCCACTGGGCTGGCAGCGTTTAGCAATCAGGAAGCCGGGGCCGAGGCCGGAGTCGAGGCCGGGGCCCGCGGTGGAGGTTAGGCGCTAAAGAGGGCGGCAACGGCCTGGCGGTCGATCTTGCCGGGGCCGGTGGTGGGAAAGTCCGCGAGGCGCTTTAAGTCCTTAGGCAGCTGCCAGCGGGGAAGTTCGGCGTCTTCGAGGGCTTCGAAGATATCGCCAAGCTCGGCATTACCGGTATAGGCGGCCACGATGGCCTGGCCCAGCCGCGGGTGCGGGATACCGACGACACACGCCTCCTCAACACCCGGCACGCGGAGGATCTCGCGTTCCAAGACCTCTGGGTGCAGCTTGAGCCCACCGGAGTCGATGACATTATCGAGGCGTCCGGTTACGGTGAGGATGCCATCTTCGATGACGCCGGCATCGGAAGTGGCAAACCACCCGTTTCCGGGAAACGCCTCGTGGCTTGGGGCGTTGCGGTAGCCCTGCGCGATGGTGGGCCCGCCGAGTAGGATGCGGCCGTCTTGGACGCGGGCGGTCGTCCCGGGCAGGGGGCGGCCATCGTAGACGCAGCCGCCGGCGGTTTCGGAGGAACCGTAGGTGGTGGTGATAGTGATGCCCCGCTCCGTGGCCGCGGCGTGCAGGCGCGGGTGGATGGCGGCCCCGCCCACCAAGATGGCATCGAAACTCTGGAGCGCGTCGATACCTTCCGGTGTATCCATGGCCTTGGCCAGTTGCAGCGGGGTCAGCGCGGTGTAGGTGCGATCACCGGTGCGGGAGAGCTCCGCGGCGGCGCGGGCGAAGGCGGAGATATTAAAGCCTGCGCTGAGATCGAGGCAGAGCGGATCCACCCCGGCCACCAGGGAACGGACGAGGACTTGGATGCCGGCGATGTGGTGGGCGGGCATCGCCAAGAGCCATTGCCCAGGGCCACCGAGGACCTGGTGGGTGGCATCGGCGCTGGCGACCAGGTTGGCCGGCGTTAGTTGAGCGCCCTTTGGGGTGCCGGTGGACCCTGAGGTGGAGACCACGAGCGCGATGTCCGCGGCGATGGGCTCGCCGGCGCGTTGGGAATTGCGCAGGAGGGTGGCGCGGGTGGCATCGGCAAGCGGCAGCGGCAAAAAGCAGGACCTACCGGCAATGGCTGATTCGAGGTCCGGCAGGATGGCCGCGGGGTCATGCGGATCAACGGGCAAGGGGGCGAGGATAGTCACGGCAGTAGATCTTAAGGCTACGGCGGGACAAAGCCCGGTTGCGGCCGGGGKGAGTCGATGCGGGAATCAGCGGTACGTGTCCTCTTGATCAAAGGGCCGCTCGTTATTGGCCTCGGCTTCTTTAATGCGGCGCAGCATCCACACGCGCGAGCCGAGAACGCCCCCGACGGCGAGGATCGCAAGCAGGATACAAAATGCGATGAGCACGGTGCGGGGCACTCCTTAGTAGTAATAGGGGAATTCGTCCCAGTTAGGCTCGCGCTTGTCCAGGAAGGACTGCTTGCCCTCGACGGCCTCATCGGTCATATAAGCCAGGCGGGTGGCCTCGCCGGCGAAGACCTGCTGGCCCATCAGGCCATCATCGGTAAGGTTGAATGCGAATTTCAGCATGCGCTGGGCGGTGGGGGATTTCATATTGATTTCCTGGCCCATGCGGATGGCGGTGTCCTCGAGCTCGCCGTGGTCTGCGACCTCATTGACCGCGCCCATCTCATACATGCGCTGGGCATCGTAGGTGCGGCCCAAAAAGAAGATCTCGCGGGCGAATTTCTGGCCCACCATCTTGGCCAGGTAGGCCGAGCCATAGCCCGCATCGAAGGATCCGACGTCCGCATCCGTCTGCTTAAAGCGCGCCTCCTGGCGGGAGGCCACGGTCATATCGCAGACCACGTGCAGCGAGTGCCCGCCGCCGGCGGCCCACCCATTGACCACGGCGATAACCACCTTGGGCATGGTGCGGATAAGCCGTTGGACCTCCAGGATGTGCAGGCGGCCGCCTTCGACCTTGGCGCGGGCCTCGTCGACGCTGGATTCATCCGCCGTCGCATCATCGTGGGCGTGCTCGGTGGCGTAGCGATACCCCGACCGGCCGCGAATGCGCTGGTCACCGCCGGAACAAAACGCCCAGCCGCCATCCTTTTGCGAGGGCCCATTGCCAGTAAGCAAGATCGTGCCCACATCCGGGGTGCGGCGGGCGTGATCCAAGGKGCGATACAGCTCATCTACGGTGTGTGGCCGGAAGGCATTGCGCACCTCGGGCCTGTCGATGGCGATGCGCACGATGCCATTCTTCCGGCCGTCCGCCGCCAGGCGGTGGTAGGTGACGTCCGTGAGATCCCCAAAGCCCTCAACCGGGCGCCACAATTCCTCGCGGAACGGATTTTCGGTGCTGTATTTCTTCTGCTCGCTCATAGCGCCCAGCATAGTGGGCGCGAAAAGTTTAGTCCCCATTCCCAACCCTCACCTCTACGCACTGCCCAGCATGCTGGTAATAATCGATACTCAATAACTGCGAGGGGTTATCCCGCAATGTACCCGTGTACCCTATGCTGGCGCGGTCATCAATACTGTGGGAAGACTCGAACTCCCTCAACCCTTTAACGCCAAAGGGTGCCTACATGTCCTCGAATTTCCCCTCGAAGGCGGGGGCATACTCGCTGCATGTGCGTAAAGGCTACCGCCACGCGCGCGGCGTGGCATGACTAAAGCTTCGCTATGGAGTTATCAGTTCCGTATTCCAGTTCAACTGCTGGATGCGGGTATCAAGCTCCCGGAACTGCTTGGACAGGTCATCGACCCGCTTGCGCAGCTCTGCTACCGGCAGCGTGGCCACAAACTTAATCTCCGCGCGGGAATAGCGGTCCTGCCGCGCGCCCGCGGCTTGGGCGAGGTCGTGGTAGATGCGGCGGGTGCGCACGAGGCCATCGCGAAGCGCAAGGGCCTGCATCAGGKTCTTCTCGCCATCAAAATCCGTGGCCACGTTCGTGGCATTGATGGCCTGCACGAGCTTATCGATGCGCCCGGTAATGCCCTCCAACTCGCGCAAAAGCTCGGCCGGATCCTCGTCCGGGGTATCGCCCTCCTGCACGCGTACGACGGAAAGTAGACGCTCGCGCAGCTCATTGAGCCGGTCCTGCGCCTGGGCGCGCTCTGCTAATGCCTCTGCCAGTAACATGGTTCCTCCTTCAGGGGTAGGTAGGAACCAACGTAGCCGGGGTGGGGGCTGGGGTCAATGGGTTGTGGTCCGCAGCGCGAGCGGCGTGCCAGCTACCATGAGCCTATGAACATCGATGACGTTCTCGACCGCGCCCACGTAGTCTCCCTCCCGCTGGCCGTGAAGTTTCGCGGCATCACCACGCGAGAGGCGTTGCTTATTGATGGGCCAGCCGGTTGGGGTGAATTTGCGCCGTTCCTGGAATACGGGCCCGCGGAATCGGCCGCGTGGCTGCGCGCSGGGTTGGAGGCCGCTTASGRGGGWTTTCCGGAGCCAGYCCGAGRGKGGGTAGAGGTCAACSCCMCCHTYCCCGCCGTTCCCGCCAGCGAGGTACCCGCGATTGTGGATCGCTACCCCGGCTGCCGGACGTTCAAGATCAAGGTGGCGGAGAAAGGCCAGACGCTTGCCGATGACATTGCGCGCGTCCACGCCGTTCGCGAGCACGTCAGCGCCCGGGGGGTTATCCCGGTGCTGCGCGTGGATGCCAATGGCGGCTGGAGTGTGGCCGAAGCGGTAGAGGCCGCCCAGGCACTCATGCCGCTGGACTATATGGAGCAACCCTGCGCGAGCGCGGAAGAACTGGTGGAGGTGCGCAGGCAGCTCATGCGCAACGGGCTTTTTGTGCGCGTGGCCGCGGATGAATCCATTCGCAAGGTTGAGGATCCATACCGCGTGGCGGATCTGCAGGCGGCCGATGTAGCAGTGGTTAAACCTGCACCGCTGGGCGGGGTGCGCCGCGTCCTCGAGGTGGCACAGCACCTGCGCGAACGGCACATGGATATTACAGTGGCCTCGGCGCTGGATACCTCCATCGGCATCAATATGGGCTTGGCGGCGGTGGCGGCGTTGCCGCAAATCTATGATGACGAGGACATCGACGTTACCCCGGCCGCAGCGGGCCTGGCCACGGGCAGCCTTTTTGAGGAAGACGTCACCGCGCCACGCCAGCTACACGACGGGCACCTGCGCGCCGAGATCCTCGCCCCAGAACCGGACCGCCTGTCCGACCTAGCCGCGCCGGCCGACCGCCGCGAGTGGTGGTTCGAGCGCCTCCGGGAATCGTGGCAGCACCTGTAGTTGCGCCTAAAAGCATAAGAAAAAGCGCCTGGCACTTGCCAGGCGCTTTTATCTATCTAAACCTTAGACCAACTCGTGGGTGAGGTTGGCCGGGCGGGTGTAGGTATTAACAACCGGGGACCACTTGATGGCGTCGTCCACGATCTTCTGCAGGGTCTCCTTGTCGGCGTCGCCGTCGATATTGACCTTAACGTTGACGTCGGAAACGCCCGGGCGCTTGTCCTCGCCCAAGTCACCAACGCCCCAGGTTGGGGAGAGGTCGATGTCGCCAACGATGTCGAGCTCCAGCTTGGTCAGGGTAACGCCGCGGTGCTGAGCGATGGCCTGGATGCCAACGTTGATGCAGGCGCCAAGACCGGCCTGAGCGACCTCGGTGGGGTTGGGTGCGGAGTCATCGCCAAGCAGCGGCAAAGGCTCGCCCACCTTGATGGTGTGGTCGCGCACGGTGGTGTTATTGCGGAAGAAACCGTCAGCCTCGGTGTGGGTGCGGACGTGCTTCTTGGCACCCTCAGGGTTGTCGATGTTCTTCTGTGCTAGGTCGTTGAGCTTCTCGCCGTCGATGGGCTCGAGAGCGTCGCCTTCGTTGTGGTTTGGGGTGAGATCAGACATTAAATTGCTCCTTGTATCAGATGTTTATTAACTGATGGCGCCATGGTAACGCGAAGGCAAATATAAATCTAGAACAAGGGGTCTATTTTGTAGAGAATGCCAGGTCTAGAGTGAATATAAATGTGTGCACCGCATTTGCTGACCTGTGAATTTAGAAATTGACACCGTAGTGCGCCCGGCCTAGGTTCGTTCTGAACAAACCACTTGGTCTAGTTAAGAAAGAACGCATGGTTCACAATCGGAAGCTGTCGCGACGGCAGATACTGCGCAGCGCAGTAGCAATGGGCGGGGTAGCAGTGGGCTCGCAGGTCCTCTCTGCGTGTTCCTCGCCGCGGCAGGAGGACAATGCCCAGTCCGGGACATCCGGGCAGGGCGGGGAAACCCTCACCATCGGATTCGTGCCCATCGCGTGCGCGTCCCCGCTGGTCGCCGCCGATGGCCTGGGCGCCTTCGCAAAGCAGGGCCTCAACGTTGAGCTGCGCAAATTCGCGGGGTGGGCAGATCTCTGGACCGCCTATGCCACCGGCGCCTTAGACGTAGCGCACATGCTCTCGCCCATGCCGCTAGCCATTGATGCCGGTGCCACCAACGCCTCCCGGCCCACCGAGTTAGCCTTTACGCAAAACACCAACGGGCAGGCACTGACCTTGTCCACCTCTCACCTGGATACCGTGTCGCGGCCAGCGGACCTGAAGGGCATGGTGCTGGGAATTCCCTTTGAGTACTCCGTGCATGCCCTCTTGCTGCGCGATTATCTCGTGGCCGGCGGGGTCGACCCAGTTTCCGATGTGGAGCTGCGCCTATTGCGCCCGGCCGATATGGTGGCGCAACTTTCGGTCGGCACCATCGACGGCTTCATTGGCCCAGAGCCCTTCAACCAGTGCGCCCTGACTACCGGCTCGGGCCGCGCCTTTGTTCCCACCCGCCAGATGTGGGACAACCACCCGTGCTGCTCGGTTGCCGTGGCGAAGGAAGTGGACCGGGGCGTGCGCGACCGCGTCGTCGCGGCGCTGCAGGAAGGCGCGCAGTACGTCGATAGCCCAGACCACGTCCATGAATCGGCGTCCATGCTGGCTAAGGAGAAGTACCTGAACCAGAAGGAAGAGCTGATTTCGCGGGCGCTCGCCGGAAACTACACCACTTGGGACGGCAAGGACACGGTGGATCCACAGATGATCAAGTTTGGCGGCCGCACCTCCGCCACCGCAATTACGTGGATGGGCACCCAAATGGCCCGCTGGGATCTGGGCGGAAGCGCGATGCGGATGGATGACCAAGCGTTGCTAGATGTCACGAAATCCGTCTTACCGCGCGAAGCCGATCTCACCACGGACCCGGTGAAAATCAACGGCCATAGCTTCGATCCCCTGCACCCCACCGCCGGATACCAGCGTTAAGGACTCTTGCCTTATGACCACAGTAAAAAATGACAGCGCTAGCACCAGTACAGCGCACTCCACTGACACTCACACAGCAGCGCCCCATTCGGGCCGCACCGCCAGCCGGAAGAAGCGGCGGGAGAGCCCGTGGAAGGCAATGGGCCTGGGTATTGCGCTTTTCATTGCCTTCATCGCCCTCTGGCAGGCGGTCGCGGCTGCGGGCTGGCTTTCCGATATCGCCCCCACTCCCGCGCACACCTGGGATAGGGCCGTAGAGATTCTTTCGGATCCCTTCTACCGGGATGGGCCGGCCTCAGTGGGCATTCTTTGGCATATGGTCGCCTCCTTGCGCCGCGTGCTCATTGGCTTTGCCATCGCCATGGTGATAGCCATTCCGCTGGGCTTTTGGCTGGGCTCTTCTGCAACCTTCCGCCGCGCGACGGATCCCTTTGTCCAGATCCTGCGCCCCGTCTCCCCGCTGGCATGGCTGCCACTAGGCCTGGCGCTGCTTCGCGATGCCGAAAATACCGCCGTCTTCGTCATCATCCTCTCCGCCTTGTGGCCGACGCTGCTCAATACCATCGAGGCGGTCCGCGGGATTCACCCCACGTATAAGAACCTAGCGGCCACGCTCGGCACGAACCGGATGCAACAGCTCCTCTACATCGTCGGGCCGGCTGCGCTGCCAGGGATTATCACCGGCATGCGGCAATCGCTATCGACCGCCTGGTTAGTCATCGTGGCTGCGGAAATGCTCGTCGGCGGCCAAGGCGTCGKTTTCTTTGTCTGGAATATGTGGAACCGCCTCGATATTGACGCCATCGTCGTGGTCATCGTGCTTATTGGTGTCATCGGATTGGCCCTGGATTACCTCGTTGCCTCCCTGCAGAAAGTGGTGCGCTATGACTAAAGCCCATATCGAATTTGCTGGTATTACCAAAAGCTACGGCCCAACCAAGATCATTGGGGATACCTCGGTATCCATTGGGGAGGGCGAGTTCGTATCCCTGCTGGGGCCATCGGGCTCCGGCAAATCCACCATGCTGAATATGATCGCGGGCCTCGCATTTCCCTCTACCGGCGAGGTGCGCGCGCGAGGCGAGGCCGTGACCGGCCCAGGTCCAGACCGCGGCGTGGTATTTCAAAATCACGCGCTCCTGCCCTGGATGACGGCGCGCGGGAATATCGAATTCGGACTGCGATCGGCCCGCCCGGAGCTGTCGAAGGCAGAGCGCACCAAGATTGCGCAGGACTTCCTCGACGAGGTCAGCTTGGGCCATGCGGCCGACCGGCGCCCGTCGCGGTTATCCGGAGGCATGCAGCAGCGCGTCGGTTTGGCGCGCGCCTTCGCCATCGGCTCGGATATCTTATTGCTCGATGAACCCTTCGGCGCGTTGGATGCGCTTMCCCGCCGCCAGCTGCAGTCGCTGCTGTTGAATGTGTGGGAAGAAAACCGCCGCACGGTGGTCATGGTCACCCACGACGTGGATGAGGCAGTATTGCTCTCGGATCGCATTGTGGTCATGTCGCCGGGGCCAGAGGCCACCATCATCGAGGACATTGAAGTGGGCTTGCCCCGCCCGCGCAGCGGTAGCGATGACTCCGCGGTGGTGGAGCGCAAAAATGAGCTGCGCGAACGGCTCCTTGGGCTGCTCGAAAACGGCTAGAGCGAGAGGATGTTCCTATATAGGTTGTCAACTTCGTGGGTGGGCTTGTTGGGGGTGTGTTGACTTTAGGTTGCTGCGGCGTTGAGTCTTTTGCCTTCTTTGCGTTTTCGTTCATAGAATTGCCGGGAACGCTCGTGGAATCTGATCGATGCAAAAGACGATTGCTATAGGGCGTTCTTTAATTTTTTGTTGCCAGCCCGATTGGGCGAATTCGACATAAGGGCCTGACCCCGAAATGTGGACACGTCGGGGTAGCTGTGCTGCTTTAATTAGTGTAGCTGAAGTCTCGGCTTCAAAGACATCAGGAGCTACAAGATTGCATCAGGAGTGGCGCCTTCGGGTGTTGTAGCCCATGCACCACCGAAAGACTTCCTGGCGGCAGCTGATTGGACTTTCAAAGAGTTTCCTATCACGCAGTACTTCCCGCTTTAAGGTGGCGTTAAATGATTCTGCCAGGGCATTATCGGCACTCGTTCCAACCGCGCCCATGGACTGGCGTACACCTAACGATGAGCAGTAGTTTCTAAATGCTTGTGTGAAGTGTCCCAGGTTTTGTTCCGTTTGAGTAGATGGGAAAATCTGGAACGTGCCGAGAAAATTTGACCAGGATGCGAAGGACCGTGTGGTCCGTCTCGTGGAAGACCGCATCTTGGCGGAAAACATGTCGATGTGGGCCGGGCTGGTTTTTAAGACCGGGCGGTTTGAGTGCCTTCCTGGGTGTGGTGCCATTGGTTGGCGTACTCAGTCGGCGGGATAAACCCTAGGCTCGAATGAGGATGATAGGTATTATAGCGCTTCGACCACAGTCGCAGGCAACGCGACGCATGGTCGGGGTCGTCGAATATCTCGTCCTCTCACAGCTCGTCGCGTAGCCGGTTGTGGAAGGACTCCACAAACCCGTTATGCCATGGCATTCCCGGTGGGATGAACGCCTCGACAGTGTCTTGCTTAGCAGCCCAACTAGCCAGCTCACGGCTGATGAACTCCGGGCCGTTATCCATACGTAACACCCGAGGCCTGCCACGCACAGCAGCTCACGTTCTCCAGCAGGTCAATCACGGCAGTAGCGGTGATTGACCGAGCGACCTCGAAACCAACATGCTCACGGGTAAACTCGTCGATCACGTTGCAGATCTTAAAAGGCTTTGCCCTGAAAGTTACTATCGAACTGGAAGTCCAGTGCCCACACGTGCCCCGGACATGTCGCTGGCTGGGTGCGCGGCGTTGGCACAGGCAAGCACTGTTGCTTACCAGCTTTGCGAGGCAAGACCCGCAAACCCTCCTGGCGCCACAGGTAATACACCACATCACGGCCACAGGTAAAATCAGCTGGCCTGGCTTTCACCCAAGCACGGCGATAGCCCCAGCGTCGGTGCTCACCAGCGAAAGTGACGAGCCACCTGCGTAGAGCAGCGTACTTATCCACGCTGGGCTGCTGGTGGCGTGTGCGGGCGTTGTAGTACGCCGCTCTAGATACCCCGACCACGCGACAGGCAAAGCGCACCGAATAGCCCACGGATACAGCGTCATAGATGGCTTCATATTTGGGTGCCGGGGTCAGAATTTTCCCTCCGCAAGCTCCTTCAGTAGCGCTTTTTCCAACTCGGCTTCTCCGAGTAGGCGGGTAAGCTTGGCGTTTTCTTCCTGCAGTTCTTTAAAGCGGCGGGCTTCGCTGCGGGRCATCTCGCCGTACTGCTTGACCCAGCGACGGTAGGTTGCCTCGCTAACACCGAGGTCGCGGCAGACTTCGGCTACGGTACTACCCGAGGCCTTCATGGATCGGGCTTTATCAAGTTGGCCACGATCTGCTCAGGAGTGTGTTTTGAAAACTTCTTCATGATTATCAGTCTTCCTGCCCAACAAAGGGCTGTCACGGAAGACACGATCAAACCACATGGTCTATTTAATCCAGCCCAGACCAACCCCAGCCGAGGTGGAAACCGAATTTTGGAAGAAGACCCCGCAACAGGGAATAATAGAAATCAAGGCAAATGCCTAGGAACAAAACTCGGGGCACTTCACACCGGCAGGTGAAATACCTCAACAACATCCTGGAAGGCGACCATGGTCGGCTGAAGCGGATCCTCGGGCCGAAAGGCGCGTTTAAGAACCGGACATCTGCATATCGGACGTTGAAAGGGATGGAGGCGATGCACTCATTGCGGAAAGGGCAAGGCACGATGTTGGCCTACGGGCAACCGAACCCGGACGCGGTGATCGTCAACCGGGTCTTCGAGACGGCCTAACAACGCCCACACGCAGCGGCCATCAGGGAATGAGAAACTGAGTCTTCGCTGCTCTCCGCCCAACTTTGCAACAGCACCTATTAAGTTAACTTTACGGATTTTGAGGGTAAGGTTTTATGATCCAGTCCAATAAACCAGGTGTAGGGGCGGTTATCGTAGCCCTAGCTGTCCTATGGCAAGGAATCGGCACTGCGATAGTCGGAGCCCAAGTAGACCCAGAGCTATCTACTTTTACTACGTTTTCAGCGTTTCTTATCGCAGCGATTATCTCCACAGTGGTCTATTTAGCGTTTTATCGTAGAAAATACCGAGCTACGGAAACACCGCATCCCCCCATGAAAATGACAACTGCAGCAAGCCTCAATCTGTTTACTGCGGGCGCTTTCTGCTTATTCTATGTTTCCACTACTTTGATGCAGCCCACTGCAGCAAGTGTCATCGAAACAGGAGTCGGCCCTTTTATTGTCGCAGTAATAATGACTTGGTCGGCCAGAAGGCTCAGCAGTTCATTGGTGTCCACAACTGCAGTAGTGGTTCTGGCTCTATGTTTTTTCTTCCTAGGAACGGGAAGCAGTTCACCCCAGTCTTATCTGGGTTTCGCTCTAGCTGTAGGCGCAGGAATTTCTGCGGTAGGAGTGCTTTACTCCTCGCGCTGGGCTACTGAACAAGGGAACAGCGTTCTCACGATTGCAGCAGTGAGGTTTCACTTAGCTTGGATTATTAGCGGTCTCGTGGCTTTCTTTTCCGTGGAAGCGGAGATGCTTCGAGGCTCTACCCTGTCAATCGTCCTGCTATCGGTGATGTGCATTACTTTTCCTATCCTGCTCTTGCAGTGGGGAATTACCTTAGCGTCGCCTTTCATCTCGGCACTGATCATCGCGGCCCTTCCGGCCGTGGTGATGGCTACCGAGGTGGCATTGGGCTCTCAAGTCGAACCAATTCAGTTAACTTTGTTGATGCTCATTGTGGCAATAACCATAAGCCAAGCAATGTGGGGAACACGGAAAAAGAAAATATTAGTAGTTGATGATTCTTCAAGTAGCGCCGATCTGGTGGCAACCCTGCGCCAAAAAGGGACGTAGAGGTTGCTACTGCTAACCCGCCGTATGCCATCTCAGCTAACGAAGACGGGAGCATTTCCGATCCATGGGCCCTGGCCCCTACTCCGGGAATGTAGCCAAGAAAAATTTGACCTTGTTGTGCCGGGAAGCGAATCAGGAGTATCCATAGCTGAGTGGGTTTCAGCTGAGTTAGGACTACCGCATAACGGTAGAGAGAAGATCTGCCACCGTCGCCATAAGCAAGGAATGATTGATGTTGCTCACCAATATGGACTGCGTGCCCCAAGGTCTGTTACCCTATCCCCCGCTTCTGCACAAGACAGCCTTTATCTAGACCCGTCCCTGGTCAAGGATTGTGTTGTCAAGCCTGTGGGAAGCGGGGCAGTGACCATGTCTATTTCTGCAAAACAGAACCCGAGACTCTTCAAGCGATTACTACCATTCAAAATTCTACGACTTTGCTAGGAGAAAAATCACCCTCCGTGGTTCTTCAGGAGTACGTAGACGGACCTCAATATTTTGTGAACACGGTGACAGCCGAAGGGCGTCATATTGTGACCGAAGTTTTCCGATACGGACTTACGGAGGAATCTGGAGCTCCCCACATATATTCAGCTATCACAGTAGGACCGGAGGACAACCACTATTCCGGTGCCGTGGAATATACCTTATCGCTCCTTGACGCTCTGGAAGTAAACTTCGGAGCCTCCCACGTGGAACTGAGGTGGTCTAAGGGGCAGTGGGTACTTATTGAATACAACGGTCGCTGTATGGGCCCCGAAGTACCCGACGAGGTCTATCTCCCGACTCGCGGTTTCAGCCAGATCAGTGTTCTCGCCACGATGCTAGTGGATGGTTTACAAGCTGCCGAACAGGAAGTACTCGCCGGAAATCTTGACGGGTGTGTCGCCTGGCTCATGCCTACCCCGCAGTCAAACGGTGTGCTTCAACAGTGCCACTGGGATCTTGTCCAAACTCGCCCGACCGTTCAGAGAATCTCGCGGCGACCAAAGATCGGCACTTATATCGATAAGTCGAATCGCGTAACAACTGGTGCGTTTGGCATGGTTTTTCTTGGCTCTTCTGACCGTGCTGCTGTTGAGACCGATCTTCAATCTCTTGAGTCTTTCGACGCCCATGGTGATCTGTTTACTGTTGCCCCCGGAAAGGATGCGTGATGACGACCCGAATTGCTGTTATCGGCGCAGGGGCCGCTGCTGCAGCGGTCGCACGACGGGGGCCCGAACCCCGGAAAGTGGACACGGGGATTTAATCACGATGCGATAGTAAGTGTAGCTAACCCGGCGTCTTCGAAGGCGTTCGGTGAGCGGTAACCGCACCATGAATGCAATCGTTTGGTGTTGTACCGCGTGCACCACCGAAACACATCCTGGCGGCAGGCCAACTGACTAGTGAAAACAGACTCATCCTACAGGACTTCCCGCTTCAACGAGGCGTTGAACGACTCCGCCAACGAGTTGTCCGCACTCGTCCCGATCGCGCCCATCGACTGGGTGACACCGAAGCGCACGCATAGTCTCCGGTACTGATCAGAGGCATAAACACTGCCGTGATCCGAGTGGAAGATCGCCCCGTCTAGGCTCCCGCGAACCTTCCGGGCCATCGTCAGGGCTTCTTCAACCAACTCGGTGCGCATGTGATCAGCGATCGCAAACCCCGTCAACTGCCGCGAATAGCAGTCGATAACCGTGGCCAGGTACATATTCGACCCGTCCGCGATCGGCAGGTACGTGATGTCGCCGACGTAGACCGCGTTCGGCCTGTCCGCAGTGAACCGGCGTTGCAGCAGATCCGGAAACCTCGGGGCCCGTTTACTCGACGTCGTCGTTTTCACCCGGCGTTTCCTGGTGAAACCAAAAAGGCCCATCTGCCGCATCAGCCGGGCGGTGCGCTTGTGATTGAGACGGCCGCCCTTGCCCCGGTCGTTGACGGGATCGGAGTTGATCGCCGCAGTCACTCGTTTCGCGCCGTAGCAGCCGTTCTCGGCGTTGAAGGTGGTCTTGATCTGCGCTCCCAGCACCGCGTCATCGACGAGGTGTTGCCGGCGGGCAGGGGCAGCTGATTTCCAGGACCTGGCATAACCGCTTGACCTCGTAGAGGYCTCGRTKGTCRTCAACGAACCGGAAGCGGTTCACCAGTTCGTCTCTTCCGCGAAATACTTGGCCGCCTTACGRAGGATTTCTCGTTCCTCGCGGAGTTTGGCGTTTTCGCGTTCCAGTACGCGGATGCGCTCGGCGTCCGACAGTCCTGAGGCAGCGGTGGCGGAGTCCGACGCGGCGATGAGGCTGGCGACTTTCTCACCGTTGGCATTGGTTTTGTTGCGTGTGCCGAAGGCATCGAGCCAGCTGCGCAGCGAGTTGCGGTTGACCCCGAGATCGGAGGCGATCGCGTTGATCGTTGCTCCGGGAGTCGACTCGTACAACGAGACTACGTCACGCTTGAACCGCTCGGTGTAGGTCTTGCGTGGCATGGTGGAAAGGTACCTCACTTCCCCAGCGACATGCTGGTTTCAGCGTGTCCACCACCAGGGGGTCAGGTCCGTGCACTTGCGGCCTACTAGATCTGGCATGACGCGGTGACCAGGCTTGCGCCTAGTGGTGGTGCATCGACGCCGTTTAGTAAAGCCTTGAAGTCCCATGGTTTTCATGATTCGTGCAACTTTCTTGTGATTCGTCGGACCACAGCTCTCATCGGCTTTAAGGCTTGCGGCGATGCGTTGAGCTCCGTAAAGCCCGTGCTCATCGTCGAAGATGGTCTTTATTCTTGCACCAATAAGACCGTCGGAATGCATCTTTAAACTGCGCTTTTTACGGGTGTGGACCCATTTATAGAACGAGGAACGATTGAGCTTTAACACGTGGCACATCCGTGTGAGGCGAGTACTTTATTCGGTGGTCATCGACGAACTGGAAGCGGATCACCAGTGAGTTGCTTTAAGCAAAATATTTCGCGGCCTTACGCAGGATATCGCGTTCTTCGCGCAGCTTAGAGACTTCCTTTTCCAGCTGGCGGATTCGCGCAGAATCATTCGCCGCTTGGGCTTTATCATGCACAGCTTTAATGCGGGCACGTTTTCCGGTGCCGTACTTTTTGACCCAAGAATGCAGCGAAGCTCGGTTGATGCCGAGTTCGGCTAATGCTTTGTTCAGCGAGAGGCCCTCATTGTTCCTTATAGAGGGCCACGGCATCGCGTTTGAACTGTTCGGAATACCTGGACATGATGGTAGATTACCTTTCTTCCCAGTCCGACTGGGCTGGATATCAGGTGTCCACCAAATGGGGGTCAGGTCCGAACGCAGATAAACATAACCTGCCCCAGCATGGGGCTAGGAGTATGAATCCTGGGCTCCTCCGAACGGAACTGCTAACAGCGTAATGGGCAGGCGGTTGCCTGCCCCCTCGCTGCTAGCTACGCTTGCCCCGCGAGTGCTACCTGGGCCGCGTGCACGGCGGCCTTATCGGCTTCCTGGATGAACCACGAATCGGTGCCGGGAATCGGCGGGGCCAAGGTAGTATCCGGGKACTCGGCGTGGGCGGGGRTTCCTACGAGGTGCAGGCGCTCATCCACGGTGCCATCGGCGTTGTGGACCTGGCGGGTATCGGGGTCTTCGGCGGGCGAGCCGGTAGGTACCTCGATGCCATCGCTGGCGGTTTYTGTAAAGGCGCGCACGCGCCCGGRTTCCACGAGGGAGTGCATGAAGGAATCGTGCGGGGTGCGGCGGATATCGGGCTTGTGCACCCAGGCATCGAGAAGCGTCGTGCCCGGGATGCGCTTGCCACCAGACGCGCTGGAGCTGATGGTCCATTCCCCGGCATCGGCATTCGTTCCCAAGACGGGGTTGCCGCCGACGAAGCTGACAATGCCGGCATCGACAAGCGCCAGCAATTGCTGCGTGCGGAAGGGCGGCGGGCCGGAGCACGTGGTCTGGCCCAAGGAGATGGCCTTATCGAACATGTGGTGGCGCGACTCCAGGGTATAGCGGCCCTCAGCGCCCAGAACCTGGGTGGGTTTGCGGGAGAAACCGACCGACCACAAAGCGGCGCGCACCGGGCTATCCGGGCCCTTCTGGGATTCTGCCAGGTCCTCGCACAGGCTCTGCGCGATGTGCTCGGTGAGCTCCTGCTGGTTGGAAAAATCCTCCGTGAGCAGGTGCATCCAGCGCAGTAGGCTGAAATCCTTGGTGGTATGGCGCGCAATGACCTCATCGAGCTGGGCCAGGCCGTTATAGGCCACGCCTGCATCTACCGGGGTGGCATCGAGGGCGGCGATGATCTCCTCGCGGGAGGCGCGCAGGCTTTCCGGCTCGACGCGGGCGAGGGTATCGATATAGGCCTGGTAGGCATCGCGGGCGACCGCAGGCCATACCTCGGTGTCATAGTTGATGGAGCGCGCGCCCGTGCGGTGGGATAGCTCGGCGACGACCTTCTTTAACCGCGGGATCTCCGCGGCCGGTGGGAGGGCGCCTTCATTGGATTGCGGCAGGAAGGGATAGCCGCGCCGGGATGCGGCTGCAAAGGTGGGCTCGGTGCCGGTGGCCTCATAGCGCATGCCCCAAGGCTTGGAGGAATCCTCGACGAACTTACCACCGCGGCCCACAGTGGAGAGGATGAGGATATCGAAAAAGCCCATACCAAGCCCGCGCACGAGGACCTTCTCGTTGTCCTTGATGGAGTCAACACCCTGGTCGATTGGGTTATCAGCGCGGATCCAGCGCAGGCTGGGGTTATCTTCCAAGGTCTTTAAGATCCACCGCTCGTTTTCGGTATAGCCCTGGTTTTGCCAGCCGGTGACCGCCAAGGTGGAGCCGGCCGCAACGGTGGTGTCGTTATTAAGGTGCAAAATATCTGCACCCTCGCGGGATTCAATATCCACCACGCGGGCGTGGTGTTGCTTGACCTCAACCCACTCCGGCACATCCTGCAAGACGGAGCGGAAGACCCACAGGATGTAGTGGCCGTACAGCGCGCGCGGCAAATAGGATTCGGGGCGCAGCTTCTCTAGCTCTGTGCGGCCGAATTCCCCAAGCACCTGCGGATCGAGTGGGTGGGCGGCGACGTAATCGCGGGCGCCGGGGGACACGTGGGCATCGCCAAGCGTCAGGCGGATCCACTCGTAGATGGTGGGGCCTTCCACCACTGGGGCCTCCACCGTGGAGTTGGTCTCAGAAAACAGCGTCATACCGTGGGCGAAGGTATTCATGCACAGGTATTTGGGCTGGTTGATATCCCAAATCTTGCCGCCGCCGTGCTGGGCATCATCGATAAGGTGCAGCGTTAGTTTCTCTGGCGGGTGGGAGACGGTATTGAGTTGTGCCACGAGGCGCTCGAGGACGGAAATGCCGCGGGGGCCAAGTCCAATCAGCGCGATGGATGAAGTGTTATCGGTCAACGCGGAGCCCTACCTTCTAGCTTATAGACCAAGCGGAATCGTCATAATAGACAATGAAGTCTATCAGCAAGAGAGGCGGCGAAATATGCACCGGCGGCAGCTTGGTGGTTGCAGGGCGCGCTCGCCAGCCGGAACACCCTGAGCGGGCGTGAAATTAATTCTTGGGCAGGCGGAGTGGTAGACAGATCGGTAGGCAATGCGCGGCGGGGGTGGCGGGCCGAAGCGTTGCCTTAGGGAGCTGGTGCGCGGGTAGGATTGTGGTCATGACAATCAAGGTTCGCGATGCCCACTTACACAACCTGCGCAACGTCGATGTGGATATGCCGCGCGGCCAACTCGTGGCGGTGACGGGAGTCTCCGGTTCCGGAAAATCCTCTCTGGCCTTTGGCACCATCCACGGGGAAGGGCAGCGCCGCTACCTGGAATCGGTGGCGCCGTTTGCGCGCCGGCTCATTAGCTCCGCGGTGGACCCACAGGTAAGCCAGGTGGAGGGCTTGCCGCCCACGGTGGCGCTGCAGCAATCCACCTCCGGCGGCGGGGCGCGCTCCACGGTGGGCACGGTTTCCGCGCTATCTAATAGCGTGCGCCTGTTGTACTCGCGCGCCGGGGATAACCCTGAGGGCCTCTACTCGGATGCCTTTTCACCAAATACCCCAGAGGGCATGTGTCCGCAGTGCCAGGGCGCGGGCGTGGTGCACGAGCCCACCGAGCAATCGATGGTGCCCGATCCCACCTTGTCCATTGAGGAAGGCGCCATTAAGGCCTGGCCCGGTGCGTGGGCGGGCAAAAATTTCCACGATATCCTCATGAACTTGGGCTATGACCTGGATTCCCCCTGGCAAGACTTGCCGCAGGAAGACCGCGACTGGATCCTATTTACCGAAGAACGCCCCGTGGTCACCGTAAAACCCCTGCGCGGCGCGGACCAGATCCAGCGCAATTATGAGGGCACGTGGCGCTCGGTGGCCAGTTACCTCACCAAGACGCTGCAGGAGACCCAATCGGAATCGCTGCGCAAGCGCACGTTGTCCTTCATGGAATCCCGCGAGTGCGATACCTGCCACGGCCGGCGGTTGAACCCGCGGGCGCTCAAGGTGATGTATGCGGGAATGAGCATCGACAAGCTGGGCGCCCTGCCGCTGGACCAGGTCTATGAGGTACTCAGCGCGCAGGAACCGGAGGAGAATTCCGCGGAGGATCTGCTGCTCAAGCAGGTGTTGCCGGCGCTGACCTCCGCCCTGGAGCTGGGGTTGGCGCACCTGAGCCTGGACCGGCCCACCCAGAGCCTTTCGGCGGGTGAATTGCAGCGCATTCGGCTCGCCGCCCAGCTGCGTTCCGGGCTCTTTGGCGTGGCGTATGTGCTCGATGAGCCGTCTGCCGGCCTGCATCCCGATGAGCGCGGGGCGGTGCTGGATATGTGCCGCCGGTTTATTGACGCCGGCAATTCGGTGTTGCTGGTTGAACACGATATGGATTTGGTGGCCCAGGCGGATTGGCTCGTGGACGTTGGCCCCTACGCCGGCGAGGGCGGCGGCAAGGTGGTTTATTCCGGTCCGGTCGAGGACTACGACGCCGATACCCCTACCGCCCGCGCGTTGGCGCAGCGTGAGCTCGCGCTTGCCGATGCCCCACGCACCCCCTCCAACCACCTCCGCCTCCGTGGCATTTCGGCGCGCAGTATCGACGGGCTCGATGTGGACTTTGGCCTGGGGCAATTTACCGCAGTGGCCGGGGTTTCGGGCTCGGGCAAGTCGACGCTGGTGAGCACCGTGCTGGCAGAAACCCTCAAGGAATCCGCCACCGCCGTGGCCGATGAGGATAAAGACGACGCGGACGAGGGCGGCCACGAGTTCTCGCTTGCCGGGGTAGAGGGCCTGGATAAGGTCTCCCGTCTGGTGCAGATTTCCCAAAAGCCCATTGGCCGCACCCCGCGTTCCACGTTGGCCACCTATACCGGCCTTTTCGATAACGTGCGCAAGCTCTTTGCCTCCACCCCGGAGGCCAAGGAGCGCAAGTGGACGGTCTCGCGCTTTTCCTACAACGTGAAGCAGGGCCAGTGCCCCACCTGTGGTGGCGCCGGAAAAATCGAGGTAGAGCTGGTCTTTTTGCCGGGTTCCTATACCACCTGCCCACAATGCGGCGGTGCCCGCTTCAACGATGAAACCCTCGAGGTGACCTGGCATGGGCGCAGCATCGCAGAGGTGCTGGAGCTCACCGTGGATGAGGCCGCCGAATTCTTTGCCGAGGAACCAAAGATCCACCGCGCCATCGCCACGCTGCAGGCCGTGGGCCTGGGCTACCTCCGCTTGGGACAGGGTGCGCCGGAGCTTTCCGGCGGCGAGGCGCAGCGCATCAAGCTCGCCACGGAACTGCAGCGCTCCCGCAATTCGCGGCGCGGGCACACGGTCTACATGCTGGATGAGCCCACCACCGGCCTGCACCCAGCCGATATTGCCCTGCTCAATGCGGAGCTGCACAAGCTTGTCGATGCCGGGCATACCGTGATCGTCATCGAGCACGATCTCAACGTTCTAGCGAGCGCGGACCGCATCATTGAAATGGGCCCCGGCGCCGGTGCGGACGGCGGGCAGATCATCGCGGATGCCACCCCAAGCCAGCTGGCCGCGGAAGATACCGCGACCGGACGGGCGCTGCGGGCGCGCCAGCTGCAGAGCTAGCATCTCCCCTCGGTCCAACGCTGGCATCTGGGAGATTCCCTGGGATCTCACAGGAAAATGATGTACATCTGGTAGGCATGAMAAATAATGGCTTTGGTGAAAACGGTTCCAATGGCCGAAAAGGCTCTCATGATGAKGGGCGCGGCACTGACGAGACCCGCCAGTGGTCTGGCCCGGCCGAGGATGCCACGCGCCAGATAGGCCGCGTCCCAGATAATGCGGGCGGTAATGCCCGCAGCCAGCGCCCACAGCAGTATTTCCCGGGCGCGCAGCAGCCGCAGAATGAGACGCGGCAATTCGACGCGAACGCCGATTACCAGCAGAATTACCAACAAAACTATCAGCAGCCCGGTGGGCAGTATGGCCAGCAACAATACGCCCAGCAGCAGTATGAGCCGGTGCCGTCGGACTATGACCCGGACCAGCGCGGCAGGGGAAAGAAGAAAAACGGCGGGATGGCCGGGGTCTTTGCCGCCATCGCCGTCGTTGCCATCCTGGCGGCGGGCGCCCTGTTCTTCTTGTGGCGCAATGCCGCGAGCGATGCCGATAAGCCCGCGCCAGAACCGGTGACGGAAACCACCACCACGCAGGTGCCCACCACAGTGACCGAGACCGAGGATGCGGGCCCTGGTATTTCTGAGCGCCTGCGCAATCTGCCGAATCTGCAAGACGATCTCCCCGAAGATATTCCTACCGAGCTGCCACCGGAAATTCAGGACCGCCTGGAAGAAGGCGATGACCTCGACGTGGAACGCCTTTTGCGGGATCTCTTTGGCAATGGCGGCAACCAGCAGCAGGGCTAACCAGCGGTACCGGCTATAGGCAAGGCGGCGGCGCGGCGCGATTGCCGGCCGCTGCGCCGCAGTAGGTAAAATCTGGCAGCATGAATGAATCGATGCAGCTGGCTGAACAGGTGGCCGCCCAATTGGCGCGCCACCTTACCGATGTGGTGCTGTGCCCGGGATCCCGCAACGCACCGCTGTCGCTCGCCCTCCTCGCGCGCGAGGATATCCGGGTGCATACGCGCATTGATGAGCGCGGCGCTGCGTTTACCGCCTTAGGAATGGCGCGCGTGCAGCACCGCCACGTCGGGGTGGTGATGACCTCCGGCACGGCCGTGGCCAATACGCTGCCCGCGGTGGTTGAGGCGCACTATTCCCATACCCCGCTTGCCATTATCAGCGCGGACCGCCCGGAGCGGTTGATCGGCACCGGCGCCTCCCAAACCATCGTGCAAGATGGCATCTTCGGCGTCTATGCGGATACCACCCAGGTCAATGCGGAAGAGGATATCGCCGCGATTGCAGAGCGGTTTGAGCGCGACCTCCAGGTACACATCAATATCGCCTTTGACGCACCCCTGGTAGGAGATAGCCTGCCGGAGCGAGTAGGTGGCGATGGCACCCGCGCGGCCACCCCGCGGTTTTATGACCACGGCGAGGTCGCGGTGGACTTGAGCAAAAATACCCTTGTTATCGCCGGCGATGAGGCCTGGGAGGTCGAGGGCCTAGAAGACGTGCCGACCATCGCGGAGCCCTCCGCGCCGGGGCCCTTCCACCCCGTGCACCCGGCCGCGGCGCATATTTTCCGCAAGGCGCAGGTCTCCGCCAATGACTACGTGGTCAATACCAAGGTCGAGCAGGTCATCGTGGTGGGCCATCCCACGCTGCATCGCGGCGTGCTCGCGCTGATGAATGACCCGGATATCGAGCTGGTGGTGCTCTCGCGCACGGCGGACTTTACCAACCAGCGCGGGGATAACGCGCGCCTTGGCACCACCGTCAAGACCACCGGGGAGCCAAGCCGCGAGTGGCTCAAGATCTGCCAAGGCGCGACCGACATGGTCGGCGAGGCCGTGCGCACAACCCTGGAGGATGAAGAACTCGGGTTCACCGGCCTGCACGTAGCGGCGGCGGTAGGCGATACGCTCGCGGTCAATGACACGGTGGTGCTCGGCGCCTCGAATCCGGTGCGCGATGCCTCCCTCATCGGGCTGCCCTTTGACGGCGTGGATACCTACGCCCCGCGCGGGGTGGCGGGCATCGATGGCACCGTCTCCCAAGCCATCGGCGTGGCCCTGGCCACGCAATCGCTGGATCCCACTAATTGGCGCGCCCCACGCGTGATGGCCCTGGTAGGGGATGTGACCTTTTTGCACGATGCCAACGGGCTGCTGATCCCGGAGGACCAGCCGCGGCCAGAGAACCTCACCATCGTGGTGGCCAATGACAATGGCGGCGGCATCTTTGAAACCCTGGAACAAGGCGCGCCCGCGCTTCGCGATGCCTTCGAGCCGGCCTTTGGAACGCCGCATGGGGTGGGCATCGACAAGCTGGCAGAGGCTTATGACGCAGACTACCGTCTGGTGACCACCCCGCAGGAGCTGCTGGATACCCTGGCAGAGCTTAAGGAATACTCCACGGGCATCACCATCGTGGAGGCGCAGACCACCCGTGCCACGCGCCGGGCGCTGCAGGATAAGCTCACGCAGAAGGTGGGCCAGTAAGTGGCCCCGCGCTATAGGCCCGCGGTTGTTCGGCGTCGGCTGCACCAGCTCGTGCTGGCCATCTACGTGGCGCTGATCGTGGGCTCGGTGGGCCTGGTGGTAGGCCCCCTCCTCAATGACCGCGCCATTTCCGCGCAGCCTAGCCGGGCTTTGGCAACGGTCAAGGACGTCGGCGCGCTGCGCACCACCGTGGATTTTCAAGATAGCGACGGGATCTATCATTCCCCGCGGCAAGGCTTGCTCTATCCCACGGACTTGGGCGAGGGCCAGCAGGTATGGGTGCAGTATGCCGAGGATAATCCGGATTTGGTGAAGGTAGAAGGCCGCGAGTGGACCTTGGCGGTCATACCGGCGCTATCCGTGGCGGTTGTGTCTACGCTTGCCGCCGTGGGGCTGTGGCGGCTTATTACCGTGACCACCCGCCGCGCTGAAAATCGGGCTGAAAAATAATTTACCCAGATTTTTCATTGGATTCACCAAAGGCCAAGGAAAATAGGTCATTATGGTGGCATGCGAGTTGCAATCGTGGCTGAATCGTTCCTCCCCAATGTCAATGGCGTGACAAACTCGGTGCTGCGCGTTTTGGAGCACCTGCAAGAAACCGGACACGATGCGATTGTCATCGCCCCCGGTGCCCGCGAGGGCCAAGAAGAAATCCCTGATTACTTGGGCTTTCCCATTTACCGCGTGCCCACCGTGCGCGTGCCGCTGGTGGATTCGTTGCCGGTGGGCGTGCCGACCACGGCCGTGGATGATGCGCTGCGGAAGTTCAAGCCCGATATCATCCACCTAGCTAGCCCGTTTGTGCTGGGTGCGGCGGGCGCATTTTYGGCCCGCCMACAGCGCATTCCGGCAGTGGCGCTCTACCAAACCGATGTCGCAGGATTCGCCACCAAGTACCACGCCTCCGCCTTGGCTTACGCTGTGTGGGAGTGGCTGCGCACGATCCACAACTCCTGCCAGATGACCTTGGCGCCGTCCTCGCTGACCATCCGGGATTTGGAAAAACACCACATCAAGCACGTGCGCCATTGGGGCCGCGGCGTCAATACCGAGCTTTTCCATCCCCAAAAGCGCTCGGCTAGCCTGCGCCGCAGCTGGGACCGCAGTGGAAAGAAAAACATCGTCGGCTTCGTCGGCCGCTTGGCCGCGGAAAAGGGCGTGCACCGGTTGTCCGCGCTTAATGGCCGCGAGGATATTCAGCTGGTCATCGTCGGTGACGGCCCCGAGCGCCCGCTATTGGAGGCACAGCTTCCCAACGCCGTGTTCACCGGCGCGCTCAGCGGTGAGGAGCTGGCTCAGGCCTATGCCTCGCTCGATGTCTTTGTGCACGCCGGCGAATTTGAAACCTTCTGCCAGTCCATCCAGGAGGCCCAAGCCTCTGGCGTGCCCACCATCGGCCCGCGGGCAGGCGGGCCCGTGGACCTTATCCAAGAAGGCTATAACGGCCTGCTCTTAGACGTGGATAGCTTTGTCGATGACCTGCCCAATGCCGTCGATGCGCTCTTAAACCCAGAGATCCATGCGGAGTTGCGGGATAATGCCCGCGCCTCCATTTCTTCGAAGACGTGGACCGCGCTGTGCGAGCAGCTGGTGGGCTATTACGAAGAGGTGCTGGAAGATACCCGCCGGGTGCCGCTGACCATTTTGGGGCAGCGCCCAGAGCTGCCGCGGTGGGCGGCTCGTGCCCTTGGGGCGCGCGTAGCCTAGACTAGGCATTTGTGTCTAAGGCAGATCTGGATAAAAAGCCCTTCGACGTCGCGCGCATGTTTGACGCCGTCGGCGAAAAATACGACCTCACCAATACCGTCTTGTCCTTTGGACAGGACAAGCGCTGGCGCAAGCGCACCCGCGAGCGCCTTAACCTGCAGCCGGGGGAGAAGGTCCTCGACCTCGCGGCCGGAACCGCGGTATCCACAGAAGAGCTGTCCAAATCCGGCGCGTGGTGCGTAGCCTGCGATTTTTCGCGCGGCATGCTCGCCGCCGGACGCGAGCGCGACGTACCCAAGGTGGCCGGCGATGGCATGAAATTGCCCTTTGCGGATAATACGTTTGACGCCGTCACCATCTCCTATGGCCTGCGCAATATCCACGATTACGAGCTGGGGCTGCGGGAAATGGCGCGCGTGACCAAGCCGGGCGGGCGCCTGGCGGTGGCGGAATTTTCCACCCCCATCGTCCCGGTATTCGGCACCGTGTACAAGGAATACCTCATGCGCCTGCTGCCCCCGGTTGCGCGCGTGGTCTCCTCCAACCCGGATGCCTATATTTACCTCGCGGAATCCATCCGCGCTTGGCCTGGACAAGAGGAGTTGGCGGCGGCCATCAACCGCAATGGCTGGGCCGACGCGGGCTGGCAAAACCTCACCCTGGGCATCGTCGCCTTGCACTCGGCAACGAAGCCGCTTGCCGATGCCCTGAAGTAAACCCCTTACAGCCCTCCTAGACCGCCGCGGTGGAGGCCCACAGGGGCGTATCGCGCCGGACGGCCCCTATGCTGCGGCCCGCCGTGCGCCACAGGCGGGCGATAAGGTCGCGGTCTTCCTCCGTGATGAGGTTGCCCATGAGGCGTGCGGCAGCGGGCATCAGCAAGCGGCCCACCGGACCGCGCAGTGCTAATGGGCCCGCCACGGGCAGGAATTGCGGGTAGGTCAACAGGCGGGCGGCCGTGCGCGCAAGCAGGAAGGATTCGCCATAGTGCTCGCGCAGGGTGGCCGGCCACGCGAGGGTGAAATCCTTCGGCCCGAGCATGCCCATCGCGAGCGCTGCGGTCTCGAGGCCGTAGTCGATGCCCTCGCCGTTTAAGGGGTTGACGCACGCGGCGGCATCACCAATGAGCAYCCAATTGGCCCCCGCCACATTAGAGACCGCCCCGCCCATGGGCAGCAGGGCAGAGGTGACATGCTCGATGTCCCCAAGGCCCCACTCCGCGCGCTGCTGGGCGGCGTAGAACTCCAGCAACTTTTTGGTATTAATCTTGGCCGGCCGCTGTGCGGTCGATAGCGCACCGACGCCGATATTGACCTGCCCAAGCTCTGCGCCCAACGGGAAAATCCAGCCGTAGCCGGGCTGGACGGAATCGTCTTCGTCTTTTAATTCCACGTGCGAGTGCATCCACGGCTCGGTTGCCTGAGGGGAGGCGGCATAGGAGCGCGCGGCGATGCCATAGACCTCATCGCGGTGCCAGGTGCGGCCCAATTGCTTGCCAAAGGTAGAACGCACGCCATCGGCCACGATGAGCCATTTCGGCCGAATAATCTGCTCGCCGATGCGAAACGAGGTCACCCGGTTGCCCTCCATGACCGGGGCGCTCGCGGGGGTACCGGATATAAGCGTGGCACCTGCGGCGGTGGCAGCCTCTACCAGCTGCGCATCGAGCCTAAAGCGCGGCRGGGCAGTGCCCMCCKGGGAAGGATRGGTCKGCGGCCRSGGGGSGGKGACGYCCCCGCCGTAGCCGTGCAGCTTAAGCCCGCGGTTGCGGTAGACGGCGTTAATGGTGATGCCAAGCTTGTCTAGCTGGTGCATTGCCCGTGGGGTGAGGCCATCGCCGCAGGTTTTATCGCGGGGGAATGTGGCTGAATCAATGAGGATAGTCTCATAGCCAGCGCGGGCGGCGTGGATGGCCGCAGCGGCTCCGGCGGGTCCTGCGCCGATGATGGCGACTTCGACAGGGCGGGGGGAATCGATCTGTTCCGACATAGGGACTATCATTGCACTAGTTCAACCCCTCAAGTGTGTTAAGGGGGCTGGTTTGGACTACGGTAGATAAACGATTATCTCTGGCTTTTAATTGCAAGGAACGCTATTTAATGACTCACGGCCACTCGCATGCCACTCACGTGGATCTTGGTGATCCACAGCTTAATGAACGCATTGGCGCGGGCATGGAAGCAGTAGAAGAAAAGCTGCGCAGTGAAACTGACCGCGGCCAGGACTTCTTGAAGGACAAGGTAAGCCATCTGTCCAAGGCGGGCGGCAAGCGCTTTCGCCCGATGATGGCCCTGCTTGCCTCTGAGTACGGCGCCAAACCGGGCTGTGAAGAGGTTATTAAATCCGCCACCGTTGTGGAGATGGTGCACGTTGCCACCCTGTACCACGATGATGTGATGGATGAGGCGGACCGCCGCCGCGGCGTGGAATCCGCCAACTCCCGGTGGAATAACTCCGTGGCCATCCTTGCCGGTGATGCCCTCCTCGCGCACGCCTCCCGCCTGATGAGCCAACTAGATACCCATACCGTGGGCCACTTCGCGGATACCTTTGAAGAGCTGGTGACCGGCCAGATGCGCGAGACCATCGGTGCCGGTGAAGCCAACCCCGTGGACCACTACATGGCCGTTATTCAGGAAAAGACCGCGGTGCTTATCGCCTCTGCCGGTTACCTCGGCGCGTACCACTCCGGCGCCTCGGCCGACCACGCTGCGGCGCTGTACCGCATTGGCGGTGCCATCGGCATGATCTTCCAGATCGTGGACGATGTCATCGATATCTTCTCCGATCCGAAAGACTCCGGAAAGACCCCGGGCACCGACCTGCGAGAGGGCGTGTTTACCCTCCCCGTCCTCTACGCCCTGGAAGAGGACGGGGAAGTGGGCGACCAGCTGCGTGAGCTGCTGACAGGACCCCTAGAAACCGATGCTGAGGTCGAGCGTGCCATCGCCCTCCTGCGCCAGTCTGGCGGCCGGCAGAGGGCGCTAGAGGACATTAATGCCTACCTACGCACGGTAGAAGAACAGCTTTCCGTACTGCCGGAAAATTCCGCTAGCCAAGCGCTGCGCCAGCTCGCGGATTACACCGTTCGCCGAGTGGGCTAGCTGCTTGCTGGTGGCCCCTCCTAACATTCCATTTCTCCCCGCTGCGCTGGCGATTTGGAGGTAGGTGGGTGATTCATAGTAAAGTACATACACGCACCGCAGAGTGCATGCCAGGTTGCCCGAGCGGCCAAAGGGAGCGGACTGTAAATCCGCCGGCATTGCCTTCAGAAGTTCGAATCTTCTACCTGGCACAACATAAAGCCCCACAAGCTGAAGCTTGTGGGGCTTCGTGGCATATGCGACAAAAAGTGTGTCTTGGGGCTTAAAGGTCAAAAGGGGATATTCCAGTTATGTCTTGCGCAGGACGAGCGCAGACCTTATCATCCACCTGAGTTCATTCGTATTCCAGAATTCAAAAAGAGGTTTTCCTTGAAGTTTGGAACTAAGCTTGCTGCTTCTATCGCACTAGCTTCTGTACTCGTACCAGTGCCAGTCGCTACATCCGCAGAAAATTCTCAGAACGAGGTTCAGCAGTCAACCAACACAGGGACGGGAAATGATGTCCTTAAGGAAAGGATTGCTAAGGCCCAGGAGGAGCAACAGGCACTTCTCGTAATCAATGACGCTAATGAGAGTGGATACTCCGCTGAAGTAGTAAACGGCAATGTTCATAAAGAAGCAGACGCAGTAGTTGTAGAAAGCCCGAATGGCAAAGAAGAAGCTCTGCCCACTTCAAAGACTCTCATCACTGGAGAGAAAGTAAACATCGAATACTCGGTAGAGGGCAACCAGATCGCTGCAAAGTATTCAACGAATGTTGATCCAGAGTTGGTCGACGCAACTCTCATTCAGACTCGGTCTGCTGCTGGGTGTGCGGGGGCTGTCCTTCTAGGGGCGCAGCAACTGTGGGATCCGCAGTCGAAGTCGCGTCCGCGCCGCTCACAGGCCCTATTGGGCCTACGATGGCTGCGGTTACCATGGCAAACGCATCTGGCTCTATCATAACAGCCGCTGACCAGTGCGGATAAATATAAGAAACACGAAAAAGTAAGGGATAAAAATGAGCCTTGGACGTAGAATGCTGATCATCTCGTTGGGTACGAACATTGCAATGCTGTGTTTCGTGAGTGCTGTTCTACAGATAGTTCTGCCGAACGATGCACCGCAGTGGCTCATCTTTGGAAATATTGTTGTATTCGTAGCAATGGTCTACAACACGTACAAAGTAGTGACCGTATGGCCGGATAAAGATAAAGAGGAAATGGCCACGGGTAGGTGATTCCCAAATTTTGAAGCGTCCTGGGTTGAGTTCCGCTCCGTTTACGACCCTGTGTTGATGGGCTGAGTGAGATAGTATTCGGTTTCCACTTTTTGTGGGGTGGCGTAGTCCAAGGCCTTATGAATCCGCTGGGCCTGACCCCCGATGTGTCTACTTTCCGGGGGTCAGGCCCTAGTTCAGATTTCCCGTCTACTCAGAGGAAAAACCTGGGACACTTCAAACTTCAGTCTGGAATGATTACTGTCCGTCCTTGCTGCCCAGCCTTGGTAACCTCTACGGGTAGGCCATATAGGTGCTCAATTAGTTCTGAGGTGATTATGTCCACGGGATTTCCGTGGGCGACTAACTGCCCGCTTTGCATCGCTACTAGATGGTCGGCGAAACGTATCGCTTGCTGGAGGTCGTGTACTACGGCGATGACTGTTTTGTCCTCGTTTTCGCTGAGGTTTCTCACCAGAGTGAGCAAGTCATGCTGATAGCCCAAATCCAAAAAGGTTGTGGGCTCATCCAGTAGGAGCACTGGGGTGTCTTGGGCTAGCGCCATGGCCAACCAAGCGCGTTGGCGTTGACCGCCGGATAATTCATTCATTCGCCGGTCAGCCAGCGAATCCAGTTCCACCGTCGATATTGCTTGGGATACCTTGTCGAAGTCTTGGCTGCTGCGTTGCCCCAACGCTCCCAGGTGTGCGAACCGGCCACGTGCTACCAGTTCCGTTACGGTGAGATGTTCAGGGGCTATTGCATCTTGGGCCATGAGCGCGATGCGCCGCGATAATTCTTTGCGGCCGAAAGAATCAATCGCTTTGTTTTCTAAGGAAATAGTGCCTGCCTCTGTGGGCAATACTCGCGCCATAGCGCGCAGAAGCGTGGATTTGCCACAGCCATTGGGGCCAATAATGCACGTAAATTTTCCGCGCGGGAAATCCACGCTTACGTTGTTTACGGCGGTGAAGTCACCGTAAGTGACGGTAGCGCCCTGTACTGCTACCGCGATGTCTCCATCGCTGTCTGAATCTGGGAAAGCCATTTTGGGGAAAGTCCTTTCAAAATTACCTGCGGTAGGTGCGGTGCGCGAAGAGCATGAGGATGATCAGGTATGTGCCGCCCAAGGTGACGGTTACGACGCCAACCGGAAGCATGGTGGGGTGGAAAAGCTGTTGCCCTATGATGTCGCAGACCAATAGCAAGGTGGCGCCGATAAGTGCACCAGCAGGGAGGCTGACTCGTTGGCCACCGGTAAGGAACCTTGTCAGGTGTGGTGCCGCTAAGGCTACGAAAGAAATCGGACCGGCCAGCGCGGTGCACAGTGCTGTTAAAAGGGCAGAGAGGAACACTAGAACAAGGCGGGTGCGGGTTACATTTAGGCTGAGGGAGTAGGCGGTGTCATCGGCAAGCTCTAGGGCCTCGCAACGCGACCTCAACGTGAAAGTTAGCACGATGATTAGTGCCAGCACGATGGCCGCTGGGCCGACGAAAATCCATTCAATGCCGTTGAGCGAACCAGCAGCCCACGTGGCCGCAGCCATAGCCGTGTCCAAATCTGCGCTCAAGATGAGGTAACGGTTGACCGCGGAGAGCGTAAGGGAGACTCCGATACCGACCAGGATGAGTCGCATGCCGCTTACCTGCCTGTGTAGGGCTAGGACGACGATGATCAGTGCGGTGATCCCGCCCCCAACCACCGCTCCTAATGCGACGTTAATAAAACTGCTGAACCCTAAGTAGCTCACCACGATCACCCCGGTATAGGCACCGGTGTTAAAACCAATGATGTCGGGCGAGCCCAGCGGGTTGCGGGTTACGGTCTGAAAAAGCGTGCCGGCAATAGCGAGGCCAGCCCCTACCACGATGGCAGCGGTGACTCTGGGCAAGCGCCATTCGTAGATTACGGTGGTGCCGAAGCCGGAGTCGGGGTGAATAAGCGCCTGCCAAGCCGACACGCGATCTAGTCCTGCGCCAGGGTACGTCAGCGCTACGACGGCAGCGAGAAGGACTGCGGCGACGCCCACAAAAAGCACAATTGTTTCGCGGCGGCGGTATCGCGCAGCGATGGTGCGTACCGAGGTGGTAGCGGCTCGCGTGGCATTTAGGTCTGTGGTCCTCATAGAACCACCTGCTTGCGTTGTGCAAGGAAAATGAGGAAAGGAGCACCGATTATTGCGACGGTTACTCCGGCGGGTAACTCGCCGGGCAAGATAAGCCGCCCAATGATGTCGGCGAAGAGAAGCAGATTTGGACCGATTAACCCACTAATCCAAATCTGATCGCGCTCATTGGTGATGCCTACTTGGCGAACCAAATGGGGGACAAGCATGCCGACAAATGCTAAGACGCCGACTGCGGCAGTGGTCGTTGCGGCGAGCAAAGATACAACAAAGAGGGCCAGTGCGCGGGTTTGGGCTACGTTGATGCCAAGTGCTTCTGCAGCGTGTTCACCCAGCGGCAGGACGGTCAGGCGGGGCGCTAGGAAAACCAACATCACTGCGGCGACGGCCAATCCGCACCCCATGAGATAAAGCGGGGTGGTAGAAGCAATATCCATGCTGCCCACCATCCATGCCTTGATTCGGGCAAAGGCTTGCGGATCTAGGAGTGACATGCCCTCAGAAAGGCCTTCGAACACAGCGCTTAACGCCACGCCGGCAAGCACGATACGGAGCGGATCTATGGCGCCAGAGATGTCTCGGCCAAGGCGCGCAACTAATAGCATGGTGCCACCCGCACCGATCAAGGCAGCGGCGGTAAAAGCTAGGGGKGAAGATAGCCCGAATACGCTAAGAGCGAGCGCGGCCGCGAAGGCGGCGCCGGCGTTCATGCCGAATACTCCGGTATCTGCCAGCGGGKTTCGGGTGATGATCTGGAGAATGCAACCGGCGACCGCGAGCCCAGTACCCGCGAGGATGGCGGCGACGGTGCGTGGGATTCGTCGCTCATACAGGATGTCTCCAGCCGTGCTGCTGCCGGGGCCGCCGCGGAGGCCTGCGACTATTTCAGAGGGGGTAAAAGACTGCGCGCCGATGAACAGGCTGAGCACAATCAGAAGCACCATTAGCAAAAGTGCAAGTGCAAGGAAGGCGCCGACCCGCCACCTGCGGCGACGAGTATTCGGTACACCCATTGGGGGGAGCGTTGATTTGGTATGCGTCATATTATTTTCAATAAATAAGTAAGTTAGCTTAGGCTAACCATTATGTCAGAAATAATGTTTAACAAAAAACGCCTGCTATCAAGCATGGCTGCCGCCGTCGCCATTGCCTTGTCACTGTCTGCTTGCAGTGCTGCCGAAAATGACGATTCCAAGGGCGGTCCGGGCAATGAAAGCGTCTCCCATAGCGGTGAGCGCTTTGGTACCGCTGATGAAGAAACCGCCAAGTTGGGAACTGATGCTGAGCCGGGCCAATTCCCCCGCACCATCAAGCACGCCAATGGTGAAACTGAGATTAAAGAGAAGCCAGAGCGCGTCGTGGTGCTGGACATGGGTGAGCTCGACTCTGTGCTGTCCTTGGGGATTAAGCCGGTAGGCATGGTTACCTCTAAGGGTGCGAATCCAGTGCCGGATTATCTGGCTGACAAGGTGAAAGACGTACCTTCGGTGGGCACCATTCAGGAGGTAAATGTCGAAAAAATCGCGGAGCTCAAGCCCGATCTCATTGTGGGCAGCCAACTGCGCGTGGACGATCTGTACGGGCAGCTTTCCGATATCGCGCCGACCGTGTTGGCTATCCGCCCAGGATATCCATGGAAGGAAGACTTCCGGCTGATCGGTGATGCGCTCGGTGAAGAGGAGAAAACCGTCGATATCCTCAATGACTATGCGGATACCTTGGCTGAAATCAAGGAGAAGATGCCGAAGGACACGACGGTCTCTATGCTTCGATTCATGCCGGATAAGATCCGCTTGTACGCCAATAAGTCCCTTATCGGTGTCATTCTGCGCGATGCAGGACTGGCTCGCCCTGAAAACCAGGACATTGATGAGCTGGCAGCGGAGATTTCTCCAGAGTCCATTTCTGAGGCAGACGGAGATTACCTGTTCTACTCCAGCTATGGCGATCCATCGGCCACTGGTGAGGACAAAATTGTTGAATCCGAACAATTTAAGAATCTGTCAGCGGTGAAGGAAGGCAAGGCCTTCCGCGTCAGCGATGACCTCTGGTTCTTGGGTCTTGGCCCAACGGGTGCGAAAAAGATTGCGGAAGAACTAGTCGAATACTTGGATGTTAAGTA
The DNA here is from genome assembly GCF_030515985.1 of Corynebacterium accolens. Next base: position 1,461,290 of record NZ_CP100376.1, on the reverse strand, counting down.
ATTGACCTGAGGGCATGAGGGCCCGCCCGAGTTGGGCGCTTCCCGCGTAGGGAAAGAAGAGCCCTTGTGCTCTAGTCCGCCTTATAAAGTCTTATGGGCCAGCAGATTCGCGCTATGGTGGCGAAATCCTGCTGGCCCATAAACCTGTTTTCAGTAAGCGGGCGGATTAGAGCCCGAAGTAATCGCGCAAATCAGCCGCGATGGCATCGAGGCGACCGGCGTCGGGGGACTCCAGGTAGCACTTGAGCTTGGGCTCGGTGCCGGAGGGCCGAACGATAACGCGGTCATCGTTATCGGTGAAGAACTTCGAGCCTTGGGCAAACTTTTCCACCTTGGACACCGGGGAGCCGGCGAGCTCGGTCGGTGGGGTGGCAGAGACCTTGTCCATTGCTTGGGTAATCAGACTCAAGTCCTCGACGCGGAAAGTCAGCGGCTGCGTGTGCAGGGCGCCGACCGTGGCGTAGATGTCATCCAAGAGGCCTAGGAGGCTGCTTCCAGCGGCCTTGCATTCGGCGGCGAGGCTGGCGAGCACCACGGAGGTGGAGATGCCGTCCTTATCGCGCACTGCGTTGGGATCGGGGCAGAAACCAATGGCTTCTTCGTAGCCGAAGGCAAGCTCCGGGGTGCGGGCGATCCACTTGAAACCGGTCAGGGTTTCCTCGTGGCCGAGGCCGTAGTGTGCGGCGATGCGCCCGAGCAGGCGGGACGATACGAGGGAGTTGGCGAAGTTGCCGGTAGCGCCGCGGCGGGCGAGGKAATCGCCAAGCAAGGCGCCGGTCTCATCGCCACTGAGCTGGCGCCAGGTGCCATCGGTAGGCACGGCGGCGGCGCAGCGATCGGCGTCAGGGTCATAAGCGATAAGGATATCGGCACCGATTTTCTCAGCATGCTGAATGCCAAGGTCTAGGGCGCCGGGCTCCTCCGGGTTGGGGAAAGAAACCGTGGGGAAATCTGGGTCGGGAGCGGCCTGTTCTGGCACCAGCGAGACAGTAAAGCCGCAGCGAGACAGCAGTTCCTTACCCAGTTCGGCACCTACGCCGTGCATGGCGGTCAGAGCGATGGTGATATCGGTATTTTCACCGACCAACGTGGCGGCGCGGTCGAGGTACTCCGCGCGGGTATTGACGTCCTCGATGTGATCAGAGGTGAGCGGGACCTCATCGGCATAGGGGGCCTTAGCGATGGCGGCGGCGATTTCCTTATCGGCTGGGGAGATGAGCTGCACGCCCTCGCCCGGGCCGGTGGCAACGCGGCCACCCAGATACACCTTGTAGCCATTATCGGCAGGCGGGTTGTGGGAGGCGGTAACCATAATGCCGGCGTCCGCGCCTAAGGAACGCACCGTGAAGGCGGTCAGCGGGGTCGGATTCTGCGCAGGCAGGACTAAGGCCTTTCCGCCAGCGGCGGAGATAACCTGCGCGGCATCGCGCTGGAACTGCGCGGAGCCGTGGCGGGCATCGCAGCCGATGACAACGACCGGGGKATCGACCTGCTGCTTGAGCCAGGTAATAAGACCGTAGGTGGTGCGAATGACCACGGCGCGGTTCATGCGGGATTCGCCCGCGCCCACGGCGGCGCGCAGGCCCGCGGTACCAAAGTTCAGGGGGCCCGCGAAGGCGGCGGCGAGTTCTTCGGAGTTATCTTCCTCGATCCACGTGAGCACCTGACGGGCGGTGTCCGCATCCGGATCGTGTTCGGCCCAGGTGCGGGCGTAGTCGAAATCGAAGGTCTTATCCACAGACATGGCTTAAAGCTCCTCGAGGATCTTGGCAGAGGAGGACAGCCCCAGGCGGCTGGCGCCGGCCTCGATCATGGCGAGAGCATCCTCGGCGGTGCGGATGCCGCCGGAGGCCTTCACGCCCAGCTTGTCGCCTACGGTCTCGCGCATGAGCTTGACGGCGTGGGTGGAGGCACCGCCGGCGGGGTGGAAGCCGGTGGAGGTCTTGACAAAGTCCGCCTGGGCGGCAGCGGCGGCCTGGCAGGCGAGGACGATGGCGGCATCGGAAAGCGCGGCAGACTCGATGATGACCTTGAGCACCTTGCCCGGGATGGCATCGCGCACGGCCTGGATTTCTGCCTGCAGCTCCTCGGCGCGGCCCTCGATGGCCAGCGGGATGTTGATGACCATGTCTACTTCCTCGGCGCCATCGGCAACCGCGCGGGCGGCTTCAGCGGCCTTGATTTCCGGCTTGACGGCGCCGGAGGGAAAGCCCACGACCGTGGCGACATGGAGGGACTTCGGGGTCTCGAGCGGCAGGGCGGAAGGGGAGACGCACACGGCGTAGGTGCCAAGCTCGGTGGCCTCTTTTACCAGGGCGCGGAATTGCTCCGGGGTGGCCTCTGGCTTGAGCAGGGTGTGGTCGATGTAGGAAGCAACGTCGTTGCGAGAAGTCATGATTTTCTCCTTTAGGAAATAGCAGCGGATTCTTTACGGGCCATCTTGAGGTCAGAGACCACATAGAGGCCAGAGCCGATGGCGGCGATGAAGGTGAGGACCAACAGCGTGGTGGTGTAGCTGGTGGATTCCTGCAGCTTGGCGGTATAAGCGATGCCCAGGGGCACGGCGATATTGATGGTGAGGTTGTAGAAACCAATGGCGATGCCGGACTTGGCTGCGCTGATATTGCGCAAAGCGGTATTGACCAGTGGGGCGTACATCAGGGCAAAGCCGCTGGCAAAGGCCACGATGGCGATGATGAGCACGGAAACGTGAACCTGCGCGAAGAACGCGGCGAACAAGAGCGCGCCGGCAACCATGCCAAAGGCGGTGTAAATGGTGGCGCGAGAGGACATGACCTTGCCAATTTTGCCGGAAAAGATGCCGACGAGGATGGCGCAGATATAGCCCGGCACCATCAACAGCGAGGCCTGATCCAAGCTCATGCCGTGCATGTCATGGGCTGCAAACGGCAGCAGGAAGATAAAGCCCAGCTGCGTGGAATAGACAAAGAGCACCATGATAATGGTCCACACGTAGCGGCCATTGGTGAAGAATTCCGGGGTAACCACGGGGTTCTTCGCGTTCTTGATGTGCACGATGAATGCGGCAACGCCCACGATGGCGAAGATGAGCCAGTACCAGGTGTAATCCTGCATGAACAAGATAAGAGCGCTGGCAAAGAGGGCAACGTAGAACAGGCCGAGCGCGTCCAGGTGGCTTTCCACGGCCTCATCTTCCGGCACATTCTTAATGATGGGCGGAATGGTCAGCAGGAGGATGAGCGGGATGAGGAACATCGCCGTCCAAGACACGTGGGTGGAGATGAACCCGGAGGTCAGCGCGCCAATGAGCAGGCCAGCCTGGAAGGCGGCGGTGGAAAAGCCGAGGTAGGTCTTTTGATCATCCTCGCTCAAGTGCTTGGTCACGTAGATGACATAGAGTGTCTCAGCGGCGGCCAAACCGGTGGTTTGAATCAGGCGGCCGGTTAATATCATGGCCCACGAACCAGAGAAGACGAAGGCCAGGATGGAACCCACGGCCACAAAAACGATGCCGGTAAGCATCAGTTTCCGGATAGAAATGGAGTCCGCCAAGGCGGCGTAGACGACGGCGCCGATACCAATGATCACGCCGGCCAGGGAGGCCTGCAGCGACGCGGTCTTATCGGAAATTTCGAGCGCTTCCGCGATCGGCATGGTCATCGTCTTGAAACCATTGTCAATGATAAGGGAGAAGACGAAGACAAACAGCAGGATGGGGACGGCGGCCTTGGGGTTTACCTGGGTGCGCTCACCCGGGGTGGCCTTAACTTTTTTCAGCATGGCGGTGGGTCCTTATTAATCCAGCGCGTTGAGCGGCAGAGCAAGCTCCACCATGGTGCGGAAGGCGGTCTGACGGTCTTCAGCGGAAAGCTGCTTGCCGGTGACGATGTTGTCGGAGACGGTAAACAGGCCCAAGGCGTCAACACCGGCCTCGGCGGCGGTGGCATAGAGGGCCGCGGATTCCATCTCCACGCCGAGCACGCCCATGTGTGCCCAACGGTCGTTCACGGTCTGGTCCATGTTGTAGAAGATGTCCGAGCTCAAGATATTGCCCACGTGGATGTGCTGGTTCTGCTTCTCGGATTCATCCACCAACGCTTTAAGCAGTTTCCACGATGCGGTGGGGGCGTAGGTGCCTGGCAGGTCATACTGGGACAAGAAGTTGGAATCGGTGGAGGCAGAGGAAGCAACGATGACATCGTGCAATTCGATGTCCTCTTGCATCGCGCCGATAGAGCCGACGCGGATGAGCTTTTTCGCACCGAACTTGTGGATGAGCTCCCAGGAGTAAATACCGATGGACGGGATGCCCATGCCGGTTCCCATGACGGATACTGGCTTGCCGTTATAGGTGCCGGTAAAGCCCAGCATATTGCGGATCTCGTTGAATTGGACGGTGTCTTCGAGGAAGTTATCAGCAATGAACTTCGCGCGCAGTGGGTCACCGGGCAGCAGGACGGTCTCTGCGATTGGTGCGCCGTGCGGGTTGATGTGCGGGGTGGAAATGTCGGTGGCGGACATTGACGTGCTCCTCCATGTGAACTTCGGGTGTGTACATGGGTTAGTCTAGCCCGCCCGGAACCAATGTCAATAGAAAAGTTAACAAATGTTCCTTAAGTGTGACGCGTTTTATGTTAATTAAGCTCCAATAGCCTGTGAGCTGTGGATTGATCAGTCACGAGGTGGGTGGCCAAGCCCATCTCAAGGGCGACATTAATGGCGCGGGTTTTGGTGTGCCCACCGGCAACGAGCACGCGCGTGGGGCGTTGGGCTAAGTCCTTCAAATCGATGCCGACGGTGCGCGCATCCACGGCGGGGGAGGCGATGGCGCCCTCGGCGGTATAAAAGCGGGAACAGACATCGCCTACGGCGTTGGTGAGAAGTTCCTCACTTTCTTCCTCGGTGAGGTAGCCCAGGTTCAGCGCCAGGGACTCCTTTTCGATGGCCCCCGCGGTAAATACCGCCACGTCTACCGACGCCCCCATATCGAGGATTGTGGAGATATGCCGGTCGCGGACGACCCACTCCTTGGCCTCGACGGAATCGAAGATGACCGGGAGGGGGAGTAGGTGCGCCTCCGCATTAAAAGCCTGGGTAAACGCCTGCATGGTGTGCAGATCCTTGGTGGAGCGCTCCGAGTGGGAGTGTCCGCCCTTGAGTTGGACGATGTCCACGCCCTCTAGCGGACGCTTGCGCAAGTGGGAGGCCACCGCGGACATGGTTTCGCCCCAGGAAAGCCCCACTGAAGTGTGATCGGTAATGAGCTCTTCCAGTAGGGCGGCGCCGGCGCTGCCTAGATCCGCAAGCAGGGATCCGCCGGGAGGAGTGGCGGTGACGCGGGCATCGGCAAGCGAAAAACGCTCGCAGAGCGCAGAAACCAGCTCATCGGACTGCTCGCGGGGATCGGTGATGCTCACGGTGACAAAGCTGCGCTCGGCGGCGTGGGTGAGCAATTTGGAGACCGTCGGCCGGGAAATCCCCAGGTGCGCCGCCACCTCCGCCTGCGAAAAACCGGAGTTGTAGTAGAGCTTCGCGGCGTCGAGAGAAAGACAGTCTTTATGATCCAGCATGCCTTTCATTCAAGCACATCGGGCGGGCAGGAGCACCATCGTCTAAGCCGCAGAAAATTCCCCACTTATGGACGCTGACGTGGCGATTTGTGCAAAGTGGAGGTGGCAGGTTACATTATTGAAGTCCGCAACGGAGAGCACAACGAAATATTGACGTGCTTGATGCTGGGATATGCCCCCTTAGCTCAGTCGGCAGAGCGTTTCCATGGTAAGGAAAAGGTCGACAGTTCGATTCTGTCAGGGGGCTCCATTCATGTCTGGAGGAATTACCTTCCTTCAGGATGAAGGTGTTCACCATGGCGGTGTAGCTCAGTGGTAGAGCAAGCGACTCATAATCGCTGTGTCGCGAGTTCAATTCTCGCCATCGCTACCGGGAAAGAAAAGCGCCACTACGGCGCTTTTTTACTACCGTGCCTATGGCCTTAGCGGCGTACTGGTTTCCGTGCGGAATTAGGGATCTGGTAAGGTCATCGGCGCGTGACGTTCAAGCGTCACGGATAAGAAAATAGGGGCGTGGCGCAATTGGTAGCGCAACGGTCTCCAAAACCGTAGGTTGCAGGTTCGAGTCCTGTCGCCCCTGCAAGGATCCCCGTCATCTGCTTTCCAGATGGCGGGGATATTTTTGTCACAGCGGCGCGCATCCGCCCCGGCGTGCTTTCCTGCCCGTGCACCTTTTGCTAGGGTTGACAAAGTTATGTCTGGGCGGAATATCGCGCTCGGAAAAAGAATTCATTTCCCAAGGAGGGTTAGCTGTGAGCGATGAGCAGCAGCCGAAGGACTCGGCGGCCCCGCGTCCCACCGGTAAGCGCCAGCTTTCTGGTGCGGCTTCCACGACCTCCACGGACTCGGCGAACAAGAACGTCGTCCGCGTTGAGGATAAAAACCGCACCGATAGTCCGGGTGGCGGCGTCGCCGCATTCCCTGGCGAGGTTGTTTCTGAAATGAAGAAGGTGGTGTGGCCCACCCGTGGAGAGATGCTGCAGTACACCCTCATCACGTTCGCCTTCTTGATCGTCATCACCGCCTTGGTCTGGGGCGTTGACACCCTGGCTGGCCTCGGAGTTGAGAAGATTCTGACCAATTAGTTAGAATAACTCCATAAACTTTTATCCCGCTGTTTCCGCACTCCGGAACGGCGGGATACTTTTTGCCCACACGCGCCGCGGGTAGGCTGGTTCTACAACACGCGCCGATGACATTTTGGAGTACCACTCATGAGCGACGAGAATAACGTCGAAAACCCAGGAACCTCCCTAGAGGAGGCCATGCAGTCCAACGTGCAAGAGCAGGCGGCAGAGCACGCCAGCGCAGTCGAGGACGCCCAAGAGGAGGCCGCAGCGCCTGCTGAGGCTGGCGCAGGTGACGCAGAAGACGCTGCGCTTGCCGATGCCCCCGCAGCAGAGYCCGAGCCCTCGGCAGAGGCCGAGCCCGCCGCAGAAGAGGACGCTGCAGGGGCTTCCGCCGAAACCGAGGAAGAGGCCGAGGACGCCGCTTACCGCAAGCGCCTGCGCGAATTCACTCGCGAGCTGAAGAAGCAGCCGGGCCAGTGGTATATCATCCAGTGCTACTCCGGCTACGAGAACAAGGTGCGCACGAACCTCGATATGCGTGCGCAAACCCTTGAGGTGGAAGATTCCATCTTCGAGGTCGTCGTCCCCATCGAGCAGATTATGGAAAACAAGGACGGCAAGAAGAAGATTGTCAAGCGCAAGCTGCTGCCGGGTTACGTCTTGGTACGCGCTGAGCTTAACGATGCCGCCTGGTCCGTCATCCGCGAAACCCCCGGCGTGACCTCCTTCGTGGGAAACGAAGGCAACGCGACGCCGGTCAAGACCCGCGATGTGGCAAAGTTCCTCATGCCGAATGAAGCTCCCGCCAAGGGCGAGGCTGCCCCGAACGAGCAAGAGGGCGAGCAGGTCGTCGAAATGCCGGAGAAGGAAGTGGCCAAGAAGTACGCCCACGACTTCGAGGTGGGCGAGGCCGTTACCATCCTGTCCGGCCCGCTGGCTGCCGTGTCCGCTACTATTTCCGAAATCGACCCGGAAACCGGCAAGATGCAGGGCTTGGTCTCCATCTTTGGCCGCGAAACCCCAGTGGAATTGTCGCCGACGGAAATCGAGCGCATTTCTTAAAAATGATTTTGTGCAGGGCGCACGGTGTTCTAGACTGGAACGCCGTGCGCCTTTTGCGTGCGCACACGTAAATCGTTTCATCCTCCGGTGGCCCACTGAGGTGAGCATCCGGACGGGCCGCGTTATTCATCGTGACGCAGGTCCGGTACCACAGGAAAGAGGTAATTCGATGGCTCCAAAGAAGAAGGTATCTGGCTTCATCAAGCTGCAGATCGAGGCTGGCGCCGCTAACCCGGCACCGCCAGTTGGCCCGGCACTCGGTGCCCACGGCGTCAACATCATGGAATTCTGCAAGGCTTATAACGCCGCTACCGAGAACCAGCGTGGCAACGTGGTCCCTGTTGAGATCACCGTCTACGAAGACCGCTCCTTCGACTTCAAGCTGAAGACCCCGCCGGCAGCCAAGCTGCTGCTGAAGGCCGCAGGCGTTCAGAAGGGCTCCGGTGTCCCGCACACCGATAAGGTCGGCTCCGTCACCTGGGATCAGTGCAAGGAAATTGCACAGACCAAGTTCGAGGACCTCAACGCCCGCGACATCGAGGCCGGCGCACACATCATCGCTGGTACCGCCCGCTCCATGGGCCTCGAGATCGATGGCGCACCGGAGAAGTAAAAATTTTATGTGGTAGGGCCAGCTTCGGCCCGCCAAATMCCACGCCAATCCAGAAAAGGAATTGTTAAATGAGCACCAAGTCTAAGGCTTATAAGGCCGTTGCGGAACTGGTAGATAAGTCCCGCCTGTACCGTCCGATCGAGGCCGCAAAGCTGGCCAAGGAGACCTCCTCCAAGAACTTCGACGCCACCGTTGACGTCGTCTTCCGCTTGGGCGTTGACCCACGCAAGGCTGACCAGCTGGTGCGCGGCACCGTTTCCCTGCCTAACGGCACCGGTAAGGACGTTCGCGTCGCCGTCTTCGCAGAGGGCGAAAAGGCTACCGCAGCTCAGGAAGCTGGCGCTGACATCGTTGGTACCTCCGAGTTGATCGAGCAGATCAACGAGGGCAACCTGAACTTCGACGTTGCCATCGCTACCCCCGACCAGATGGCCAAGGTTGGCCGCGTCGCCCGCGTCTTGGGCCCACGTGGTCTGATGCCTAACCCGAAGACCGGTACCGTGACCAATGACGTTGCTAAGGCAATTAGCGAGGTTAAGGGCGGTAAGATCTCCTTCCGCGTGGACAAGGCTGCAAACCTGCACGCCATCCTTGGTAAGGCTTCCTTCGATGCTGAGAAGCTCGCTGAGAACTACGGCGCCCTCATGGATGAAATCCAGCGCCTGAAGCCTGCTTCCGCAAAGGGCATCTACATCAAGCGCGCTACCATCTCCACCACCTCCGGCCCAGGTATTCCTGTGGACGGCTCCGTGCAGAAGGGCTACACCGACTAAGACGGTGATAGCGCATAGAGCGTGAACGAAGACCCCGAGGATTTTCCTTGGGGTCTTTTGCATCGATCATCAGGCCCTACGGTGTAAACGAAGGGCCTAGGTATTGGGCATTAGTCTGCGTCTTTGATCTCGGCGTAGGCATCTAGGGCCGCCTGGCGCGACTGCCTGAGGTCCACGATGGGCGGGGCGGATAGCGTGGGCGCCCACTGGCGGATATACGCACCATCCGGGTCGAAGCGCTGGGCCTGGTTTTCCGGGTTGAAGATGCGGAAGAAGGGTGCGGCATCGTCGCCGCACCCGGCCACCCATTGCCAGTTAAATGGATTGGAGGCGGCGTCGGCATCCACCAGGGTGTCCCAAAACCACTCCTCGCCTAGGCGCCAATGGATGCCCAGGTTCTTGGTAAGAAACGAACCCACCACCATGCGCACGCGATTGTGCATGTAGCCGGTGTGCCAGAGCTCGCGCATGCCGGCATCGACAAGCGGAATGCCTGTCGTGCCCTCCTGCCAGTCCTTCAGCCGCGGGTCATCCCAGGACCAGTCGAAGCGGTCGAAGTTTTGCCGCACGTTGCGGGTGGCCAGATCGGGCAGCTGGTAGAGCCGGTGCCAGGAAAAGTCGCGCCACAGCAACTCGGACTGAAATTTCTCCGCGTCGGGCTCCTCGGCGGCGGCCACCCAGACCTCGCGCGGGGATACCTCGCCAAAGCGCAAGTGCGGCGAGAGCAGGGACGTGGCGTTGCGCGCGGGTATATCGCGCTCCTCGGCGTAGTGAGCTAAGTCGAGCTGGGCTAGGCGTTCGCGCGCACCGGCCTCTCCGGGAGTCCAATACTGGGCGAGCGACGCAGCCCACTGCGGTTCATCGGCGCTGGGGTTGGGCCAGCTACTGCTTGCCGATGCCCCCATCTCCCGCCCCGCCAGCAATTCCGGCACGGGCAGCGGTTCGTCATCAGCGAGCTGGGACCGCGCGGCGGCAGCGAAGGGAGTAAAGACCTTATAAGGTTTGCCCTGGCCATTGGTGACCTCCCATGGCTCCACGAGGGTGAAACCGGGGCAGGAGATGGCGTTAATTCCGGCATCGGCAAGCGTTGCTTTGACCCTCGCGTCTACCTCGCGCAGCGGGCCGTGGTAGCGGCGGGKCCMGGKGRCGGKRTCGGCGCCMACCYTGCGGGCGRKGCGGGGRATGASGGKGCGGGCATCGCCGGTAGCGCGCATAAGCTTCACCCCACGGGAGGCAAGCTCCTGCGCTAGGGCATAGAGCGAACGCTCCCGCCACCAGTGAGTGGCGCCACCGAGCGGCCGGCTGCCGGGGTAGGCGGGCTCATCGAGGACAACGGCCACTAACTCTGGCGTTGAACCGTTTTTATCGGCGGCGGCCTCCGCGGCGCGGGTAAGGGCCTGGTTATCGGATAAGCGCAGGTCATCGCGAAACCACATGAGGGAAGTCATACTAAATAGCCTACGCGGGTGGGCAATTTGGGAATACGAGGAAAGCGCGGTAGTATCACTTGTGAAGTTTGAACGGCCTTGTGGCCGAGTCAAAGTTCACCGAAGACCGTTGGTCATCCACTAAGGATTGAAAGTTCTCCACCTTGGAGGCGGCCCACGCAGGAGACACTTTGCGCATTCCGCGACATTTCTCATGTCGCACGCCCTGTGCTCTTGCACGGGGCTTTTCTTTTCGGAAGGCCCCGGCGGAAAATAAAAGAGATGTTTTGGAAGGAGGCGAGAGACAATGGCAAACCCAAAGAACACTGCAGACTTGGCAGAGCTGAAGGAAAAGCTGGCCGATTCTAGCTCCGTCGTTTTGACTGAGTACCGCGGCCTGACCGTATCCCAGCTGCAGGAGCTGCGTAACAACCTGGGCTTTGACGTTGACTACTCCGTCGCCAAGAACACCCTCTTCAAGATCGCTGCCAACGAAGCTGGCATCGAAGGTCTTGATGATTTGCTGACTGGCCCGACCGCAATTGCGTTCATCAAGGGCGAGGCAGTAGATGCTGCGAAGGTCATCACCAAGTTCGCTGATGACAACAAGGCACTCGTCATCAAGGGTGGCTACATGGACGGCGACGCATTGTCTGCGGAGCAGGTTCAGGCCATCGCCAAGCTGGACAACCGCGAGACCACCCTCGCAAAGCTGGCTGGCGCTATGAAGGGTTCTATGGCGAAGGCAGCCGCTGTCTTCAACGCTCCTGCAACCAAGGCGGTTCGCACCGTTGTTGCTCTGCAGGACAAGAAGGAAGCAGAAGCTTAAGTCGTCACGACAGACGCACATATAAAACACCGTGCTTGCTACCTCATCACCGGGGAACAAGCACACAACACAGAAAGGACTTGCCATCATGGCTAAGCTCACCAAGGACGAGCTCATTGAAGCTTTCAAGGAAATGACCCTCATCGAACTGTCTGAGTTCGTTAAGGAATTCGAGGACGTCTTCGACGTTGAGGCTGCTGCACCGGTTGCCGCTGCTGCACCGGGCGCTCCGGCTGAGGGCGGCGCTGCCGCTGCTGAGGAGCAGACCGAGTTCGACGTCGTTCTGACCGACGCTGGCGCTAAGAAGATCGGCGTTATTAAGGCTGTCCGCGAGCTCGTCTCCGGCCTGGGCCTGAAGGAAGCTAAGGAAATGGTTGAGGGTGCACCTAAGGCCATCATCGAAGGCGCTTCCAAGGACGACGCTGAGGCTGCTAAGACCAAGCTGGAAGAGGCTGGCGCTTCCGTCGAGCTCAAGTAATTTTACTGAGCTTCACGCTTTCGAAGCCCCCACTCTTACCGCGCTATACGCGGTGGGAGATGGGGGTTTCTCCCGTTTTATATGCCCCTCTTGAGCTCAGAGGGTCGTTGCAACACTTTCCCTTAGGAGGGTGTTGTTGTGCCTGGAGTTGTGGGCCCGTTTCATTCGTTGTCTGAGTCGGATCGTCTTGAACCTCGGCACCTAGCACATCAGCACGTCCCCGACGGTATTTCAGGTCCGAGGCTGCGTTATCCCTCCGGATAAGTGAAATAGTCCTAATACCAGAAGGCCAGATGGGCTAAACATATAAGTTCACCAACACATCCTGTCGTTTAGGCCCCCGAAGGAGCTGTTGGCGTTGACTTTATCGACTACCACTGAAGCACGCAATCATGTTGATGTTGTTCCCGTTCCGCATCCCGGAGAAATTCTTCTCCTAGGATTCCTCAAACCCTGCGGAATTACCCAGTATCGCCTGGCCAACGACCTTGGCACTACCCGCTCTCAAGTCTGCAAAATCACCCGCGGTGCGCTCGGTATCAGCGCCGATATGGCCTTGCGCTGGTCGGCCTACTTTGGGAATTCCGCGGAGTTCTGGCTCGGACTCAAGAGGAATACGATCTGTGGAAAACTCGCCAGACCACTGATGTCAGCGCCATCGTTCCGTGGAATCACAAAGAAGAAGCCGAGTCTCATTCATAGGAACAGTTGACTTGCGCTCATGAGTGGCTAGGGGAATTCCCTTTCTCCCTCGCGTCTGCTTGCGCAAGGACGCGATCGGCTCGGCGCACAAAGATAAGGGCAGGCCCGATAGCGAGGAGCCCGGCGAGCGCATTGGCCCACAAACCAGTGGTCAAGGTCCAGCGATGAGACAATGCGGCCAGCGGGGTCGACCACACACTAGAGAGTGAAACGACGGTGCTCATTTGGATATTGGTGACTCGGCCAAAAGTTTCTTCTGCCAGAAGCCTGTGGAGTGCGGCATAGGTTACCGCGCCGGCGGCTGGGGCTGTAAGAACAGACAGCCCTAAGGGGATGATCATCAACAGGCTGGGGCTGAGCAGGGCACCACATGCGATTGATGCAGCAACCCAGGCGCATGTGCCTACCTGAAGGGTGGCGAAGGAGAACTTCTTCTGCAACCAACCCGTCGACAAAGCCCCCACAATCCCGATGAGGCCTATGGACGTGCGGGCTAGTCCCGTTACCCAYCCAGGGTTATTCCCCTCCTCCAGTATGAGGACCGCCATGAACAGCGAGCCGTTAATTGCGCAGTTCGACAGTGTTTGCATGGCAATGAGCCCGCGAAGTAGTGGCGCGCGAGCCACGATGGCTAAGCCTTCCTTCGTCGTGCGTAGGAGCTTGTTCTCTGCCTTCTTTGTGGGGTCTAGGCGAGCCCTGATGAAGAGGAAGAAGACAATGGTGAGGATATTTGCCAGACCGACAAACACGAAGGGCAGTGCCACGTTGACTTCTAGAAGCGCGCCGCCCACAGTGGGGCCGATGAGTCCCGCAAATTGCAGACGTGCTTGGATGAGCCCTTGTTTGGCGGCGAGCTGTTCTTCCTCAACGAGCTGGGGCAGGCAAGGGTCGGAGCAAGCTTGACCTATCCGGTAAAAGAACATCATGCTCCCGAGAAGCGCACCGAAGACCATGGGGGAGAAACTTCCGGATAGGATGAGACTCGCTAACGCGAGGTTGAGTACCCCGGCCAGAGCGTTGGTCACAATGATGAGTGGCTTGCGGCGCCACATATCCGCAAGAGAGCCGCCGATGATTCCGCCTGCCAGTGCAGCTATTCCGGTGATGGTTCCATACAGGCCGGCAAGGGTAAGGCTATCGCTCAAGCGTAGAGTGACCACCGGAATAGCAAGCCCGGCTCCTACCCCGGCTATCTGAGCCACGAGGTCAGACCACAGGAATAGTCTAAAATCACTTGGGTTGGTGCGATCAACTTCATTTATATTCAATGCTCCTCCTATAACAAAGCCATCTCAGTCGTCCTTAGGCCCAACTGCAATTAGCATGCCCCAGAGGAAAGATCGCCAATCTAGTCCCGCGTTGTCAGCGATGATGTCTTCCCGAAAGAGAGAAATGCCCCGAGAGAGGTGGTCAGTGGCTGTAGCAACCATTTGAATAACTTGGCTAAGGTGCCCAATTTCTAGCCAGAGCGTTCGAATCGAGTTTAGACTTTCGTATTTCCAGGATATGACTCGAGGATCACCAACAGTAATAAAATGTATTGGGGCATCCACGACATGCGATTGTTTCCCAACCGCGGTCTTCCATTCCTTATAGGGCTCTAGATGATTGAGAAACAGTAAGGAATGGTTTTTCGGGTGGTATAAATAATAACCATCGTCGATTGAATCGCATCTACTAACGCGGACAATGAGCTCGGTTGAGCACAATCCTCCGGCAGATGGGGCCGAACGAAAATGGATGTTTCCGGACTTCTGTTCGTTTGTTGTTGGGCGCTTTGAAAAGCTTGCGGAATCGTAAAGGATTGATGCTAGTGACCTAAGGCTAATTGATTTTAGCTCTGTATTCGTAAAACGTGCAGATTTTCGAGAATTCAAAACAGATTTGAAGCTTCTGGTGTAGCTTATTGTCTCGCCGTGCGGAAGGTTCAATTCCTGCTTGGCGAAAATCGGATTCTCCCATACATGATGCGGTGGGCCGGTGAGCGCGAGTTTTTCCCTTAAATGCTGGTGATGCTCATCTAGTTGAGCGATTGTCTCGCCGGAACGGACTCCGCTGGCAAATGCGTAGTCGCGCGCGAGCGGAGGAGTATCGGGCCACATATCTAGAACCGTGCATTCGGTATTGGGGGGTTCATTAGAAAAATGCTGTAGTACCCCTAAGTTCTGGAGTTCCGGAAATGAATCTTCGCTAGACACGACCGTTACTCCACTAATAGTTTGACTATCTAGTAAGCGGAAGAGTTCCTCCCTTGCCTTCTGGTTTAAGATTGTCTGAGTTTGCTCTAGAGGGTTGTCCCAAACGAGGTACGGTCCCTTGAACCGAAAATGGCCCACTGTCGCTATTCTAAGCATCGTTTAAAGTCCTTTGTAAATATCTAGCAATGGCGTTGGAGACGAGATTCGTGCCAGCTCGGTCTTCGTAGAATAGCCAATCGAAGCAAACGTTACATTCAAGAAATATTGGGTCACCTCCTTGTATTAGGAGGTCGATGGCACATAAATTACAACCGGATAGTTGGGAGTATTCAATTAGAATATCTTTTAATCTTTGGGTAGATTTATATAGAGATACGCTCACGCCGTTGTTCTCTTGCCACAGGTCGTCTGCATTGTCATATCCTGATACTCGGAAAACGATAACTTCTTGGTCGATTACGTAGCAGCGGAGCTCATACTCTGAGTTCATATACTTCTGGAATAGGAGAGGTACCGGCTCATCACGAGTTGATTCATCTAGCTTCAAACGTTTAGGCATAGCTCCAAGAAGTGTTCCCGGAGTCGGTTCTACCCAGTGGGGGCCAATCGGTTTGGCAATTGAAAAGGGAAACGCCGCTTCATATCCAATTGACGTTTGAGGGGTAGTAAGTCCAATAGAATTGGCGAGCTGAATTTGTGCAAGCCGTGACCGAGCGTTACAAAAATGGTTTACGCTAAATAAAGCAATCTCTTCAAGCGTTTGTATGTAGGATATTGCCTGATCTTTGATATAAATTATTTCCTCTTTAGCGCAGGATATATTTTTTATAGATTCGCGTGAAAAATGGCGGATCCAAGCTACTGCCACCGTGGTGTTGCCATGTTCCGTAACCAGTCTTCCGAAGTTATCTATTGGTAATAGCTCTTTACTGAGTTCGCCGTCGCTGTCAATTCGTACGACTCCAATGTTTTGGCTGGCGAGAATCAGCGACAGGAGGTCACATTCTCGGTCATCTTGGCGGGTTATGAAGACTACACTTTTTGATGGAAGCGATTCGGGGTGATTGTGGCGGAATTCTCGCTGAAAATCGTTGCTTGGGCCTTGAATGACGCGCGACGCTATTTAGTACCGGTAGGGCGGTATCGAGTACCGACCGGTGCGGATATCGGGTACCGGGGGTAGTTTTTAGGCACTCTTTAGTGGACGGCCCACGCAGTGTGTACGCGTGGGTCGTTAGCAAACAGCTCAAGCAACGTCAACGGTCCAAACGATAAGCGGGGGTAAAACCGGCTACCGGGCGGCTACCGCCACCCCGGTACCTGGTACCGCCTTACCGGTCCCTAAAACAAGCCCGCGTCACACCTGCCCGGCCCAGTGCGCTAGGCCAAGTCCCGCAACATTTGGCCAGACAACACAGAAACCGGAGCACCTCCTCATGGAGGGCTCCGGTTCAGTCACTGTCGGTAGCCTAGTCCGCGCATCAAGCCCGCACTAATCCACTAACTCAGACGAGATTAGAACTTAAACAGTGAGAAGAAGTTACGCAGCGGTTGCAAGAGGCGAGCGAGGCCTGAGTTCTTGTTGAAGAACTTGGCAACACCTTCCACCAAAGCACCCAAACCAGGAATTACTTCAAAGACCTTGCCAAACTTAGAGCTGCCTTCTCCAGCACCAGGGCTATCATCAGCGCCCGGAACCGATGGCTGTGCCGGCTTTGTGGAACCGCTGCCTCCCTCTTTGCCCTTGCCATTACCGTTACCAGAGGTCTGGTCGGGTTGCGACTCGCTGCCCTTATCAGCAGCCTTCACAATGAGCCCTACGCTGTTGCTTTCACCGGTTTTCGGATCCGTGACATGAGGGATCGGAGAAACGGATACCTTGTCACCTGCCATTAACTTGACGTCTGCAGGTACATCGATTTCAAACGGGACAAACTCACCTTCAGGAACTTGGCCCTTCTGTGCAGACTTTTTCTCCAGCTTCACGACGGTTGTCTGAATCCTTCCGCCGGGGAAATAAGCCTCAATTTCCACCTCTTGGCCTGGGTACAAACGAACCTTACCGGTAACCTTTTTGTCTCCTGCCTTGATGTCATTTACTTCCGCGGAAACAGCGAACGGGAATTCGCCTTCAGAGTCCCCAGAATCTGGGCCTTCCTCCTCGGCCACATCCGCAGGTTTAACAACTACTGGTATGGCTTTGCTCTTGCTATCGTCCGGAGCCAAGGAATCATATAGCGAACTAAAGAGTAGTGTTTCACCTGCCTTTAGGTTAATCCCTTCAGGAACGTCGAATTTAAAGGTGACAGCTTTACCATTAGAGGCTCCACCTTCCTCAGCAGATTTTCCTTAAGATGTAGGTCCGTAGTTAATGCCCTGAAGTTTGGGAAAGTAACTTGAACTGTCTTCTTTTGACCTGGGAGCAAAACACCGAGCCAGTGATTTCCCTGTCCCCTGCTTTGACATCATTCACCATTAGAGGAGCCTCTGACTGCTGTCCGCCTTCAGCAGGACCCTTGCCATCATCGTCGGAAGAAATGCCATTGATCCGCGCTTCCCTGACAACCTCAGAATGTGACAAACGCTTCAACTCTTCTTCAGAATAAAGAGGCGTGTTGTCTTTCCCCAAGAGTTCCCTAGCTGTCTGTGCCATTTCGCTAACACTTAGCTCAGTGATCTGACCCACACTCAACTTGCAGTTACGCTGCAGATGCTCCGCAACGTTGGCATTGATGCCAGCATCGAAATCGACGCCGGCTCGGAAGTTCTGTGCACAGTTAAGATGCTCACCAGTAGCCCAAGCAACTGGGGTAACTGCGGTAGCCACGAGAGATGCAGAGATAGCTGCAGAAGCGAGAACACGCTTATTGAGTTTCATACGAACCTTCCAAGGGGTACTTCGAACTACGGGCCCTGTATGCCACGATGTGCTTTCAAAAATGTAAAGCGCGGGCGGACACCGCAGAAAGCGGAATAACACGATCTCTATCGTGCTATTTACGTTTTTAAACGCAAGATTAGTAAACCATATTGCTTTTTACCCAAAAGTGTATACCCGAAAAAGTGTGCGAGATCACTTAATGAACACGGCTTTCGTACATGATGTCAAGGCTGACAATGGCGTCCTCGCTAAACAGAGACCACCGATTACTTCAGCTTCTCCAGCAAGCCCCACAACAAAGTCCACATCCCCATTTCTTCTTTTATTTTAATTCTTACGCATATTGAACCCACCGATTGATAAGTGCGCAAAGCGGCCCAGTCGAACGCTGTAGATAGCATCCGGCCGGGCCGCTTAACGTTTAGCCTGTGTGCTCTTAGTTCTTGGCTACGGTGGCGGTGACTCCGGTGAGGATATCGTGGGCATCGGCAAGCTGCTCGGTGACTACGGAGAACTCCGTAGCCAGCACCTCGCCAGCGATGGTGTCAGCGTGACGCAGCGCCCACTCCTTCTTTTCTTCGGGCACGGAAAGGACCACGGAGATGCGGTCAGATACGTCGAAGCCGGAGTTCTTGCGGGCATCCTGCAAGCCACGGATGACATCGGCGGCCCAGCCTTCGGCCTCGAGCTCTTCGGTAACCTCGGTATCCAGGACGACGAGGCCATCCAGGCCCTCGATGCGGGCCGTGGAGTCCGGGTTCGCCGCCTGCAAACGCTCGGTGTATTCCTCAGGGCTCAAGACGATGTCCCCGTCAACCACGACCTCATCGCCGCGACGCTCGTAGTTGCCCGCCTTAAGATTCTTGATGGCCCGCTGGACATCCTTGCCCAAGCGCGGGCCGGCAACCTTGGCGTTGCAGACCACCTGGAAGGTACCGACGGAATCGACATCGTCAGTAAGCTCAACCTCTTTGACATTGACCTCGTCGCGGATGATGTCGGCGAAGTCCGCTAGGCTCTGCGAACCCGCGAAGGCCACGGTGAGCTTCGGCAGCGGCAGGCGGTTGCGCAGCTTATTGGCCTTGCGCACCGAGGACGCAGCCGATGCCACCGCGCGGGTAGCGTCCATGGCAGACACCAGGTCCGCATCCGCGGGGTAGTCCTCGGCCTTGGGGAAATCAGCCAGGTGGACGGAGCGCTCACCGGTCAGGCCGCGGTAGATGACCTCGGCGACGTGCGGAAGCAACGGGGCAACCACGCACGTGGTGGTCTCCAACACGGTGTAGAGGGTATTGAAGGCCTCCGGGTTGGCATCCTCGCCGCCCCAGAAGCGATCGCGGGAGCGGCGGACGTACCAGTTGGTCAGCACGTCAGCGAAAAGGCGCACCTCTTCGGTGGCGGTGGCGATATCGGTCCCCGCCAGCGCTGCATCGACGTTGGCCACAAGGTCGTGGGTCTTAGCCAGGATGTAGCGGTCGAGCACGTGCGTGGAGCTCGTATCGAACTTCGCCTCCTGCTCGGCGTAGAGCTGCAGGAAGGTGTACGCATTCCAGATGGGAAGCAGCGCCTGGCGCACGCCCTCGCGGATACCCTGCTCGGTAACGATGAGGTTGCCGCCGCGCAGGATGGGCGAGGACATCAGGAACCAGCGCATGGCATCGGAACCATCGCGGTCAAAGACCTCGTTGACATCCGGGTAGTTGCCCTTGGACTTGGACATCTTAAGCCCGTCATTGCCCAAGACGATGCCGTGGGCCACGACCTTCTTGAATGCCGGGCGATCAAAGAGCGCAGTGGACAGCACGTGCAGCAGGTAGAACCAACCGCGGGTTTGCCCGGAGTACTCCACGATGAAGTCCGCCGGCGAGTGGGTTTCAAACCACTCCTTATTTTCAAACGGGTAGTGCTTTTGCGCAAACGGCATGGAGCCGGATTCGAACCAGCAGTCCAGCACGTCCGGCACGCGGCGCATCGTGGACTTACCGGTGGGATCATCCGGGTTGGGGCGGGTCAGCTCATCGATGTGCGGGCGGTGCAGCGACTCCGGGCGCTTGCCGAAGTCCCTCTCCAGCTCATCCAAAGAGCCGTAGACGTCCATGCGCGGGTACTCGTCATTATCGGACATCCACACTGGGATGGGCGCGCCCCAGTAGCGGGTGCGGGAGATATTCCAGTCGCGGGCGCCTTCCAGCCACTTGCCAAATTGGCCATCGCGGATGTGCTCCGGCAGCCACTCGATCTTGTTGTGGTTAAGCTCCACCATGCGATCGCGGAATTCGGTGACCTTCACAAACCATGCGGGCAGCGCCATGTAGATAAGCGGCTCGCCCGAGCGCCAAGAGTGCGGGTAGGAGTGCTCGATGGTGACGTGGCGCACCACTCGCCCAGCGGCCTTGAGGTCCTTGATGATGGACTTATTCGCATCGAAGACCAGCTGACCCTCGTACGGCGGCACCTGGGAGGTGAACTTACCGTCCTCATCCACTGGGACCACCAACTCGATGTCGTACTCGTTGGTGGTATTCATATCGTCTTCACCAAAGGCGGGCGACTGGTGGACAACACCCGTACCGTCTTCGGTGGTGACGTAGTCCGCCAACAGTACCTGGTAGGCATTGCGCAGGTCTGGGAAAAATCCGAAGATCGGCTCGTACTTAAAGCCCTCAAGCTGCGCGCCGGTGAAGGTGCCCAGCACCTGCGCCTCACCCAGCTCCTTTTCCAGGGTACCCAGCAGGTTTTCAGCCATGATGAACGTGCGGCCAGCGAATTCGCCGTCGGTGGCCTTAAATAGTGCGTAAGAGACCTCCGGGTGAACCGCCAGCGCCTCGTTGGACGGCAGGGTCCAGGGGGTGGTGGTCCAGGCGAGGAAGGAGGCATCGGCAAGCGCGGGGTAATCCTCCAATGTCTTCTCCGCCGCGGTGCCCTCGCGAGCACCTGCGACCGGGAAAGTCACAGTCAAGGTGGGATCCTGGCGCATCTTATAGGAATCATCCAAGCGCGTTTCCTGGTTGGACAAGGAGGTATGCTCCGCCCAAGAGTAAGGCAGAACGCGGAAGCCCTTGTAGATTAGGCCCTTGTCATACAGCTCCTTGAAGGCCCACATGACCGATTCCATGAAGTTGATATCCATGGTCTTGTAGCCATTATCAAAGTCCACCCAGCGCGCCTGGCGGTTAACGTAATCTTCCCACTCATCGGTGTATTCCAGCACCGACTTAGCGCAGTACTCGTTGAACTTGTCCAGGCCCATGTCCTCGATCTGGGCTTTATCGGTGATCCCGAGCTGCTTTTCTGCCTCCAGCTCCGCGGGCAAGCCGTGGGTATCCCAGCCGAAGACGCGGGGGACGTAATTTCCGGCCATAGTGCGGTAACGCGGCACGATATCCTTCACGTATCCGGTCAACAGGTGGCCGTAGTGCGGCAGGCCATTGGCAAAGGGAGGGCCGTCATAAAAGATGTATTCGGGGCAGTCCTTGGTCTTTTCCAAAGAAGCCTGGAACGTATCGTCCTGCTTCCAGTACTTCTGGACTTCTTCTTCCATGTCCGGGAAGCGGCTCGAGCCGCCGGTCATATCGACCTTGGGGTAAATCTTTTTCACCATTGTCTTCCTTCACGCTATAACTTGATGCAGGGACGGGCCAGTGGCTCGCGGTACCACCCTGCTTGAGCTGAAAGCTCCGCTTCATTTCGGTGAAGGAGATAACGGTCCCACCCGTTCAGTTCTACTGAGCCTTATGACCGTTCTTCTGAATTGCYCCCCCGGTGATGGCCGGATCATCGCATGTGCCCGCCAGTATAGCGCCACACGAACGCTGTGCACAAAAGTTATCCACAGGTAGAAATTTTCCTGTTGTACGCGGTTGTGCGTGGCCATAGATTATGAAGCATGACCGCGCTCGAGAATTACTTAGCAGCTATGGCCCCGGGGATGGATATTGTCGCCGGGTGCACTGGCCTGTCTGAGGACGATCTGCGGGCGCATGGCGCGCCGGAGCACACGGCGCGGGAGCTTATCCTGCTCAAAGAGGCTTATTGCGGAAACACCAAATTCACCGGCCGGCGCCGGCGAGCCATGGACGGTGCCCGGCGCAATGGCCATTCCATCGTGGCGTTGTCCATCATCGAAAAGTATGCCCGCAAGATGCCCACGCTTTTCGATGCCTGGCTTCTCCGCGAGCAGCTCTGCACCACCAACGCCGGCACGGCGGATCTAGAAAAACTGGCAAAATCCAAGCTACCTGCGAAAAAGAAGAAGGTTAAGCCTGGGGTGCGCATCATTCGCCGCAAGAACGCGCCGTGGACCCTGGCCATCGATGCGCGTTCCTCGCTTATTGCGGATCTTCATGCCGCGCTAAAAGAGAGCGGCAAGGAGCCGCTCGAGGCAGTGGAACAGACCTTTTTCGGCGGCGGCTCCGCCGTAAAGACCACGGTGATGACCAATGTCCTGGTCAACCTGGATGACTACGTGCGCATCATCAACGGCGATGGCGAGGAAATCCAGCTCCAAATGACCAATGGCGCTACTCTTACCGGCGCCGAGTACCTCGAGCGCGCGCTGAAGGAACGCGGGCTGATTACCCTCATTAGTCCCTATGAGGGAGCGGTGAACCTGTACCGCACGGAGCGCTTCGCCAATGCGAAACAACGCCTGATGGCCGCGGCAGAAAACCCAATCTGCCCGTGGCCGCGGTGCAACAAGCCCGCAGACGAATGTCAGATTCATCATTTGGAGCCGTGGTTGCACGGTGGGTTGACCAACATAGGTAACTTATCCACAGCCTGCGCCTACCACAACGGGGTCAACGACGATGACCCCAATGCCCCGCCACTGCGCGGGCACCTCGTTCGCCGGAATGGGACGATCAGGTGGGAGCCCCCAGATTAGTTAGATCTTTTACGGGGGTTCGKGGSGGGKCCCCSGRGGGGRCCGCCGCMGGAASGGGRTTCAGGAMCCGGRCGSGGGKKCSGRGGGRBCSGRGGAAMCCGSGATCCGGKAAACCGCAGATGGTGCGGRTGATTGCGGGCGGTGCGGGCAGTTGGGGTGGTGCGGTTAGTGCGGCTGGCACTGGCGTTGGACCCCACCGGCTAGACGAGGCGCCGCCGTGCGCCTAATTTGGCATGCCGCAATGGCGGGAGCTGATACTTCTGACGGAACATGGCCGAATCTACCCCAGCCTGACCCAGCCGGATCAAGGCTGAGCGATCCTGGACGGCTCTGGGCCTAGTTCTGTTTCCAGCCTTGGGACAGGTCTTCTTCAAGGGCGTTATTATCCGCACGGTACTTGCGCGCCCAGTCGATAATAAACAACACGATGCCGGAGCCCGCTGCGATGAAGACAAGGTACAACGCCCAATCGGCGGTGTTTAAGACATACATCACCAAAGCCACGAAGGCCACAAGGGCAAGGACGAGGGCAGCAACGAGCATGTCAGTTCCTCTCAGAGGGGGTAAAAGTAGCTATGGGAACAATCATAGCGAGGTGGATAAAACCACAATAGCGCCCACTCCCCTAGAGGCGTGGGCGCTACGGGTAACTATTTTGGCTTAGTTACTGCCAACCGGCTACTTAGTTCTTGCCGGCATCGCCGTTTGGTGCGGCGGTTCCGCGGGKCTCGAGCTCTTCCMGCTGGGRCTCGAGGRGGGKCTTCAAGCGGGKACGGTACTCGCGCTCGAAGGKGCGCAGCTCGGAGATGCGCGCCTCCAAGGCGGTCTGCTGCTGCTTGACGGTGTTCATGACTTCGGTGTGCTTCTTCTCGGCATCGGCCTGCAGCGATGCGGCCTTCTCCTCCGCCTGGCGAATCTGCGCCTCGGCGCGGGAGGAAGCATCGGACTCGGTCTGCTGAGCCTTCTCCTCTGCCTCAGAAACCAGCTTCTTGGAGCGGGTTTCTGCATCCTGCACCTGAGCGTCGTACTTCTTCTGCGCCTCGGCAAGCTGTGCCTTAGAACGAGAGTCGGCATCAGAAAGCTGCTTTTCTGCGGCCGTGCGGGCCTCGGTCAGCATGGACTCAGACTCGGCGCGAGCCTCAGAGGTCAGGCGATCCGCCATCTCCTGGGCCAAGCCCAGCACACGCGCTGCCTGCATGTGGGTATCAGGGGTAGCCAGGCCGTCTGCACCCTGTGCTGCACCAGCACCTGCGGCGGCCGCTGCGGCGCTGGAGGCGGCCGAGTTGGAGGAACCAGCGGCAGAAGCGGACTTCTTCAGGTTCTCATTCTCGCGCTGGGAAGACTCCAGCTTCTCCTTGGCCTGCTTAGCCTCTGCGCGAGCCTCCTCGGCTTCCTTCTTGGCCTTTGCTGCCTCGTCGCGAGCAGCCTTAAGCTCGGCGGTATTAGCGGCGGCGGTAGCACCCGCTGCGGTGGCATCGGCACCGCTTTCCTTGACCTTTGCGGCCTCGGCCTGGGCGGCCTTTACCTGCTCCTGGGCCTTCTTGGTTTCTTCCTTAGCGCGAGAGACCTCGGACTTGGAATCTGCCAACTTGGTTTCATATTCAGCACGCAGCTTGGCCTCAATCTCCTTGCGCAGAGCTTCTTCATCTGCACCGGAGGTTGCGGCGGCTACGGCACCAGCCCCTGCTCCGCCGGCCTTGGCGCCTGAGCTAAGATCGCTCACCTGCGCCTGCAGGTCTTCGTTCTCATCCTGCAGTTGGGCAAGGGCGTCCTCAACGAGGTCGAGGAACTGATCTACCTCATCCTCGTTGTAGCCACGCTTGCCAATCGGCGGCTTGCTGAACGCGACGTTGTGTACATCAGCTGGTGACAGTGGCATGACTTGTCTTCCCCTTCGAGTTGATAGAACCCCGGAGGTTCCAGGGCCTTAGGAGCTGCGGTTCCAGTTTATCTAAACCTTCCCCACAAAGTTATATGTGGTTCATGATACGGATTATCGCATTTTATTGTAACCGAAAGTCCACAATAATGGACGTAACGCTGACTCTCAATGTCTACCACAGGTTACGGGGTGATGCGGGGTCGTCCTACAAGAAAATTACCTGCAGGAAAAGCGTCAGGAACGACAGGATGAAAAACAGCACTAAGACGGAAACATCTAGCGCGATTCCACCCATCTGCAGCGGAGGAATGACCCGGCGCAGCGCCTTGACCGGCGGATCCGTGATGGCGAAAAGGGGCTCAGCGATGATCATGAACCAGCGCGGCGGGTTGAATTGCCGCGAGAAAGATTGAATCATCTCAATAATAATCCGGGCGATCAATACCCATGTATAAACCCTCACCAAGAAGATGAGAATAATTCCAATTTCAGTCACGATTACTCAGCCTATCGAATAGTCCCCCGCACGTGCGCATTGCGCACCGTACGGGGGTTAATGGGATGTGCGTCGTTTTACCTAGCCCGCGAACCTAGCGCAGACCGGCGGCGCGCTCTAGTTCAGGCTTGGCAATATCAGCGGACTTAGGCACGACGGCGAATACCTTGCGCTGGGTGTCCATGCCCTTCGACAGGTTGAGCATGCGGCCTTCCAGGCCGAAGCAGAGGCCTGCGGCGAAGTCGATGAAGCGCTTGGCGGTTCCGCGCTCGGCATCGGTAAGCTCAAAGACCACTGCATCGCCATCGCGGAAGGGTTCGCCCACCTTGGCGGCATCGTTGAACGAGGTCAAGGAGATTGCCACGATAGTCGGAACGAACTTCTCCTCGACGGGCGCAGGCGCTGGGGTTGGCTCATAGGCCTGCGGGGCGCGGCGTGGGGCGTAGGCCGCAGAAGTGGCAGCTCCGTTGCCCGCGTAACGCGGCTCGTCGTTGTAGTAGGCGTCGTCTTCTTCGAAATCCATCGGACCAAGCCCGAAGAAATTCTTCGTCCTATCAATGAATGACATTTTGGGTCTCCCTCTGACCTAAATTTGTTCAAGTTCAAGCGCGCAAATGTGAATGATGTGACTCATGTGATTTACGCTGTGAAATGCGCTTTTGCGATATTTTTAACCTACTGGGCGCTTTCCCATGATGCTGGTTCCGACACGCACAATATCGGTGCCCGCAGCAATCGCCGCATCCATATCTGCACTCATCCCGGCTGATAGTTTGAGCTGCCGGCCAAGGCGTTCGGACAGGCGATCCACGTCTGCGCGCACCGTGGAAAATACTTCCCGCGCATCGGCATCGAGAGGAGGAACCACCATGAGCCCGGCGAATTCTAGGTGCTCCGCCGCCTCGACGGACTCGATCACCTCATCCAATTCCTCGCGGATTACTCCCCCGCGCGACGTATCGCCATCGGCAGAAACCTGAATGAATATTGGGAGGTTGTTCTCTCGCTGGCCGCGTTCTTTTGCCAGGCTCACGCCGCGGTCCAGCGCGTTGGCCAGCTTCACCGAATCCACCGAATGCACACTAGTAGCCCACCGCGCGACGTGGTTGGCCTTCTTGGTTTGAATCTGGCCAATCATGTGAAAGCGCAGCTGCTCTAGCTCCTGTGCCTTTGCCCGGGCTTCTTGCTCGCGGTTTTCCGCGACGTCTTCCACCCCGAGCTCAGCCAAAAGGGCGATGTCCTCTGCGGGATGGAACTTGGTCACGACCAGCAATTGCGGTGCCGGGCGCTCATGCTCGGCGGCGATGGCGCTAATGTGTTCCTTTGTTGCGGCGAGGTTATCTGCCAGTTCTTGTTTCCGGTTACTCATGATTAGCCTCCAACCAAATCACACCGGCCTGGCGGCCAGTGGTTCCTTCGCGGCGATAAGAAAAGAAATCCGTGTCCTCAATGGTGCAGCGCGGATCAGAATCGATATTGGTAATGCCCAGGCCCATCAATTGGCGGATAAGCCCAGCGCGCACGTCGATGCCCCACGTCCCTTTCGAGGTCTTGCACTTCGAGCCGGGAAGGCGCCGTTCGACATCGTTGGCCATTTCTTCCGGAACCTCGTAGCTTTTCCCAGATGCGGCCGGGCCCATGACCACCTGGATTCGCTCCGGCTGAGCGCCTAGTTTCTGCATCTCGCGCACGGTATTGACCACGATGCCGTTGCGGGCGCCGAGCCGGCCGGCGTGCACGGCGGCGATGACGCCGGCGGGGACATCGACAAGCAGCACGGGCGTGCAATCGGCGACGAGGACGCCGAGGCCAAGCCGGCGCTGCGTGGTCACCACCGCATCCGTGGCTGGAACCGGGGTATCGCGCGGGCCGTCGATGACGGTGACCGTATTGGTGTGGAGCTGTTCCATCCACACGATATTCTCGAGCCCGGTCACGCGCAGGAGGCGCTCGCGGTTGGCCGCGACGTTGGCTGGTTCGTCGCCGACGTGCCCGCCAAGATTGAAAGACTCATATGGATATGCAGACGCCCCGCCTGCACGGCTGGTAAAAACCATGTGGACGGGGCGGCTGGTGCGATGTTCCTCGTTTACTGGCATGCACACCAGCGTAGCGGTTTGCGCTTAGCGCATGAAGGACGGCACATCGAGATCATCATCGCCATCATCATCGCGGCGCTGACTTGGCCGAGACAGGCGGTAGTCTTCGCGACGCTCCTCGCGGAAGCGATCGGAGTTGGTGAACAGGCCGCCAGACTCGCTGCGGCGCTCCTCGGGGCGGCGTTCTTCCACGCGGCGGTCGTCGTAGCGGCGATCGTCCACGCGGCGCTCATCAGCGCGGCGTTCTTCTACGCCACGGTCCTGGCCGGCGCGCGGCTCATAGGAGTGGCGCGGTGCGTAGTCATCGGCGGCGGGTTGGGTAGGTGCCGGGGTGGCGGAGTTGCCGGACTCGCGGTCGCGGTTATCAAAGAGCGAGCCGGGCTTGCGCTGCTCGGGAGCACGCTGTGAAGATGCTGCCTGGGCGGCATTGGCCTCGGCATCGAAACCGGTGGCGATGATGGTGATGCGGATTTCATCGCCCAAGGTGTCATCGATGATGGTGCCGAAGATGAGGTTGACGTCTTCGTCGGCACGCTCTTCGACCATGGAGGCCGCGGAGTTAACCTCGTGCAGGCCCAGGTCAGAGCCGCCGGCGATGGACAGCAGCACGCCCTTGGCGCCTTCCATCGTGGATTCCAATAGCGGCGAATTGATGGCCTGCTCGGCGGCAGTCATGGCGCGGTTATCGCCCCGTGCGGAGCCGATGCCCATCAGGGCGGAGCCGGCATCAGACATGACGGAGCGAACGTCAGCAAAGTCGACGTTGATCATGCCCGGGATGGTGATCAGGTTGGTAATACCCTGGACACCATTGTGCAGAACCTCATCGGCCGCGCGGAAGGCTTCCACGATGGAAAGCTCTTCCCCACCGAGCTGCATCAGGCGGTCATTTGGAATAACGATGAGGGTATCGCAAACCTCGCGCAGCTCCTCGATGCCGGCCATGGCCTGGCGGGTACGGCGCGCGCCCTCGAACTTGAAGGGGCGGGKGACAACGCCCACGGTCAGCGCGCCCATCTTCTTCGCGATGGAAGCGACTACGGGTGCAGCGCCCGTACCGGTGCCGCCGCCCTCGCCGGCGGTAACGAAGACCATATCGGAGCCCTGCAAGGCGTCCTCGATTTCGGACTTGTGGTCTTCCGCGGAGGTCTTGCCCACCTCAGGGTTAGCGCCTGCGCCCAATCCGCGGGTGGCCTCGCGGCCGATGTCGAGCTTGGTATCGGCATCGGAGAAAATCAGCGCCTGGGAGTCGGTGTTTATGGCGACGAATTGGACGCCCTTTAAGCCTTCTTCGATCATGCGGTTCACGGCGTTGACGCCGCCACCGCCGACGCCGACGACCTTGATATCCGCGAGATTGTTGTTGGAAGAGATCATGTGAGCAGGTCTCACCTTTCGCTACTTTAAGTCTGCACGTGCATTAAACGAGGATTGTATGCGCTTCACGAGCGTGAATCGCGTTCCCCTCCATCTTTAACGACACACCTGTAATTTTCATGCTCATTTTACGCGTGTCGGGACTCTCAAGTACCACTTTAGGGTTGTTGGCCTGCGGTTTTGTCCGCCACTTCCACACCATTGACACCACCTAAAAGAGAAAATAAAAGACCCTGCAGCGCATACGCTTCGGGCGCGGCGCGGCAGGGGATTTTTCGGGTCTATCGAGGCCTCCGCCTAGGTATCTACCCTATCCGCGGGTAGTGACCAGTTCGGGGTTAGAGATATTCCATTCTCGGCCCTCCATCTTCAGCACGGTGGCGAAGGCGCGGGCCTTATCGTCGTTATTTTTATCGCTCGCACCCCAGAAAATGCGGCGATCATCCTTCATGGTGAACTGCAGTGAGTAGGAATCGGTGACTTCGAGGGTGGCGACTTGGTGGCGCACGTCATCGGAAAGCGCGGCGATGGCAGCTACCGCGTCTTGGGCCTCGGTGGAGCCACTGTCGATGTCCCCGGTAAGTTCCACCGCACCTTCGGGCGGCTCGGCGGAGGTAAATTCCTCGCCCTTGTCATCGATGAGGTAGGTGGTGTCATCTCGCTTCACGAAGGCGACGGGTTTATGTTCCTGCACAGAGATGGTCAAGGTCGATGGCAGGTCGCGCGAAACCGTCACCGAATCCGCCCAGTCCAGGCTGGCAACGCCACTGGCGGCCTCGTGTGCATCCACCCGCAAGAGGTTTTCGCCCTCGGGCACGCCCGCGGCCTCCTGGACCTGGGCGGAATCGAGCTGGTGCACGCCCTCGACCTCAAAGTTTTTCACCTTGAAAATGGGCAACGCCCATACCGCGGCGCCCACCACCAGCACGAGGGCGAGCAGGCCGCCAACGATGCCGAAAATGAGCTTCTTCGACACCCGCACTAGTGGGCCCGCAATTCATCGAGGATTTCCGCGGCAACAAGGGTGATGGAACCGGCGCCGATGGTCAAGATGATATCGCCCGGCTGTGCGATGGAGACCACGTCCTTGGCCGCGGCGGAAAAGTCTGGTTCAAAGATAACCTCCATCTCCTCCGGCATCTTATTGGTGATAATGCGGGAGGTAATGCCTTCCACGGGTTGCTCGCGGGCACCGTAGATGTCGAGTACAACGGCGGCATCGGCAAGCGCAAGCGCCTGCGCGAACTCGGCGTCGAATTCCATGGTGCGCGAGTACAGGTGCGGCTGGAAACAGGCGATAACACGCCCGCCATTGCCTTCGGCAGCAACCTTGGCGCGCGCGGCCCGCAGCACCGCGGCGACCTCGGTGGGATGGTGGGCATAATCGTCGAAGACACGGACGCTGCCGCCCTGCCAGTCCACGCTGCCCCGGTACTCAAAGCGGCGGCGCACGCCGCTGAAATCCGCAAGGCCCTCCGCGATGGTGCTGGGATCGCCGCCCGATAGCACGCCGGCGATTAGCGCCGCCATGGAGTTGAGCACCATGTGGTGGCCGGGAATCTGCAGCTGGTAGCTCACGGATTCCTCCACGCCGGGCAGGGACAGCTGCACGGTACACGCCATGCCAGCGGCGGTGGTCTCCTCCGCGGTCAGCGTCGCGGCGAGCGGAACGGRGGKGGTGCGGGCCTTCTCTGCGCCGCCATAGCCGATGACGTTGATGCCGCGGCTGAGCGCCTGCTCACCGATCTCAGCCGCGTGCTCGTCCTCCGCGCACACAACGAGGTAGCCGGTATCCGGGGTGACCAGGTCCGCGAAGTCCGCAAAGACCTTGAAGTAGGCGTCCGCGGAGTGGAAATAGTCAAGGTGGTCCGGCTCCGCGTTGGTGATGACGGCGATATCGGGGCTATAGCGCAAGAGCGAGGCATCGGACTCATCGGCCTCGGCAACGAAGGCCTCACCGGTGCCGCCATGCGCGTTGGTGCCGGCGCGGTTGAGTTGGCCGCCGATGGCAAAGGAGGGATCCAGGCCTGCGTGCTGCATGGCGCTCACGGCCATCGAGGTTGTCGAGGTCTTGCCGTGCGTGCCCGCCAGCAGCACCTGGGTGTGGCCCTCCATCAGCGCGGCGAGCAGATCCGAGCGGCGAATGAGCGGAATATTATTCTCCCGCGCGGCGACGAGCTCCGGGTTATCTTGCGGAATCGCCGCGAAGGAGGTGACGACGGTGGTGGGCAGCTCGCCGGAAAGCTTGAGGTTGTCCGCAGCGTGGCCGATGGCCACCTTGGCACCCATCGAGCGCAAAACCTCCACCGGGGTGGAGTCCTTCACATCGGAGCCGGTAACGACGGCGCCGCGTGCGGCGAGGATGCGGGCAAGACCCGACATCCCGGAACCACCGATGCCAATGAGGTGGACGCGGCTGAGATCGTACTGTGCGGGATCGGTCATTTACTTATCCTTCTTTCCGGCCTGCAATTCTGCGTCCTGCACGCGGGTGGCGATGCGGTCAGCGATGATATTCGCCGCATCCCCCGCCTTAGACTGGGCGGCGGCCTGCGTCATGGATTTCAGGCGCTCTGGATCATCAAGAATGGCGCGGACCTCTTCGATGAGGCGATCGGAGCCCAATTCGGCATCGGGAATCTGCACCGCAGCACCGGCTTCTACCAATTCGCGCGAGTTCAGCGCTTGCTCGCCATTGCCGTGTGGCAACGGGACGTAGATGGCGGGAAGGCCCGCGGCGGAAACCTCTGCCACCGTCATGGCGCCCGAACGGCACACCACGAGGTCCGCCGCGGCGAGCGCACCGGCCATGTCGTCGATATACGGCAGAGCGGCGTAGTTGGGATACGGCTTGGGCGAATCGTTTTTCTTGCCATAGGCGTGCAAGAGCTGGAAGTCCTTAGTGAGGTCCTCCGCTGCGCCCGCTACGGCGCCGTTGATGCTGGCCGCTCCTTGGGAGCCGCCGGTAATGAGGATGGTGGGCAGCTGCGCTAAATCCCACTTCGTGCGGGCATCCGCAGAGGTATTCCCGTCCTTATCCCCGGCAGCCGCGGCCAGGCTGGGGCGCACTGGGATGCCGATGACCTCGCCCTCCATGCCGGAATTGGCGTGGGCATTAAGGCCGATGCCGCCGAGCTTCACGCCCAGCTTATTGGCCATACCTGCCAAGGCATTGGTCTCGAGGACGTAAAACGGAATACCTAAGGTCTTCGCCGCTATATAGGCGGGCCCAGAGACGTATCCGCCGGTGCCGAAGACGACATCGGCCTCCACGTCCTTTAAGACCTTCCGCGCCTGGCGGACGGACCGCGCAAGCTTGACGGGTAACTTGGCCAGGTTGGTGCTCACCTTGCGGGGAATCGGCACGGGCGTAATTAGGCGCAGGTCCACGCCGCGGGCGGGAATAATATCGCTTTCCAGCCCCTTTTCGGTCCCTAATGCGGTAATCCTGGCGCCGTAGCGCTCGCGTAAAGCTTCACCGACGGCAAGGGCGGGCTCAATATGTCCTGCAGTGCCGCCACCTGCAAGGACGACGGAAAATGGCGTGGAATTCATAGCCTAAAGGCTACCAGCGCCTACCGCCTCGGGCGGTGCTCGGCGCGCGGATACCTCCGCCCACTTCCGGTCACCGGCCGGCCGTAGCGCTCGTCGCGCACCCGCGGACGGGTCTCCTGCGGCTGGGCGTGCCGGCCCCGCTTTTTCTGCTTCCTCGCCGTCAGCGGTTGCGGCTCGCCAATGAAAAAGAGGCGATCAAATAGCGGGCGCCCAAAGTTCTGCATGGCAGAAATCTGCATCGGCTCGTGGCGGGCCACGTTGCACAAAAWG
Source organism: Corynebacterium accolens (assembly GCF_030515985.1). The sequence goes on along the minus strand of NZ_CP100376.1, from coordinate 1,429,141 downwards.
CCCATCGAGCCAATCGTAATAATCGCGGCCGTACCACCCGCGGAAATCATCGGCAGCTGAATACCGGTCACCGGCAGCAAGCCGACGACATAGGCGATATTGATAAACGCCTGGGTCACCACGCCAATGGTCAGCGTCGCGGCCAGCAGGGATTGGTACTGGTTCTGCGCGCGGGTTGCGGTGCGCAGCCCCACATAGCCCAAGGCTGCAAACAGGAAAATCACCAGCGCGCCGCCCCACAGGCCGAGCTCCTCACCCACGATGGCGAAGATGAAGTCATTCTTGGCTTCTGGCAGGTAGAACCACTTGGCACGCGATTGGCCGAGGCCAACGCCCCAGAAGCCGCCATCGGCAAGCGAGAGAAAGCCCTGGTAAGACTGGAAACCCGTGCCCTGGGTATCGGAGATATTGCCAAAGAGGGCATCGAAATAGGTGTGGAAACGGTGGGAGCGGAAGCCGCCGATGAGGAAGACAGCGACCAGGCCCAGCGCACAGAGGATGCCGATGATGATGGGCACGCGCCTGTTAACGCCGGCGAAAAAGAGCGTGAAGACCACAACGAGGGCAAAGGACAGGGCCATGCCCAAGTCACCCTGCCCCACGATGAGCAGGAACATGAGGCCCGCGATGAGCGAGTACATCATGAACGGGTCCGAGAGCTTGAGGGAATGGTGTTCCTTATCCGCGAGCACCGAGGCACCGAACATGCCCACCGTGATGCGTGCTAGCTCGGAAGGCTGCAGGGAAATCGGGCCAATGTAGATCCACGACTGGGAGCCCACCTCCTCGCGGCCGGTACCGATGCCGGGGATGAGCACCGCGATCAACAGCAAAATGGAAAGGGCCAATAGCCACGGGATGAATTTGCGCAGCGTGTGCGGGGAAACTTTGAGGCCGAGCCAGAATGCACCCAAGCCGATAATAACCATCGCGGTTTGCCGCAGCGCCTGATTCCACACGCCACCATCTTCTGTCAGCGACGTAGCCATGGACGAGGAAAAGACCATGACCACGCCAATACCAATGAGCGAGAAGATAATCAGGCGCAGCAGCTGATAATCTAGCCCGGCTTGCTGGCGGGCTTGTTCGCGCACATCACGAATGCGCTCGCGCATGCTCTTTGCGCGGGGGCGCTGCGGGGAGGTGGCCGTCATGAAGTCTCCTAGATTGAAAAAGGTCTAATGCGCGCGGGCGATATCCCGCGCCGCCGCGGCAAAAAGGTCGCCGCGTTGGGCCATTCCGGTGTACATATCCAACGATGCCGCAGCCGGTGCCAAGAGGACGGTATCGCCCGCTTCGGCGTGTTGCACGGCGGTGCGCACTGCAGCGTCCATCGCCACCTGTGGGTCGGTATCCTCGATGAGCTCAACCGGGGTTTGCGGGGCGCGGCGGGCCAAGGCTTCGGCGATGATGCTCTTGTCGATGCCCACCAGCACCGCCGCCTTCAACCGCGCGGCGTGGGTGGCGATGAGCTCATCCACGTCCGCTCCCTTGAGCTGGCCGCCGGCGACCCAGACCACCGAATCGAAGCCTTCTAGAGCGGCATCGGCCGCGTGCGGGTTGGTGGCCTTGGAGTTATCGATATAGGAAATCCCGCCGTGCTCGTGCACCACGGCGCCGCGGTGACCGGCCACCGCGTAGGCGGCTAGGCCTTCCTGTATGGCGGCGGGGCTGGCACCTGCCAAGCGGGCCACGCTCGCGGCCGCCGCCGCGTCGAGGACTCCCGCAAGGCCCGCCGGCTCGATGCCCTCGGCGGGGGCGAGATCTATGGCGTCCTCCCCGTCCAGCCTGGAGACCAAGCGCCCGGCGCTCACCCCTACCTCACCAGTGGCCGGCTCGCCGGCGGTAAAGCCATACACGCCGTCGATTCCCTCAGCGTAGCAGCCCGCCGCGGCATCGTCCTTGCCCACCACGGCGCGCGTGCCGTGCAGGGCCTTGGCCTTGGCGCGGGCATAAGCGTCAAAGGAACCGTGCCAATCCAGGTGGTCTTCGGCCACGTTGAGCAGCACGCCTACATCGGGGCGAAGCTCGCTGGACCAGTGCAATTGGAAGGACGAGAGTTCGGCGCACAGGACGTCGACCCGCGGGGAGGCGGTCAGGGCATCAAATAGCGAGACGCCAATATTGCCCACGGCTTGCGCGCGCAGACCGCTGCGAGCGGTATCGGCCTGCATGATTTTGGTCAGCATTCCCGTGGTGGTGGTCTTACCGTTCGTGCCGGTGACAACCAGCCAAGTCCGCTGCGGGCCGAAGACCTCGGCGCGGTCGAGGCGATAGGCCAGCTCGACATCGCCGATGACCTCCACGCCGGCGGCCTGGAAGGAATCTAAGAGGGCGGAATTGGGCCGCCACCCCGGCGAGGTCACCACCAGGTCATACTCGCCCGGTGCTGGGTCGTCTGTCGAAACCGTCGCCACGCCGAACTCTTCCGCCAGGGCCGCTAGGGCCGCGGCGTTGGAATCGGCGACGGTGGTATCCACGCCGAGGCGCGCGAGCATCGCCACGCACCCGCGGCCAGAGACGCCGGCTCCTGCGACGAGGACGCGCCCGCGCAGAAAAGGTGGTAGCTCAGCCATGATGAGTGCCTCAATCCTTAAGTATCTAGTGCCAAAACTTTATTGCAGGTTTCCAAAGCTGGCTGCAGAGAGCCAATCGCCGTAGAAGATGCAGATGCCCGCCATCGCGGCCATCGCGCTTAATAGCCAGAAACGCGTGACAACCGCGGTTTCGGCCCAGCCGCCGTTTTCAAAGTGGTGGTGGATGGGCGCCATGCGGAAAAAGCGCTTGCCCGTCGTGCGGAAGACCACGATCTGGATGACCACGGAGACCGTTTCAATGACGAAGATGGCGCCGATGACGATCATCAGCAGCTCGGTGCGGGTGGTCACAGAAAGGCCGGCGACGAGGCCGCCAAGCGCGAGCGATCCGGTATCGCCCATGAAGATCTTCGCCGGTGCGGCATTCCACCACAGGAAGCCGAGGCAGCCGCCCAGGCCCGCGGCTGCGAGCACTGCGAGATCCAAGGGATCGCGGACCTCGTAGCAGCCGGCGGCCGGGGAAATCGAGCACGAGTTGCGGAACTGCCAGAAGCTAATGAGCGTATAGGCACCCATCACCATGGCGGTGGTACCGGCGGCGAGGCCGTCCAGCCCATCGGTCAGGTTGACCGCATTCGACCACGCGGCGATGAGCAGGTATAAAAAGACCAAGAAAATGATCGTGCCAATCACGGCGCCGCCAACGGCGATATCGAACGTATCGAAATCGCGGACGAAGGACAGGTTGGTCGAGGCAGGGGTTAGCCCATTGGCATCCGGGAATTGTAGGGCGAGGATGCCGAAGATGAGCGCGATGGCCAGCTGGCCTACCAGCTTGGCTGTTTTATTAAGGCCGAGGTTGCGCTTTTTGAACAGCTTGATGAAGTCATCGGCAAAACCCAGGCCGCCGAGTCCCATGGTCAAGAAGTAGACCAATAACCCCGAGGGGCTAAATCCACCGTTGCCGGTTGCGCGGGCATAGATGCCCACGATGAGGTAGGCCACCGTGATGGCCAGCAAGATCGCCAGACCGCCCATCGTCGGGGTGCCCCGCTTGCGCAGGTGAAGCTGCGGGCCGTCTTCGCGGATTTCTTGGCCTTTTCCGACGCCAGAAAAATACCGAACCAAAACTGGGGTGGTAAAAATCGCGACGAGGAAACTAACGACGCCCGCGATAATGATCTGAGTCATTGCTAGAGATCTTTCTCCTTGAGATAGGGACTAACGGCGATTGAGCTGTTCTGCCACGCGCCACAAGCGCTGGGCATTCGAGGATTTCACGAGGACGACGTCCTTGGCCGCGCGCGTGGACCAGTCCTCCACCCCGGCAGGGGCTACCCGCAGGATATTTTCTACGGCCGTCGTCGCGGCCTCAATATCGGGGCAAAGTTCGGTCTGGATGCCGTGCGCGTGCGCGGCCTCCACCATGGCTACGGTATGCGCGCCTTCTCCTACCGCAACGAGGTGATCCACGTGGTATTTCGAGAGCACCGATCCTAGGATGCGGTGAGCTTCGACGGCTTCGCCGCCAAGCTCGCCCATCTCCCCCAGCACCGCGATGGAGCGGGCATCCGGGCGGGCCGCGGAGGTATAGGCCAAGGCGGCAATCGCCGCGTGCATCGAATCCGGGTTGGCATTATAGGAGTCATCGATGACGGTGACGCCATCGCGGCGGGKGCGCACGTCCATGCGGTGCGCCGAGCTCGTCTGGTGTCCGCTGAGCGCCCGCGCGGCAACGGCGGGTTCCACGCCCGAATCGATGGCCGCTGCGGCCGCGGCCAGGGCATTAGAGACCTGGTGCTTGCCAAAGACCTGTAGCTTAATGCTCATCGGCTCGACGCCGGGGGCGTGGAAGGTAAAGGACGGGCGGGCGACATCGTCAAGCTCAATATCGGTGGCATAGTACTGCGCATCCGCGGCCTGCGGGCGGTTGGCGGAATAATAGACCACCTTGGCCTGCGTGCGCGGTGCCATCGAGGCGACGAAGGGATCGTCCGCATTCAGGACCGCTACCCCGCCGTCTGCCGCGGCGGGCAGGGACTCGATAAGCTCGCCCTTGGCCTGGGCGATATTCTCCCGCGAGCCAAACTCGCCTAGGTGGGCGGTGCCCACGTTGAGCACCACGCCCACCGTCGGGGCCGTGATCTCGGTCAGGTGGCGAATATGGCCGATGCCGCGCGCGGACATTTCCGCCACGAGGAAGCGGGTGTGCTCATCGCAGCGCAGGGCGGTATAGGGAAGGCCTACCTCGTTATTGAAAGAGCCGGGCGGGGCGACGGTTTCGCCCTCGGCGCGGAAAATGGTAGCCAGCAAATCCTTGGTAGAAGTCTTGCCCGCAGAGCCAGTAACGCCGACGATATCCAAGCCCTGTTCCGCGGCGAGGCGGGAGGTCACCTCGCGCGCGAGATCGGATAATGCCCCGATCACAGCGGCGGCGGAGCCGTCCTCATCGTTGGCATAAATATCGGCATTGGCGGCGTTACCGGTCACGCGGCCTTGGGGCTTGACGATGATCGCCGGTACCCCCACCGGCCGAGCGGCCAGCACGGCCACGGCGCCTTGCTCTATGGCTTTTTCTGCAAAATCATGGCCATCGACGCGGGCACCGGGCAGGGCTACGAACAAGCTGCCGGTGGTGACCTTGCGCGAATCAAACTCCACGAAGCCGGTCACGCGTTCATCGGGATCATCAACGCCATCCAGGCTACCGCCGGTTATCGCGGCGATATCTCCAATAGAAAGTGGAATCATTACTACTCCTTCGTATCCCTAAGAGTATCGCGATGCGCCGTTCCTGCCAGCTTTTCCTCAATGGCGCGCGCCATTTCCTCTCGGTCATCAAAGTGCAGCGTGCGCTCGCCGACGAGCTGGCCTACCTCATGGCCCTTGCCGACGACGATGATGGCATCGCCCGGCTCCGCCCAATCCACCACTTCATCGATGGCGTGTGCGCGCGAGCCCTGCTCCCGAATATCGGCGTCCGGTGCGGCCTGGCGAGCGCCCTCAATGACCGCTGCGCGAATCGCGGCTGGGTCCTCGGTGCGCGGATTATCATCGGTCACCACCGTGAGATCCGCCCGGGTGGCCGCAGCCTCTCCCATAATCGGGCGCTTGGTGCTATCGCGGTCACCGCCGGCGCCCACGACGACGCCGACGCGACCGGTAGTGCCCTCCAATTGCAGGCGCAGGGTATCGAGCACCGCCGCGATGGCCGCGGGCTTGTGGGCATAATCCACCACGGCCACGAAGTCCTGACCGCGGTCGATCCTTTCCATGCGCCCCGGAACGGCGACGTTTTCCACGCCGGTCAAAAAGACCTGCGGGTCTTCGCCCACCGCAGTAGCCATCCCTAGGGCGAGCGCAGCATTGGCGATATTGAATTCGCCGGGCAGCGGTAGCCGGAAGGAATAGTCGGTGCCGTCTAGGTTGAGGTCAACCTCCTGTGCACCGGTCGCCTCGGTAGCCGTCTGCCGGGCGGAGATCGTGGCATCGCCTGTACGCGTTGCCACCGTCGTAACCGGAGAACCGGCGTCTTCTATCTTTCCGCGGAGGCGCTCGCCCCACTCATCATCAACACAGATGACCGCGCGCTGGGCGGCCTGCTCCCCTAGGAATAGCCGGGACTTGGCCGAAAAGTACTCCTCCATCGTGGGATGGAAATCCAAGTGGTCTTGGCTGAGGTTGCTGAACCCGGCCACAGCAAAGTTGGTTCCGCGCACGCGGCCGAGCTCCAAAGCATGGGAGGAGACCTCCATGACCACGTGAGTCACGCCCTCGTCCTTCATGCGGGCGAAAAGTTCTTGCAGCCGTGGGGCTTCCGGCGTGGTCAAAGAGGTGGGCACCGGCGTGCGATTGATGCGGGTGCCGGTGGTTCCGATAAGGCCGACGGAGTGCCCGGCCTGCAAGAGGCCAGCCTCCAGCAAGTAACTAGTCGTGGTCTTGCCGGAGGTGCCGGTAATACCCAAGACCGTGAGATCGCGGGTGGGGTGTCCGTAGATTTCTGCTGCAATCGGACCTAGGACTGCGCGGATATCTTCTACCACGATGATCGGCCGGGTTTCGTTAGCCTGGCGAAGGTGATCGAGCCCGGGGGCATCGGTAAGCACCGCGCCCGCCTTGGTATCGCCGACGAACTGGGCGCCGTGCACGCGCGTGCCCGGAAGGGCGGCAAATAATGCGCCTTCGGGAAGGCTCGCGGAATCCAAGCCGCACGCGCTGACCTCAACGGTGCCATCACCGATGACGCGTCCGTGCGAAAGCTGCGCAAGTTTTTCTAAGGAAACAGACATTTCAAGCTCCTATTGTTCCCGCAGGGTCATCCGCGGCGCTGGTGTCGAGGTAGGAATATTATCGCGGTTAAGCAGCCAGGAAGAGATATCCCGGAAGATTGGGGCCGCAGACTGGCCGCCGCCGCCATTGTCTTCCACGCCGGATTTGGGCTCATCGAGCATGACTGCGACGACGAATCGTGGGTCATCGGCAGGCGCAATGCCCGCAAAGGTGATCCAGTAGGCAGAATTAGAATACGCCCCGGAATTCGGGTCCACCTTCTGCGCGGTACCGGTCTTACCGGAGAGCTGGTAGCCATCCAATTGGGCGTTGGCGGCCGTACCGTTTTGCACCCCGGCATCGTCATCTTGGAAGACGGCGCGGAACATATCCACCGCAGTCTTGGCGGTTTCCTTGTCCACTACCTGGGTCTTCTTAGGCTCGGGTAGCTTTTCCGTCTCGCCATCGGGGTCTTTGATCTCGTCGATGATGCGCGGTTCGATGCGCTCGCCGCCGTTGGCCAATGCTTGATACACGCTAGCCATCTGCAGCGTCGTCCACGCCTGGCCCTGGCCGATGGGCAAGTTGGCAAAGGTGCCGCCGGACCATTGCTCTTGGTCTGGCACCGTGCCGGCGGATTCATTCGGAAGCTCAACGCCCGTGTTAGCGCCCAAGCCAAACTTCTTCAGGTACTCGGCATATTTCTCGGGGCCAAGCTTATCCGCGATCATCAAGGTGCCCACGTTGGAGGACTTACCAAAGATGCCGGTGGTGGTATACGGCTCGGTGCCGTGATTCCAGGCATCGTTGACGGTCACGCCAGCCATGTCGATGGAGCCCGGAACCTGGTGCACCTCATCCGGAGTGGTAATACCCTCCTGCAATGCGGCTGCCGCCGTCACTATCTTGGCAACGGAACCCGGCTCATAGGGGTGGGAGATGCTACGGTTCTCGAAGTCCTTGCCCTCTTTAAGCTGGTCTTCGATATTCTTATTCGGATCCACCGTGTCGGTATTAGCCATGGCGAGCACCTGGCCCGTCGCGGCATCAAGCACAACGGCCTCGGCACCCTCCGCCTGGGAATTGGCCTTGGCCTTTTCCAGCTTTTGCTGGACGTAAGTCTGCAGGTCCAAATCCAGGGTGAGGGTGACATCGCGACCATCGACGGCATCCACAACATCGCGCAGCGTGCCGGGGATGACCTGCCCATCGGCGGAGACATCCTCCGTTGACTGCCCATCAATGCCGGTCAGCTCGGTATCGCGGGCCGCCTCAAAGCCGAATTGGCCGTGGCCATCCATAGAGACCTTGCCCACAGCGTTTTCTGCAATCGCCCCATTTGGGTACTGGCGGATATCTTGCCGGTCGGCCGCCACGCCGTGGTACTTATTGGAAATCTCTACGGCGACATCTGGGTCCACATTGCGGACCAAGACCTCGTACTGGGTATCGGCCTTGAGCTTGTTTTTAATATCGCTCGCATCAACCTTGGAGGCAGAGGCACCCGAATCCTCAATCATCTTCGGGATGCCCTCAGCCATCTCCTTGAGCTTGTCTTCCATTTGTTTGGTGAGGTACTCGTCCTTCTTGCCCTCATCCATGCCCTCGAGTTTTCCCTCGGAGGTGGCTTCCATCTTGGCCTGCTCTTTGAGCTCATCGCGCAGGCGCGTGGGAGAGACAGTCAAGGAACGAGACTTCATTGTATAGGCCAAACGCTGGCCATCCCGGTCCAGGATCTCTCCCCGGCGGGCCGGGTCGATATAGACGCGTTCGCGCTGGGTAACAGCCTTTGCCGCAAGATCTGGGCCCCAGACCAATTGGACCCACGCAAGGCGCCCGCCCAAGGCGACGGTGGCGACGACAACACAGGTCAAAATGATGCGCAGGCGCTGGCGCATGATCGCTTTTTGGGGCACAACAGAGCTAGCGGTGCGGCGCGGCCGCGGACGGTATCCACGGTTGCCACCATTATTCGGTGCAGTCACGGTGCTCAGTCACCTTCCCTTCGCCGCCACAGGTTCTTGCGTGTATCGATTGTGCCCTACAAGATGGGCAGTGCCCGCGCTACCACGCGCGAGCACAGAGAATTTCACCACTTATTCTGTCCGTTTAATCGGCCTGGCTGGTGTACGGCGCGCGGGCGGGAAGGTTGGGGCGATTATCGCTGGCGTCATCGCGATTATCGTCGTTATCGCTGCCGCGGTGCTCATCCCGATCCTCGTCCGCATCATTACCGCGCGCATGTTGCTGCTGCCCGCGCGGCACAGCGTTAAGGGAATCAGACATTCCCTCCGTATCCTTCGGGTCGCTCGAGGCTTGGCCCGGGCGGATGGGTTCACCGTTAACATCGATAAGCTTTTCCGTATCAGGAGTGCCTTCGCGCTTGGCGATGATCTCGCCATCCCCGCCGACCTCAGTCACGCCGGGTTGCTTGGGTACGGCCAAGCCCAGCTCATCCGCGCGGCGGGCAATATCCGCCGAGGAGCTTAAGTTCTCTGCATCACGGTTCAGCGACTCAATCTGATTATCCAACTGCGATTCCTGCACCGTTAGCTGCTGGATCTTAAACGTCTGCGAGGTGGACAAACCAGATAGCCACATGGCCAGCACTACCCCGCCAATCAGCAAGGTAACGGCTAAGACAGCAACGCGGGTAAAAGCATTATTCTGCTTCGTCTGCTGTTGCACCCGCCGGCCGCGGAAGCTGACGACCTGCTTCGAACCAAGCCGCTTCGCCCCGCGGTGCGGAACCCGGGTACGGCTAGGAGCCGTCCGGCGCGCCGTTTTCCCGGTAACCCTAGGGGCGGTGCGCTCGCGCACAGCGGTAGGCACTCCGGTGTCGATTCCGGTGGTGAAGTCTCGGCTGGCGCCCATGCTGCGAGTGGCCTCTCTGTCGCGGCTGTCCGTCAAGTGCTGGTTTCGGCGTGGGATGGTGCTCATTTCTTGCCTCCCGGGGGTAAAAATTCTGGCGTGCCTTCGAGCCGTTCTAGAGCCCGCACGCGCACCGACGCGGCGCGGGAATTTTCTTCTACTTCCGCCGCAGATGCTTTTTCGGCCCCACGGGTAACCGTGGCGAATTCCGGTGCGGTGCCCGGCAGGTCCATCGGTAGACCGACAGGCGTGGTGGACGTAGATAGCTCCTTGAATGCTGCCTTTACGAGGCGGTCCTCTAAGGACTGGTAGCTCATAAAGACCGCGCGCGCCCCAATGGAAAGCGCACTGGTGATTACGGGAAGCACATTTTCAATGGCCTCCAACTCGCGGTTGACCTCTACTCGCAGCGCCTGGAACGTGCGCTTTGCGGGATGCCCACCCGTGCGGCGCGTTGCCGCAGGGATGGTCGAGTATAGAAGCTCAACCAAGCGGCCCGAGGTGCTAAACGGTTCCTTCTCGCGCTCCTTGAGCACAGCGGAGGCAATCTTGCCCGCAAAGCGCTCGTCACCATAGGTCTTGAGAATCCGCGCCAGGTCCCCGTGCGAATACGTATTGAGCACGTCAGCGGCGGTAAGCCCGTGGCTCGGATCCATCCGCATATCCAGCGGTGCGTCCGTCTTATAGGCAAAGCCGCGCTCTGCCTGATCCAGCTGCATGGAAGAAACGCCCAAATCGAAGAGGGCTCCCGCGATTCCGTGGGCGCGGGCAGCATCAAAGATATCACCCTCGCCCTGGGCAATGGCGGTACCCAACTCATCGAAGCGAGCATTAACCGCGCAAAAACGCGGGCCGAAGGGCTCTAGCCTGGCCGAAGCATTGCGCAATGCCTGCTCATCGCGGTCCACACCGATAACGCGTGCCTGCGGGAAGGTCTGGAGGAAGTACTCGCTGTGGCCGCCGGCACCCAAGGTGGCATCGACAAGCACAGCCTGCGAGCCCGCAGCCTCCACTCCGGGGCGCAGGAGCTCTGCCATGCGCTCGCGCATGACCGGCACATGGCCGTGGTTATCCGCCACATTGTAATTAAGGTCAGTTGTAGCCATTACTCCCCGCGTCCCCCTTTCTTATTTCCGCTGTGCAGGACTTCCTATCGTGGAAAGCACGACGAGTGCATATAGGGCCCTGTCCGAGGCAGGTTTCTGATATCGGGGAAGTACACCAGAATCATCCGCCTCGGACAGAGTCCTTACACGCACTCGAGATGCGGGCTTTTACAGCAAGCCCGCAAGTACGTCATCGGCATCTGCTGCCGAATAAGCATCTTCAGTTTGCGATTGATACTCAGCCCACGCGGCTGCATCCCAAATTTCGAGGAAATCTACTGAGCCAACCACCACGCACTCTTTGGACAAGCCCGCGTACTCACGGTGGCCTGCGGACAAGGTGATGCGACCATGCCCGTCGGGCCGCTGTTCGTCCGCACTTGCCGCCAAGTTACGAATGAAAGCGCGCGCTTCCGGGTTGGTTCGAGAAACCGCCGCAGCCTTCCGTGCGCGTTCGGCGAACTCTTCGCGCGGGTACACGGCCAAAGAATGGTCCTGCCCCTTGGTAACCATCAGGCCACCGGCGAGCTCGTCGCGAAATTTTGCAGGAAGCGTTAAGCGCCCTTTGTCATCAAGCTTCGGAGTGTAGGTTCCGAGAAACATCCCGGCGTCCACCTTCCTCACTCGACAACTCCGGATTCCCTCACGTCAGAAGAGAGTTTTTCAACCCCATTCCTCCGCTGCGCCCCACTCTACCCCACGTTCCCCCACATACCCCACTTAAATCGCCATATTCTTAATAACTCAAAAAATATGTGCAGTTAAAAGGGTATTTTTACGGTGGGGAGAAATCCCGCGCCCCACCTTGACAACCCCGAAAATCCACCCCTTTAGCCCCATTTACAACATCGAGATCGCCCCACCTCATACACCACTTACAGCGCAATGCCTGCATATCCGACCTGCTACCACCCTCTGCCACCCACAAGCCCCCACCGCGCCGCGGTTTTGGTCAGAAGGTGGGGCAAAGTGGGAAATTTTGGTAAGGCGTAAAAAATCCCCAGCCACCCTTCTTGGTGACTGGGGAAATGAAGAGTTCGCAGCTAGCTTTCCTCAAAGCGCCGACGGAAGTTTTCTTCCAACTTGCTGCCTACCCCACTGTTACGAGACGAGGCTGCTTTCTTTGACCGCCCATTGGTGGACTTTTTCTTTCCTGCACTAGCGGGCTGGTCGCCGCGGAGCATCCACACGCCAGCGGCGAACATGACGAGGAATCCGGCGATGGAGAGCGCAATAAACCACAAGCTTTGCTGCGCCAAGGCCACGCCGCCAACAAGCATGCACAAACCAACCACGATGAGCGCGACCCCACGTAGGGTAACTGCGCCGCCGGATCCGCCGATCGAGGTAGATTCAGACACAGAAGCGCCAAATTTAGGATCGTCCGCTAATAACGATTCCTCTATTTCACGGAGCGTGCGTTGCTCCTGCTCAGAAAGAGACACTTTTCCTCCAACTAGGGACTGGGCTTCGGCCGATATATCTTCTACCAATACTAACGCCCAGAGTAACCAGTATGTTCCCCAAAAGGTAGTTATTCCCCTCAACAGTGATTATGGCGCCGCAATGCTGCTGCTATGCCGCAAAGGATCCCAGAATCGTCTCGGTTTCACTCTCATCTAAAAATTGCGCCGCCTGCTCCATTAGCCCGTAGACATACTCCTCATCCGGAGTTGCATCCAAGCCAGATCCCACCCGGGCGCGAGTACGAGAATAGGTCTTAAAAGCTTCCGCCCACTGCTTTTCTTCGGCCCCGACCAGAGCCAAGCGGTCCCACGCGCTCGTTGGCAGGCGCCGGCGGCGAGAGACCACCGACACGGCTACTCGCGCACCCGCCGTACGCAATGCGGACTGATAAGCCACCTCTAGCGCTTGGTCAAAGCGACCATCCGCCGCGTAGCTTCTGGCCTGATCTAGAAGCTCGCGGGCCTGGAAAAGAAAGTGGGCCCGCTTTGCGCCCTGCTTGCCAGCGAAGCGACCGGTAGAGCGGGACTGCGTTGCCGAAATAATCTGTGCCATTGTTTTTCTCCTGTACTGCGCTAATAACTAACCGTGTTCGATTGCCGTTGACTTTAAGTAGCCAACCGGACATCTACCCCCTATTCTAGTTCACCTGTTCGAATTACTCAAGAGTTTTGCCAGCCATAAATCGATGCATATCGAACAACGTTCGATAGTTTTCTTTGTTCGACTGAATAACCCCGCCCCCACCCTCGTCCGCCGGTAGCCACACGTATCTGGTGTGATAGATACCGTGAGTTTCGAAATCCGCCGCTTAACCCCGCAAGAGTTCTCTATGCTGGCTCCCCAACTCGTGGAGATCTACATCGAGGCCATGGGATATGACCCGGTCACGTTTTCGCGCAGCGTGGACAATTGGCAGTCGGATTCCATGCGGCCCGGGTTTACAGCGCTTATCGCTGCGCATGACAACGGCGTCGTGGGAGTGGCCTATGGATTTTTAGGCTCACCAGATACTTGGTGGGATTCCGAACTGCGCCGCGCCCTGCGCCGCAATGGCGGGATAACTGAGTCCGAATGGGGCATGCTGCGCAGCTACTTTGAGGTGGCCGAAGTACACGTGCTGCCTTCCTTTCAAGGACACGGTTTAGGCAGGCAGCTACTAAAAGGGCTGCTGTGGAATATCCCTGCCCAATATGCTTTATTATCAACGCCGGAATCGCCACGGGAAGCCAACGGGGCTTTTCGCCTCTACCGGTCTGTGGGCTTCTTTGATGTCGTGCGCCACCATCGCTACCCGGCGGATCCCCGGCCCTTTGCCATTTTAGGAGTGGGCCTGCCGCTATAAACCTGCGTTATTTCTTCTCGGCTCTAGGCGGTATCGTGTGAAAGTGTGACTATGACGAATATTCCTGAGCTTGCGGATATCCCCGGCGCGGTGCGCGAAAAACTGGCCATCTTCTTGGATCAGCGCCGGGAACACGTGGCAGAAATCGGTGCCCCGGTCAGTACCGCCATGAGCTTTTTGGAATCATTCGTCCTCGATGGCGGGAAAAGGGTGCGCCCCATGTACGCGTGGGCGGGTTACCTTGCCGCCGGGCGCGGTTCGGAATCCCCAGAGGCGATGCTGCGCGCGGCATCCTCGCTGGAGTTCATCCAAGCCTGCGCGCTTATCCACGATGACATCATTGACGCGTCGAATACGAGGCGCGGGAAACCGACGGTGCATCGGGAAGCAGAGCGCCTTCACCGGGAGTCCGATTTCTTAGGGGATCCGGAATTCTTTGGCACGTCCGTGGCCATCTTGGTGGGCGATTTTGCGCTGGTCTACGCCGAGGATATGTTTCAGGATTCTGGGCTCAGCCCAGAGGCTTTGCAGCGTGCGCGCGAGCCCTGGCGGGGAATGCGCACCGAGGTTTTGGGCGGCCAATTGCTCGATATTTCCCTCGAGGCAGCCGGTTCGGAATCGGTGGCGCTGAGCAATTCCGTCAATCGCTATAAAACCGCCGCCTATACCATCGAGCGGCCCCTGCATTTGGGCGCTGCCATCGCGGGAGCAAGCGAAGAATTAATCTCGGCTTTCCGCGGCTATGGGCACGATATCGGCATCGCGTATCAGCTCCGCGATGACCAACTGGGGGTCTTTGGGGACCCCGAAATTACGGGCAAGCCCGCCGGCGACGATCTGCGAGAGGGCAAGCGCACGGAGCTTCTTGCCTTAGCGCTACAGCGCGCCGATGAACGCGACCCCAGTGCCGCCGCTACCCTGCGGAAATTCATCGGCCGCACCTCCGATACGCAGGACTTGCTGCGCCTGTCCCAAATCATTGCGGATTCCGGCGCCCCGGATGAGATTGAGCGCCGCATTACCGCGTTGACGGAATCCGGGTTAGCCCATCTGCGTGCGGCGAACGTGGATCCGCAGATCACGGAAACGCTAGAGCACTTGGCCATTCAGGCGACGACGCGCCAAAAGTAGGTATCACCGTGGCCAAAACCTACTCCTTGCCAGTCCCCCGCGCGCTCCCGCTGGGCCTCGTGGCCTCGTGTGTGCTCCTTTTCTCGTCCTTTTCCGGCGGCTCGACCCGCAATCGCGGCGGCGTGCTCGAAGCGCTCAATATCGGCTTCTTCTCCTATGGTCACGGGCGCAACCTTGGGTTGGTGCTGTATTGGGTGGGCATTTTCCTCCTCGCCGCCGCCTGGGTGCTTGCCGGGCGCATGATTATCCGCCGGCAGCTTAAAAACCCGCGCCCAGAGGGAGGGGTGCGCGAGCTACGACGCATCCTTATCGCTTGGGTCACCCCACTGCTTTTCGCCGGCCCCATGGCTTCTAGGGACGTGTATTCCTACCTCATGCAGGGCGCCATGGTCCGCGATGGGTTCGACCCTTATACCGAGGGCGCCGCCATCAACCCCGGCCCCTTCCTGCTGGAGGTCTCCCAAGACTGGCGCAATACCACCACCCCGTACGGTCCGCTGCACCTGTGGATAGGCAAGATCGTGACCACCGTTGTGGGCGATAACGTCACCGCCGGGATCATCATCTATAAGCTGCTTTCGCTCTCGGGCTTTGTCCTCATTGCGTGGACGGTCCCGCGCATCGCCAGAAAGCTCGGCGCGGACCCGGCGGTCGCGCTGTGGATTGGCGTTGCCAACCCGGTCATCATCTTGCACCTCATTGGCGGCATGCATAATGAATCCCTCATGGTCGGCCTGGTGTCCTTGGGGCTTTTGGCCGCGCTGCACCAGCGCTTCCACGCCGCGCTACTGCTAGTCGGCACGGCGGTGGCGATGAAGGCTACCGCGATCTTTGCAGCCCCCTTCATCGTCTGGCTGATGCTGCTCCGCTACGCGCCCAAGGGTTCTACCGCGGCGCGCACGGCGGTAGTTTTCGTCTGCTCAGGGCTCATCGCTGCCGTGGAAATCATCGCCTCCGTGGCGCTTATTACCTGGGCCTCCGGCACCTCATGGGGCTGGCTATCCCAGGTCAGCGGAAATTCTAAGGTGATTAACCCCTTGGCGGGCCCGACATTGGCCGCAGACATCATCGTCCCAGCGGTCCACATTTTTGACCCGGACGCATCCTATAACGCCATCCTGGGCGTCCTGCGCACCATCGCGATGGTGTGCATGCTCATCGGGCTGGTCATCGTGTGGTGGCTAAGCCGGCACACGGCCCGCGATGCGATTATGGGCACCGCGGCGGCCTACCAGGTTGCCTTCGTCTTCAACTCGGTGACCCTGCCGTGGTACTACGCCTCCATCTTTACGCTCATGGGCACCTTCCGCCCGCCGCTGTGGCTGCTGAAGTTTACCTCTGGCGTAGCGCTATTTATCAGCTTGAGCTTTTCCGGCGATGGCAACCACCAGCTCTATAACTGGTTCTGGGTCATTGGCGTCATCGTTTTGTCCTGGTCCGCAACGCAGTGGATGTTCGATGGCGTGAGCCAAAAAGGCCCTCAACTCCCCAAGCGCTGGGCTAAAAAGCAGACGCCTGAGCCCGCCGAATGACCTCGCGCGCCAGGTGCCCGTGCAGGGCGTCGATTGGCCGGCCAGGCAGGGAATCATCTGCGGTAAAAAGGTGGCGCAGGATTTCTTCGTCGTCATAGCCGCCATCGGTAAGCACGGTGATAACGCCAGTGATATGCTTGGCGATGCTCCCCTTGTCATTGAAAAATGCGAGCGGCACGCGCTTGCCTTCGGGCGAGTCCCAGACAATGAATTTGCGGTCCTGGAGCAGGTCATAGGCGCGCGTGATGGGAAGGCCTAGCTTGTCTGCCACCTGCTGCATGCTGAGCAGCTCTTCGCCGGCCAATAAGGAATTCAGGGAGTTTTCTGCGTTAGTCACGCCACCTACTTTAACGCGGCCTAGGGGATCGGCCATACTGGGAGGTATGACTAGGTTGGAAATTGGTGACGTGTTGGAAGACCGTTACCGCATCGATCGCCCCATCGCCCGCGGCGGTATGTCTACCGTCTATCGCTGCGTGGATATGCGCTTGGGCCGCCAAGTGGCCGCAAAGGTCATGGATGAGCGCTATGACGATGACCCGGTTTTTATCAAGCGTTTTTCCCGCGAGGCCCGCGCGATGGCGCGTTTGCAGCACCCCAACCTCGTGGCCATTCATGATTTTTCCGCCGATGGCGAGCCCATTTACCTCATCATGGAGCTTATCGATGGCGGCACTTTGCGGGAGCTGCTTGCCGAAGGCGGCCCGCTTACCGTTCCTGCCGCATTATCGACGCTGCGCAGCGTGCTCCAAGGCTTAACCGAGGTGCACTCCACGGGGCTTATCCACCGCGATATTAAGCCGGATAACGTGCTCATTACCTCGCATCACCGGGTGAAATTGGGCGATTTCGGCTTGGTCCGTGCGACGAATGCGCAGGCCACCTCGAATATGATCGTCGGCACCGTCTCGTACTTGGCACCGGAACAGGTCACCGGCGAGGATATAACCCCCGCTACCGACGTGTATTCGGCCGGCATCGTGCTTTTTGAGCTCCTGACCGGAACCGTGCCCTTCTCCGGGGATACCCCGATCGCGCACGCCACCGCGCGCCTCTACGATGATGTTCCCGCCCCATCCACGCGCGCTGAGGGCGTGCCCAAGCTTGTCGATGCCCTCGTGGCCACCGCCACCGCCCGCGATCCCCGCGAGCGCTTTGCCGATGCCGGGGAGTTCCTCGATGCCATCGAAGATATTTGCCGGGAGTTGGATCTGCCCACGGTGACCATCCCGGTTCCCCGCAATGCGGCCGCCGCGCGCACCGCGCAAACGCCGACGGATTATTCCGGCATCGGCGCCACGGATGTATTTGAGCCCACGCGGACCATCCCGCAAGGCGCTACCGAGCATTTAGACGGCGGGCCCACCGAGGTCATTCCCCCTGAGCCCGAGCCGGATCCGCCGCAGCCAGACTTTGAAACGCGCCTCGATGYCCCCCAGGCGCCCGCCGACGATYCCCCCGAGCCGCCGCTGGCTCCTGCYCCAGCMCCAGCGCCGGCCCCGGCYCCTGYCCCCGCCCCAGCACCCGCTGCGGGCGTGGGTGCAGCAGCACATTCTCCCGCGCAGCCGCCGGCACAGGCGGCAGAAGAAGAACCCGCCGAGCGGCCCCTGACCAATCGCCATCCCGCCTCACTGCTGGTCTTTCTCCTCGCAGTGGCGGTGGCTACCGGTGCGGTCGCTATCAGCGGGKGGTGGTTTGGTTCCTCCTACTACGAAGGAACCCCTTCCCTCTGGGTCTAGGTGGTGCCCTAGTTCCGCAGCATCTCAGCGATGAGGAACGAGAGCTCGAGGGACTGCTGCGTATTCAGGCGCGGATCCACGGCGGATTCATAGCGGCCCGGCAGGTCCAGGTCGGTGATGTCCTCGGCGCCACCGAGGCATTCCGTCACGTCTTCGCCGGTGAACTCGAGGTGCACGCCGCCCGGGTGGGTGCCCAAATCGCGGTGTACCTCGAAAAAGCCCTGCACCTCGTCGACGATCTTGTCGAAGTGGCGGGTSTTGTWCCCGTTGGRCGAGGKAAAGGTATTGCCGTGCATGGGGTCGGACTGCCAGACCACGGTGTGCCCAGAATCTTCGACGGCCTTGATGATGGGCGGCAAGACGCTACGAACCTTGTCGTGGCCCATGCGGGAGATGATGGTCAGGCGGCCAGGCTCGCGGTTGGGATCTAGCTTTTCGGCGTATTCCACGGCCTGCTCAGGCGTGGCTCCAGGTCCGAGCTTGATGCCCACTGGGTTGCCGATCATGGCGGCGAAATTAACGTGGAAGTCATCCAGCCCACGGGTGCGCTCACCAATCCACACCTGGTGCGCGGAGAGGTCATAGAGCTTGGTATCGCCATTATCATCTTGGCCCAAGCGCAGCATGGAACGCTCATAATCCTTGAGCAGCGCCTCGTGCGAGCAGTAAATATCCGCCGAGTGCAGGGTGGAGTCCTGCACGCCGCACGCATTCATGAACTTCAAGCCATTTTCAATCTCGCGGGCCAAGTCTTGGTAGCGGGCACCGGCGCGCGATTTCCGGACGAACTCGCGGTTCCATTCGTGCAGGCGGTAGAGATCCGCGGTGCCGGAGGAGGTCAAAGAGCGCACCAAGTTCATGGCGGCAGAAGAGTTAGCGTAAGCACGGATCATGCGGGCAGGATCGTGGCGGCGATCCTCATCGGTGGGGTCCACGCCATTGACGATGTCCCCGCGGTAATTCAACAGGCCATTCGCGTCCGTATCCGAGGAACGCGGCTTGGCGTACTGCCCAGCAATGCGCCCCAGCTTCACCACTGGAACGGACGCGCCATAGGTCAATACGACGGCCATCTGCAGCAGGGTCTTAACGTTGCCGCGAATATGCGGTTCGGTATTCGATTCAAAGGTCTCGGCGCAATCGCCGCCTTGCAACAGGAAGGCGTTGCCTAGTGCGACATCGGCAAGCTGCAGCTTGAGCTTCTCAATCTCTGGGGCAACCACGATGGGTGGCACCGACTCGAGAATCTTGCGCACGTTATCGGCTTGGGTGGGATCCCAACTGGGCTGTTGCTTTGCATCGCGCTTGATGACGTCCTGGAAGACCTCCTCAATGCCCTCAGGCAAGGGCGGAAGATCAGGCAGAACACTTTGGGGAATATCTACTGTCCAACTCACTCTTCCATTTAACCATTTAATGCCTGTCGCTTGGTAGTTAACTGCTAGAAATTGATTCTATTACCCTTGGACAAGGGCAAGACCTCGGTGCAGGCGCGGAATTTGACGAGGTTATGGCGGGCATCGACAAGCGCATCGTGGTTGCCCTTAGGCACGGCCGGCAAGCTAGGACGCCCGGCGAACTCCCACAGCTGCTTTAGCTCGCGAGTATAGCGCGGCAGGCGCTTGGGAAAACTCGCCATGTCGCCCCACAGCTGCGCCAATACCACGTGGTCATACGCGCCGACCCACGCCCACAATTCAATGGGCGTAGAGCTGCGCGTTAGAAACTCCAGGATTTCCGTGCGGATGGTGCTCGCCGGCTTCCATGCGGAATCCTGGGGACTGGGCAGTTTGGCCAAGACGTTTTCCTTAACCCAAGAGTTGGCCTTGGACGGGTCAAAATCCGTGGATACGGCATAATATTCACTTCCGTTCTCACCGACGATGCCGATGGAGACCAATTCAATGGTCTTGCCATCCTCGATAAATTCGGTGTCATAGAAGTAACGCACGTTGTACAAGCCTAGCGCTGCGGCGATGGGCGCGGGAAATTGGCCCCACGATCGCGCCGCTGTAAAATTTTGCAGGTGAGCCGAACCGATAATAAATCCCTGTGGACCACCGCCCTCCCCCTAATCCTGTCAGCGCTTGCCGCCCTGTGGTGGATTATCGATATTCCTGCCTTATTCTCCGGTGATTTTCGCGCCTTTTACCACATTGACCTCGATGTTTACCGCGAAGGCGGGGCCGGATTCGGCAGCGACCTTTATAACCGCGACTATTTCGTAGGCACCGACCGCAACGTCTCTCTCCCATTTACCTACCCACCGTTTGCGGCCCTGCTCTTCGCCCCGCTCCAGTGGATCCCCCTCACCGCTGCCGCCGTGGTGATCACGGTCCTCTCCGTGCTCGCCTTGTGGGTCTGCATTGCGCTGGTATTGCGTACCCTCAACTGCCAACAATGGGCGGCGTGGTGGCTTTTTGCCGCCATGCTGGCCGAGCCAATTACGCAGACCTTTAGCTTTGGCCAAATCAATATCCTGCTCACCGCACTCGTGGTCATTGATTTGCTATGGGTGAAAAAGACCCGCGGCATCCTGACCGGCATCGCCATCGCCATCAAGCTCACCCCGGCGGTCTTTTTGGCTGTCTTCTTCGTCCGACGCGAATGGAAGGCCTTCTTTACCACCCTGGGTTCCTTCGTGGCCGCCGGCCTCATCGCCTTTGTTGCCAATCCGCATAGCTCGATTGAGTATTGGACCTCTACCCTGCGCGATTCCGAGCGCATCGGCGGCCTAGCCTATAGCGCCAACCAATCCTTGCGCGGCTTGTTTACCCGCCTCAGCCCCAATAACGCAGAAACCCTGTGGCTCGTTGGCGTCATCGTCGTCATCGCGATCGTGTGGTTTGCCATGGAGCGCCTGTCTCACGGTAACCAGGTTGTGCTCATGCTCCTGGCAGCCTCCGTATCGCTGCTGTGCTCCCCCGTATCGTGGTCGCACCACTTCACCTGGCTGGTTTTAGTGGGCATCTACCTAGTGGCCAGCCGCCGCTGGATTCTCGCCGCTCTCACCTGGCTGGCGCTTTTCGCCCGCGGCCACTGGCAGGTTCCGCATACCGAGGACCAAGAGCTGGATTGGACGTGGTGGCAGCACATCGTTGGCAATGACTACGTCATCATCACCGTGTTGTTGGTTGCTTGTTCGCTACCATTGGCTCTACGGCGGGGCGGCGCCTACCGATCCGCGGCGGAACCAGCGTCCAGCCAAGGATAGGGACCTTCCCCAGCGCCCACAGCGCCAGGGAAGAAATGGCCGTAAAGATAAAGCACATGGCGATCCAGAACCACGTATTTTCCAGCGGCCACGACCCGGCCAAAGACACAGCATAGTCATGATGCGCCATGTAGTACCCATAGCCCACGGTCAAGCCGATGGGGTGCGAGAGATAAATCGGCAGCGTGTGCCGGCCGACGAACTTCACGCCTTCTGCAATCCACGGAATGTGGCTAATGAGCACGGCCCCAATAATGCCCGCGGGCACCTCTAGCACCTGTTCCACAAAGCGCACTAATAGGTTTATATCTCCCCAACCCAAAAAGTCCGCGCCCAGCAGGGGCCAGTTAAAAGCAATGTCTGCTTCGTTGCCGTCCCACGCGTGGCGCAGGGCCAGGCCTGCACAATAAGCGCCGATGGCCGCGGCATACGCTCCAACACTGCGCACGGTCCACGAGCCGTGGAATACTTCTTCTGCCGCGGCCGCAAAACGGGTAATCGGTTCGCGAAGGTAGGCGGCGCCTACAAAGATGGGAAGGAACATAATGGCCTTGCCAATAAACTGAAACTGTTCCTGCCAGGCAATAAAAATAACGGGGGTAAAGCTCAGCCCGATGCCCGCCCACGCAGGCAATTTGCGCACGCACCACAGAAATAGGTTGAACAAAATGAGCGCGTGGATAAACCACGCCATCGTATGGCCAAGTAAAAGATTTTGCAGCATCTCGGTCATACCCATGGAGGAGTCACCGAAAACCCACTGGTATTCCAGCTGTTTGGTCATATGCTCCACGGACATCCACACCAAATAAGGAATGAGGAAAAACCAGAGCCGGCGGGTAAATAACTCCGCGAAACTGTAACGAAAGACTTTATAAGAGAAGTAGCCGGAGACCAGAAAGAACAGGGGAAGGCGCAGGGGGTCGAGATAGGTATTGAGACTTGCTAGCCACGTTTGTTCGGCTCCTGGCACCTTCAGCGTGATGTGTAGGAGCACCACGCCGATGATAGAAATTCCTTTTGCGGTATCCGGCCACGCTAAGCGGGCCTGAGGAATTGTAATTACCTCCCTTTAATCTCCGCACCGGCGGGGTACCCGTGGCCGGCCTTTAATGATTCCTTTACATCAGCCGCATAGACATCCACATAGGGGTTGCCGGAGAGCTCGGCTAATGTCCCCATGACCATGTCCGTGAACGCGCGTATGGTCTCGTGCTGCTGCGGATCCAGGCCGTGTTCGCGCGCCCAGTCATGCGGGTAAATGGGGTCTCCCACTCGCACTCCCACCTTGGCGGGGCGGACAATCCACGAACCGATCGGGTTAGCCTTGCGGGAATTGATCATAGCGATGGGATAGACCGGCTGATTGGTCTCCATGGCAATGCGCCCCATCCCGGTACGCCCCTTGTACACACGTCCATCTGGGGACCGAGTGCCCTCTGGGTAGATACCAAAGAGATCACCGCGCCCCAAAATCTTTCGCGCGGTCTCGAGCATGGCCTGGCTGGCTGATTCATGATCCCGTTCAATGGGAACTTGCCCGACGGAGCTAAAAAACCATTTCTGCATGCCGCCCACGAGGCCGGGGGTGGTGAAGTACTCTGACTTGGCCAAAAAAGTAATTTGGCGCGGGCACAGCAGGGGGAAGAAGAAGGAATCCATCACCGCTTGATGGTTGGATACCAAAATCGCGGGACCTTCAGCAGGGATTTTTTCCATTCCTTCTGACCAAGGGCGGTTCCATACACGCAGGGCGGGCCCGAAAAAGATGTGCTTAAACGCCCAGTACCATTTGTTTTTCATCTCCAGCTCGTCCTTCGCTCATTCTAGTGGCCGCGGCGGGCCAGGTCAGCTACGCCAATCATACCTGCTGCCGAACCCAATTCCGCGGTTGCAACGCGAGCAAGGGGGCGATGTCCAGCGCCGACTATATCCCGGCCCATGGCAGCGGTGGCTTCCTCTAAGTACATATCCGCATCTTGGGACACCCCGCCGCCAATGACAATGAGCTCCGGATCGAGCACATCAGACACGATGGATAAGCCTTGGCCCAACCACTGTCCAAAGTTCTCCATTACCGCAATACCGAGTGGGTCTCCCCCACGTGCCGCGCGTGCAACCTGCTCACCGGTGGGATACGGCGGCAAGGAGGTCTCATAGTCTGGCCGCAGTTCGCGCGCGGTATCCGGCAGGGCCGTGCCTGAGGCATAGCGCTCCAAGCAGCCTCGTTTGCCGCACGAGCACTGCCTGCCATTCGGCACCACGACGATATGACCAAATTCCGGAGCAGTGCCAAAGGCGCCTCGGTAGATGGTGTCGTGAGTCATCAAGGTAGCGCCAATGCCGGTGCCAACGGCAAAAAACACCCAATCCTTCGCGCCGCGCCCCGCGCCAAAGCGCCATTCTCCCCAAGCAGCGGAGTTGGCATCATGCTCCAGCCGGACATGCAGCCCCAAGCGTTCCGCGAGGTTTCTCCGGACCGGGGCATTCCGCCACGGCAGGTGCGGGGCGAAGCGGACTGTCTCACACTCTGGGTCTAAAAATCCCGCCACGGCAAGGCCCACCGCGCCCACGGGGTAGTCCGCGCGCAGCTCCTCGACGATCGCTACCAGGTCATCATTAAGCTGGCGCGGATCCCCCGAGGTTGGCATGGTGCGACTCGCAAGGATTTCCCCGTCTCGAGTGATTACTCCACCGCGCACATTGGTGCCACCGACATCGAAGCCGATAGTAAGATCGGCGGAGTTGTTTTCAAGCATGGATATCAGAATATACCGACAACCGGGCCAGGGTCACATCAAGCCATAAGCTTTCTCAGCCGCTGCCCCATGATCTCCCAGCTCCAGTGCTTTTCAACGTCCCTGCGCCCCGCCTGCCCCATACGATCACGCATTTCTGGCGAGCGCAAGAGCTGCTTCAAGGCCTCCACGAGCTCATCGACGGACGCGCCCTTGACGACGATCCCCGTCTCTTCCGTAATGGTCTCCGGCGCTCCCCCAGAATCACCGGCAACGACCGGCAGCCCGCAGGCTTGTGCTTCCAGATAGACGATGCCCAGGCCTTCCACATCCAAGCCGCCGCCCCGGGTGCGGGCCGGCATGGCAAAAATATCTGCGGCATGAAGCGCGGTCTCAATGCTGGGGGCAGGCTGAATCACTGCATCGGGACAGTACACCTCTGCCAATTCTTGCAGTACGTCGTGATAGCGCCCGCGACCAATCAACATTAGCTGCGCATCGGGGAATTCTTCTCTGACCTGCGGCATCGCCCGCAATAATTGGTCTTGCCCCTTGCGCGGGACCAACCTGGAAATACAGACGATGGTTGGCCCGCTCACCTCGAACTCCGCTTTCGCGGCCGCGCGCTGCGCAGGGGTTGCGGGGGAAAGTGAATCTAGGCTGACCCCAGAAGGCAGGTGAGCCCACTCCGGGTGCGGACCAAACGGCCCGCGCAGGCGCCGTAGAGTGTAATCCGAGATATACGTAATGACATCGGCGTTATTGCCAATCAGCCGCAGGCATTGCCGGGCCAGTGGAACCATAGACCACCCCACCTCGTGGCCATGCGTCGTTGCCACCACGCGGCGCGCCCCCGCCTGCCGCGCGGCTTTTCCCATCAGCGCCAGCGGTGCCGCTGCACCAAACCACACAACCTCAATGGCCTCTTGCCGGATGATTTCCTGCATGCGGCGCATGGTGGCCGGGGTGGGCAGCATCACGCGGTGTGGCCACCGAATGACTTTGTAGGCGACAGAGGCGTCATAGTCCTCAGGTGGCTCTTGGGTCGAAGCGAATACTACGACATCGTCTGGGTTGAGCGCTTCTAGGTAGTCCCGCAGGTAGGACTGGATTCCTCCGACTTTGGGAGGAAAGTCATTCGTTACCAGCAGTATGCGGGCCACTTAGAATCGCGCAGTCCCCGAAATAGGCATCGAGTTGAGTGGCACGACCTGAACTGGCACGCCATAGGTCGAGGCGTGTACTACCTGGCCGTTGCCAATGTACATTCCGACGTGGGTAACTCCTGGGTAGTAGCCCACGATATCGCCGGGCTGCAGCTGATCCACCGGCACGGACGTGCCACCTGCAATTTGTGCTTGCGAGGTACGCGGAATGGTCTTTCCAATCTGCTGGTATGCCCAGTACATCAGGCCAGAGCAGTCGAACTGGTTCGGACCGGCAGAACCCCAGCCGTAGGGCGAACCCAACTTGGACAGAGCCGCAGAGCTAGCGCCATCGGCGATCTCTCCCAAGTCGAAATCCAGCTTATCCGTGCCGCCGAATTGTCCTTCCCAAGCTTCGCGCTGCTCATCGCTCAGCGCATCCACCTGAGCTTCGATATCTGCCTGCTGCTCTTCCAGCGCATCCTTTTGCTTTACCAGTTCATCGCGCTGCTTTTCGAGGTCCTTCTTTTCCTCGCGCACCTTTTTCGCAGCGTCAGCGGCTTCTTGCTGAACCGCTTCAGCCATTGAGGCTGCATCTGCCTTGGCATCGAGGGTGCGTTGCGCCTTGCGCGAAAGCGCGCCCAAGTATCCCATGCGCTCTACGGCGTCTGCTGGGTCTTCCGCAGCCAGCGCACCCGAAACGGCGGAACGGGAGTCTCCCCGGTAGCGAGACTGTGCCAAGTCGTCCACGCGGCCTTGCTGCGTGGAGACATCGCCCTGCGCGTCATGTACGCGTTTTTGGGCCTCTGCGGAGTCTTGCTCCGCTTGAGCGACCTCTTCTTCCTTGGCCGCGAGCTTATCTTCTAGCTCTTTGACTTCCTCATTCTTCGCCGAGACCTTTCGAGCAACCTCTCCGACGCGATCGACCAGATCATCGACGTTTTCAGAAGCAGACTCTTGGTTCGGTTCCGCCTCCTGCGCAATAACTTGCGGGAGGCCAGAAAGTGAAGTGACAGCGAGGACTGCGGTTAATGCGGCAGCTGGGAGCACACGTTTAGACACGAAAAGACCTTCAACTCAAAATTTTCAAAAATCAAATTTACTATAGCGGGTTTTAGCCGCCGTTGCACAACAAAACCCTTCCCTTTTTCACAAAGGGAAGGGCATGTCATATCACTGCCAATTAGAAGCGCACGGCATTGTTAATCGGCATGTAGTTCAAGTCGCGCTCCTGCACAGGGGTGCCGGAGTTAAGCGCGTCAATGATGGTCCCGTTGCCGGTGTAGATACCGACGTGGGAAGCGCCACCGTAGTAGGAAATGATGTCACCAGGCTGGAGCTGGTCCAAGGAAACAGGGGTACCGCCAGCAGCCTGAGCCTGGGAGGTACGCGGAATCTGAACGCCAGCCTGGGAGTAAGCCCAGCTGGTCAAACCGGAGCAGTCGAAAGCGTTCGGGCCAGCAGCGCCATAAACGTACGGCGAGCCAAGGGCGGAGCGTGCAGCTTCCAGAGCCTTCTGACCAACGGTGGACGGGGCCGGAGCAGCCTGCTGCTCTGCAGCAGCGACGAAGTCGTCGCCACCCTGGTTGGAAACCTGGCCCAAGGACGGGACGTACTTGTCAATGTTTGGGACCTGGTCAATGTTCGGGACGTTTTCCAGACCGGCAACCTCGAAACGGTAGTCGGTATTAGGAACAACGACCTCGGCAGCCTGAGCGACGCCCGGGGCGGCGACAGCTGCGGTTGCAGCGATAGCTGCAGTAGATGCGATACGACGGGTATTTACAGTGCCCTGACGACGGTGCTTTGCCACGAGAAAAACTCCAAATCTTCCTACGCGTCTACTTTCCTTGTAGAAAAGCTCTGACCCTAGGGCCTAGTGTTCATTAGAAGACCGTTCCTTTAGGCCTTCCTCCACTCGGCCCCTCACTAGGAGGAGCCAGATGCGACGCTTTAAATTTTCATTTCCTATTGAGCACCTTTCGGGCGGTAACTCAATGTCTCGAATAGGTTACGAAATCATCACAATCAATGTCCATTCACTACCCCGGATCTAGCTTTGTTACACGTTCGTTATCTTATTTTGACCAAGCCGAGACAAACCGGACCTGTCGAAGATTCAATAAAGCTATTACTGATTTTTAAGGCCCCTACACTGGGACAATAGCCTAGGCGTACCCCACCTCCGGCGGTTACTCGTTCCATAAACGAGGGCTTCAACAAGTTCAAAAATTATATTTGGTGACTTTCGACACATACTATGTGTGACAATCACTTTCGTACCATCAGCCCCGTCCTTTAACGCCCTCTGATCGCGTAAAACCGGCCGCCCTATGCAGCGGTACCCCCTCCGGGGTTTTACTGAACCCGCGAGCCTATTGCGCGTTAAACCTAGGGGCCCATCCCCCGGCTTGTTGCCAAGCACTGGGCCCTGTTAGGTAACGCCGCTTCCACTACCCACCGGGCAAAGGAGGATGAGTCTAGCCCGGTCCCTCGCTTTACGGCGTGCGCCCCTATAGAAAGGCCTTGGTCCGCCTAGTCATTGCAGCGGCCGGCAATACTTGTTTTAAAGGTCCGGCACGAACGAAAACCTCACTGCAGTATCTAAGGGCGGAGAATAACGCCTACTCTTCGCGCTCCGAGGAACGGTCGCCTGCCGGCTCCCGACGAGTCTCAAGCCAAGTGTCTGCACAGAGCACGGTGCTCTTAAATTACCCAGGCGAAATGGCGAAGAGGATACGAACGTGGATCCTGCGACTGCTCATGGAGACGATACGCTCGAAGAGTCCTGGCATCGGCAAAAAGCTGTAGCAAAGGACCTAGGTAAGTCTCACGCTTCTAGTGGTGATGACTACAGCAGAAAAGCTGCCAATAAGAACTGTGCTAACTGTGTCCAAAAGTGAAGCAACGGGAAAAGAACACATGAGGGCTGGAGGGTGTGCAATAGCTATTCCGAAGCCCTGAAGACCACGTTTAAAGGCAAATGCCGGCTATGGACTCGTTTGAAGGCCCTCATTACGGAAATCTTCCATCCCAGGCTCAGTGGCAACCTCATGCTCCTAGGACGGCTACCCTACTGCTAACTAACAGGGCTGGCGCTATTGCCCACCGCTAGACAAGGCGTTTCCGCGTGAGCCGGCGTTTGTCGGTACTTCCATTCCCGTATGTGAAGGACGACGAAGTTCTTACCTCCTAGGTTGACCCCGCGTTTGTGCGAGGCCATCTACCAAGTTATTTCAGGCAAATATCCGGTTTTCGCCCAAAAGAGACAGTCCCAGGATGTCTGCATTATGTGCCGACTCCTAGCTCGATAGCCCAGCAACAGTAAGCCGCGATTCCTTAAAAAGCGACGGTCCCAAAACTGAAACGAGCCCGCTTACCACCAAGTATTGGTGGCTTAGCGGGCTCGTTTAGTGAGCGTGTATCGAGCTAACCCAAGGAAAGGTTAGATGCGACCGTTTTCCTCGTCATCACGGCGGTTGGCCTCGTTGAGGSGACGGAACATCTCCGCTTCCTCTTCGTGGTTCTCCTCGTGAATCTCGTGAACGCGGCGCATGAGTTCCGGATCGTCCGGGCTGAAGGTGCCCTGAATCTCGGAGTCAGCGTAACCGAGGTGGTTAAGCTGCTTCGGCACCTGAGCGCCTGCGTACTCAAGCGGTACTGCGTGGCCGTGCTCATCAACCGGGCCGAGCGGCTGGTGGACCTCAATGAAGGCACCGTTAGGCAGCTGCTTGATGACACCGGTAGCAATACCGTGCTCGAGCACCTCGCGGTCAGAGCGCTGGAGACCAACGCAAATGCGGTAGGTCATAAAGTAAGCAATCGGCGGCAGGACAATCAGGCCGATACGTCCGACCCAGGTCATCGCATTCAACGAAATCTGGAAGAAGTGCGCAACGTGGTCGTTACCACCGGAGAGAGTAACCAGCAGGAAGAACACGATTGCTGCTGCACCGATTGCAGAACGCGTAGGAACGTCACGCGGTCGCTGCAGAAGGTTGTGGTGCGCATCGTCACCAGTGAACTTCTTCTCCAGGAACGGGTAGGTGATAAGCAGCACGACCATCAGGCCACACAACAGCGCGACCCAGAAGGCGGAAGGAATCGTGTAGTTACCCAGGTACAGCTCCCAAGCAGGCATGACACGAGCCACACCGTCTGTCCAGAGCATGTAGATATCGGGCTGAGAACCTGCAGAAACCTGAGATGGGTTGTACGGACCAAGCAACCAGATGGCGTTGATGGTCAGCACACCGGACATCAGAGCCAGGACACCAGCGACCATCATGCCCATACCAATTGCCTTGGTGGCGAAGACCGGCATAATGCGGACGCCGACAACGTTATTCTCTGCGCGACCCGGTCCAGGGAACTGGGTGTGCTTCTGGAACCAAACCATGATCAAGTGGGCTGCAATGAGGCCCAGGATGATGCCTGGGATAACCAGAACGTGGAGGATGTAGAAGCGGTCCAGCATCAGGTCGGACGGGAAGTCGCCGTTGAAGATGGCCCAGTGCAGCCAGGTACCGATAATCGGCAGACCCAGGATGATGGCGGACATAATGCGCAGACCGACACCGGAAAGCAGGTCATCCGGCAGGGAGTAACCGAGGAAGCCCTCGATCATGCCCAGCAGGATAAGGGTGCAACCAATAATCCAGTTGGCTTCGCGCGGGCGACGGAAAGCACCGGTGAAGAAGATGCGCAGCATGTGCGCAACCATCGACATCATGAACAGCAGGGCTGCCCAGTGGTGCATCTGGCGAACAAAGAGACCGCCACGCACCTCGAAGGAAATATCGAGTGCGGTTGCATAGGCGCGCGACATCTCAACACCGTTCAGCGGTGCGTAGGTGCCGTCGTAGATGACCTTCGTAATGGAAGGATCGAAGAAAAGCGCTAGGTATGTACCGGTTAGTAGAAGAATGATGAAGCTGTACAGCGCCATCTCACCGAGCATGAAGGACCAGTGGGTCGGAAAGACCTTGTTTAGCTGCGTCCTTAGCACGCCGGCGGCGCTGTAGCGCTCGTCCATGTTGTTGCCCATTTGGGCGAGTTTATTGCTCATTATGACTTACGCTCCCAGAATGCCGGACCGACAGGCTCAATGAAGTTGCCCTCTGCAACAAGGTAGCCCTCATCGTCCACCGTGATAGGCAGCTGTGGCAGAGCACGGGCGGCCGGGCCGAAGACCGGCTTACCGTAGTGCAATGCGTCGAACTGCGACTGGTGGCAGGGGCACAGGATTCGGTTGGTTTGTGCCTCGTACAAGGAAGTTGGGCAACCAATGTGAGTACAAATCTTGGAGTAGGCGTAGTAATCGCCGTGGTGGAAGTCTTCCTGTCCCTCACGCTCGATTGCCTTCTGCGCATCGGAGTGGCGCAGACGAATCAACATCACCGCGTTGCGGTTGCCGTGGATGGAGTGCATGTGGTGTTCGTACACGTCGCGCTTAGCGTCGTACTGGTCACCGTCGTTGACGTCTTCTTCCGCAAGCGGGAAGACGGTCTCCATGCCACCGGCGGCCAAGTCCTCAGGGCGAACGCGCACAAGGCGGGTAACGCCTTCGGTGGTGTAGTGCTCTCCGGACTCACCAGAGTGCTTCTCAGCGATGGTGCCGGTGTCACGAGCGAGGTAAAGCTTTACGCCCTTCTCGTACATGGTCCAACCGGAGGTCCACAGCGTGCCGTCACCGGCATAGTTCACCTCGTGGCGAACCTTCCATGGATTACGGATTGCGCCGCCCAGCGGAGCAATAACAGTCAAGCCGAAGAGTACGCCCGCACCACCGAGCAGACCTTGGATGGTCTTACGGCGGCCAAGAGTGGAGGTCTTCCACGAGTCGTTCAAGAGAGCGGTAAGAGTACGACGGTCAACTTCTTCCGAAGGGCCATCGTGGCGACGCTGCACGGAAATCTCTTCCGGCAGAATCTTTTTGACGTACTGCACGATGGCAAAGCCGAGTCCAAAAATGGACAGTGCGGCGGTAATGCCAAGCAGCGGGGTGTAGAGAGTATGCCAAACAAGGCCGTCCTCCCCTAGCTGCTTGTACTGCCAAGGCCAGAAGAGGTAAACAGCCAAGAAGCCCAATCCGCCGATAGCGGAGATTGCCAACCAGATGGCGACATTGCGCCCCGCGCGCTTATCTGCGGGGTCACCTTCAACCGGGTAGCGCTCCTTGCGGAACGCTACGGTGACATCATCGAGCTCGGTACCAAGTGCAGCAAGTTCATCATTGCTCATCTTATCGAGCTCTGCGTCAGTGTAATTCTTTTTCACATTGCTCATGAGCGCGATCCAATCCACATAGCAGCGGCGCACAGGGCGCTGATACCGATAATCCACATTGCCAGGCCTTCAGCCACTGGGCCGAGACCGCCAAGATCCCAACCGGCAGGAGACGGAGTCTCTTCCGCAGACTTCAAGTAGGCGATGATGTCCTTCTTTTCGTCTGCAGTCAGCTGGCGGTCAGAGAACTTTGGCATGTTCTGCGGACCGGTCAACATTGCCTGGTAGATCTCCTGCTCGTTAGCGGGCGCGAGCTCAGGAGCGTATTTACCGGAGGACAGCGCGCCGCCCTGGCCGGTGAAGTTGTGGCAGGATGCACAGTTCATGCGGAACAGCTCGGAGCCCTTAGCAACGTCTTCGGCCTGAATCTGACCATTGTAGTTAGCGCCACGAAGGGATTCCTGAGCAATGCTTCCATCATCGTTGTAGACGATGTCCGAGCCGCCGCCGTTAGCTGCAACATAAGCGGCCAGCGCCAAGGTCTGCTGCTCGGTGTAACGAGGAGCCTTGCGCTCTGCCTGAGCGTCGTTGGACATCATCGGCATACGCCCAGAGTGAACTTGGAAGTACACAGAGCCGGCTCCGATACCTACGAGAGAGGGGCCACGGCCTTCGATGCCCTGCAGATTGGCACCGTGGCAGGTGATACAAGCGGTGTCGTAGATGTCCTTACCCTCTTGCACGAGGGCTTGATCATCTTTTTCCGCCGTAGCGACCTGAGCGTCGGGCGTCAAGGCAGAGGCCAAGACGCCAGCGCCAGTCAAACCGATGGCCAAAGCAAAGCCACCTGCAAGGGTGCGCTTCGCCTTGCGGCGACGGCGGGTCTTCTTAGCCGCGACAGTGGTCTGCTCCACTGACTCGGACTGCGAATTGTTATCCATCATTTTCCTTTAGATAACTCGAACACGGGAGGACTGTTTTGGGGAGAGGTTCGCCGACACTACTGAATCAAGTAGATAACGGTGAACACACCGATCCACACAACGTCAACGAAGTGCCAGTAGTAGGACACTGCCATGGCGGCAGTTGCCTGTGCCGGCGTGAATTTAGATTTAGCGATACGGGCCAGGATGATTGCAAAGGAAATCAAACCGGCGGTTACGTGCGCAGCGTGGAAGCCGGTGATGATGTAGAACACCGAACCAAAGACGCTGGACTGTACCGTCACGCCTGCGTGAATCAACTCAGCCCACTCAAACGCCATGATGCCCAAGAAGACAACACCCAATACCAGCGTGATGGTGTACCAGAGTCGAAGCTTGTAAACGTCACCCCTTTCTGCGGCAAACACGCCGAACTGCGAGGTCACGGAGGAAGAAATCAACACTGCAGTAATGAGAAAACCCATTGGCAGGTTGATATGGGCAGTGTGCTCCGCCCAATCGCCTTCCTGGCCGTTCGCTCGCGAGGTGAACCACATCGCGAACAGTCCGGCAAAGAACATCAATTCCTGAGACAGGAACACGATGGTGCCCACGCTGACCATATTGGGTCGGTTCAGCGAGGCAACACGTGGTGCTGTCATACCTTGGTTAGAAACTACGCTCGTCACAGTGGTAATTATGGCCGTTCCGGACCCTAAAGTCACTTCAATTCCCCCCGCCTTCGCTAATCGTTTTTTACCGAATTGCCAGCCACCAATAAGGAAGCGTGTGGAACTCGCTATTAATAATTACCTGGGAACTTTTTCTATTCTCATCCGACGAGACATCAATGCAGGTGACGCCTGCAAACTTGAAGTTCTGTCACAATCCACTCCGCTGTAGCCGTCTCGGCCGCGACGGTTCAGCTCTCGTCCGCAACCGGTTTCGGCAATTTTCTTAGAGAGATAAATCACATGGTGGTTTTCGGGAAAAATGGCCCATTTGCAACTTTCGGTTGACCCCCACAGAAATAGCCGTTTACGTGCTGGTATGCACTTTTGCTGCCCACTTAAAACCTGGGCACAACCCCTCTCCCCCTCCTCTAAAAAAATTGGGCACCGCGGGAACTTTGCCCGTCGATTTCCGACGCAGATCGCCAAAGCCCTCCCCACCGAGGAATGGTGAGGAGGGCTGAGAAGTTTAGGCAGTGGCTGCGACTAGATGATTTCTAGTGCTTTTCCTTAGGCAGACCGTATTGCAAGGACAGGCCGGCGCAGGCAGCAATCAAGCACACGGCACCCAAGGCGATGAGCCAGTAGTACAGGAAGATGACGCCGAGGCCCAAGAAGCCGATGGAGCCTGCCATGGCCAGTGGCCAGATGGAGCTTGGGGAGAAGAAGCCCAAGATACCGGCGGAGTCCTCGGTCTCTGCTTCTTCCCAGTCTTCCGGCAGAACGTCGCTGCGGTTATCGGTGAAGTGCAGGTAGCCGCCCAGCATGAGGCAGAGCACGACGGAGAGAAACATACCCACGATGCCCACCCACTCGGCGCCGTAGAGGTAACCATCATCCTTCACGAGGGTGACGCCAAAGATATAAACAATCAGCGAGACGAAAAGGTAGGTCGCGATTGAGTAAAAGACTTTCGATGTTGCACGCATTGTGTAATGTCCTTATCTCTTATGCCGCGGTCTTAACGTAGTTGTCACCATCGGCGGTGTCACGCTCACCGGAGAACGGGTGGGTGGTAACTGCGTACGGATCCTGGCCGATTTCCTTCAGCGCCTCGGCGTTGGTGGCGTTCGGGTTCTTCTCACGGAAGTCCATGTAGGCATTGAAGTCCTCTGGGGACACAACGCGAACCTCGAAGTTCATCATGGAGTGGTAGGTACCGCACATCTCAGCACAGCGGCCGACAAAGGCGCCTTGCTTATCAATCGATTCGATCTGGAAGCTGCGTTCCTGGGCGTTGGCCTCAGGGTGTGCATAGACGTCGCGCTTGAACAAGAACTCCGGCACCCAGAACGCGTGAGAAACGTCAGCGGAAGCCAAACGGAACTCGATTGCGGTATCGGAAGGAAGTACCAGAACCGGAACCTCTTCGGTGGAGCCTACGGTCTCAATCTTGTTGTAGTTGAGGTAGGAAAGGTCACCCTTGGACTTACCGTGAATTGGGTTGGGATTGTCCACACCCTCAGGGTCATGGGCGGTCTTTTCCGCTTCAGCCTGACGTGCTTCGTCCGCACCGTTGTAGTTCTCACCGTTGACGTGGTTCTCGGCGTAGCCGAACTTCCAGTTCCACTGGAATGCCGTGACATCAACGGTGACCTTTGGATCCTTATCCAATGCGGTGACCTTCTGCTGGGTCTGCACCGTGAAGAAGAACAAGGTCATGATGATCAGGATTGGAACGATGGTCAATACCATTTCCAATGGCACGTTGTACTGCGTCTGGCGCGGGAATTCACCCTTTCCATCACGCTTTGCCTTCTTCGCGCTCCAGCGGAAAATTGCAGTAAGGAATAGGCCCCACATGATGAAGCCGACAATCCAAGCTGCAACCCAGACCCAGATCCAGAAGTTGTACATTGCTTCAGCCTCAGGGGTAACACCCTTTGGCCAACCGAATCCCAGGAGGTTCTCTACAGCAGTTGGCGCCTGAACGTCACAACCAGCCAGGGCGAGACCGCCTAGGGCAAGTGCGCCAGCTACGCCCGCCTTACGGGCGAAGGTGCGCTTATTACGCTGTCCCACGTGTGTTCTGCCTTTCTGTCCACACAAACTTCTCGAATACTCACAGAGCACCCTTACCCAATCAGAATAATGGATAAATGCTTGGTTCCCAGCCATTTTGAAACTTTAAAAGAAACCCAGCGCGCTCAATTTATATCCACGTTTCAGTAGGTTACCGCCCCACCTGCACAATGTTCCAACCGTACCCCCAGTCTGCGCTTTCACCATGTGCCTTAACTCACAAGGAACTATTCCGACCATCATACGAAAGTTCGCACCCTTACGGGGAAGCTTAATTTAAGCTTTTCTGCAGCTTCCTCCAAGCCGTGGCGCTTTCTGGTTTCCACCCCACGCACCGTAAAGTAGAACAACGAGCACCAGTCGCTTAATTAAAAGGAGCTATCTTTACATGTGCGGACTTCTTGGCATGCTCGCGGCCACCGGTGACGTGGACAAATATGTCGACGCGTTGGRGCGGTCGCTTCCTTGCATGCMCCMCCGCGGACCGGACGCAGCSGGTACTTGGCATGAKGGCGMCSCCGCCTTCGGYTTTAACCGCCTGTCCATTATTGACTTGGAACATTCCCACCAGCCCCTGCGCTGGGGCCCTGAGGACGAGCCAGAGCGGTATGCCCTTACCTTTAACGGCGAGATCTACAACTACGTTGAGCTCCGCGAAGAACTCAAGGCCTTGGGCTATACCTTCTATACGGAAGGCGATGGCGAACCCATTGCGGTGGGCTACCACCACTGGGGCAAGGACGTTGTCGAGCACCTCCGCGGCATGTTTGGCATCGTCATTTGGGATACCAAGACCAAGACCATGTTTGCCGCGCGCGACCATTTTGGCATCAAGCCGCTTTACTATGCCACCACGGACGCCGGCACGGTCTTTGCCTCCGAGATGAAGTGCATCTTGGACATGGCCGAGGACATTGGTCTAGAACTCAACCTTGACCGCCGCGCCATCGAGCACTACGTGGACCTGCAATACGTGCCGGAACCGGAATCTTTGCACGCCAATATTCGGCGCGTGGAATCCGGCTGCACGGTGACCTTGAAGCCGGGCGAGGAGGTCGTATCCGAGCGCTACTTCAAGCCGCGTTTCCCGGTCCAGCAGGTTCCAGAAGGCGAGGAACAACAGCTCTTTGACCGGATTGCAGAAGCGCTGGAGGATTCCGTCGCTAAGCACATGCGTGCCGATGTCACCGTGGGTTCCTTCCTCTCTGGTGGCATCGACTCCACCGCCATCGCTACCCTGGCCAAGCGCCACAACCCAGATCTGCTGACCTTTACTACTGGCTTCGAGCGCGAAGGCTATTCCGAGGTGGACGTGGCCGCGGAATCGGCGGCCGCCATCGGCGTGGAGCACATCGTCAAGATCGTCTCGCCGGAAGAATACGCCGAGTCGATTCCTAAAATCATGTGGTACCTGGATAACCCGGTGGCCGATCCTTCCCTCGTGCCGCTGTACTTCGTGGCCCAAGAAGCCCGCAAGCACGTCAAGGTGGTCTTGTCCGGTGAGGGTGCCGATGAGCTCTTCGGTGGCTACACCATCTATAAGGAACCGCTGTCCCTCGCGCCATTTGAGAAGATCCCTTCTCCCCTGCGCCAAGGCCTGGGCAAGCTCTCCCGCGTGCTGCCGGATGGTATGAAGGGTAAGTCCCTGCTTAACCGCGGCTCCATGACCATGGAGGAGCGCTACTACGGCAACGCACGCTCCTTTAACTTTGAACAGATGCAGCGCGTTATCCCATGGGCCAAGCGCGAATGGGATCACCGCGAGGTCACCGCGCCCATCTATGCGCAGTCGGAAGACTTTGACCCAGTAGCCCGCATGCAGCACCTTGACCTATTTACCTGGATGCGCGGTGACATCCTAGTCAAGGCCGATAAGATCAACATGGCCAACTCCTTGGAGCTGCGCGTGCCATTCCTAGATAAGGAAGTATTCAAGGTCGCAGAATCCATCCCGCATAACCTGAAAATCTCCCACGGCACCACTAAGTATGCGCTGCGCAAGGCCATGGAACAGATCGTTCCCGCGCACGTGCTCAACCGCAAGAAGCTGGGCTTTCCGGTTCCCATGCGCCACTGGCTGGCCGGCGACGAGCTCTACGGCTGGGCACAAGACACCATCAAGGATTCCCAGACCGAGGACATCTTCAATAAGAAGGAAGTCCTGGAGATGCTCAAGGAGCACCGCGATGGCGTCTCCGATCACTCCCGCCGCCTATGGACCGTGCTTTCAGTTATGATCTGGCACGGTATCTTTGTGGAAAAGCGCATCGACCCGCAGATCGAGCAGCGCGACTACCCGGTCAAGCTTTAAGCCGAACTGGGCAAAGTTCCACGCTGAGCTTTAAAGACATAAAAAGAGGGTGAGCGCCGCGAAGCGCTCACCCTCTTTCTTTATCCTTCTGTTTAGTTGAAGGAATCGCCACACGCGCAGGAGCCGGTAGCGTTCGGGTTATCGATGGTAAATCCCTGAGACTCGATGGTGTCAGCAAAGTCGATCTTGGCGCCGGTAAGGTATGGCACGGACATCTTGTCCACGACGAGCTTGATGCCACCCACCTCGTCGACCTTGTCGCCATCAAGGCTGCGGTCATCGAAGTAGAGCTGGTAGCGCAGGCCAGCGCAGCCGCCGGGCTGTACTGCGATGCGCAGGGAGAGATCGTCGCGGCCTTCCTGATCAAGCAGGCCCTTTGCCTTTGCGGCTGCGGCCTCGGTCAGAATGACGCCGGTTTCGGAAACTGGAGCGGTCATCACTTCTCCTCAAATGTGTCTTGGTTGCGTAGCCACTACCCTACCCGCATCTACAAGGAGGGAAAAGGTAGCCCATAGTAATAACAACGCCGTGGGCGGGCCTATTCCCCTCTTGGGGCCGAAACCTTGTAGTCTGATCAGCGTGAAACTTCCGTGGCAAAAAGATGACAAGACCTCCCCTGAACCCGCTCCCGTGCAGGAAGAAGTTCAGGAAAATACCCACCGCAAGGGGTATACCCCGCCGAAGGGTCGTCCCACGCCAAAGCGCCAGGAACAAGAAATCGCGCGCGGTGTGAAGCGCGATCCACATGGGGTATCCGATGCGCAGCGCTATAAGCGCCGCAAGGAACTCAAAAAGTCCATGAGCAAGGACGAATGGAAAGAATATAAAAAGCAAGAGCGCAAGGAGCGCAACCAGCGCAACCGCGAAAGCCAAGAGCGCATGGCCGAAGGCGATCCACGCTTCCTCCCAGCCCGCGATCAGGGCGAAGAGCGCGCCTACGTGCGCGATTGGATCGATGCCCGCCGTACGCTTTCGGAATGGGTAATGCCGATGGCGCTTGCCCTTATCGTCGTGGTCTTTGTGACCTATGCAGCTCCAAGCATCGCCGGCCTCATCAATGCTATTGCCATGGTGGTTATCCTCATCTTCGCCATCGACGGCATCTGGCTGGGTCGCCGCGCTAATAATGCTGTCCGCAAGAAGTTCCCCGGAACCACCGCCACCGGTTTTGGCCTGGGATTCTACGCGTTTTCCCGCGCCAGCCAGCCCCGCAAGTGGCGCATTCCTCGCCCGCGCGTAGAGCGCGGGGCCGACGTTTAAGGAAGCACACTGATGGCTGATTCCCTGCAGCTTTATCCCTATGGCCGGCTAAGCGATGCCGCACAGTGGCTCGCCGCCTGCCAAGATCGATCCCCCGCTTCCGAGCCACAGCGGGTGCGGGCCGTAATTTTCGCCGAGGACGGTGAAGGGATCCCCCTGGCCACGGAGACCGCGGCGCGGCGGGTTGGGGCCAGCATTAATTCTGTCACGGTGACGGATTGCTCCACCGCCTATGACTTAGGAGTGCAGGCGGCGGATGCGGAAATCGATGGCGGTGCGGATCTGCTTATTCCGGGCGGCATCGACAGCACGCAGGTTGCCGCAGCCGTCATGGGTGTCTTGGCTCAGGAGGAGCCGGTGGTGGTCGTCGGCAAGCAGCCGAGCGTCGAGGACTGGAAGACGAAGGTTGCGGCCATTCGCGATTCCATGTTTCGGATGCGCGATCTGACTGGGCGGGAGCTCATTAAGGCCTGCGGCTCCCCCGTATTGGCCGCGCTGGTGGGCTTTATGTCCCAGGCGGCTAGGCGGCGCACGCCCCTGCTTGTCGATGCCCCCTTAACCGCCACCGCCGCCGTATCCGCCGCCGCAGACACGCGGATCCATGACTGGCTCCTAGCTACCAACATCTCGCCGCAGCCGGCTCACCGGTTGGCCTTAAAGAAGCTGCGGCTGGATCCCCTGCTGGATCTGCAGATGGAGCCGGTGCCGGCGCTTGGCGCCTTGGCTGCCCTACCCCTTTTATTGCTGGGCGTAGAAATTACTGCGGACGCCGCGCAGGCAGAGGCCTAACTGCGCGGCGCAGGTCCTCCTCGCGCCGCGTTACACCGTGGCGTGCTAGACCAAAGTCTGCAACCAGCCGTGGGCATCCTCCACAGCACCGCGCTGGATACCGGTCAGGCGCTCGCGCAAGGCCATGGAGACCTCGCCGGCCTCGTTATTATTGACACTGAAGTCGATATCCTCACCAAGCACGCGCCCCACCGGCGTAATGACTGCGGCGGTACCGCAGGCAAAGGCCTCGGTCATCTTCCCTGATTCCACATCTCGCTGCCATTCTTCGGCGGTGATGTGCCGCTCGATTACCTTGTACCCCATGTCTTCGGCGACCTGCAGCAGGGACTGGCGGGKAATGCCGGGCAAAAGGGAGCCGGACAGCGCCGGGGKAACGATCTCGGCGTCGTCGCCGGTGCCGTAGACGAACATGAGGTTCATCCCGCCCATCTCTTCGATGTAGCGGCGTTCGATGGCATCCAGCCAGACCACTTGGTCACAGCCCTTTTCTTCGGCCTGGGCCTGCGCCAATAAAGAGCCGGCGTAATTGCCAGCGAATTTCGCGGCACCGGTTCCGCCCGGCGCGGAGCGGACATAGTCGGTAGACAGCCACACCGAAACAGGCTTAATGCCGCCACTGAAATACGCACCGGCGGGCGAGGCCAAGAGAATGAAACGATACGCATTAGCCGGGTGAACTCCTAGTGATACCTCGGTAGAAATCATAAAGGGGCGCAGGTAGAGCGATGCTTCCCCGCCGGCCTCTGGAACCCAGCTCTTATCGATGTCCACCAGCTGGCGCAGCGCCTCGATGAACTCTTCTTGCGGTAGCTCGGGCATCGCCAAGCGCTGCGCCGAATTAATAAAGCGTTGCGCGTTTTGATCGGGGCGGAAGGTCACGATGGAGTCATCGGGCTGGCGGTAGGCCTTAATGCCCTCGAATACGGCCTGGCCGTAGTGGAAGACGTTGCTCGCCGGGTCCATCGTGAGTGGGCCGTAGGGGCGGACTTGCGCGTCGTGCCAGCCCTTGTCCGTGGACCAATCAATGGTAACCATGTGGTCCGTAAAGTGCTGGCCAAAGCCGGGATTGGCCAGGATTTTATCTAAATCTGCTGCCGCCGTTGGTTGATTCGTACGGGTAATCGTGTAATCAAGCATGACCACAATCTACTCCTTTTATCTATAGCTGGGTAGGAATATGTTCACTTTAGCGCGGTATCATGGGCAGAAGTTTCATTAGTACCAATTAAAAAGGAGGATTTTATGTCTCAGCACGATGGACCCGCACGTGGGGCGTTTCCGGAACTTAAGCTAGAAAAGAAGGCCCCGAAGAATGCCCAGGCGCTACTCATCGCGGCATTCGAAGGTGAAGACAACATTGAACTTCCAGGGACTTCGCTGCTCAAGCCGGCCGCGCTGCGCGAAGCATACGAGTCCTTCATTGCCGTGGGGGCAACCGGTAAGGCCAATGAGGTCACCCGCATCCCGGCGCCTGAGAAGGCAGAGGTCGATTCCATCATCGCCGTCGGCCTAGGCGATGCCGAGGACCTCGATGCAGAAACCTTGCGCCGCGCCGCCGGCAGCGCCGCACGTTCGATTTCCAAGCTGGAAAAGGTGGCCACCTCCTTGGGCGATTTTGGCATCGCACCCACGGTAGAGGGCCTTACCTTGGGCGGCTACAAGTTCAAGGGGCTTCGTTCTAAGTCCGGCAAGGATTCCGAGCAGCCCGCCGCCTTTACCGTGGTGGCAGAAAAGTCCGCCCGCGAGGAGTTCGAGGCGGCCAAGATCACAGCGGAGTCCGTGGTGATTGCCCGCGATCTGGTCAATACCCCGTCCAACCTGCTGTACCCAGAGTCTTATGCAGACTTCCTCTCCGACCAGGCTAAAGAGGTTGGCCTCGAGGTAGAAATCCTGGATGAAAAGGCGCTGCAGAAGCAGGGCTTTGGCGGCATTACCGCCGTTGGCCGCGGTTCCGCTCGCCCGCCGCGCCTGGTGCGCCTGAGCTGGAACCCGAAGAAAGCGAAGAAGCACGTGGCGCTCGTGGGCAAGGGCATTACCTTCGATACCGGCGGCATTTCCTTGAAGCCGGGTTCTGGCATGTGGGACATGATTTCCGATATGGGCGGTTCCGCCGCCATGGCCGCCTCCATCATCGCTGCGGCCAAGCTCAACCTGCCGGTGAAGATCACCGCTACCCTGCCGCTGGCAGAAAACATGCCGGGCGATAACGCCACCCGCCCGGGCGATGTCATCACCCACTACGGCGGCATCACCTCTGAGGTTCTCAATACCGATGCGGAGGGCCGCCTCGTGCTTGCCGATGCCATCGCGCGCGCCAGCGAGGATAAGCCCGACTTCCTCATCGAAACCGCCACGCTAACCGGCGCCCAGATGGTCGCCCTAGGCGAGCGCACCGCCGGCGTCATGGGTTCAGAAGACTTCCGCGACCGGATGGCGGGCATCGGCCGCGAGGTCGGCGAAAATGCCTGGGCCATGCCGCTATTGGAAGAGCACGAAGAATCCGTGAAATCCGCCAGCGCCGATATCCGCAATATCAACGCCAAGCGCGAGGGAGGCATGGAATACGCCGGCACCTACTTAAAGCAGTTCGTGGGCGAGGGCATCGAATGGGCACATATCGATGTCGCTGGGCCTTCCTTCAATACCACCGGCGCTTATGGCTATACGCCAAAGATGGGTACGGGCGTTCCCACCCGCACCGTCATTGCTGCCCTGCGCGAGATTGCTGAATCAAAGTAATACCCCGCGCAGCCGCCTGAGCATAAAATGGCGGAGTTATGAACACTGCTTTAATCATCGTTGATGTCCAACACGATTTTTGCCCAGGCGGCGCGCTTGGCACCGATCGCGGCAACGAGGTTGCAGAGAAGATCTCTTCTTTGCAGACCGAGTATGACACCGTCGTTGCCACGCAGGACTGGCACATCGATCCGGGTTCCCACTTTGCTAAGGACCCGGATTTTATCGATTCTTGGCCGGTGCACTGCGTCGCCGATTCCTATGGGGCGCAGATGCACGAGACGATCGGTCCTGCGCAAGCATATTTCCGAAAGGGCGAATACACCGCCGCGTATTCCGGATTCGAGGGCGCGGCACACGGCGTTTTGCTGGCGGAGTGGCTGCGCGAGCACGATATCGACGCAGTAGATATCGTCGGCATTGCCACGGATCACTGCGTGCAGGCAACCGCGGCGGATGCTTTAAAGGAAGGCTTTTCCGTCCGCGTCTTAAGCGAGTATTGCTCTCCCGTTGATCCGGACCGCGGGGATGCCGCCTTGGCTAAGTTAG
Source organism: Corynebacterium accolens (assembly GCF_030515985.1). The sequence continues at coordinate 1,386,495 of NZ_CP100376.1, read as the reverse complement.
AAAAGGCCGGCGCCACCATCGTCTAGGCCGATTAACTTAAGTCCTGCCCCGAATCAGGGTTTTCGCCGCGCTCAAAGCGCGCGCGGCGAAGGCGCTGTTCTTCCCTTTTACGCAAGATACGTTGGCGTTCCATGCGCTCGCGCATGCGTTGGGGGTACCCGGTTTCTTCGACATCAAAAACGTCGCACTGCAATAGTTTTCCTACCGCGTCAATCCCCTTCGGCCCGCCGATGCGTCGGCGAATAAACTCACCCTTTTCATCCACAACGACCACGGACATTTCATTGACCACGGTCTCTGGCTCGATAAATGCCTCAATAAAAGCCTTATCGGCGGCCCACATTTTGAGTTCTTGTTCGTCTTCTGGGCGGATAGTTTCTCCCGGACCGCGGGGCGGTCGCAGTGGCGATCGGGACTTATTGCGGCGGAAGAGGTTGAACATAACCCACTAGTTTACCCGCATGGAGGGTATTACTAACCCCACTACTGCACGATGACGGTCATCACGCTGTAAGATTGTGCGGTAGCGATAGAATACTTCCAACTTTTCGAGGAGTCTTAAAACTCATGGCGAACTCCGTTGAGATGCCCGAGCTGGGCGAGTCCGTAACCGAAGGCACCATTACCCAGTGGCTTAAGTCCGTCGGCGACACCGTCGAGGTGGACGAGCCTTTGCTCGAGGTCTCCACCGACAAGGTCGACACCGAAATCCCCTCCCCCGTTGCAGGCACCATCCTAGAAATCAAGGCCGAAGAAGACGACACCATCGAGGTCGGCGAGGTCATCGCACTCATCGGTGATGAAGACGAGGCTGATTCCTCTTCCGATGACTCTGACGACTCCGACGATGACAAATCTGAGGACAAGGAAGAATCCAAGTCCGAGGAGAAGGAAGACAAGGACGAGAAGAAGTCCGGCTCCAGCTCCAAGGCTTCCGGCGAGACCACCGATGTCGAAATGCCAGAGCTCGGCGAATCCGTCACCGAAGGCACCATCACCCAGTGGCTCAAGTCCGTCGGCGACACCGTCGAGGTAGACGAACCACTACTCGAAGTCTCCACCGACAAGGTCGACACCGAAATTCCTTCCCCCGTTGCCGGCACCCTGGTAGAAATCCTCGCCGAAGAAGACGAAACCATCGAGGTCGGCGAAGCCATCGCCCGCGTCGGCGACGAAAACGCCGCACCATCCTCCGACGACTCTGACGACTCCGACGATGACAAGTCCGAAGACAAGGAAGAAACCAAGTCCGAGGACAAGAAGGAAGAGTCCAAGTCTGACGAGAAGAAGGAAGAGCCGAAGCAGGATTCTTCCCTGAACACCTCCGCCAAGGTCAACAACGGCGATAACGTTCCATACGTCACCCCGTTGGTGCGCAAGCTGGCTGATAAGCACGGCGTGGACCTCAACTCCATTGAGGGCACCGGTGTAGGCGGACGCATCCGCAAGCAGGACGTCTTGGCCGCTGCTGGCGAGGGCGATGCGAAGGCATCGGAAGGCGACGATAAGAAGGCTGCTGACTCCCCACGCGCACGCTGGTCCACCAAGTCCGTAGATCCGGAAAAGCAGGAGCTTATCGGCACCACCAAGAAGGTCAATCGCATCCGCGAAATCACCGCTACCAAGATGGTGGAAGCGCTGCAGATTTCCGCACAGCTTACCCACGTGCAGGAAGTCGACATGACTCCTATCTGGGATATGCGCAAGAAGAGCAAGCAGGCGTTCATTGATAAGTACGGCGCCAACCTGTCCTTCCTGCCGTTCATTGTGAAGGCCACCACTGAGGCTCTGGTTTCCCACCCGAACGTCAACGCCTCCTATGACCCAGAGACCAAGGAGATGACCTACCACGAGGATGTCAACGTCGCCATCGCCGTAGACACCCCGAAGGGTCTGCTCACCCCGGTCATCCACAAGGCACAGAACCTGTCCTTGCCGGAAATCGCGCAGCAGATTGCGGAGCTGGCTGATAAGGCCCGCAATAACAAGCTGAAGCCGAATGACCTGACCGGTGCCACCTTCACCGTGACCAATATCGGTTCCGAGGGCGCCCTGCTCGATACCCCGATCCTGGTTCCGCCACAGGCCGGAATCCTGGGTACCGCGGCTATCCAGAAGCGCGCCGTCGTGGTCAACGAGAACGGCCAGGATGCCATCGCCATCCGCCAGATGTGCTTCCTGCCATTCACCTACGACCACCAGGTCATCGATGGTGCAGACGCTGGTCGCTTCATCACCACCATCAAGGACCGCCTGGAGACTGCAGACTTCGAGGCTGACCTCGATATCTAAAGCAGTTAGCTAACTGGCATACCTCCCGCTCCTTCCACGCGAAGGGGACGGGAGGTTTTGTCGTGCCTGGGGTACTCCGCGGGGGTGTAGCGGGAGAACTTCCGGCACAAATATCAGAGGAGTTTTATCCCGGCACTACAGGACATATTTCACTAAGTGGGAGGTAAGCAGGCTACAACACATTTTCATCGGTGAGTTACTGCATAAAAGTTTGTCAAGGGCGCTGTTTTTACCGGTTATTAAACATATACTTAGGGGCGGTTAAGACCATTGCACCCGATGAAGGAGACCTCACAGATGGATTACATCTCCCGCCACCTAGGGCCGGATTCTGCCGAGCAGTCCGCCATGCTCGGGACGGTGGGCTACGACAGCGTGCAAGCGCTTGTCGATGCCGCCATTCCACCCAAGATCCGCGCTAAGGAACTTCCCCACCTGCCAGAAGCGCTCTCTGAAGACGGGGCACAGGCCGCTTTGCGGGAGTTCGCCAACCAAAACACTGTACTGAAGCCCTTCTATGGCCAGGGCTACTCGGACACCCTGACCCCGGCCGTCATCCGCCGCGGCCTGCTTGAGGATGCCGGCTGGTATACCGCGTATACCCCCTACCAGCCCGAGATTTCCCAGGGCCGCTTGGAGGCCTTGCTCAACTTCCAGACCATGATCGAGTCTTTGACGGGGCTGCCCATCGCGAATGCTTCCTTATTGGATGAGGCTTCCGCCACCGCCGAGGCGGTCGGTTTGATGTCGCGCGCGGTAAAGAAGGGCCGCCGCGTCGTGCTGGACTCCCGCCTCCACCCGCAGGTGCTTACCGTTGCCGCTGAGCGCGCCCGCGCCATTGACCTCGAAGTAGAGATCGTGGACGTGCGCGAGGGCTTGGTGGGCGAAGACCTCATCGGTGCTGTCATCGCCTACACCGGCACCGAAGGCGAGATTTTAGATCCCTCTGCCCTGATTGAAGAGCTGCACACCCGCGGCGCGCTGGCCTCCGTGGTCACTGACCCGCTGTCCCTGCTGCTTCTGGAAGGCCCCGGAAACTTGGGTGCCGATATCGTCTTGGGCTCGTCCCAGCGCTTTGGTGTGCCCCTCTTCTTCGGCGGCCCACACGCTGCCTACATGGCGGTAACGGATAAGCTCAAGCGCCAGATGCCGGGCCGCATCGTCGGCGTCTCCAAGGATGCCGATGGCCGCCCGGCCTACCGCTTGGCGCTGCAGACCCGCGAGCAGCACATCCGCCGCGAGCGCGCGACCTCCAATATCTGTACTGCCCAGGCCCTTTTGGCCAATGTCGCCTCGATGTACGCCGTCTACCACGGGCCAAAGGGCCTGAAGGACATCGCCGAGCGCGTGCACGGCTTGGCCTCCTCCTTCGCCCAGTCCATCGTGGATGCTGGCCTGGAGGTTACATCGCAGAGCTTCTTCGATACCGTCACCGTTAGCGGTGTCGACGCGCAGAAGATCAAGGCCGAACTGCAGGATGCGGGCTACTTGGTGCGCGCAATTGGCACCGACAAGGTATCCGTATCCTTCGGTGAATCCGCCACGCAGCGCGATGTCGCGCACCTGGCAGAGGCCTTCGGCGCCAGCCCGGCTGAAGCGAACTTTGACCTGCCGGAGAATCTGCAGCGCGCCGAGGAACCGCTGGAGCACGAGATTTTCCACTCCATCCATTCTGAGACCCAGATGCTGCGCTACCTGCGCAAGCTCGCGGACAAGGACTTGGCGCTGGACCGCTCCATGATTCCGCTGGGTTCGTGCACCATGAAGCTCAACCCCACCGCGGCTATGGAGCCCATCTCCTGGCCAGAATTTGCCGGCATCCACCCATATGCCCCGGAAGAAACCACGACGGGCTGGCGCGCACTGGTGGAAGAAATCGAAGGCTGGCTCGCCGAGCTTACCGGCTATGCCAAGGTCTCCATCCAGCCCAATGCCGGCTCCCAGGGCGAGTTGGCGGGCTTGCTGGCCATCCGCCGCTACCACGTGGCCAATGGCGATAATGAGCGCGATGTCGTGCTCATCCCGGCCTCCGCGCACGGCACCAACGCTGCCTCTGCGACCCTCGCAAACCTGCGCGTCGCCGTAGTCAAGACCGCCGAGGACGGCTCCATTGACGTCGCGGACCTGGAAGAAAAGATCGAAAAGCACGGCAACCACATCGCCGGCATCATGGTCACCTACCCCTCCACCCACGGCGTCTTCGACCCCGAGGTGCGCGATGTCTGCGATAAGGTGCACGCGGTCGGCGGCCAAGTCTACATCGATGGTGCCAACATGAACGCGCTGACCGGCTGGGCACGCCCGGGCGATTTCGGCGGCGATGTCTCCCACCTCAACCTGCACAAGACCTTCACCATTCCCCACGGTGGCGGCGGCCCGGGCGTTGGCCCGGTAGCGGTGGCAGAGCACCTCATCCCGTTCCTGCCCAGCGATGCCGCATCCCCTGAGCTGGACGCCACCGCGGAAACCCCGGTGAGCCAGGGCGTTCCCATTACCGGTAGCAAGTACGGCTCCGCCGGCGTCCTTCCCATTTCGTGGGCCTACCTGGCCATGACTGGCGCCGAGGGCCTTGCCGCCGCATCCGGCCACGCCGTATTGGGCGCTAACTACCTGGCAGCCTCGCTCAACGAGTACTTCCCCGTCCTCTACACCGGCAACGAGGGCTTGGTGGCGCACGAGTGCATCATCGATTTGCGCGAGCTTACCGATGCCTCCGGGGTCACCGCCGCCGATGTGGCCAAGCGCCTCATCGACTTCGGCTTCCACGCCCCCACCCTGGCCTTCCCTGTGGCCGGCACCTTGATGATTGAGCCCACCGAGTCTGAAGACAAGGGCGAGCTGGATCGCTTCGTCGAAGCCATGCGCACCATCCGCGCCGAAATCCAGGAGATCATCGACGGTGAGGTGGCCTACGAGGACTCCGTTATCCACCACGCACCGTTTACGGCTGAGTCGGTAGCAACCGATAACTGGGAGTACTCCTTCGGCCGCGACAAGGCCGCGTGGCCAGTCAAGTCCCTATTGCATAGCTACAAGTATTTCCCACCGGTTCGCCGCCTCGATGAGGCTTACGGTGACCGCAACCTGGTGTGCAGCTGCCCGCCGCCAGAAGCATTCGAGATCGACGATTCCGAGGAGTAACAATGACCGAACTTCTAACCTCCCCGCTCAATGCCAAGCACGAGGAACTCGGCGCTACCTTCACGGCCTTTGGGCCGTGGAATATGCCGCTGAAGTACAACAGCGAACTGGAAGAACACCGCGCCGTTCGCACCAGCGCCGGCCTGTTTGATCTCTCCCATATGGGAGAAATCTGGGTCAATGGACCCGATGCCGGCAAGTTCTTGTCCTACTCCTTCATCTCTAATCTAGATTCGCTGAAGGTGGGCAAGGCCAAGTACTCCATGATCACCGCTGAAGACGGCGGTATCATCGATGACCTGATTTCCTATCGCTTCGAGGAGAAAAAGTTCCTCGTTGTGCCCAATGCTGGCAATGCCGATACCGTCTGGGACGAGCTCAATAAGCGTGCCGAGGGTTTTGACGTTGAGCTCAAAAACGAGTCCCGCGACGTCGCCATGATCGCCGTGCAGGGCCCCAAGGCCGCGGAAATCCTCGTCCCGCTGGTAGAGGACAATAAGCAAGACACCGTCTACGAGCTGGGCTACTACGCCGCCACGATGGGCAAGGTGGCGCGCACCTTCGCCATCATCGCGCGCACCGGTTATACCGGTGAGGACGGCTTCGAGCTCATCGTCTATAACTCCGATGCCCCGCAGCTGTGGGAAGAATTGCTCAAGGCGGGCGCGGAATATGACATCAAGCCGTGCGGCCTAGCCGCGCGCGATTCGCTGCGATTGGAGGCTGGCATGCCGCTCTACGGCAACGAGCTCTCCCGCGATATCACCCCGGTAGAGGCGGGCATGTCGCGCGCCTTTGCTAAGAAGGAAGCGGACTTCGTCGGCGCAGAGGTCATCCGCAAGCGCGCCGAGGAGGGCCCACAGGTCGTTATCTCCGGGCTCACCTCGGATCAGCGCCGCGCCGCGCGCGCCGGCGCCGAGGTTTTCCTCAATGACACCAAGGTCGGCACCGTCACCTCTGGCCAGCCCTCCCCCACGCTCGGCCACCCGGTGGCGATCGCGCTGCTCGATACCAGCGCGGATCTCGAACCGGGCACCGCAGTCGAGGTAGAAATCCGCGGCAAGCGTTATCCTTTTGAGGTAACCGCGTTGCCGTTCTACAAGCGCGATAAGTAAACCATCCGCACACCCTAAATATTCAGCCCGAAAGGACTACATACTATGTCTAACCTGCCCCAAGACTTTTCCTACTCCGAAGACCACGAATGGGTAAACGCCGCCAAGGACGCCGTAGAAGGCAAGACCGTTCGCATCGGTATCACCTCCGTGGCCGCAGACCGCCTGGGTGAGGTCGTCTTCGCAGAGCTGCCTGAGGTTGGCGATACCATCACCGCCGGCGATTCCTGTGGCGAGGTCGAATCCACCAAGTCCGTATCTGACCTGTTCTCCCCGGTCACCGGCACCGTGAAGGCCGTCAACGATGCCGTGCACGATGACTACGCCGTCATCAACAACGATCCCTTCGGTGAAGGCTGGCTCTTCGAGGTCGAGGTGGATGAAGCAGGCGAGCTCATGGAGGCTGACGAATACGCCTCCGCGAACGGCCTGGACTAAAAGACGGTTCGTTCGACCCACTCGAACAGAAAAATAGGCGGGAGGATGCCATGGCATTCTCCCGCTTTGCTTTTCCTCGCTTTGCTTTTCCCTACCAAAGAAGACGACACTAGAGATTATGACTGCACCACGCGATCCTTTCTTTCCCGCTGAACGCTCCATTCGCGCCTCGGACAATCCCCTTGAAATACGCCACTTGGGCCGCATGGATTACCAAGAGGCGTGGGATTATCAGGCGGAGGTGGCGGCGGCGCGCGCGCAGGGCACGCAGGACGATGTGGTCTTAGTGGTCGAACACCCCAATATCTATACTGCGGGCAAGCGCACGCAGCCGGAGGATATGCCGGATAACGATCTGCCGGTTATCACCGTGGACCGCGGCGGGCGCATCACCTGGCACGGGGAAGGGCAGTTGGTGCTCTACCCCATCATCAAGCTGGCGGAGCCTGTCGATGTCGTCGATTATGTCCGCCGCCTCGAGGAGGCCACCATCCAGGCGGTGCGCGAGCTGGGCGTGACTACCGCAGGCCGCATCGATGGTCGCTCTGGGGTATGGGTTCCCTCTACCACCCAGGCCAAAGATCCTTCCGCCTCGCAGCGCGATCGCAAGATTGCCGCGCTGGGGATCCGCATCACCCGCGGGGTGACCATGCACGGCCTAGCGCTTAACTGCAGCAATACGCTGGAGTACTACGACCACATCGTGGCCTGTGGCATCGATGATGCTGATATCACCACGCTTTCGCTGGAACTCGGCCGCGAGGTCACGATGGAAGAAGCCTCACAGCCGCTATTACGGGCGCTTGATGATGCCCTCTCCGGCCGCCTCATCGTCGCCGATCACAGTTTCGGTTCCGCACCCGATCCCACAAAGATTGCGAATGAGAAGGCGCGGGAGCGGCGTCGGCAAGCGCAGGCTTAAGCCCCGTGGCCCTAGTTTGGGGCTAGCGTGGAATAGTTGTGTGCCCGCGCGCCTTGAAGCTAGAAGAGCTATTAGCCATCACCATCTTTGATCGATAAAGTGAGTATTTGTGACTGTAAAGCCTGAAGGACGCAAGATGCTCCGCATTGAGAAGAAAAATGCGGAGTCGCCCATCGAACAAAAGCCGCGGTGGATCCGCAACCAGGTACGCACCGGACCGGGCTATGAGGACATGAAGTCCCGCGTGGCCGGCGCCTCCCTGCACACTGTCTGCCAAGAAGCCGGTTGTCCGAATATCCACGAATGCTGGGAATCCCGCGAGGCAACCTTCCTCATCGGCGGCGATAAGTGCACCCGTCGTTGCGACTTCTGCGATATTGCTACCGGCAAGCCGGAGCCGCTCGACCGCGACGAGCCGCGCCGCGTGGCCGAAAACATCCAGGAAATGGACCTCAACTACACCACCATTACCGGTGTAACCCGCGATGACCTCCCGGATGAGGGCGCGTGGCTGTATGCGGAGATCGTGCGCAAGATCCACGAGCTCAACCCACACACCGGCGTGGAGAACCTCACCCCGGATTTCTCTGGCAAGCCGGACCTGCTCGAAGAGGTCTTTGAGGCACAACCGGAGGTCTTCGCCCACAACCTGGAGACCGTGCCGCGCATTTTCAAGCGCATCCGCCCGGCCTTCCGCTACGAGCGCTCCCTCGATGTCATCCGCCAGGCCCACGACTACGGCCTTATTACCAAGTCCAACCTGATTTTGGGCATGGGCGAGACCGAGGACGAGGTTGAGGAAGCATTGCGCGACCTGCGCGAGGCTGGCTGTGACATCATCACCATCACCCAGTACCTGCGCCCCGGCCCGCGCTTCCACCCCATCGAGCGCTGGGTGCGCCCGGAGGAATTCGTGGCCCACTCCAAGCTGGCCAAGGAGCTGGGCTTCGGCGGCGTCATGTCCGGCCCGTTGGTTCGCTCCTCCTACCGCGCCGGCCGCCTGTACGTGCAGGCCATGGAAAAGCGCGGCTTGGAATTGCCGGAAAACCTCCAGCACCTGAAGGAAACGTCCCAGGGCGCTACCGCCCAGGAGGCATCCACCTTGCTGGATAAGTACGGTCCCTCGAAAGAAACCCCGGTGACCACCCGCATGGCCAAGACTCCGGCCAATGCTAATTCGGTCGCGGCAACCGTGCGCTAAACCGCGGAATATTCTTACTCGGCCCTCGCCATCTGCGGGGGCCGTTTAACATTTATGCCACCTGACCTTTAAAGTAGGAACCATGGCGAAAGATGACAAAGCAGCCCTGAAAGCTGCCAAGAAGCAAGAACGCGCGGCTAAGCGCCAAAAGCGTAAGCAAACCTGGTCACAGTTGTGGCAGGCATTCAATTTGCAGCGCAAGCAGGATAAGGCCCTCATCCCTATCATGCTGGCCGCCTTCCTCGGCGTCGGCCTTCTGTTCTTCCTCATTGGCATGCTCTTTAATGGCCAGTGGTTCATGCTGATTATCGGCTTGGGCCTGGGCGCGCTTTTGGCGATGTTCCTGTTTACCCGCCGCTTGGAACGCGATATGTACAAGCGCGTCGAAGACCAACCCGGCGCCGCCGGTTGGGCCTTGGAGCAGCAGCTGCGCAATACCGTCGGCATTGTATGGTCCGTAAAATCCGGCATCGCCGCCACCCGCCAGCAGGACCTAATCCACCGGGTCATCGGCAATGCGGGCGTCATCTTCGTGTGCGAGGGCAATAAGAACCGCCTTCGCCCCACCCTTAACCAGCTAAAAAAGCGCGTGGACAAGATTGCCGGCGGCGTGCCGGTCTATGAGGTCTACGTCGGCACCGGCGAAGACGAGGTGCCGGTATCCAAGCTGCGCAACCACCTCATGAAGCTGCCTCGCAACTACAATAAGAACGCCACCTACGACAATATCCGCCGCATTGAGGCCATGGACTCCATGCCTGGGACGATGCCGGGCATGCCCAAGGGCCCAATGCCGCAGCAGGCGCAGAACATGTCCGGCATGAACCGCCGCATGCGCCGCGCGCAACAGCGCAAGGGCAAGGGCTAAACGCACCGTTAGCCACTCGCCTTGGCTAGGCTTTCGGCTCTCGCCTTGCTCTACAACACAAACAGTCCCTGCAACCGCCCGATTGGGAAAGGTTGCAGGGACTGTCGTGGTTTTCGTAGTTTTACGGTGCGCGGGACTTATCCCCGCGCGCCGCTAAGAATTGATAACGACGGTGCCCGTCGCCCGGTCGTGCATGCCGCGCCCGTCCGCGTCCACCATGGCGGCTGGGAAGATGACGCCGGTAAGCAGCGTGCGCACTGCCGCGCGCCAGAAACCCACCTGCGCGCCAGGCACATCCAAGCGGGCCACGCCCATGCCAAGGATGAGCATGCCCGGGGTGCGTGCGAATAACCAGCCACATACGATGCCCATTAATGCCCAGAGCGCATAGCCCAAAAAGGACACGCCGCCGAGCTGCGTGGTGACCATGTGGATGACGTTGGCCAGCAGCATGCAAATGATCCAGTCAATGGCTACGGCGCCTGCGCGGCGGCCTACCGACGCCATGGACCCAGGTCCGGATTCCGGCAAGCCCAAGTTTTCACCGGGCCACCGGCTGGGGGTTCCTGCATCGTCATATTCGCCCGGAATATTGGGCCCGTCGAGCCACGTGCGCTTGTCTGCCATGCTCACCAATTTAGTTGCCCCTCACCCAGAAGTGAAACGAGGCCAATGGCCATGCTGGGTGGATAAAACTAGTAGGCTATAGGCAGATAATTCATCGGCCAACAAACAGGAGGCAATCTTGTCTTTCGAGACAGTGCAGGACATCGTCCAATATATTCAGGATGAGGACGTAAAGTTCGTGGATGTCCGCTTTACGGACGTCCCCGGCACCGAGCACCACTTTTCCATCCCTGCCAGCGAATTTACTGAAGAAGATGCCGAAAATGGCTTGGCCTTTGATGGTTCTTCCATTCGTGGGTTTACCACCATTGAAGAATCCGATATGACGCTGCTGCCGGATCCGGCCACCGCGCATATCGATCCCTTCCGTTCGGCGAAGACCCTGAATATCAAGTTCTTCGTCCACGATCCCTTTACCTTTGAGCCTTTTACCCGTGACTCGCGCAATATTGCCCGCAAGGCCGAGGAATACTTGCAGTCCACGGGCATCGCCGATACCTGTAACTTTGGCGCCGAGGCCGAGTTCTACCTCTTCGATTCCGTGCGCTATGGCACCGATATGCAACACGGTTTCTATGAGGTGGACTCGAACGAAGGCTGGTGGAACCGCGATAACGAAACCAACTTGGACGGCACCCCCAATACCGGTTACAAGACCCGCGTAAAGGGCGGCTACTTTCCCACCCCGCCGTACGATAAGCACAGCGAGGTCCGCGATGACATCGTGGCCAACCTGCAAGAGGTCGGCTTCCAGATCGAGCGTTTCCACCATGAGGTGGGCGCGGCCCAAAACGAGATCAACTATCGCTTCAACTCGCTGCTGCACGCCGGCGATGACATCCAGACCTTCAAGTACGTGGTCAAGCGCACCGCCCAGGAGTGGGGCAAGACCGCGACCTTCATGCCTAAGCCGCTGGCTGGCGATAATGGTTCTGGCATGCACGCCCACATGTCCTTGTGGAAGGACGGCGAGCCCCTCTTCCACGATGAGGCTGGCTACGCCGGGCTTTCCGATATCGCCCGCTACTTCATCGGCGGCATCCTCCACCACGCCGGCGCCGTGCTCGCCTTTACCAACCCAACGCTGAACTCCTACCACCGCCTGGTTCCTGGCTTCGAGGCGCCGATCAACCTGGTGTACTCCCAGCGCAACCGTTCGGCTGCGATCCGCATCCCGATTACCGGTTCCAACCCGAAGGCTAAGCGCATCGAGTTCCGCGCCCCGGACCCATCCAGCAACCCATACCTGGCCTTTGCCGCCATGATGATGGCCGGTGTGGATGGTGTGAAGAACCGCATTGAGCCGCACGCCCCGGTGGATAAGGACCTCTACGAGCTGCCGCCAGCAGAGGCTGAGTCCATCCCGCAGGCACCAACCTCCCTGGAGGCTTCCCTGGAGGCGCTGAAGGAAGACATGGACTTCCTGACCGAGGGCGATGTCTTTACCGAGGATCTCCTCGAGACCTACATCAACTACAAGTACGAAAACGAGATCAACCCCGCGCGCCTGCGTCCCACCCCGCAGGAGTTCGAGCTCTACTTCGACTGCTAAGCCGTCACTGCAAGTTCTCAGCTTGCATTTTCTACAAAGCAGCCACCTAACCAATGCTTAGGTGGCTGCTTTCTTTTGCTTGCGGTGGCACTGCTAGGTATATCCGAGAGCTTCGCCATAATCGCTGCCCACTTTGAGGATGGACGCTCTCCAGCGCACGCATGAGGGTTTTCACCAAATTAAAAGCGGCTCAGTCTAAGTAAGAAGCTCTAGATGAAATTAGAATCTAGGTAGTGACTGATAAATTCCGCCAACTTCCCCCTCCTGGTCCTGCCTGGGCCGGCAGCCTCATGGGCACCTCCATCGTCTCGCGCATGTTGGTTGAAGAAGACATGCTCGTTGCCGCAGGTGTATTTGCGGCACTCGCATGCGCCATCTTCGTCGTGCTGACTGCCGGTTACGCCCTCTACCGCAGTCCGCGGTTTGAGCGGACCACCATGGCGGAATGGTCCATGTTTTTCATCGGCGTCCTCGCGCTTGGGGCGGCACTATCCGGGTTGACGGGCATTGGAGTATTCCGCCTCGTCGGCTTTTGGATCGGTGGCCCCGTCACCGTTATCACGTGGGGCATTCAGCTCACCCGCTTCGATGGAGAGCCGCGTTTTACCTGGGGCCTTCCCTTAGTAGGGCCGATGATTTCGGCATCGGTAGCCGGGTGGCTGGCCCGCGATTATGGGCAGATTTACCACATCATGGGCACCGCGCTCTTCGCCATGTCCTTGCTGACGGCAGTCCCGGTATTTGCCTACGTCTACTGGGCGGCCTGGCACGGCACGGTGGATTTTAGTGGTGGTAAATCCGCCACCGCGTGGGTGCCGCTAGGCGTGGTTGGGCAATCTACCACCGCAATGCAGATCCTCTACCCCGGCAGTATCTCCGTGTACTACGGTCTTATTGCCCTTGCTATTGCCATCCCGCTATCGCTTTATGCGATGGTGACTTTCTATCCGCAAGCAGCCCGCTGGGTTCCCTACTCCCCTGCGTGGTGGGCCTGCACCTTCCCGCCTGGCACCGTGAGCATGGGCGGGCACCAGACAGCATTGGTCAATGGTTCAGAATGGCTTGACGTTATCGCGCTGAGCATTCCCCTGCTCCTTATCGCGCACTGGTGCCTGTGCTCGGCGCGTTTCTTAGGCTGGCTCTGGGAGGGCCGCACGCGCAAAGAACTGACTCACTAGGAGGTGTCTTTCCTCGTCTATCATCGGGCTATGAGCTCTTCGCCTATTACCTTCATCGCCTGGGATGCTGCGGACCTTACCGGGGTGAGGGAAGTGCTCGCCGGTCTGCGGCGCGACGGGGTCTTTTTGTGCCGAGCAGGCCTGGTTCTTGAAACCTCCTGGCTTGGCGATGGCGCCCAGGATTTCTATGGCACCGCCTGGGAATGGGGTCCAGAAGATTGCGAGCTATTTTTTGAGCTCGCGCGGCGGGGAAAGCTGCTGATGACTATCGGTGCCACGGTCATCTGCTGCGGATCCGATAAAGACGCGGCGGAGGCTCAAAAATGTATCGCTCAAGAGCTGGTCGTAGCGAAGAGCGCGGATGAGCTCAAGCAACTACTCATCGGCGCGGAGGAAACGCGCTAGAGCCCGGGCTGCTCGCTGCGCTTCATCCAGCCCATGCGGGGAGAAAACCCCTGCGGGTGCTTGAGGTGCGCCACGGCATCCGCGACCATCAGGCGATGGCGGCGCGACAAGCTATCCGGAAGGTGGGCCACCGAGAACCACTGCGCTTCGGTGTTTTCTTCATCGCTAATGACGGGCTCAGCGCCGTCGGCGACAGATAGGCGCAGCGCGGTGCCCATGAACATGCATTCATCGCCATTAGGATAGGTCACTGGGCCGGACTGGCCAACGCCAAGGAGCGCTTCCACCTTGGCATCGAGGCCTACCTCTTCCTTGACCTCGCGCAAGGCGGTGGTCGTAATCTCCTCGCCAGGCTCACAAATGCCTTCCACAGGGGTCCACACGGCATTATCCGCGCGCTTGACCAGAAGTACGGACGGCACCTCCCACAGGGCCGCACCGGTTGGTACATCGCGGAGAATGATGGCGCTGCACGCGGGGACGAAGAGCTGATCGTGGCCGATAGATTCACGCAGCTTCACAATATAATCAGGCGTTGGCATACCACCTAGCGTAGCCAATCTTGGCTGGTCTTATGCCACGGGGCCGAGGACCTTCAGCGCCAGTTCCTGGATATCCGGTGCGGTGGTAAAGGCCACGTCGATGTTTTGTTGCGTGTCTTCACAGCTATGCCCCTCGTCCAAGGGCTCGGTGATTCCAGAGACCAGCCCCACGATGGTCTGCCGGCCGTCTACATCGCCGTAGACGGGCCCGCCGGAATCCCCGACCGCGCTGCACATCTCCGCCAGGGCCGCATTGGAATCATGTTCTAGACCCTGGTAATTTAGTTGTGTGGAATCCACCGCGTTTTTCACGTTCCCACAGGTCACAATGGTGGAACTGCCCAGCTTGCATACCGCATCCGGCAGCTTGTCCAGCTGCGTCGCTACGGTGGTGGCTACCTCGCCTGGGGTGTAGTAGTCCGCGTCGCGGTACAGCTCGATGAAGGCAACGTCCAAGTGATTAGTCTCCTCGGCAAAGAAATCCGAATAGATCACCTCGCCTACCGGATCGGCTGGGTATACAAAATCGCCCTCTTGGGTTCCGGCCCAGACCTTATCGCCAGGTTTGCCGCAATGGGAGGCCGTCACGGCGATGGTGCGGCCATCGGCAAGCGCGAAGGACCACGCCGCCGTGCAGGACTGGAAGTTAAAGTACTCGCCCGGCTGTGGGTCGCTCGTGGTTAAGTTCAGCGCGGCGCCTGGGGGCACCGGCACCACCGCGGGCTCATAAAACTCGTTCGGCGGCGCCGGCGGTGGCGTGTCGGTGGATTGCGCAACCACCCCATCCTGCTGCTGGGTGGCATCGGTGCTACACGATGCCACCATAAACAGCCCTGCTGCTGCCAGCAGACTACTGGCTATCCGTACCCGCGTCACCTGCAGAGTCCTTGTCCTGTTCTTCCTTATCCGCCTCTGCTTGTGCTTTTAAGTCGCGGATGAATTTTTCCGGATCGAATTCGGTATAGTGCTCCGGCCCTGCGAAGTTTTCTAATGCCATGTGTTTGCTACACCTCCGTGTTCTTGATGCTCGAGGTAATAAAGTCCTTGACCGCTGCGGCATCGTTGGGCAGATCCGCCACGTGGCGCTCCGCGTTCAAGATGTCAGCAAACCGCTCCGGTGGCTGCGGCGCGCTCCCGATGGCCTCGGTGATGGTTTCGCTGAACTTTACCGGCAGTGCCGTCTCCAAGCAGACGATAGGCGTCGTCACGCCCTCTTTTTGGGCCGCACGCGCCACCTTGATGCCATCGGCCGTGTGCGGATCCGCCAGGTAACCATAACGCTCGTTCACGTCCTTGATGGTGGCGAGGCGGTCTTCATGGGTGGAGGAACCGGACAAGAAACCGTAGTCTTCACGCGCGGCCGTAATGAGATCTTCTTCAAGGTTAAACCCGCCTTCTTTGACCTTGGTGCCAAAGAGATCCGCAACGCGGGTGACATCGCGGCCTAAAAGATCAAAGGCGAAGCGCTCGAAGTTGGAGGCGCGGGAAATATCCATAGACGGCGACGAGGTGGCCATGGTTTCCGCGGCCGGACGCGGGCGGTAGTTGCCGGTGCGGAAGAACTCATCCAATACGTTATTCTCGTTCGTCGCCACGATGAGGCGATCGATGGGAAGGCCCATGCTGCGGGCGATATGCCCGGCGCAGATATCGCCAAAGTTACCGGTGGGAACGCTAAAGGATACCTTTTGTTCGTTATTATCGGTGACCTTGATCCAGCAGGAAATATAGTAAACCACTTGGGCCAACAGGCGGGCCCAGTTAATGGAGTTGACCGCACCGATGCGGTAGTTGGCTTTAAATTCCGCATCGCTGGAGACGGCCTTTACCACGTCCTGGCAATCATCAAAGACACCATCGAGGGCGATATTGAAAATATTCGGATCATCCAAGCCGAACATTTGCGCCTGTTGGAAGGCGGTCATGCGCCCAGCCGGAGTCAACATGAAAACGCGGATGCCATCGCGCCCGCGCATGGCGTACTCAGCAGAAGAGCCGGTATCGCCAGAGGTAGCGCCCAAAATATTCAGCGTCTCCCCGCGGCGGGCGAGCTCGTATTCAAAAAGCTCGCCCAAAAGCTGCATGGCCATGTCTTTAAATGCAGCGGTGGGGCCCTCGGAAAGGTGGCCTATAAAGAGGTCATCGCCAAGCTCAGTGACCGGGACGATCTCAGGGGAGGCAAACTTCGGGCTGGTATATGCTCGGGCGGCGATTTTATCCAGATCTTCCTCTGGAATATCATCGATAAACAGCTTGATTACCTCAGCCGCAAGGGCGGCATAGCCGTCAGTTTTGACCACTGTGCGCCACGTATCCAGCGTGGCGGAGTCCAGTTGCGGGTAGGTTTCAGGCAGGTATAGGCCACCATCGGGCGCTAGCCCTCCTAAGAGGATATCCGTAAAGGATGCGGGCTGGCCGGTGGTATCACGGGTCGAAATATACTTCACAAGATGAATCCTAGTAGTTAACGCGTAAGGTATCAGCCATGTCGCAGCCAAATCCAAGAGAAGTTATCACAACCCAGGCGTTAATGATTTGGGTCGCGGCCATGGCGGTCTATCTCGTAGCCATTACCGGGCGGTCTTCCTTCGGCGTAGCCGGCCTCGATGCCATCGAGCGCTTCGGCGTCGATGCCGGGCGCATCGCGGTATTTACCTCCGTGCAATTGGGCGTCTATGCCATCGCACAAATCCCCACCGGCATGCTGATCGATAAATTTGGCCCCCGCATCCTGCTCGTCGTGGGCGCGGTCATTATGGGCGTCGGCCAGGTCATACTCGGCTTTACCAGCAATTACGGGGTAGCCATCTTCGCGCGCGTGCTCATCGGCGCCGGCGATGCCACGGGATTCTTATCGGTAATGCGCATCCTGCCCTACTGGTTCCCGCTGCACCGCACACCGATGTTTACCCAGGTGACCTCCTCCATTGGCCAGATGGGTCAATTCATTTCCGCCGTCCCGTTCCTCTGGTTACTAGGAACAGCCGGATGGACCGCGGCATTCGTGACCTTGGGTGCAGTGGGCATCCTCGTCGCCATTGCCGCCGCAGTCGCGGTCGCTGACTCCCCAGAAAAGCTCGGGGTTATTCCGCTGGAGAAGGAACCACCAAACTCCCAGGGCAGCAGCATCGGTGCGCGCTTGAAGGCGGTCTTTACCTCGCCTATTGCCTGGCAGGCATACTTTATCCACTACAGCGGCATGTTGCCGCTGATTGTCTTTGTCATGCTGTGGGGCATGCCCATGATGACCCAAGGCATGGAGTTGTCCAAGGGCAAGGCCAGCCTCGTACTGACCCTCTTGGCCGTGTTTTTGGTTCTGGTCGGGCCCCTGCACGGCCGGATTTCTTCCCGCGCGCAGAATATCCGCCCCTGGGTCGCGCTCGGGTTCGTCAGCCTGCACGTGCTGACTTGGGTGCTATTCTTCGCCTTCGGCACCGGCGGGGGCCTCGCTGCCMTCACCGCGGTCTCCTTCATCCTGGCGCTGTGCACGCCGACGTCGAATTATGGCTTCGACATCGTCCGCGAGAACATGGACCGCTCTGTCGTCGCTACCGCAACCGGCTTGGGCAATATGGGCGGGTTTACCTCCGGCATGTTGGGCGCGCAATTATTCGGCATGGTATTGGACCACTCTGCCGATGCCCCCAATTACTCCATGCCCGATTTCACCTCCGCCTCCCTCGCTGTCTTGGCCGTATGGTTGTGCGGCATGGTCGGAGTCGTCATCACCCACATCCTGCGCCGACGCGGTGGCTACGCGGGGCCCTCCGTGAGGATCGTGGAGGTAACCTAACGCTGCTTATTCGGTCCTTTCGGCCTCATCGACAGCCGCTATCTCCGTGGCTTCCGTCTCTTCTTCCGCTTCTTCTGCCTTTGGATCCAAGATAAAGTTGATGGTTCCCTCTGGATCCGCGAGGAACTCCTTGGTCGCTGCCACGGCTTCGGCCTCATCAAAGGAAATGCGCTGGAAGCCGGTGTCATTTAATTCCACGATATCGGCATTGGGGCAGCCCAGCAAGATCGGTGAATGCGTGGCGATAAATACCTGTGCACCGCGGTCAACGGCTTGGGCGATTTCAGCGATCAGCGCCAGTTGCCGGACAACGGATAAGCCCGATTCTGGTTCGTCAAAGATATATACCCCCGCGCCATCGACGCGCTCATAGAGCACATCGAAAACGGACTCGCCGTGCGAGCGGGCCTGCACGTCCACCTGGGAGGGCAGGATGGAACGCCCGCCGGATTCCTCGGGGGATTGCTCGCGCGAAAGGAGGTATTCATGGGTTTCCGCGCGCAAAAAATAGGCCCGCTGAATGAGTCCCGTGCCCTCGCAGACCACCGGGCTTAACGGCAAGATTGCTTCCGGATCCCCCATCCGGCCGCCCTTGGGAGAACACCCAAGATCCGTTGCCATGGCGGCCAGCAGGCTGGATTTTCCTATGCCGTTATCACCGACGAAAATCGTCACCGGGCGGGTAAAGGAAAAGCGCCTTAAATCTGCCAGGTAATCAAAGACAGGCAGGCTACGGCGATAATCCCGCGGCATGGATTTCAGGCGAACGGCATCAACCAACATGCCTGGCACTTTAGCAGCTGCGGCGGTGCGCGGATGGGGTATTCACGTCATCGCCGCGCTATTGCAGTTGCTAGATCGAATGCGGACTTGAGGTGCAGGAGTAATGGGTCCCCGGTTGCTGCTTGGGCTATGGTCTCTGCTGGAACCGCGTTTACCGCAAAGGCAATACCTAATCCCCCGCTAATAGGAAAGACTATGGCTGCGGCCACCGCCGCGGTTGTGGATAACTTATTCTTGATTGTCATCGTCTCCTCCAGTCCCTCGGTAACGCTCAGCTTGCTTCGTTACCGTTTCGTTATGGGATAACTCTAGGGAGACGAGCTGTTAAAGCCATGCCCCCAGTCTGCCGGTTTCCTGAAACTTCTTGGGCATTCCTCGACTGGAAGGCGCTCAAGCGGCTGCCCCAGCCGAAGCACGAGTCGGGGGCTAAGCAGAGACTGGTACTGACCTAATTAGCCGGGGCGCTTTCAGCCACGATGCCATCGCTGGCTGGGATGACAATCCCCTTTTCAAAGGCACCGATGATGGCCTTTTCATCGTCTTCATCCAGCTCACCAGAGGCCACGGCGCTCTTTAACTCGCGCTCTAGATACTGCCGGACATCAGACTTTCCGGATTTATTCTGGGTAATATCGCGCGGCACCGATTCCAACGGAATACCCAACGCCTTCGCCAGCGACATCACGCGATTGGCCTCTGAAGACGCATCGCCTCCCACTGCACCATTAACCTGGGCGGGCGCTTCTTCCTGCACCACGCCCCCGGCTACGGCATCGCCCACGGTCATCGTCCCTTTAGGCGGGTGATGGCGGTTGGTTGCCCACGTGCCAACGACGACGGCGATTATGGCCGCCACGGCGATACAGCCCCAGAGGTAGATAAGCTTTCTGCGGTGGGCCCCCGGTGATTTAGCCATGGTAATCCGAACTTCCCCCGAAGAATCCGTATCCATTACCGCGCGAGGAATTGCCAGTGCCGCGTTCATTCAAGATATCGATAAGCGAGCGGATCGTGGCCTCCCCAATGCGGTCGCCGCGCCCGCGGGAGCGGGAGTCCGCACTGCCCTCGCGTTCGAAGTCGTCTGCGCGCTGCGGCGCATCGACGTTCTGCCCGGCGCGGGACGCGCCCGTCTGCGGGGCCGAGACCGCGATGGTCAAGGTGGTGCCATCTAATTCTAGGACGTCATCATCACGGACCCCAGCCGCGCGAGCGGCAGAAAGCAACGCGGCCAATTCTCCAACCGTGGCGGAGTCCACATCGAGCTGCAGCTGAAATGACATAACCAAAGATCCTTTCTCTAACTTGTTCCTACTTTAGAGTCCGATACTTTAAAAGTTAAGGGAATTAGCGCTGCATAGACCAAGTTATGCGGCAACTTTAAGAATGCTCGAAGGATTCCTCCTCTCCCCAAAAGACTTCATCGACCACCTTGCGCGCGTGCCGGGTCAATTTCAGGTACGTATCTAAGAAATCCTGGTTATTCTCCGGCGTCCAGCCGGCCGCACCGGCCACCTGTGCCAGTTGTGGTCCGGGCCCAGGCAATTGATCCACGCGCTTGCCGCGCACCAGCACCAACGCATTGCGGGCATCCGTTGCCATCAACCACGCATCTCGCAGGTCACCGGTTTGATCGGCGCTTAATATGCCGCTTTCTTCCAGCGCATCCAATACCGGCAAGGTCCCTGGCTGCCGCAGCTTGGGATGTTCGTGCCCGTGCATCATAATCAGCAGCTGCACCGTCCACTCAATATCGGTCAGGGCGCCACGCCCCAACTTCGTGTGAGTGGTGCGGTCAGCTCCCCGCGGCAAGCGCTCGTTATCCACCCGAGCCTTCATGCGTCGGATGGCGCGAATGGTGGACTGGCTCGCGCCGCTATCCGGGTAGCGGTATTCATCGATCATCTCCATAAAGCGCTGGCCCACTTCCTCGTCCCCAGCGATGAAGGCCGCGCGCAGCAGCGCCTGCATTTCCCAGGCCTCGCCCCACTCGCGGTAATAGCGCTTGTAGGAGGCAATGCTGCGCACCACCGCACCAGATCGCCCTTCCGGGCGCAGGCCCAGGTCGACGTCCAAGGGCGGATCCCCAGAGGGCTTGGCAAGGCGGCGTCGCAGCTTATCGACGATCCCGATGGCCCACCGCATGGCCTCGCCTTCATCGTCCGCAGCCTCAGGCTCTGCCACGAAAAGGACATCCGCATCGGAACCGAACCCAAGCTCACGGCCGCCGAGCCGGCCCATTCCAATCACCGCAATGCGCGCCGGCGGTTCCGCATCCTCGTGGTCGTTCCGCCAGGCCCGCACCTCCGCGCGGAGGGCGGCTTCCAATACCGCGTTCCAGATGGTCGACAGCTCTTGGCACACCTGCTCAACGGGGATAATCCCTAAGAGATCGCCACTGGCGATGCGCGCCAACTCCACCCTGCGCAGCGAACGCGCGACCGCCACCGCCTTATCCGGGTGCGCATGGCGCTTGCTGGAATTGACCAGCGCCTTAGACACCTGCTCCGGCTTGGTTTCGAGCAGCTTGGGGCCGGTCGCGCCATCGGAAAGCTGCTTCACCGAATCCGGGGCGCTGATGATAAGGTCCGCGGTAAATGGCGAGGTTCCCAGAATATGCATCAAGCGCTGGCCGACTATCCCCTCATCCCGCAGGATGCGCAGGAACCACGACCTATCCCGGGCGGCCTCAGATAACTTGCGGTAATTGAGCAACCCCATATCTGGATCGGCGGTGTCTGCCAGCCATTCCATCAAGGTCGGCAGCAAGATGGCTTGAATGCGTGCCTTGCGGGACGTACCGGATGCCAAAGAGGTCAGGTGCTCGAATGCGCGATCCGGCGAGCTATAGCCCAATGCCGCAAGCTGCAGCTTTGCCGCCTCCGGCGAAAGTTTGAGCTCATCGGCGGACATGGTCACCACGGAATTGAGCAGCGGGCGATAAAACAGGCGCGAGTGCAACTCAGAAATGCGCATCCTGATGCGCCGCAAATGCGCGAGCATGCCCTGCACCGCAGACTTAGTGCCCTGCGGGGAGAATCCAGAAATCACCGCGAGCCAGTTCAAGCCCGCTTCATCATCGTCTGCTGGCAGGGTGTGCGTACGGCGGAAGCGCTCCAATTGCAGGCGGTGTTCTAAAAGGCGCAAGAATTCATAAGCCTCAATGAGCTGCGTGCCGTCTTCGCGACCCACGTAGCCTGCAGAGATAAGCGCGTCGAGGGCATGTACCGTCGACAGCGCGCGCAGGGATTCATCAGAACGCCCGTGCACCAATTGCAGCAATTGCACCGCGAATTCGATATCGCGCAGCCCGCCGACGCCCAACTTGAGCTCGCGGTGTTTGAGCTCATCTGGCACATTATCCAATACGCGTCGGCGCATGGCTTGGACGTCTTCCACGAAGGAATCGCGCTGCGAGGCCGTCCAGACCATCGGCCGGATTTGCTCCAAGTAATCCTCTCCCAGCGGCAGGTAACCGGTCATCGCCCGCGCCTTGAGCAGCGCCTGGAATTCCCAGGTTTCTGCCCACCGGCGGTAGTAGGTCACGTGTGAATCCAACGTGCGCACCAGCGCCCCAGACTTACCCTCTGGCCGCAGGTTCGCATCGACATCAAAAAATGTCGTCGACCCGATCCGGTTAAACTCCGCGGCGAGCCGGGTGGCCTTGGGAGTTGCCTCGCTGCCGACGAAGATGACGTCCACGTCGGAGATATAGTTCAGCTCCCCGGCACCGCACTTGCCCATCGCCATGACCGCAAGCTGTGCATCGAGCGGATCGTCGCCGTAGATCTTGCGCACCGCAACGGCAAGGGAGGCCGTGAGGGCGGCATCGGCAAGCGCCGTAGTCAGCGTGGTGACTTGCCGGAAGCTTACCTCCGGCTGCGGTCGGGWTTGCCCCTTGSGGGRGTGGAAGGTMCCCGCCACATCGTGCGCGGCAAGCCGCATCATCAGCGTGCGGTACTGGGTCCGCATCTCTTTTTTATGCTCGCCCTCGCTCGCGCGGTACGTACCCGGCGCGCTGAGATCCTCCCTCGCCGGATCGGGAGCATCGAGCTCCGCAGCGAACGTTGCCGGCTGCGCGCCGACCACTTCAAGCAGGCTAGTAAGCATCTCTTCTGGCTCCGGAAGGGGCTTTTTCAGCTCCTCCCACAGCTCCGGGTGGGCGGCGAGGTGATCCCCGAACGCCGTCGACGCACCCAAGAGCGAAAGAAGGCGCACCCGCACTTGCTCATTGCTGCGGATTTCCGCATCGAGCTCCGGGGCCTGCTCGTAAATGCGCACGAGGTTATTAAGCGCTAAATCTGGATCACCGACCGCAGCCAGCGTCCATAAGAGGTCAACGGACTCCGGGTTATTCCATCCCAGTTGTTCTAAGTCTTGTGCGGCATGGGACCGGCTAAGGCCCAGCGACGCCGGCGACGGCACCGTGGCAGGACGCATTATTCTCCTAGAAGTTCAGGTTGTTGCGCAGCTCGACTGTCGTAATTTGGCGCTGGTAATCGCGCCATTCTTCCCATTTGGCGCGCAAGAAGAACTCGAAGACGTGCTCGCCCAAGACCTCTGCCATAAATTCGGACTTTTCGAACTCGCGCAGGGCCTGATCCATGCTGGAGGGAAGATCCTTATACCCCATGGCCCGGCGTTCCCGGTGGGTGAGCTGGTGGACATCGTCTTCTGCGGGATCGTCTAATTCGTAGCCCTCCCGGATGCCCCGCAGCCCTGCGGCGAGGATGACGGCATAGCCCAGGTATGGGTTCATGGAGGCATCGATGGAGCGGATTTCCACCCGGCGCGATTCTTCCTTGGTCAGGCGGTACGTAGGCACGCGCACTAGGGCGGAACGGTTCTGCACACCCCACGTGGCCGAGCCCGGCGCCTCATTGCCAAACATCAGCCGCTTATAGGAGTTGGGCCACTGGTTGATAATGGGGCTCATCTCCGTAGAGTGCTCCAAAATCCCGGCGATGAATTGCTTAGCGGTGTGTGAGAGCGAAAATTCATCGTCCGGATCGTGGAAGGCATTGGACTGGCCTTCAAACAGGCTAAAGTGCGTGTGCATTCCTGAGCCCGGAAGGTCCTCAAAGGGTTTGGGCATAAACGTTGCCCGCACATCGGAATCCGTGGCCACCTGCTTAATAACCCGCCGGAAGGTCATAATATTATCCGCCATGGTCAGCACATCGGCGTGGCGGAGATCGATTTCCTGCTGGCCCGGCGCGGTTTCGTGGTGGCTAAATTCGGTGGCGATGCCGAGTGATTCCAGCGCAAGCAKGGCGCGGCGGCRAAATAGCGGCGSGGTWTCGTGCGTCGYTTGGTCRAAATMCCCGCCATTATCGGTGGGGACCAAGTCTGTCAGTTCCTTGCTGTGTTCCAGCAGGTAGAACTCAATTTCTGGCGAGGCCATGCAGGTAAATCCATCATTGGCGGCCTCGGTGACCTGGCGGCGCAGGATATGGCGCGGATCTACCACAGAGGGCTGGCCGTCTGGCTGCGCAATATCGCAGAACATGCGCGCCGTTTGCAGGTCCGGTTCGTTGTCATCAAAGGGCAGGATTTGGAAGGTGGAGGGATCCGGCAGCGCAATGGTGTCTGATTCCGAGATGCGGGAAAACCCCTCTACCGACGAGCCATCAAAGCCAATCCCCTCCTCAAAGGCGGATTCGAGTTCGGAGGGGCTCATCACTACGGATTTGAGGGCGCCCATGATATCCGTGAACCACAAGCGGATAAAGCGGATATCGCGTTCCTCAACGGTGCGTAAGACGAATTCGTGTTGGCTATTCATGCCCTAAACCTTACCGGCTCACCGCTAGCCAGTGTGCAGTTCATTAGTCAATTTCCACATGGTCAGATTCGCAGGTCGGCAGAGTATTCAGGGGGTAGCAAGCGGGGGTTAATGCAGCAGGTACGGCTTCGTGGACGTGCTTTGCTAGTGGGGCAAGCGAACACCTGTACAACCTTTCTAAAGGAAGAAACTAGTATGACCTCCCACGTTGATGAACTTTCTGCCAGCGTTATCGATGCCGTAGTTACTGCCGCCCAATACGGGTGGTCCCCGGACGATTTGTGCCACGTCCTGGGCGCTTATTCCTATCCCCTCATCTACCGCGCTAGCCCGCACGTACCTGCCCGCATCACCTCACCCGCGCTACGCAAAGCGTGGCTGCAATTAGAAGCACCGCAAGAAAATTTCATTCCCCGCGATAAGATGCGCGCCATCATGAAAGAGCTGGTGCACCTGCCGCGTCTGCGCGATACCGAGCTTTTGTCCGGCGGCGAACTCAGCCAGGCCGATGGCTCTAGCGACAAGCAGGATAAAATCCGACAAAAGGTCTTGGGGCTATTGCGCAAGGCCGAGTCCACATCCTTTGCAGAAGAGGCAGAGGTGCTTATTTCTAAGGCCCAGTCGCTGCAGCAGAAATACCGCATCGAAGATCTCTTAACCGTGGACCAGCCCCGCCTCATTYCCCMCCGCGTGCACGTTCACCCGCCATATATCAAGCACCAGGTCACATTGTTAGGCACCATCGCCAATGCCAATGGATGCACCACCCTCCTCATCCACGAAAAGGGTCTTGCCTGCATCATCGGCGCGCCCGAAGACGCCGCCCACTGCGCCGATCTGTTCTCCTCGCTGAACCGCCAATGCGATTGGTACATGCGCAATAGCGAGGGTGCCGAGTTTGCACGCGCGACACAGACCACCGCGTCCTATCGCCGGAGCTTCCGGCTTTCCTATGCCGCCCGGATCGGGGAGCTGCTGGAGTTGGCCAATGAAGAGGGCATCGAAGAAAAACTCGATGAATCTCCCTATTGCAGCCACCACGCAGAGCTCATCGCCACCCAGACGCTACCTGCGCTCCAGGCGCGCACCGATCATGCTGTGGAAACCCGAGACCGCCTATTTCCCAATCTGACCACATCCTCGCTATCCATGAATAGCCTGCATGGCATCACTGATGGCATCACGGCTGCGGATAAGTCTCACTTGGGTGGGCCTGCCACTGGCATCGATTCTTAATACCGACGGCCCCTCACCCCGCGGCTTCTTCTGCCCGCTTTCAGCCCATGGTGCCGGCTGCGCATTTCTACCTGTGCGCACAGCAAACGCTGCGAAATTTTTCAGGCGCGTGCTGCTCGTCACGGGTAGGATCACAGGTGAAATTAATTGTTGTAAAAGCTTAAGGGTATGTGAATGTCAACACAGACTTTCCTGGAAGTAGAAGCGAAATTCGCCGTAGCAGAATCGACTCAACTGCCTGAACTCACTCGACTCGAATCCGTTGACCATATTGCAGAAACGCGCCACCACGCTCTATCCGCCATCTATTACGACACAGAAGATTTGCGCCTAACGCACGCCAAAATCACCTTGCGCCGCCGCACCGGCGGCAATGACGATGGCTGGCACATCAAGATCCCCAGCGAGGGTGGCCGGACCGAGCTCCATGCCGAGCTGGGAGAACCGGTAGACGGCAAGTACGAGGTACCCCAAGAGCTGGTACGGCAGGTGCGTTCCATCGTTCGCCACAACGAGTTAAACCCCATCGCGCAGGTGGATAATAACCGCACCGAGATGCTGCTTGCGGATGAGCACAATAATCCTGTCGCGGAATTTTGCGATGACCACGTCACCGCCTTTTCCTTCCTGCCCGGCGGGCAGCAGCAATCCTGGCGCGAATGGGAAGTGGAGCTTGCCGGTGAGCTTCCAGGCACCGAAGAAGGAAGCCACTTCATTCGCCGCGCCACTTCCCTTCTCATCGGCGCTGGGGCTCGCGTTTCCTCCTCCCCGTCTAAGTTGAAGTCAGCCCTGGGAGATTCCTACAACAATGCTCCCCTACCGCCAGCACTCGTAACCCCGGATGTTGACGAGGATTCCCCGGCAGCCGCAGTTATTACAGCGCTGCAAGCCAACCGGGACAAGCTCATTGATTACGATCCGCGCGTTCGCCGCGATGAGTGGGACTCGGTGCACCAGATGCGCGTGGCCACCCGCGAGCTGCGCAGCCACCTGCAGACTTTTCACGGCATTGTCGTCGGCCCACAGATTGAGAAGATCGAAGCCGACCTCAAAGAACTCGCCGGCATTTTGGGCGTAGCCCGCGATGCAGAGGTCGTGGAAGAGCGCTGGCAAGAGCTCTTGGAGTCCGAGGACTCCGATACCTTGGATGCCGCCACCCGCGAACACATCTCCCGCGACATGGGTACCGCCTACCGCCGGGCGCACCGCAGGGTTGTCGCCGCGCTAAATTCTGAGGAATACCTCGAATTGCTCGAGTCCCTCGACCGCCTCTTGGCGGATCCCCCAACGGCCGGTGCCCAATCTGCAGAAGATGCCGACGGCGAGGACGATTCCGCTACCGTGGACGCGGACGGGGATACGTCTGAGGATGCAGCCGAAAGTTCAACCGATGAATCTGCGGAAACGCACCCCGCAGAGGAAGAATCGGCCGCTGAAAAGAAGACGGAAAAGTCACCTTCCACCGGCGATGCGGAAGCCGAGGACGTCGATGCCGTCATGGCACGCCACTTGGAAAAGGCCTATAAGAAGCTAGTCAAGCGGCATAAGAAGGCCGTGGACAATTGGGATAACGCGGAGCTTTCGCTGCACGAGCGCGAGGATTATTTCCACGATATGCGCAAGGCTGCCAAGAAACTGCGTTACGCAGCAGAAGCAGCCGGTTCCGCAACGAAGCTAAAGACCAAGCGCCTATACAAGGCCTGCAAGAAGATGCAATCGGTCTTGGGGGATTTCCAAGACTCGGTTACCTCACGGGATAAATTGCTAGAACTGGCCCACGCTTCGCACCGCCGCGGGGAAGATACCTTTGGTTACGGCCTGCTGTACCAGCGCGAACGCGCCATCGGCCTGGCCGCCTTGGATGATTACAACGAGTCTTTCAAGGACATCAAGGCCGCATTTAAGCCGCTGCGCAAGAAGCTGAAGAAGTAGCGCGCGGCAGCGGCACCAGCCGTGCCGCATTGGTAGCTGCTAGATGATGGTTGGGAAGTTAACTAGTCCCAGCCATCATCTTCTTTATCTGCAGCATCGGCGGCCTTGGTGCGAGCGCGCGCGATTTCTATGGCGTGCTCGGCCTCTTCGCGGGTGTCATAAGGCCCCATGCGGTTTTCCCAGCCGGACACTTTGCCTTTGCTAACTTCCTTGGTGGAAGGGTCGTAATACCACTTCTCATCTGCTGTAGTCGCCACGGTAGTCCCTTTCGTCTATATACTTTGGACAGCACGTGTGCGCTGCCCGCCTGTGGTTGGTGCCCACACTACCCATGCATGAAAACACGCGCCCGCTAGAATATGAGGGCAGTATTACTTTTCATGCCTCCCTTGCACCGTCAAGCAGAGCAAGGGAGCCGCTTTACCGGCTACTTTGTCCATGGCGCTTGACCGCGCCACGTAGCCGCGTGATTTTTATCCGCCGAATTGGAAAAGGAGCTTTTGCCTTCATGCCACTGTGGTCGACGCCTAAGTCCCCTATCGCTGAGCGCGTTGCACAACAACACGCTTCTATCGTGGGAACGGAGCCCACCCATGTCGCCAGCGCGCCCGCGACCTGGCCGCTCATTGGTGAGCATATCGATCATTATGGAGGCATCGTCGCCGCAAGCCTGTCGGATCTCCGCGCAGCGGCGGCCGTCAGTTCGCGCACGGATGGCATCGTTTCCGTCCACTACGTGCCGGCAATTGGGGAGCCTGCGCACGATTCCATTGGCCTGAAGGAGGTGGCTGCGCTCGCTGCGGCGCAACAGCCCACGACGGATTCGGAGGGGCAACCGGTCATTCCGCCCGCACCAGAAGGTGGGCTGGCCGCGCGCATCGGCGGCATCGTACACACCATGGTCAACCGCCAGTTACTGTCCAGGGAGACGGCTGGGGCGGATATCACCATCGTGAGCGATATCCCCAACGATATCGGCTTAGGCGCCGCATCGGCGGCGGATGTTGCCGTAGCGCTTGCCTTAATGGGCCCAACAGATAACCTCGACGCGCCCTTGCGCGTGCGCGTTGCGGATGTCTGCACGCAGGCGGTGACCACCTTTGCCCATAAGCCCGCCCTTCGCGCGCGCCACACCGCCGCGCTGCGCAGCAGTGGCGACGGTGTGTGCATCATCGACTATGCCGATGGCTCGGTCACCCACGCGCCCCACGTCGTGGACCAAGACGTGGTGGCCTTCGCCGTGGCGGTGCCCGGGAACACTGCGGAAGAACAGTCACAGGCAATTGACTCCATCCGCCAGCGCCAGCAGTTTGTCGATGATGCCTGCCATTCTTTCGGCACAGAGTCGCTGCGCTTATTGCCCGATGCTCAACAGCGCGTGGTGGAGTGGCTCCAGGCGGTGCACAAGGTCTACGGCGAGGAGGGCCGCCCCAGCATCAATGCGGCTACCGAGTGGATGGCATTTTATGAGGAAGAGACCTCCCGCGTGGAGCACTTCGTGCGCTACCTGCGCTCGCACCGCCGCAATGAGCTTTTCCCCATTGTGCTGCAATCGCAGGCCTCGCTGACCAATATCTATGGCTTCGATTCCGCAGAAAAACTCGCGGAGCTGGTCACGGTCCGCGGGGCGGTGGCCGCGCGCTCGGCGCATGCGGGGTTATCTAGCGCCGTTATTGCTTATGTCCCCAGCAACCGCGCGGAAAACTTCGCGGCGGATCTGGCAGAAGACGGTTTCCTGCTGGTGAATCTGGCCGCAGGCGAGCCAGCCAAGGTAGAAGATTAAGGGCGAATGAGCCGGCCTATAAGCCGGATTCTGTCTAACCGCGGCGCCCCATTAAACAGAACGCCGCGCGGCGAACATCCATCTAGACCAACCGTTGCCGGTTGGTTCCAGCAGCTACCTTCAGGCTCGAGCGAGCAGCCTTAAAACGCCTGATCGGGCTCTGCAACGTGGCAGGGCCGTGATGCCTTGCTCCCGGTGGGGTTTACCCAGCCACCGCCATCGCTGACGGTGCTGGTGCGCTCTTAACGCACCGTTTCACCCTTACCTTGTGCCCCCAACTTGGGCCGAAGCGCAAGTGGAGGCACAAGGCGGTCTACTTTCTGTTGCACTTGCCCGCGGGTCGCCCCGGGTTGCCGTTAGCAACCACCGTGCTCTGTGGAGTCCGGACTTTCCTCGGCGCCCACGTAGCAGCACCAACGCTGCCCGTTTGCGGCGACGCGATCGCCCGGCCGGCTCATTCGCGCTCTTTAGTCTAGCGCAGCCCCTCCAGGTGTCCCACATCGTTGAATCCATGCACCATAGAGCCGCCGTCCCAGAACTCAACGTCCGATAGCGCCGCCAGATCCAAAAACAGGTGTTGGAAGGTGGCAGGACCTGCGTTCAGGGCCTGGCAGAGGAAGGATTTGATGGGGTTGACGTGGCTGACAATCAGCACCGTCTTGCCGCTATAGCGCCGCTGCAATTCCTTGCGGACAGCCCGCACGCGGCGGTTGACGGCCTGCAGCGACTCCCCGCCGGGGCACGGTGTGGCGGCATCGTGGAGCCATTGCTCGTGGATCTCAGGATCGCGCTGGTGCGCTTCGGCCGCGGTCTTTCCTTCCCACTCGCCAAAGTCCACCTCGCTCAGGCCCTCTTCGGTCACTACCTCGATATCGCGGCCATGCGCGACGGCGGCAGCCGTTTCTTGGCAGCGCTTCAGCGGCGAGCACACGATAGCGTCGATGGTGGTACCGGCAAGGGCCTGCGCGGCGGCGAGCGCCTGCTTTTTGCCCAATTCCGTAAGCTCCGGATTGGCGCGGCCAGAGTATTGCTTGGCGGCAGACATTTCGGTTTGGCCATGGCGCAGCAAAATAAACCGGGTTGTATCGCCGCGCTCGCCCAACCAGTCGGAGGGATGCGGCGCGGAGGTATCCCACTCCTGCTCGCCCTTAGCTGGCTCGGCATCGGACGAGGATTCGGCGGCAGGCTCGTCGGTCTCGCTCTTGACGATGCCCACCTTGTGCCCCGCCGCGGCCGCATCCATCGCGTCATTGGATAGCGCATCCGCCACCTTGTTTTTCGCGCGCGGGACCCACTCGAGACTGAAGGAAGAAAAGCCGCCGATAAGCGTGCGAGCCTTAAGGGCCAGTTTTTGCATATCGGGGTGCTTGATTTTCCAGCGCCCGTTGATCTGTTCCACGACGAGCTTGGAATCCATATAGAACTCCACCTCGCTGGTACCGAGCTCAGAGGCAGCCTCGAGTCCGCGCAATAAGCCGTGGTACTCCGCCACATTATTGGTGGCCTTAGTACCTACCACATAGACGATTTCGCGCAGGGTGGTTGTGCCATCCGCGGCATAAACGACGGTGCCTGAACCGGCTACTCCGGGATTGCCGCGCGAGCCGCCATCTGCGTAGATGATGACCTTCATGATGCCAGGCGCACCAGGTAGGAGCCGCAGTCGCTGCATTGCGGCAGCTCATCGGCAGGCGCATTGCGCACGGCGTTTTTATCGGCGGGKGGSRAGACGATGAAGCAGCCGCCSCMGGCCCGGTTGGCCTTAAACTGCGCGGCGCCAACGCCGTTTTCTTGCCGCTGCGCGTCGTATTCCTCCAGGACATCGGAGGGCAGCTGTTCGCGCAAATCCGCGATGCGCACGGCGGGATCGGGCTGGTTATCCGCGGCCTCTTGGGCGGCGTCGGCGGCGCGGCGCAGCATTTCTAGCTTGCGCTCGGAATCCGAGACACGCGCGCCGTGGACGTCCAAGTTGGAGCGCAGCGCGTGGATCTCGTTGTGGGCTTCTTGCAGCTCACTCATTAGATCTGCGATGCGGGACTTGGTGGCGTAGAGATCGTGCTCGATGTCCTTGCGCTTTTCGGTATCCAATTCGGCACCGAGCTGGCCCTTGTCATCGCGTTCGCGCCGGCGCAGCTTGCGCTCATCGGCCTGGATGCGCAGGATTTCATTTTCCATGTCATCGACTGCCATCTGCGCGGAGCCGGAAGCATCGAGCAGGCGCTTGTGTTCCTGCTGCGCCTTGTCGTACTCAACCTTTTCTGGCAGCTCTTTTYCCCCGCCAATGCCTTGCGAGCGTTCCAGGTTGGCCAATTCCAGCAGTACCGGCTGTAGTTCTTGCGATAGTTTCACTTATGACTCCTTTGGGTGCGCGGAGATAGTCCACGGATCAGTGCGCAGGCTAATAATTTCCGTATCTAGTTCTAATGCTGCTTCTACGATATCGCTTGCTTGGGCCGTCCAGGGAAATTCGCTGGCCCAGTGGGCCGTATCGATGACGGCTGGTCCCCCGGCGCGCAGATGCTCGTCCACCGGGTGGTGGCGCAGATCGGAGGTGACATAGACATCGACGCCCAGCTTTGACGCAGCTGCCAGGAAGGAATCCCCGGCGCCAGACGAAACCGCCACGGTGCGCACGGTCTGCTCCGGGTCGCCGGCAGCCCGGATGCCCCACGCGGTCTCTGGCAGGGCGTTGGCCACCTGCTGCGTAAACTCCCGCAGCGTCATCTCGCGGGGCAGTTCGCCCACGCGCCCCAGGCCCAGCGCGGTATCAAGGTCGCCGTTTCCGGCCGTTTCCACGATGTCATAGGCGGGCACCTCATACGGGTGCGCCTCGTGCAGCGCCGCAATCAGCGTGGCCCGCAACGAGGCGGGAGCCACAAACTCCACCCGTATCTCTTCGCCGCGGTGCAGCTTGCCGATGTCCCCTTCTACCGGGTCCGCGCCCTCCTCCGGCTGGAATTGGCCTTTGCCTGCGATATCGAAGGAGCAGTGAGAATAGGCGCCGATGTGACCTGCGCCGGCATCGAAAAGCGCCTGCTTTACCTGCTCCGCACTGCCGGTAGGAATATGCACTCCCCACTTATCGATGGTCTCTGGGGCCTCCGGCACGATGGGCCGCCCCGGAGTAATGCCCACGAGTTCCGCGAGCTTATCGTTAACCCCTGGACGGGCCTTATCGGCGTTGGTGTGGGCGGCAAAAAGCGCCACGCCATTTTTAATCAGGGTGTGTACGGCCTTGCCCTTGGGCGTGTCGGCCGCCACGGATTCCACGCCGCGCAGTAGCAGTGGGTGGTGGACTACCAACATATCCGCGCCGAGCTCAACCGCGCGGTCCGCAACCTCTTGGGTGCAGTCCAAAGCAAAGGCGACGGTGCGCACCTCGTCTGCGGGATCGCCGCAAATAAGGCCTACGGCATCCCACTTTTCGGCCAAATGGGGCGGATAGGCCTGGTCCAAAACGCGGCGCACATCGCCCACTCGCACAGCAGACATGGGGATACTCCTTTATGCTCGATTCTTGTAAATTACGCTAGTGCTATATCCTGTCTCCCGCACTACAGTACTGGGCCTGACCCCCGGACAGTGGACACATCGGGGGTTAGCTATGCTGCTTTGGTCAGTGTAGTTGAAGTCTCGGCTTCAAAGACATCAGGCGCTACAAGATTGCACCAGGAGTGCCGCCGGCGCGTGTTATAGCGCATGCACCACCGGAAGACCTCTTGGCGACAGGTAATTGGGTTGTCAAAGACTTTCCGATCACGCAAGACTTCTCGCTTTAAGGTGGCGTTAAATGACTCTGCCAGGGCATTATCGGCACTCGTTCCCACCGCTCCCATGGACTGGCGGACACCTAACGACGAGCAGTAGTTCCTAAAGGTTTGTGAGGTGTACACACTGCCGTGATCAGAATGGAAAATAGCCCCGTCAAGACTGCCACGCACACCATGTGCGTGGGCTAGGGCATCGATGACCAGTGAGACCCGCATGTTGTCTGCGAGTGCATAACCTGCAAGTTTCCGTGAGTAAGTGTCAATAACTGTGGCCACATACATGTTCTTGCCACCCTTACAGGGCAGGTAGGTAATGTCGCCAACATAAACGCGATTCGGCTCGTTGGCGGTGAATTTACGGCCTACTCGTACAACGAGACTGCGTCGCGCTTGAACTGCTCGGTGTAGGTCTTGCGTGGCATGGTGGAAAGGTACCTCACTTCCCCAGCGAGATGCTGGTTTCAAGGTGTCCACCATCTGGGGGTCAGGTCCGGTAGAGTCTTGGAAGTTATTGCCAGCGGCCAAGGAACCAGACTGGAGAAACTAGTAGTCTTCGAATGGCGAATGCCGCGTGCTCTCACTGCACTTACAGTAGGCTGTGCTCTTGGTCTCGCTGGAGCTTTAACACAATCAGTAACCAGAAATCCGCTAGCCAGTCCTGACATTTTAGGCATAACCGCCGGCGCCTCAGCAATGGCGGTTACGGTTATCGTCTTCGGCTCGGGKACCGGCATCATAGGCTGGTTGGCCGGCATTGGAGTCCCACTGGCCGCTTTTATCGGAGCTGTCAGTACAAGCATCGTCGTGTGGGTTCTTTCCTGGAAAGGAGACGCAAACCCGTTCAGGCTCTTACTCTCGGGCATAATCATTACGTCGCTGTTGTCTGGTTACATCAGCTTCGCCATGATTCGTGCGCAATTGCACGATGCCTCCGTCGCTCAATTTTGGCTAACTGGCTCATTAGACCGAGCAAATTGGACGACTACCTTTCCAGTAGCTATTGCATTAATAATATCTGCACCAACCCTCGGATGGGTTAGTTACCAACTGCATCCCACGGCACTGGGCCAGGATTTGGCAAGAGCTCTTGGCTCTCGTTTCAATGCGGTGCAATTCTCTGTACTCATGCTCGCCGTAGCGTTGACTGCCGTTGCTGTCTCCGCAGCAGGCCCCATTGGCTTTGTAGCCTTTGTTGCTCCTCAAATAGCACTTCGTGTCTGTCGTACCGCAACACCACCGCTGCTAGCTTCCGCCTTTACTGGAGCGATTCTTCTACTCGGCGCAGACGTCGTCATTCAAGCTCTGTTGGGGGTCGAGCTTCCTGTTGGAATCGTTACTTCGATAATTGGGGGCCTGTTTCTGCTCTATTTACTTGTTCAGCAAAATCGGAAGGTCCAATCAGCTTAATGTCTGCCCCATTAAACTCCCCACGCACAGCAATTTCCGCCTCAAACCTCACCGTAGGATACGCGCGCAATACTCCGATCCTTGAAAATATTGATGTAAGACTCCCGAAAGGCAAAGTCACTACGATTGTTGGTCCCAACGGGTGCGGAAAATCAACACTCTTACGCAGCCTCGCAAGACTGTTACCCCTAGAAAGTGGCACTGTCATGTTAGGTGAACGCAATATCACTGAACTTCGCCGAAGGGATGTGGCTACAAAAATTAGTGTGTTGCCGCAGGCCCCCGTTGCGCCAGAGGGTTTACTAGTATCCGATCTTGTCGCTCGCGGGCGCCATCCACATCAATCATGGCTGCGCCAGTGGTCAGCAACCGACGAGCAGGAGGTTTATTCCGCGCTCACACAAACCGGATCCCTTCAATTCGCCGAACGCTCCATTAATGAACTTTCCGGTGGCCAACGCCAACGAGTGTGGATTTCCATGGTTCTAGCTCAAGACACAGAGATTATGTTCCTCGACGAACCCACAACATACTTAGATTTGGCGACGTCCATCGAAATTCTCGAGCTCATTCGTTCGCTGCGAACAAAGCTGGGGCGCAGCATCGTCATGGTTTTACATGACCTCAACTTAGCCATTCGATATAGCGACCATTTGATTGCAATGAACCAAGGGAAAATCATTGCAACCGGGGCGCCCAAGGAGATCATTTCTCCTCAATTACTTCACGCCGCATTCAACTTAAACGCTTTGGTTATTGAAGATCCGGTTACAGGAGGCCCACTCGTTGTCCCCTCTGGCGCTAATATCTAGCTACGCCACACCCCCATGCACGCCTACAACTGCCGGCGGGCTTAGATCGAAAATATAAAAAGACCTTCACCCGTGCTTTCCACCGGTGAAGGTCTAAAAATTGGAGACAGGGGCAGAATTGGAAACCACTGTCTCCAATTAAAAGAGCTTCGAATACTTATACGTGAGCCAAAAGAGTGTTGGCCATGTACTCGGAGCCTGCATCCGACGGATGGAAGTTCATGTTGTAGTTCGGCGTCGTGGTGTCAATCAAACCGGCAACCCAACGCTGGGCATCTGGAGCACATGTATCATGGCCGCGAGCGCCATCAATCATGTCAACGTAGGTCGCCCCAATGGAATTAGCCGCCTCGATTTGGTTAGCGCGGTTCCAATTTTCGACATCCCGCAGGATTGGGACGTAGATACCGCCTGGGCGGTTCGGAATCACATTGACTGCGCAGAAGGTTGCGTGTTCACGATCCACCGTGGGTAGCGCGCCCGATACAACGATCTTAGCTCCCGGTGCTGCACGGTGAATCTTGTCGCCAGCTTCCCGCAGACGGTTCACATAGTTGTCGTGGACGTTTTTCGGGATATCCGGAGAACTCTTCAACACATCGAAGTTAAATGGACCGTAGTCATTCATTCCTACAGCGATGACGACGGTAGAGTCGTTGCGGACGTCACCGTTGGCAATAGCCCGGTCCAAGCGTTGATTCATGGTGTTGGAAGTCTGAGCGGTGCAGGACCAATCGGCCAGTGGTCGATTCGTCTTTGCAGCAAGCTTCCGCGGCCAGTTATTAGGCGCCTGAAGGCACCCCTCGCGTTGGGGATAGTTATCGGTTGCGCCAGGAACCCCACGTAAGGTATTCCGGACTTGGTCAGGGTTAGCGGAGTAGGAGTCACCGAGCGTGACGAGATTACCGGTCGGTGCGGCTGACGCGACACCGGAAAGACCAGTAGCGAGCATGACTGCTCCGCAAGCTGCAGCAATGTATTTGCTCACAAGGCGCATAGTTGCGTTTCCTTTCAATCAATATTGAGTTACTTTTCTAGCCTTCCGATAGATAACGTCCCGCATTGAGGGCGTCATTAACATCGATATACACAATTTATAGATAGTATCCATCGGCGACCATGATTACCGCTATGACTATAGCGAACTCTCCCAGTGAGCGCAGCTTTTCATACTTTAATCTCAACACATTAGTATTTTTACTCACATTTCTTATATTTCTTACGCAACCCCAGAGGAAGTATTTAATTTTAATATAAGCGAGCTCTATTACTACTAGGTTTTGCGATATCAAAACTTGGAATTTTTCTGACGGGGAAGGTATCCCACTTAAATTCTCATTTTTGTTCCAATATCCAGCCGCGGAATCCAAATCATTTGCATCGGCCCCACGCACCTGTACCCCGCCGGAAGGGCTGAAGTCTCCGATAGCTTCTGAGGAATCCGCGGACCCGCCCTCGACCTCCTCAAGGATGCGCTCACCAAATAATGTGACCCCCAGATATCACTCAAGGGGTGGTTACGTCCGCTAGTGTGGTGTATCTGTAACCCGTGGTAAGCCTCGTGCCGGTGCACAATAAGGCGACCATCACGGGTACCTTTCGAATCAACTTCTACTTATCCTCGAAAGGAATGTAACCGCGATGGCCGCTAACCCCCATCATATCGATCCCACTGCGTATCTGGAAGAATTGCTCACCCAAGCCTTACCAGACTTGATGCGCCAGATGCTGACAGACTTCATTAACCAGATACTTTCGGCCCAGGCTGACACTGTCTGCGGCGCTGATTACGCCACGGTATCTCCACAACGGACTAATACCCGCAATGGCTACCGCCACCGTCCCTTAGACACCAGGGTAGGAAGCATTGACGTTGCTATCCCGAAGCTACGTCACGGCGCATTCTTTCCCGACTGGCTCTTAGAAAGGCGCACCCGGACCGAAAGAGCCCTGACTACCGTGATAGCCACGTGTTATCTCAAAGGGGTCTCCACGAGATGCTCAGAACGGGGTGTTTGAAGTAGCTCGGTGAGGATCGTGAAGTGCGATGGTGGGGATCGTGAAGCGGTGTTTTAGGTAGATCTTCTCTTATGCGTATGGCAACTCGGCTGTACGCGGAAAGAGAAAGGACGCCTTTATGGTGGACTACTGTCATGTGATGCGCTTGTTGCTTCGGGGCGAGTCGTATCGGTTGATTCAAGCCCGGACTGGGGCTGCCCCGGCAACGATTTCAAAGGCCAAGAAGTCCATGGACGCGCACGGCATCGTTGATGAGGCTCAGGTCAATGATTTGAATTCGGAAGACCTTCCCAAAATGGTCGGTGACAAGCGTTCTATCGCGTTTAGTGACTTTGTTCCTATTGACTTTGATGCGGTTGCAGCTGAGCGTGTTGGCAGGAAGAAAACGCCGCTGAATGTCTTGTGGTCGAATTACGTCGCTACCCCTACTGAGTCTTCGCTGCTCTCCGCCCAACTTTACAACAGCACGACGATTTGTATACCTATAGCACCTTCAATGCCCGATACACGGTAGGTTTGGAACGGAATCTATGTGGGCACAATCAGAAGCTATAAAAGATCATATTACTTGCATCCAAGCCTATACTTTCGGAGAATCTCCTTGGCTTGGCGGCAACAGGTGCTAGGTGTGTGTTAGTAAAATTGGCGCGGGTTAATGTCGCGACCGGGTGACATCGATTTATACATCCTTAATGCGGGTCGATTTACTTCGATTGCGGGACTGGCCTATGGCCAACAATATAAACGTGTTTAAAAATACGTTTACTAGAGACAACAAATCGATGGAATCATGTCCTAGACCTAAAAATCCTGATAGGCCTAGGACAAACGCTAGACAGGTACTTAAAGAGGCTGCTATAAAAACCCATTTAGCGGTGGTTTTTCTGTACCTGTATAGCGCGCACCAAATAATTAGGGTGATTCCAATTAAAACTAGAACTCGGCTATTTTCCATGTCTACTTACGATGAAATGCGCAACTGTATTTCTTGATTCTAGATTCTAGCATCGAGTTGCATACGGGAATACGATGTTTGGGGAGTACTTTCCTCCGAGGGCTCGGATGGTAAGGCATCGACCTGTATTAGTGGCGTGAGCTGCTACTGCGGAAGCGCCTGCGCACGCACCTTTGGCTAACCAAGAGCCTAGGCCAACTCCTGCTAATTTACGGGCGCAGTAAGCAGTTCCTATGGCGATCCCGCTCGTCTCGTCTTTGGAAAAGACTAGCTCTTGTCCGATTTTCTTTCCCCAGCCATGAACGTCTCGGATATAAGGATCTGAAATAACCGGCTTGCCGGCAGGGCTCGACGAGATGTGCTGGATTATCCTATCTCCATCAACTGAAAAATGAGTATTTACCTGGTTTCCATCTACGTCTTTGGCCCAGGCAGGTTCAATGTATGCGCTAGGTTCCTCACCTTCTGCTGGACGTACTAAAATATGTCCGCTTGGAAGCTTTTCAAGAAAGGAATCTGAGAACTCAAAAGAAAGTTCCAAAGGGGCGTCTCCATCGCTAATGCTAACTAGCTGATTGCCATCTTCGCGCTCTATTAACTTTGTCTTTGTTCCTGCGTTCTTCGATGGCGCCGGAGTGGTTATGCTGTCCTGCTGTGGAAGCAAGGATCCTTCGTTTATTTTTAAGCTTCCATCGTTTGGTACCCATTTCTCTCCAGTAGAGGGAGAGGGAGTCTTTGTATTTGCGGCAACGATTGAGTCAACTAGTCCGTCATCAATCTCTGTAGCTGTAGCCGAGGGAGCGAATGCTAAGAAGCTGACACTAAGCGTGGAGGCGGCCAAGATGGAGATTCCCCTTTTTGAAAATGGGGTGTAGTGAAGCATGTTCTTATCCTTGCTGAGGGAGTGAGTATGTTCTTGGAACAATTTGACTATCCCACAAATAAACCTATTTCGTAAGATAATGTGATAAATATAATCACTGCACCTAGGGCCGGTTTTATTTCTGTAAAATAGGCAAGGTTGCATTCTTAATATTCGGGATCGAAGTTTGAGAGTGGGGACGAATATGCCTTTCTTCCTGATCGATGAAACCGTTACAGGAAGCGAATAAGGCAGGCCTGGTGATTACGTTCTATGCCTTTGCAACCACAGTGGTTATGCTGTCACTCTTTCTTCTTTAGGCGATAAGCACCATCGTGCTGTTTAACAAAGAGATGAGTGCTCTTTTGCACCTATATGACTTGCCGTGATTGTTATTCTGCCAACCCTTGGCCGCAGTCTGAGATGGATGCCGACCATGTCACAGCGTGGTCGAAGGGTGATGCCACCGAAAGCAACTGTGAGCTGTTGTGTAAGTCCCACAACCGCGCGAAGGGTAACGCTTAGGGGCGTGTCGGGCAGCATCACTTCCAAACCGGCTTAAGTGACAAAATGCCATCGCTAAAGTCCCAATTTGAGTCCCAGGGCGTGCGCCTTAAGAGAAATAACTAAAGCCCCTACCAACGTTTCCGCTGGTAGGGGCTTGGAAGTTGGTAGCGGGGGCAGGATTCGAACCTACGACCTCTGGGTTATGAGCCCAGCGAGCTACCGAGCTGCTCCACCCCGCGTCGAGATGACTTCCATCATCTGCGCTTGAACAGTGCGTTAATACTTGATGTATTCGCTCTGTCCCGGCGACTTCTGTAACTATACAGACAGGAAGGCACCTACCCAAATCCCCTGGTTAGGTGCCTTATTTCCTGAGTTTCTACTACGAGAAGTGAGAGGCTTTAGCCCTCGGACTTCTGGTAAGACTCGACTGCCTTGTCCAACTCGTCCAAGGCGCGGCCGTACTCTTCGAAGGAACCGCCGCGGGCATCCTCCAGGCCCTTCAGGGCCTTGTTGATGTCCTCGATAGCGCCTGCCTCATCGGAGGAACGAGGGGCCGAAGCCGGAGCGGATTCCTCAGTAGATTCCTTCTTCTCGTCCTTCTTGTCCGCAGAAGAGCTGTCCTTATCGGCATCGTCGTCGCCGGAGTCGCCCTCAATCTCTTCGATGTCCTGGGCAGACTTGGC
Source organism: Corynebacterium accolens (assembly GCF_030515985.1). Next base: position 1,345,887 of record NZ_CP100376.1, on the reverse strand, counting down.
GTCGATTCCCACCTGCTCAAGGGCATCACCGATAGTCGGTGCATAGCCCACGCGGCCCTTGTAGGACACGAGCACGCGCAGCAGCTTCGGGAAGGCGGAGGCCTGATCCTTGCGCTGCGAGTAAATCGGCTCGAGGTAGAGGATCTCGCCGCCACCGACCGGCAAGGCCAGCAGGTTACCGTTATGCAGGTCGTTGGTGCCCTCCCACAGAGTGCGGTCGCGGGCTACCTGGTCAGAAGACATCATGGCGTCCTGCGCCTGCTTCGGACCCTGCGTCTGCGTATTGGTTGGCAGCACGCGCACGGTGATATCGCCGTAGGTATCCGGATCGGAAGATACCGCCATGTGTGCGGACAGGAACTCACGGTTCAGACCACGGTACGAGGTAGTCAGCTGGAAGCTCGGCTTACCGGTCTCCGGATCTGCAGCCATCACGTAGTACGGCGGCTGATTCAGGTCGCGTGATTCTTCCGCGGTCGGGTCATTCGGCACAGACCAGAAGGCATCGTTATTAAAGAAGACGTTCGGGTCATCAACGTGGTAGCGGGCCAAGAGGTCACGCTGAACCTTGAACATGTCCTCTGGGTAGCGGAAGTGCTCGCGCAGCTCATCGGAGATCTCCGATTCTGGCTTGACCACATCCGGGAAAACGCCTTCCCATGCCTTGAGCACGGGGTCTTCCTTGTCAAACTCGTAGAGGTCCACGCTGCCGTCATAGGCATCCACGGTCGCCTTCACGGAGTTGCGGATATAGCCCACCTGGTCATTGACCAAGCGCTGGGTGGTGCCATCGGGGTTGAGGGCGTCCTGGGTGGCATCCGAAAGCGAAGCGCGCTGCGAATACGGCAGGGAGTCCAGGGTGGTGTAGCCATCGACGATCCACTTCAGGTGGCCGTCAATAACGGCCGGGTAGGTAGCGGAATCGGTGGTCAACCATGGAGCAACCTTCTCCACACGCTCGCGGGGATCGCGGTCATAAAGCAGCTTGGATTCGCTGCCCACGCGATCCGAAAGCAGGAAGTTCAGCTCGCGGTACTTAGCGGCATACATGGTGCGGTCAAACAGATTGCCAATCTCAACGCCGCCCTCACCGTCATAGGTGTAGTTGGTGCTATCGGTGTCGTACTCCACCGGTTTTTCGCCGGTGGTACCGGTAATGGCGTAGTCCAGGTTATCTGCGGCACTAGCGATGACCGGGCCGTAGTAAATGCGTGGCTGGTCTACCTTGATGCCCAAAGACTTCTCGGCATCTTGGGTCTCGCCCTCGCCCTCGGACTCGCCGGCCTGGGTCTGCAGGTCAGAGACGGTGAAGATGGGGTAACCACCGCGGGCGGAACCGGCATCGCGGGCAACCTCATCGACGGTATTGGCCTGCGCGGCTACGAAGCCATTGCCGTGGGTATATACGGTGTGGCGGTTGRTYCAATCGGRCTGGKTTTYACGCAGCTCGTTCGGGKCCAGCTCGCGGGCCGCMACGACGAAGTCGCGCATCTTKCCMTCGATTTCATAGCGGTCCATGGACAGCGTTTCTGGGAACCCATAGAAGTTCTTCAGCTGCTGCATCTGGGTAAACGTCGGCGACAAAATCTCTGGATCCAGCAGGCGCAGGTTATTGATGGTGGCGTTATCAGAGGCAACCTTGTCATCCGATACGTTATCGCCGCCCCAGTTTTCCTTGTAGGTCACGTGGTCATCGGTAAGCCCATAGGCATACCGCGTGGCCTCAATATTGCGGGCGATGGACTCATTTTCCTTGGCCTGGCGGTTTGGCTGGACCGAGAAGCGCTCCATCAGCAGTGGCCATGCCTGGCCGATGATCAGCGAGGACGCGAGCATCAGCACCACGGCGAGGCCAGGGATGCGCAGGTCCTTGATGACGATGGCCATAAAGAGCGCAATAGCGACGAAGACGCCGATGATCATCAAAATGATCTTGGCCGGCAGGTAGGCGTGGATATCCGTGTAGGAACCACCGGTAAACAGGTCGTGCTCGGAATACAGCAGCCCGTAGCGCTCCAGCCAGTAGCCGGCGACCTGGGCCACCATCCACAGCCCGGCCGTAATGGCAAGCTGCAGGCGCGCCGAGCGGGAGATGGAACCGCGCACGCCCGCGGCCTTATTGCCAATGCGGATTCCGCCCAAGATGTAGTGGCCGAATAGGGCAATGAGGAAGGCGAGCACAAGCAGGATGGACAGGGTGCTGACCACCATCTGCAACACGGGCAGACTAAAGGTATAAAAGCCCAAGTCGTGGTGGAATTGGGGGTCTTGTACGCCGAAGTCCTGGCCGTTGAGGAATAGCATCACATCGCGCCAGTGGGACTGGCCGATGAAACCGGCGATGATGCCCACGATGGCCGGGATGACCTTGAACAGCACGCCCATGGACTTCTCAATGGACTGGCGGTACTGATAGACCGGCGAATTCAAATCCCCCATATCCAGGGAATCGGGGCGGCCGCGCCAAGCAAAGAACCCGGCTGCCCACACTACTGCGGCAGCAACGAGCCCGAAGATGATAAAGAGGACTATGCGCGCAATAATCGCGGTGGTGAAAACACTGCGGTAATCAATGGAGCCAAACCACCTCCAATCCGTGTACATGCCCACGAGCATGGGGCCGAAGAATAAGAGGACGGCAATGATGGCCGCAATAATTGCCGCGACCTTAGGAGGCCGCTTCAATGGGGCGGCTGGTGTGGATGACCCTAGGGACAACGCCAGCTCCAATCAAGTAGTGCGAATATTAAACATGTAGACTTTTTCCAGTTTAAGGAATCAATACCCAGATAACGAATAAGGATGCCTATGAGTTCCCCCGAATTATCACAGCCAGCTTTAAACCGCGCCATGACGGAGGCCGTGGAGTTCGTCCATGCTGAAGGTTGGGACGCCCGCCCCACCATCTTCGCGCTTGTCCCCACCCATCTGGTGGCAGACCAGCTAGCGGCCATGGATGAGGAAACCGCGTCCCCGCTAACCCTTATCGTGCAAGACAATGTCCCGGAAAACATCGAGCCGGGTTCCGAGGAATTGGCTGATTACGTCTCCCGCTTGGCCTGGCCGCGCGAGGTCGCAGGTGCCATCTTGGCCCAGGAGATTAAGTTCCGGGATACCTCTAGCGAGGACCCCTCCCCTCGCCCGGCGCGCCTGTATTCGGGTGCCCTGCGCGAGGAAGGAATTGAGACCACTTTGCTGCAGCTGCGTCCCACAGAGGAAGAGCTTGAGGCCGCAGGCCCCTTTGCTGAGGACGATATTCAGCTCCGCGGCGGCCCGCAGGTAGCCCCCGGCGTGATCGCCGCTTTGCGCTATGGCCTCAACCAGGATCCGGATGAACTAGACTAAGTGGCAATTAAGCCCGCGACCAAGGAGTTCTATACAGTGCGACGCCTTTCCTTCTCCCGCCGTTTTCCTGCCCGTACCGCTACCGCGGCGGCGCTACTGGGGCTCAGCGTGGCTGCGGCAAGTTGTTCCTCCGATGCCGATGCGCCTGACGATGCCCCCGTAGAGACCACTCCTGCCGCCTCCACCACAACCTCTGAAAACGACGAGGAATCCACGGCATCCAGCACCGAATCCTCCGCCGCGTCCTCCTCGGAGTCAGAAACGGCGGACAAGGATGAAGACGAGGCTTCCGAGGAAAGCACCACCAGCGAGCCGAGTGCTGGCGGCGAGTTGGATAAGTCAGTCGCCAAAGTCTACGACGTATATAAGTCGCTGGCACCCAAGGACCTATTCGCCCAGTTTGAGCGCTGCGATTCCACCGGCGGGGACTCTTCGTACAATTGCTCCGGCCCTAAGGTGGGGCAATTCCAGTTCTTTAAGTCCCACTCCAAGGCCTCCCAAACCACCCAGGTACTTACGGAGCTGCGCAGCTCCCATGCCATCGAGGACGATGGCGATCGCGTCGTCGGCTGGTCCACGTTGGGCACCACCGCGGTTATCACCGTGGTGGATAATAAGGAAGGCCTGGTCATGCAGCAGATGATCTCTTCTGACCAGGTGGACCCGGAAGAAAAGATTAAGGAATTGGGCCTAGTAAAGGACTAGGCCTCGGCCGCACAAGCTCTTTTTAGCTGCATTCCTTGACGTCTTTGCCCGCCGCAAAGTCCTTCATGGCCGCCACGGCATCGTCCAGGTTTTCTACCTGTGCAATGGTCATATCGCCGTGGTCGCTGCCGGCCGCCGCTGAGCAGTTGTCCTTGGGCGCCAAGAAAAGCTCGGCGCCTGCCTCGTGCGCGGCGGCGATTTTATGCTCAATGCCACCAATCGGCCCGACCTTGCTATCGGCCTGAATGGTGCCGGTGCCGGCCACGAAGGTGCCGCCGGTTAGGTCTTCATCGCTGAGCTTGTCGATAMCCGCCAGGGTAAACATCATTCCCGCTGATGGCCCGCCGATATCCTGTAGGTTGTAGTTCACCGAGATATCGTCCTTGGGCTGGGATAGCATGGCGATTCCCAGCAGTGCCTTGCCCTTATCGTGCGGGTTTTCGCCCAATTCGATTTCTTCGCTGAGCTCTTTATCCCCGCGCGTGACGCTGACTTTCACCTTATCGCCAGGGCTTTTGTCCTTGATGATGTCTTGGACCTCGCTCGGCTCGGTAACCTCGGTGCCATCGACGGCGGTGATGACATCGTCTTTTTTAAGGTGCTCCGAAGCGGCGCCATCCTCAATGACCTCCGCCACCGTGATTTTGACCGGCAGGTGCAAATAGTCCATCGCCGCGATGGTGGCAGCGGACTCCGATTGGGTAAAGGCCTGCTTATTGGATTCTTGGACCTCTTCATCGGTCATGTTTTGCGGAATGACGGTATCGATGGGCACCAGGGTGTCATCGGTAAGCGCCCAGCGCCCCAACGCCTGCGCCAAGGTCATATTGGTGCGCACGGATACGGTGGTCATATTGAGGTGCCCACTGGGCTCATAGGTCTTTGGCGCCTGCACATCAACGACTTGGGTGCCATCGACCTCGCCCAGCGTATCCACCGTAGGACCGGGGCCTTCGGCGGCATAGGGAACGGTCAGCGAGACATCGGTGCCCGGGATATGGTCAAGCGATACCAACGCACCGGTAAGCACAACGGGGATAGCACCCCAGGCGATGGTGCGGACGCGACGGCTAGCAGGAGAATTCACGAAGCAATAGCCTACAACCTTTGGCGTACTGTTCGCTGTCAGCGTTGCTGTGATCATGGAAACTTTCCGCACGGTGCCGGTAGATTGGAGCGCATGAGCAACGGATTCGGTTTTTCTTTCCCAAATAACGATGACGACGATAATGACGGCCGTCGTGACCAGAACCCGTTCGGCGCATTCGGCGGCGGTAATGGTGGCGGCCTCGGAGACATGCTGAACCAGTTCGGTCAGATGCTATCCGGAATGGGCTCGTCCATGAACTCGCCCCAGAACTCCGGGCCGGTCAATTACGACATGGCCAAGCGCATCGCCCTGCAGCAGATCCCCAAGTCAAAAGACATCAGCGCGGAAGATTCCAAGGCAGTAGAAGAATCGGTGCGCCTGGCGGAGCTCTGGCTTGACGATGCCTCCATTCTCCCCACCGCTTCCGGAACCACGCAGGCATGGGATTCCAAGCAGTGGCTGGAAGAAACCATGCCCGCCTGGGAGCGCATGGTCACTCCCGTGGCCCAGCACATGAACGATGCCCAGCTGGAATCCATGCCGGAAGAGGCCCGCCAAATGATGGGCCCGATGACCAAGATGATGGGCCAAATGTCCAGCATGAATTTCGGCATGCAGCTAGGCCATGCCCTGGGCGATCTGGCCAGCCAAGCGCTGACCGGCTCCGACTTTGGCCTCCCCATCGCCCCGGCCAATACGGTGGCACTTTTGCCGCATACCATTCAGAAGGTCGCGCGCGAGCTCAACGTTCCTGGCCAGGAGGTATTGGTCTACATCGCCGCGCGCGAGGCCGCCCGCCAGCGCCTGTTCAAGCACGTGCCGTGGCTGGTAGAGCGCATCGTCTCCTCCGTGGAGGAATACGCCATCGGCTTGGTCATTGATACCTCCCACATTGAAGAGCTCGCCCGCGAGCTGAACCTGGAATCCGGCGATCCGCAGGCCATCCAGGAAGCCATGAGCAAGCTGCAGGGAATGGATCTCTCCCCGCGGATTACCTCCAAGAACACCGCTGCCGCCTCCAGGCTGGAAACCCTGTTGGCCTTGGTCGAGGGCTGGGCCGAGCACGTCGTGAGCGAGGCCTTGGGCGAGCGCATCCCCTCCACCTCCAAGCTCACTGAGGCATGGGCGCACCGCCGCAGCACCGGCGGGTCTGCTGAGCAGGCCTTTWGCAAGGKTGTGGGCATCGAGCTCAACGCCCCCMAGGTCACCGAGGCCGCCGAGCTGTGGCGCCGCGCCACCGTGGCCGTGGGTGCCGAAAAGCGCGATAAGGCCTGGGACCACCCAGACTTCCTGCCCACCGCAGAGCACCTCGATAACCCGGCTGCCTTCATCGATTCCCTCTTGGATGATGAGCCTGATGAGGGCTTCGAGGAAGAATTTGCCAAGCTCGAAGAGATGCTCAAAAACGGCGAGGGTTCCGGCGAGGACTCCGAAAGCAAGTCCGAAGAGGACAAGGATTCTGCACAAGACAAGGACTCGCAAAGCAGCGACGACGGGGACGACGTGGACGACGGCGACGACAACTCCGAAAAGGACAACGGCGGCGAGGATAAATAGCTCGCGCTAACCGCCCCAGCGCTGGTAGGCCTCAAGGTAGCCCTTGGCCCGCTCGGCGTGGGGCGCCCTATCGGCCCACCGCCAGAATTCGCGCCCATGGCGCGGGATGAAGGTATGGGTCAGCTCATGGATGATGACCGAATCCAATACATAATCCGGCACCTGCTGTAGGCGGTTGCTCAGCCGGATATCCGCGGTGGAGGTAGTACAACTACCCCACCGCGTATTTTGATTGCTCACCCACCGGATGGACCCAATCCACGCGCGGCCTTCCAGGTACTGCGCGTTGAGCTGTTCTGCGCGCTGGAGAAGCGCCGCATCGGTCTTCGTACCACCACCGGTTTTCTTCTCTAAGCGCGCGAGCATGTCCTGTACCGCCTCGTTTTCCTCCCGGGCGGACATCCAAGCCGGAATGCGCACTTCCAATACCCCGGCCACCATGCGCGCCTGCACCGACTTCCGCCGCCGCGCAGAGCGGATAACCTTGACCTCAGGGTGGGTACGTCCTGGTGGTTGCGTGCTCGACATGACAGGCCATTGTACCTGTGGTGCAATGGACGCACATGCGGCACATATGCCGTATTCGGGGCGATAGAGGGGATTTGAGGGGGAGAACCAGTGACTGGCTCACACGGCACGGCTCAACGTGTGACATTGGCGCCAGGGTGCGGCGTATTTTGCCGCGAGAATTCCGTGGTGCAATTCGGAATGGACGCCACCCGGGTGGCGGTGGCGGATACGGGCAATGCACAGGGCGTGGCCCGTGCCTTTGCCACGGCCCATCAGCCGGTCGATTCCGGGGAATTGGCGGCGCGGTTGGAAGCGGCCGGCTTGGATAGCGCCGCCGCCAGCAGCCTCATCGATGATGCCTTGGACTATGGCATTCTCTGGTCCCAGCCACCACATCCAGAGCAGCCTGAAACCATCATCATGCTGGGCGAATCCCCGCTTGCTCTGGAGTTGCGCGCCCGCTTGGCAGCAGATGGATATACGGTGCGCATCCCCCTTGATGAGGACAATATCTTTTCCTATATCCACGACCTCGATGGGCTTTTTACGGTGCTTGCCATCGACCAGCTCCATTGCCCCATCGATTGCGCCAATGCGCTTGCCGGAACCCCAACGACGTGGCTACCCATCTCCCTCCTAGATAACCGCGGCATCATCGGGCCCCTGCGCGTGGAGGGGCAAGGCCCCTGCCCACTGTGCATTCACTTATACCGCGTGGATGCGGATCCGCAGTGGACCACCATCGCCTCCCAGCTCACTAGCGTGCGCAGGCAGCCAGAAAAACTAGTCATCGATGCTGTAGCGGCCCAAGCACAGGTGGTGGTCCGCCGCTTAAGCAAGCGCCCCTTACCGCCAGGCGCGCCAACCTCATTTCCGCGCCCAGGCCAACAATGGGAGGTAGACGTCTACGGCCGCCACCAGCAGCGCACGGCCATCGCCCATCCGCGCTGCCCGGTGTGTTACGGCGGCAAGGTTAACCTGGCTACATCCGCACCGAGCGAATGACCTCTAGGATTTGCTCGCCGTAGCGCTCCAACTTATTGGGCCCAATTCCAGATATAGACAGCAGCTCCGCTTCATCTACCGGCAGCTCTTCCGAGATGGCCTGCAGCGTGGCATCGGTAAAGATAACGTATGCCGGAACCTTTTCTTCCCGAGCGACCTGCGCGCGCCACGAGCGCAGGGCGGAAAAGACCTCATCATCGCCATTGCCCTCGCAGTCTTCATGCCGGCCAATGACCTTTTCCGCCGGTGTCTCTAGTACCCCACTGCACACGCGGCAGCGTTTCGGGCGACGGGAGCGGCCACTTCCCGCAGCCGATTCCACGCCTGGCGCGATGCCATCGAGAAACCGGGTGCGCTCCCGGGAGGCCCTGGAACCGGCGGTCTTCGCCAATGCCCACGACAGGGCTAGATGCTCGCGGGCGCGGGTAATGCCTACATAAAACAGGCGGCGCTCTTCCTCGATCTGCTCGTTGCCCGCTTTGATGGCGTGGTTGATGGGCATGAGCTTTTCGCTCAGCCCGACGAGGAAGACGGCGTCCCACTCCAAGCCCTTCGCCGCGTGCACCGTAGCGAGGGTAACGCCCTCCATAGCGGGGGCTTGCTTATCAGTGGAGCGGCGGCGCAGCTCGCCCAGCACGCCATTGAGATCGATGCCCGGGGTGGATTCCACGATCTTTTCGATCAACCCCACCAGCGCGTTCAGTGATTGCCAGCGCTCGCGGGCCTGCGCGCCCTGCGGTTCGGTCGCGCTGAGCCCAAGCTCGACAAAGGCGGCACGCGCAATCGCCACGGGGTCCTCCGGTAAATCATCGCGGCGCGTGGCGGCAATGAGCACGCGAATGGCCTCCAGAATCTCCGGGCGGCGGAAGAAACCTTCACCGCCGCGGACTTGGTAGACCACTCCGGCATCGGCAAGCGCCTGCTCAAATTGCTCCGACTGGGCGTTGATGCGGTACAAGATGGCAATTTCTGAGGCCGGCACGCCCTGGTTGAGCAGGGTCAGCACCTGCCCGGCCACCTCCTGCGCCTCATTTTCCTCGGACTCGTAGGCCTTAAACGTCGGCTCCGGCCCAGGCTCGCGCATGCCCTGCAGCTCTAGGCGGGTGCCCGCCGCGCGCCCCGTAGCCTTGCCGATGACCCGATTAGCCAGGTCCGTGACCTGCGGCGTAGAGCGATAGTCGCGCTGCAGCTTGACGATGGTCCCGTCCGGATAGCTGCGCGAAAAATTCAACAGGTACTCCGGCGAGGCGCCGTTGAAGGAATAGATGGTCTGGTTGGCATCGCCCACCACGGTGAGATCATCGCGATCACCCAGCCAGGCGTTCAGCACGCGCTGCTGCAGGGGCGTGACGTCCTGGTACTCGTCAACGACGAAGGTGCGGTACTGCTCGCGAAAGGTCTCTGCAATGGCCGGGACATTTTCGATGGCTCCAGCGATGTGCATGAGCAGATCATCGAAGTCCAAATGCATCATATCCGGCGTAGCCTTGGCCTTCTCGTAGCGCCGGAAGGCCTCGGCTACCTTAGCGGCATCGGCTGGAGCGGTGCGATCCGTTTCCGCGATGACGCTCTCATAATCCTCCGCGCTGACCAGCGCGGATTTTGCCCATTCGATTTCTGCCAGCACGTCGCGGATCATGTCTTTGGAATTATCCAGCCCCACCGAGCGCACCGCGCGGGCTACGAGCGGGAATTTATTATCCAATAGAGTCCACGGCAGATCGCCTGCGACCTGCGGCCAGAAATACTTCAGCTGGCGCCGCGCGGCCGCGTGAAAGGTCTGGGCCTGCACGCCAGCCACGCCCATCATGCGCAGGCGATCCCGCATTTCTCCTGCCGCACGCGCGGTAAAGGTCACGGCCAAAACGCGCTGGGGGTTTACGAACCCTTGATCCACCATGTTGGCGATGCGATAGGTAATGGTGCGCGTCTTACCGGTGCCCGCGCCCGCCAAAATGCACACCGGCCCGCGTGGGGCGGTGGCCGCGCGGCGTTGATCCTCATCCAGCAGGGATAAATCCGGCTTATTCACCGTGATACCACTCCATAATCATCGTGTGTGCGATAGAACCCGCGGTGGCCAACGGGAGCTCAGGCAGCTCGGCGCGGGTCACCCAACGAATTTCTTCCAGTTCCCCATCAGTATGGCAGGTGGCCTGGACATCCGATGTCTCTGCGTGAAAGCCCAGCATAAGCGAGCCACTCGGCGGCCACGGCTGGGAGCCCCAGTAGCGAAGATTGTCAATGCGGCGCCCGGTTTCCTCCATGGTTTCGCGGGCAAAGGCGGCCTCAATGGTCTCGCCCGGTTCCACGTATCCGGCGATAAAGGAAAAGAAGCCATTGCGCCCGCGATTGCGCGCCAGCAAAATCTTCTCCTCGCCCTTGAGCTCAATGAGCCCGATAACCGCCGGGTCTAGGCGCGGAAATACCATGCGGCGCGAATCCTGCGGATCGCGGCCAATAATACCCGGCGTGGGATAATCCAACGGGTGGCCCGTGCGCGGATCGAAGCGCTGCTCCAGCCGGTTGCGAATCAAGGCAATGGCCTGCATGACGAGGGAATCATCGGCGAAAAAGGTCGCAGGTTGTAGCTGCCCCATGCCCCGCGCAATTGCTTCCGGGCAGGCAAAAACGTGCAGCGTGCCGATGTCCACCATCTCCGGTGTCCCCACGCCCTCCGGCAATTGCTCCACCAACGCGGCGTCCCCGCTCGCGGTGGCAGGCACTAGACCCGTGTGCGTTACGGGCAAATACAATTAATCCTCCTCGTCCTCATCTTGCACTTCCACGGGTTGTTCCAAGTCATGCTTGATATACAACAGGCGGTCGCCCGGTTTCAGTGCGGAGGCATCAGCAGTATCGACGCGGTGGAGCTCGTTATTGCGCAACACCGCGAGCACGATATCCGCCAGGTGGCGTGGGTTGGACCCGACCTCGAATTCGCGCACGGCGCGCTCTGATACCGAAAAGCCCTCGTTGGGAGAAAGCAGGTCTTCCATCATTTCCACCACGGTGGGGGTCACGGTGGCAAGCCCCAGCAGGCGGCCGGCGGTCTCTGCAGAGGTAACCACGGAATCGGCACCGGATTGGCGCAGCAGGTGGCGGTTTTCGGACTCGCGCACCGAGGCCACGATCTTGGCCTTAGGGGCGAGCTCGCGCACGGACAGGCAGCACAGCACCGCGGTATCGTCCGAGGATGGGGTGACCACCACGGAGGTTGCGTGCTCCACCCCGGCGATCTTGAGCACGTCCTGTTTGGTGCCCGAGCCAAAGATGGTGACCAGCCCGTGGTGTTCCGCATGCGCCAGCGAGGCGCGGTTATTATCGATGACCACGATTTGGGAGGTGGGCACGTCGTCTGCCAAGAGCGCGGCGACCGCCCCGGCACCCTTCGTTCCATAGCCGATAACGACGGTGTGGTTACGCAATTGCTTTCTCCAGTTCTGGATTTCAAAGGTGCGGCGGGCCTTGTCCGTGAGCACGGAGAGCGTCGCACCAACCAACAGCACAAGGAAGATGAGGCGGGCTGGGGKAATAAGTACGAGGTTGATAAACCGCGATTGCTCCGTGACCGGAACGATATCGCCATACCCCACGGTGGTCAGCGTGACGGCGGCATAGTAGGAGGAATCCAAAAGCGACATGTCCTCGCTATAGCCCCCGCCGTCTAAGTACACCACGACGGTGACAAAGATGAGGATGCCGAATGCCCACAGCGCGCGTTTAGCCAACTGGCGCCACGGGCTGGCATTTTGATCCTTGGGCACAGTGATGACATCAAGGAGCGCGTGATCAGGTTGCGAGGACAACTCGACCTGCGGCAAAAAGCGCTGTTTAATACGCCCTTTGAACACCTTCGCATGTTTTTTGGCCACTGGCCCAGCCTTCTTTTCTGGATCGATTTTTGATTCCGCCGGTTATACGGGGACGCAATTATCCATTCATCGTCCGCATTCCGTCCCCATACCTTAGCCCTAGTGGCCTGCTACTGACGATTCAAGCAGGCTACGCAGCTCCTCACCTTGGGCTAAAGTATCTGGCTCAAAAGTATAACCATCGTGAACGTAATGGAAAGCGGCGCGGATTTTATCGCCGCCGTGGATGCGCCGCCAGGCTTCGGCATAAACCGCCAACTGAATCTTCGCCGCGTCCATGGCCGCGCCCTTCGGCGGCCGCCCGGTCTTCCAATCCACCACCATCCAGGTGCCATCTGCCAAGCGGAAGACGGCATCCATTCGCCCGCGCACCACCGCACTGCCGATGGTGATTTCAAACGGCGCCTCCACAAAGTCCGGCTGGCGCTGCGCCCATTCGGAATTCAGGAAGGATTCCTTGAGCTCTTCCAGATCGAAATCCTCTGGCTCATCGATGCCCGGCAATTCCTCTTCCCCTAGCAGCGCGGGGCTGCCAAAGCGCTCTTCCAACCACGCGTGGAAGGCGGTGCCTCGCTTGGCATAGGAATTGGGCTTAAACGGCACCGGGCGGCGTTGCCGGCGCGCAAACTGTAGCGGATCGCTGCCCAAGGCCACCATGTCAGAAGCGGTAAGTTCACTGGGAAGTTCCACATCCACAACCGGTTGTTGCAGGGACTTGTATTCCTCAATGAGCGCGCCCGCATCCTGTTCCCACAACTCGAAGGTCTCGCCGTGGCTCAGCTCAGGAAGGTCCTCCATGGCGGCCAGGACCGCATCCGCGCCGGCCAGGGAATCCGGATCCGCTTCGAGGGCTGGGAAGAGCCCGCTTTCTGCCCCATGAGCCGCGGTATCCACCGGCTCTTCGGGCACCGTCCACTCCCCCACGTACTGGGGGAAGGATTCTTTTAGCCTTTCGAGGTACTCATACGGGCCCTTCTTGGCCTTGCCCGTCCGGTTATTCGTGCCGGAGCCGGTAACGGTCAACGTGGACTCGGTTCTGGTCAAGGCCACATAAAACAGGCGTGCTGCTTCCTCCGCATTATGCGCGCGGTCATCATCCAAGAATGCCTTGCAGGCCTTTTCAAATTCGGAACGGGTGACCGCATCGGGTGAGACCTCGATGTAGTCATTGTCACCGGGTACCTTCTCGATCTTGGACAAAAAGGTCTCTGCTTGGGCCTTATAGCTTGAAGAGTCAGCGTGCACGACATAGACGTGCTCCCACTCCAAGCCCTTGGCCTTATGCACGGTCATAATCTGTACGCGATCCGTGGAGGCGGGCACCTCCCCAAGCCCGAGGCCATCTTCATGCTCGCGAGCGAGCTCCAAATAATCTAAGAGCGCATACAAGGAGTCTCCGTGGAATCCCGCGACGATATCGGCGAATTTATCCAGGTGGGTGGCTCCCCCGGCGCTGCCGCGGGCAAGGACCTCGGTGCGGATATTGAAGATGGCCTCAATATCCGCAAAGAGATCGCTTAAAGGCTTAGACAGCGAATAAGTGCGCAGGTAGCGCAGCTTGGCAGATACCTCTTCCATGCGCGCCAAGCCCTGCGGGGTATAGCGATCGCGCTCGCCGAGGTCCGCCAGGGCATCGGCAAGCCCCACCGTCTGATCAGGGCCCTCAGCCGTAAGCTGCGCTAATTGGGCGCGCAGATACTCCTCAGGATCCATGCCCTCTTCCCACTGCAGGCGCTCTTGTTTTGCTCCCGCCAAGTTCTTTTGCCGCGCGGCAAGGGCTTGGATATCGCCCATGCCCAGCCCGCAAATGGGCCCGGCGAAAATGCGGAGGGCGGCTTGCGCGTCTTCCGGCCGCACCAGCATGGTCGCCAGCGCTACAAGGTCCTGGATTTCCGGTTGCCATAGCAGTCCACCCAGACCATTGATTTCATTGGGGACATCGACGGCGTCCAAGGCTGCTGCAATGGCCGCGGTTTGCCGGTTGGTACGCACCAGCACCGCTGCGCGAAAGCCATCGCCCTCGCGCGCATCCCACTGCTGCCTTAATTTCTGCGCAATATAATCATGTTCCTCATCTTCGCTGGCGAAATAGCCGAGCTCAATCTCGCCCTCGCCCTTGTGCGGGGCCGCATGCAGCTCATCGACGGGCCGCGGGCCGCCCCCAAAGACCCCGGCTGCTACCGAGTTGGCCAGCTCTAAGGCACCCGACGGGTTGCGCCACGAGGTAGTCAGCTGATCCTTGGGAGCAGGGGTGCCATCTGCCTGCGGGAAATCCTCCACGAATGCGGTGAGGTTTTCTGAGGTAGCCCCGCGCCAGCCATAGATAGCCTGCATGGGATCGCCGACCGCGGTCACGGAAATGTCCTTGTGCTCCCCACCAAAGAGGCTGCGCAGGAGTACACGCTGAGCATAAGACGTATCTTGATATTCATCCAGCATGATCACGCGGTAACGCTGCGCCTGTTGCTTGCCCACCGCCGGGTGCTCTTGCGCGAGGCGCGCTGCCACAGACATCTGCTCACCAAAGGTGATGACCTGCTGCTCTGCCTGGGCGCGCTTGAGTTCCTCGATCAATGGCACGTACTGCACGCGCAGATCCTGGACATTGATGTACTTCTGCAGGTCCTTGGAATACTCGCCCTTCGTCCTCGGCGCCTTTTCCAGGTTGTCAATATCAGCGCGGAAATCCCGTGCGAACTCGGCGATATCATCCGGATCTTTCAAGGAATTGTCCATATCGGAAGTGATCTTGAGCAGGGTTTCCGTAATGGAGCCCAAGGTCTTTTCATCCGATAATTTGCCACCGTAGTTTTTCACCACGTCATAGGCAATGGCGAAGCGCTCTGCCTCCGTGATGATGCGCGCCGAGGGCTCTACTGGGACCAGGAGGCCGTATTCGCGCACGAGCTCGCCGGCATAAGAGTCATAGGTGGCCACGGTGGGCGCGATATTGTTAAGCGCCTCGGCGGCGGGGCTACCGGGGACGATGAGGCCGGAATCGCGCAGCTGAATGAGCTGGCGGCGAATGCGCTGTTCTAGTTGCTGGGCCGCCTTGCGCGTAAAGGTTAGCCCCAATACCTCTTCAGGGCGCACGTAGCCATTGGCCACCAAATAGACCACGCGGGAGGCCATGGTTTCCGTCTTACCGGCACCCGCGCCGGCCACCACGAGCTTGGGGCCAAAAGGACTCTCGATGACGTGGGCTTGTTCCTCGGTGGGTGGGTAGTCCTTGCCCAGTGCTTTCGCTATTTGTTCCGGGGAAAAATTCTGCTTAGGCATGGATGGTCATCTTTCCTTCCTCCTGCACTGGGCAGATGATACGAATGGGGCACTTATCGCAATCTTTATTGGTGCGCGCGGTAAGTTGCGGACCACGCAGTTCCGCTGCCAGTGGTGGCAAAAGTGCGGAAAATTCTTCCAGCGCCTCCGCGGTGAGCTGGCTTTGTGTGCGCGTGGTGATTTTGCTGGAATCTTTTCCGGGATAGACAAGCACCCCGCCTGCGCGCGGCATCCCTTCGCCATCGCGCACGCGCTGCCCGTCAAAGCTTCCCCGGGACAAGGCCAATTGGTAGGTCATTAGCTGGCGGTTTTCTTCCGCCTCTGCCTGCGTCGCTGCAGATTTACCGGTCTTGAGATCCACGACCAAGTAGTTTCCGTCTCCATCCTGCATCAAGCGGTCCATGAAGCCGCCCACCCGGATATCCGGGGTGACCTCGACGTAGACGGGTACTTCTACCCCGGCGAGCTCGTTTTTCACCTCGGATTGCTGTGCCCATTGCTGCGTGCGTTCCAGCAGGCGAGAAAACTCTTCCAGCTTGCTCTGTAGCTGCCACTGTGGAACGTCCAGGATGAGCTCATAGGCCTCCATGACGAGCAGGCGCGCCTTTTCTGCATCCATGCCGCGGCCGATGGCCTCCAAGAAGGCGTGTGCCATGGTGCCGCGCAAAAGGTGCTCGGCGCCGCTGGGATCTTCGGCCAAGTTTCCCACGATCGCCTTGAGCGGGCAGTTAAGCAGGGCTTCGACCCGGGATGGCGATAGGCTCTTGCTACCGCGCAGCTGCGTATGCGAGGCCACAGAGCGCGCGGAGAACCACTGGTCTGGATGGGCGCCTGGGATTCCCGCCTGCGCTAAGCGCGCCAGCTGCCGGGCCGCCTGACGTCGATCCGCCTCGCCGGAATCTGGGTTCGTGACCACGCGGCGCAATTGCGCCACAAAGGAAGGGACGGAAAGCACCGATATATCGAGGGGATCGACCTCGAGCCCATCGCGCAGGGACACCGGTGCCGGCTCAGGAACATCTAAGCCCAGCTCGCGGGGAAATTGGGTGGCGCGCAAGGCGCGGCTGGCCTCCCGGCGCGCCATTGTGCCGGGCACATCGACCCCGCGCCCGGTAAATTCCGCGATGAAACGGGAGGGCTCTGCAAAGGCATCCTCGTTGGGGTTTTCCACCGCGGCGATGAGCAACCGGTTCCGGTGGCGCGTGGTGGCGACGTGGAAGAGCCGACGCTCCTCGGCCAGACGGGAGGCAATGTGGCTAACAGGGGTATCAGGCTCAATATCGCGGTCCAGGAGATCGATGAGATCTTCTTGGCCAAAAATGGAACCGGTCTCCCCCAGCGAGGGCCACGCGCCTTCTTGGGCTCCGGCGACGATGACGGTATCCCATTCGCGGCCGACGGCGCCGTGGGCGGTGATGATCTCCACGGCCTGTGGGATGGCGGTGCGGCGGTCGCGCACGCCGGTGGGCAGTTCTTGTTCGGTGATATGGGTTAAAAAGGACTGCAGTGAGGATCCAGGGCGGCGCTCGGAGTAATCACCGGCGGCGTCAAAGAGCGCCATCATGGCATCAAGATCGCGGTCCGCCTGCGAGCCGGTGGCGCCGCCGCGCAAGGCGGATGCCTGCAGGCGCATATCCAGCTCGGTAGCACTCCATACCTCCCACAGAATCTCTTCCACAGAGGCTTGGGCTTGTATGGCCTGCCGGCCCGCGGCGAGTACCGCGCGCACGCGCTCCAGGATGGAAAACTCGCGCTCTGTGAGCTGGCCATTGAAGTCCGGCAGCTCGCCCTGCAAGAGCTCGCGCAGGCTATCCATGCCGCGCGTATCGGGCGCCCACCGGCGCAGACCGCGAATCAGGCGGCGCAGGGTGACGGGATCCGCCCCGCCCACAGGCCCGGTCAGCAATTCCTCAAGCTCCGCATTGCTGAGGTCTTCTTCCAAGGCGCGCAAGGCAAGGAGCATGGCAGATACTAGGCGCTGCTCAGCCAAAATGACGTCGGTTGGGCTGATATGCACCGGCACCCCGGCCGCCAGCAAGGTGCGGCGCATCTGGCCAATATCCGCCGTTGAGCGCACGATGACGGCGATATCGCGCCACTGCACGCCATCGTCCAAATGGCGGCGGCGCACGGTATCGGCCACCACATCGCGCAGGCGGCCCTCAGAATCCACGATGGAAACGCAGGCTGGGGATCCGCTGCGATGCGGCTGCGAAAGCTCCACGGAGTGTTCCGCGGGAAATTCCTCAAGGAACTGCGAATTCGCACCGCGGAAGGCAAAGACGGATTGGTCCGCATCGCCGCCGATGACCAGCAATTGTGCATCGGGGGCCAAGCGAGAAATGAGCTCGCCCGCAGTGGGATCCAATAGCTGGGCATCATCGACCACGATGGTGTGCCACGGGTGCGAACTCGTAAGTTCTGGGCGCAGCAGGACCTGGTTGACTAGCTCGGCCGCGGAATAGGAGTGCGCCCCGGATAGGGCTTGGACGCGTTCGTATTCGCGCAGGAACGTACCGGCGGCAACCCACATACTGCAGCCGTACTTGGCTCCGAGGTTCTCCAAATCCGCGGGGCTTAGTCCTCGTTCGATGGAGCGCAAAAGAAAATCGCGCAATTGGCGGGCAAAGCCTACGTACTCTAGGGCGGGTCGGACTTCCTCCGGCCAGTCGCCGTGGCCGGACTCCGCGTGGCCTTCGAGCAATTCACGGATAACGGCGTCCTGTTCCGCGCCGGTGATAAGGCGCAATTCCTCATCGCTAGCGCTGCGCAGGAGGGCAAAAGCCAGGGAGTGGATGGAGCGAACCATGGAGGACTGCGCCGCATAATCTTCGAGGCGCTCAGAAAGCTCGCGGCGCAATCGAGCACCGGACTCCTTAGAGGCGGCAACCACGAGGATGCCGGAAGGGTCTGCCCCCGTCTCCTGGGCGCGGTCGAGAGCATGAATGACGGTATCGATAAGAAAACTGGATACGCCGGTTCCGGCGGTGCCGGTTACCTTCCAGGTACCGGTTTCCGGCAGCTCAACGGGCCAGGATCGGGCGTGTGCGGACGTGGTGCGGGCGATGAGTCGTACCTCGGGCGACGGCGGTAGGACCACTCCCGCGCGGGCGGTGGAATGGGGATCGTAAGTCACCGCCCCAGTATTGCAGATGCCCTAGACACGAGAAACTGTTCCACCCGCTCAATATTGGAACGCACATTCGAGCGCGAGCGCGGGTTAAGATCATTAATGTGCCGACGATAGGACACCGCTCGCAGCAAAAGCTCCTGCATGCCTGGCACATGGCCAAACCGCTGGCAGATATCATCATCTACCACTTGTGCGATCAGACCATCCACGATCACAAGCGCTGCGCTCCACCCGGCTGGGCGCGCGGATTGGCTCGGCACGAGATCCACGATTCCTGGTGGGTGCGCGCCATAAAAGACCGTGGTGGTCAGCAGGGCGGTATGGGCGGTGATCAAGGGGACATCGGCAAGCGCGGCCTTATCGTAGGCCTCCCCCGTCTCCGCCCAGGCGGTGCGCTCCGCGCGGGCAAAGGCATCATCGCGGTGCGCACCCGGCGGCGCAGGTGCATTGGCCATGGCATCGTCCAAGCGCAAAGCCGTCTGCGCTGCTTCATCGATGCGCCCGGTGACCTCGCCGGGAAGGAACTGCGTCGCCTTCCACCCGGCGGCGGTGTGGCGGCCGTCGCTCGCTAGTACCGGCCGCGATACCCGCGCGCCCGGCACGCTGAGTTTTTCGCGCACCTTGGCAGACCACGCAGCGAAGGGGCCGGCCTGGGAGTAGACCACGTCGCCCACCTTGATGCCGTTATCCCATACTGGGCCCAGCTGATCGCCTTGGGCCCGGCGCGAGCCTGTCGCTCCGGTTTCTGCGTGGAAGGCGCTTAAAACATGCTCTGGGGGAAGCGGCATCCAGTACTCCTTATTGGGGTTGGTGGGGATCCTTTTGCTCCGGATTAGGATATGGCCACGGATTGGGCTCGCAGGTCACATCCTCATCAGGATAGACCTCCTTGGGATTGCGGTCATGCAATTCCTTGTTGTTCAAACTCAGCGTCTGCTGCATCATTACCGGGGCCAATTTGCCCTCGCCGCCGCATTGTTGGTGGGAGGCATATCCGATGGCGTGGCCCAATTCATGATTGATGACGTACTGGCGGTAATTGCCCAAATCGCCCTCAAARGGCGTGGCCCCGCGCACCCACCGCGCCTCATTAATGATGGTGGTGGATTCGCCGGTAAACATGGTGTGACAGGAGGTTTCCGTCTCAATCTTCTCGCCACACCGCTCCGCGGCCGTGGTCAGAGAGGTCAGCTGGATGCGGGTATCGGGATCGTCTGCGGAGGCAACGTGCTCGAATTCGAAGTCACCTCGAGCGGTCCACCCGCGTGGATCCGCAAGGGTTGCCTCCACCATTGCGGCAAAGGCATCATCTCCGCCGTAGGGAGCGGTATTGAGCCCATCTTCTACCTCGATGGAATAGCGCACCTTCTTCTCGCCGCCCTCGCCCGCTACAGCGCCGGGGCGGCCGATTCCGTGGAACGTGCCCTTGCCCTTTTTGGTGAAGTCACTTCCAGGGGGCATCTCACTAATCTCGCGCTCTACCGCCTCCGCGTTTGCGGGGTCAGGCCCCGTGAGATCCTCGTGGGTAGGGGTGGCGGCTGCGGTGGTCTCGGCGCTGGATGCATCGCCATTGTCATCGGCCGAAGAGCCGGACGCGATATCCACAATCACCCAGATGGTAAGCAGCACCATCACGGGGATAGCCACCACACGCCACCAGCCGTAGCGGCGGGCGRACCGGACCACCSGGKTCGGRTGATCCGGGRTTCGCCCMTGGCTATGGTGAGCCTTGCGATTCTGCCTACTTTCCATAGGCATTGAGCGTACCCGGTTGCCTATTCAAAAACTGAATTAGCAAACCTTTAAAAAGCCCCAAGCTTAGGCGCCGGCGAAACCGACGGACTGCTTCTTCGCGGCACCAACTTCGACGTACACCACGCGGTCAGTGCGCACGAGGTACTTGCGGCCCTTGTCATCTTCTAGCTCCAACGTGGAGTTTTCCGCCAGGGCGCTATTAATCTTTTGCGTCAGCTCCGCCTGCTCGCCACTGGTGCTAATGATCAGCTCGCGCGGGGTATCTGCAAAACCAAACTTGATATCCATAAAATTATCCTCCTTTAACGAGAGTTTTACATGCCAATGGCCCCACTATAACCATCCCGGCTACTATCAAGGTGTGTCTGTCATAAAAACCCAGCCACCGACCTTCGCGGAACTCGGCGTCGCCGCCGAAATCTGCGATGGGCTCGCTGACCGTGGCATCGCGCGAACCTTTGCAATCCAGGAATTAACCCTGCCCATTGCGCTTAAAGGCCAAGACCTTATTGGCCAGGCGCGCACCGGCATGGGCAAGACCTTTGGCTTTGGCGTGCCGCTGCTCGATCGCGTTTTTGATGACGCGGATATTGCCCCGCTGGATGGGACACCTCGGGCGCTCATCGTCGTTCCCACCCGCGAGCTAGCGCAGCAGGTCACCGCGGATTTGCAGGACGCGGCTGCGCACCTGCCGGTCCGCCTCGCCTCCATCTACGGCGGGCGCCCCYATGAGGAGCAAATTAAGCTTCTCCAGCGCGGCGTCGATGTGGTCATCGGCACGCCAGGCCGCCTGCTCGATCTGCACGAGCGCGGCGATCTGGTCCTGCGCCACGTCGCCATCGTGGTGCTCGATGAGGCCGATGAGATGCTGGACCTAGGCTTTTTACCCTCCATAGAGGCCATTTTGGAAGCGCTCGATGGCAACGCGCACCAAACAATGCTGTTTTCTGCCACCATGCCCGGCGCCATCTTGAACCTATCGCGCCAGTTCATGAATAAGCCCGTACACATCCGGGCCGAATCGGATGCGGATGAGGTCACGCACGAAACCACCCGCAAGGTCACCTTCCAGGCCCACCGCATGGATAAGGTGCCGGTCATCGCGCATATCCTGCAGGCCCAGGGCCGGGGTCGCACCATCATCTTTACCCGCACCAAACGCTCGGCCGCGCAATTGGCCGATGACCTTGCTGAGCGCGGCTTCCGCGTCGGCGCCGTGCACGGTGACTTGGGCCAAAAGTCCCGGGAGAAGTCCCTGCAGGCCTTCCGCTCGGGCGAGGTGGACATCCTCGTCGCCACCGATATCGCGGCGCGCGGCATCGACGTCGACGATGTCACCCACGTCATCAACTACCAGGTTCCCGATGATCCCATGACCTTTATCCACCGCATCGGGCGCACCGGCCGCGCAGGGCACACCGGCACCGCCGTCACCCTGGTGGGCTACGATGAGCTGGCCAAATGGCAGGTCATCAACGATGAACTAGGCCTAGATACGGCCACGCCGTCGCAGTGGTTTTCCACCTCCCCGGAGCTTGCCCAGGCGCTGTCCATCCCCGCTGGCGTGCAGGAAAAGGTGGGGCCGGCCACCAGCGTGATTGGCCAACTTCCGGCGCATAAGCGGTCTGCGGGACAAGCCCAATCGCGGTCCCGGGACGGGTCTCGGCGCAGCAAGGGCACGCCCCGAGGAGGGCGCCGATGACTAAGGCCCCCATCTTGCGGGCTACCGCGGCGGATTGGAAGGCCACCGGCGTCATCGGCGCTATCTGCGCCATCGCGGTGGGCGGCGCGGTCGCCACGGCCAATATCCACCAGGCTGACCTGCACCAAGAGGCCGTTCCTGGGGAAAGCGATGCCGCCGTGCTTGCCGATGTCCCCTCCTCCCTCACCGCCGCCTACAGCCTGCCCAACCAGCCCGTACCCGGCCAATACCGCGCCATTTCCGCCCACGGGTTGAGCATTAGCCACGATGGCGATGTGCTCACTGCCACCAATGCCGACGGCTCCACGGCCTGGACCTATACCCGCAGCGATGCCGAACTCTGCTCGCTATCGACTGCTTGGGGCAAGGTGGTTGCCACCTATCGCACGGGCGTGGGCTGCGGGGATACGGTGGCCATCAACGCCGCGACGGGTGAATATGACTCCACCCGCAGTGCCATCAATTCCCCGGACGTTATCCCCGTGCGATCCAATGACCGGGTAGGTACCGTATCTGCCGGGCGAATCGACCTATGGCGCTCAGATCTCGTGCGCACCGTGGAATACGGCGACGTGGAGGCCAAGCAGGAGGCGCAGAAGCAACCGCACGAGGAATGCGCCATTTCTTCGGCGCTCACGCGTACCGAGAACCTCGCGCTGACGGAATCATGCCCGGAGGAACCTCACACCACGTGGTTAAGGTTTCAAAACACCACCCCGGAGGACTCCCGGGAACCAGAAATGGACGCCGATGTCTCCCTCGAACGCGATGGGGCGCGGCTTATCGCGGTGGGCCAAGACGCCGCCGCGGTCTATATCCCCGGCCCAGAACCCCGCATTGAGTCCTATAACAACCAGGGCGACAAGCTTTCTTCTACCCCCGTAAAGCCTTCTGCCGCCATCGATTCCGGCACAAGTCCTTTTGCCCCAGCCGTAGCGGATCTCCCGCACCACATGACGTGGTTTGATGGGCAGCGCCTCTACCTTCTAACCCCCAGTGATTTGCACGTCGATCACGTCATTGACGGTGCCATCGGCACCCCGATTTCAGTGGCTGGGCGCATGCTAATGCCCACCGAAAAGGGTATAGCCGTGGTGGACTGGTCTACCGGCGAGGTACTGCGCGAGATAGCCGTCGACCGCGGAGGCTACCGCGGTCCTGTCCACCTCACGTTGGCGGGCGAGACCATTGTAGAAACCCGCGGCGATACCGTCGTTGGCCTCAGCAGCGACTAAGCGAGTGCCACTCGCGGTTCCCGCGCGAGTGGCCCTTAGAAATTCGAGGCGGCCCACTCTGAGGACTCGCGCCTAAACATCAAGAGATAAAGCACCGCGACCGCGCTTAGCAGTGTGATAGTTCCCAGCACCGGGGATCCACCGCTATACATTTGAAACGCACTCGCACCCAGGATGAGCTCTACGAGGACCACGGCACCTCTTCCCCATCGCTTTCCCTTCACCATGGCCCAGGCGCCCGCGATGACAAAGCCAAAGACAATGAAGATAAAGATGGCGGTGCCAAGCCCTACAAAGCTTCCTGATCCGGAATCAGAGACCATCGAGTCATTTTCCGCACCCACCGCTTCGCGCACAATGAGGAAAATGCCAAAACAAATAACCGCGATGGATTGCACCGTGGCAATACCAGCGCCTATCAGCACCGACTGCGGGGCACTCTCCGGTGCCGGCGCGGGCGCTGCCGACTTATCTCGCTGCTGTTTATTTACCTGGCGTTTGTTCTGCTTAGACACAAAGCCACAGTCTACTAATCCGGCGCGAATTTTTTCTGCGCCACCCACGGTGGGCCTCGATGTTGCCAGCAGTAGCGCGGGGGCAGGGGGCTGAACTGGGAAATTTGACGGTCTCTTCCTCACCACACTCACCATATAACACCTATAGCTGCAGCTCACGGCGATTCTCACAGGTTTCTTTAAAATTCGATTTTGACATTTATGGCCCCCACACTGCACCTATTTGCGTGATGTTAACCACAATTTAGCCTTTAACCCTAGCGGCGATCGGGTAAACATGTCATGATTCTCTAGTAGCAAAAAGAAAGAGGGCGTAAACCTCTTCTTAACCTGGAGGAAACTTCAGGTAACAACACCGTGAACCATAGGCGGCGGCGACGCTGGCCCGACCTCGAGACCGGGCCCCACTGCTAGCAGACCAGTTCACACACCACCTAAAAATCAAGGTGCTTTCCTGCCCCTCATGGATTGCGCTCGTATTTACTGCTGTCAAAAATTTGTTAGGAGATATCAATCATGGATTGGCGCCACGAAGCCGTTTGCCGCGACGAAGACCCAGAGCTGTTCTTCCCAGTAGGTAACTCCGGCCCTGCTCTTACCCAGATCGCTAAGGCCAAGCTGGTCTGCAACCGCTGCCCCGTTGCCTCTTCCTGCCTCAACTGGGCACTCGAGTCCGGCCTCGATGCCGGCGTCTGGGGCGGCCTGTCTGAAGAGGAGCGCCGCGCCCTCAAGCGTCGCCGCAACCGCGGCCGCGGCCGTTCCCGCGTGTCCGCCTAAAAGCGCGGACCCGGGGAGCCTAACCCCTACCCCAATTTTCGTTTCGGCGCCCTTAGCCGCTACAGTTGAATAAAGTTCAGAAACCCTCAACGAAGGAGTGCGCAATGAGCAAGCGTGGTCGCAAGCACAAGGATCGCCGCAAGAAGGCCGCTAATCACGGCAAGCGTCCTGGCGCATAACGTACAGCACATATTAAAAGCCCGGTTTCGTACCAGTTCACCTTAAGAACTCGTACGGCCGGGTTTTTAATCTTTCTATTAGAAATCCGACTCTCGGAGCAGTAGCGACCAGGGCGCTCATTTGGGTTGGTACTACTGGTCCATATCGGGACATCGGTCATAGCTTCCCCGAAGTGCACTAATTGAACTCATTTCGTGGTTTCCTTTTGCCGGCTTCCGTTAGCAGGTATAGCGATCGGCGATGGTGGCCCCTGTTACATATGGGTGCCCATCGTCCGTAAGCTGTTCGCCTCAACTACCTCCTCAAGGCGAAAGACACTTGACGACGACGAGTATGCAGGACTAGCCCGAGACTCACCGTGCAAACTGGTAGTAGCCGGAACCCGCACAAACATCGCTCCTCACTACGCCCAAATTGATGGAGTAGAGACATACTAAATCTTGCTGACACCAGAAACCGATTTAGGCGCATAATTATCCTCGGGGCAGCGATTCTCGCCTTCTTCACTTCGACAACATCTCTGCTGCACCCCACAGAGCCGAATCTTGAATCCTCAGGACACAACAGCCAAATCTTCGTTGTAGAAAAGTGAATGCTGGAATACACTCGATCGTCTAAGAAGACAGCAAAACTGGGTACTGGGCTATATCCGCAACCTGTTTTCGACAAGACTTTAAATCAATATTCAGGGGCTTGGGTTATACGCCCTGCATAGCCCGAAAGGAATCTCATGTGGCTTGACGGATACCATCAGCAATTCGGAAATAGGCTGGAAGACTTCCTTTCAACAACAGTCCCCACGACACTTGCAGACCTTACGCCTCTTCAGCGCAAGCAGGTCACCGATGGCACAAAAGAGTTTCCCTTCGAGATCGTACTCGAAATCTTAAACTCTAAACACAGCTATGAAGAGAAAGCATCCCGCATCCTCGCCATCAACGGCACATGGATGAATGCGATGTCAGGGAGTCAGTGGGCACTTGGCCCTTTAAGTAGCACGGCCTACTCCGAAAGAGTAGGTATAGGCATCAGATGGGGCGAGATCGCTTTTTCACCGTTGCTAAACATCGCAGAAAACCTTATCGATACGTATCCCATCTGGCCGGGCGTACTCATGGAATTTGCTCACATGCAAGAAGACAATCGTGATTACTACCGCCAGCGAATTCAGAAAAACTAGCGCTGGTACCACCAGAGAGGTACCAGCCCCAAAAACAGAACCCGTTCTTCAACTATTCGCAGGATGCGTATTTACCAGTCGGGGCCGGACATGACCCCAGAAAATGGACACGTCAGGGCTAGGCCCCTACTATTTGCCTATCCACTCGCATTACGCCCCAGGGCGTGTGGGTAGGGTTTGACTCGCGGGTTGACCGCTGCGAGTGCGATCCTATGGAAAATTTTTTCTACAGCACCGCTTCGGCAGAGGGCGCCTGACGGTAAGTATGCTTGCTTCTGAACTGGATGAGGAAACACGGCAGTACGAACTGTCCCGACTCTTGTTGCGAGACGTTCGCAGCTCTGAAGGGCGCTTCTTACCAGCGGGATTCGATCTCCGTAATTTCTATCGAGATGCGGCGGCGCAGCGATTGCGGTGCCTTAGCTTGGCCGGCACAGCAATTGCGCACGAGGGAGCGGACGAGCTCTTCGCGCTCTAGTCGTTGCTGGCAAAAATCACATTGGGCGATGTGCTCGCGGATGGCTAAAGCGCGGGCGTAGGTCGTGGATTCATCGAGAAGCTCGCAAAATAGGTTGTGTACCTCAGTGGAGCTACACGCACCACAGTTCTTTCCGGTTGCGCCTTCCATTACTTCTCCTCCATGTCCGGGTGTTCTAATCCAATTCCTTGTTCACGTGCTACGTCCTTCAACGCCTTGCGGAGCATTTTTCTTCCACGATGTAGCCGGGACATCACCGTTCCCAATGGAGTATCCATGATTTCGGCGATTTCTTTGTACGCTAAGCCCTCCACATCGGAGTAGTAGACCACCATCCGGTAGTCCTCAGGTAGGTCATTAATGGCCTGCGAGATGGACCTATCTGGCATCTCTTTAAGCGCTGCCACCTCGGCGGATTCCAAGCCGGTGGAATCGTGTCCCGCGGTGGTATAGAGCTGAAAATCACTCAGATCATCGGCAGAAGACTCGGTAGGGCGCCGCTTCGCCTTGCGATAAGAGTTGATGTAGTTATTGGTCATGATGCGATACAGCCATGCCTTCAAATTCGTTCCCTGCTTAAAGGAATGAAAGGACTTATAAGCCTTGAGATAGGTCTCTTGCACCAAGTCTTCCGCGTCTTGCGGGTTTCGCGTCATGCGCAGCGCGCCGCCATAGAGCTGATCAAGCAGCGGGAGCGATTCCTTTTCAAAGCGGCGCTGCAGCTCCTTTTCGCTCACTGTTTCTTTAACCACACAATCTATCCTAACGTCTCACGCTAAAATTCCTATATGGCCAAAAAGTCCCCGCATGCCGCTACCCCGGCCCTGAAAGTCATCGAAGATGCCGGAGTCAAGCACTCCGTATCCACCTTTGAAGCGGGCAAGGATCACTTTGGTGATCGTGCCGCGGCGGCCTTAGACGTAGAACCCGAGCGCGTGCTGAAAACGCTCATTATCGATCTCACTGCGGGCAAAGGTCCGCGCCGCGAGCTGGCGGTATGCGTGATTCCCACGACGCACCATTTAAGCCTCAAGAAGGCAGCCGCTGCCCTTGGCGTATCTAAGGCAGCCATGGCGCAGGTGCACGATGCCGAGAAATCCTCAGGCTACGTGCATGGCGGCATTTCCCCGCTCGGACAAAAGAACCCGCTGCCCACGGTGATCGAGGAATCCGCGGTGCTTTTCGATACTGTCTTTATATCCGGCGGCCGCCGCGGCCTAGATATCGAGCTCAACGCAGAAGAACTCGCGCACTTGTGCGGGGCCGACTTTGCCGATCTACTGGCGGATGAGTAGCTCCGGGTAGTCATTGGAGACAGTCCCCACGGCCTTATCCACCGCGTGGTAGTCGAATCCCCGCAGGCCAGTGGGCACTAGCAGCTCCTTAGCTTCGTCGGCGCTGCCCTCGAGCCAGGTGCGCATCTCCTCCGGCGCCAAAAATCGCGGCAAGCGGTGGTGCAGCCACTCCATCTCTTCGGTAGCCGCGGTGGTCACGATGGTGGCAGAGAGCCGATCCAGCCCGGTATCCCAGAGCCCCGCGGCCCACAGCAGGCCCTGGTCGGGATGGACGTAGTACGGCGTCTTGGTGGAGCCATCCTTGTGCCACTCGTAATAGCCGTTCATGGGGATAAGGCAGCGCTGGGATTTAAAGGCCGTGCGAAAAGACGGCTTGCTCGCCACCGTTTCTGCCCGGGCATTAAAAAGCGGCGGGCCATCCATGTCTTTCTTCCACTGCGGCAACAGCGCCCACCGCGCGGGTTCGACTTCCGCCAGTTCTTCGCGCACGCGCACGATGGGAATGGGCTGAGTAGGGGCAATGTTATATCGCGGCCCGGGCGTGCCCTGTGGGGCGTGGACTTCCTGGACACCTGGGAGGTTTCCCACCTCATCGAGGAGGGACTCGGTAAAAAGAACGAATCTTCCGCACATGGCCTCTATTATGGACACTATGTCTCAACCTTGGACCGCCCCGCTGGCTACCAGCCCCGTTACGGGGGAACACCAGGTGCCAGGATCGAAATCGATTACCAATCGCGCCTTCATCCTGGCCGCGCTGGCTGATTCCCCGTCCATCCTGCACGCCCCGCTGGTATCGCGCGATACGCAACTGATGGAGGACGCACTCAGTGCCATGGGGGTTCGCTTCACCCATGACGGCGCCAATATCCACGTCCAGCCTGGGAAGCTGCACGGTGCCAGGGTGGATTGCGGGCTGGCCGGCACCGTGATGCGCTTTGTGCCGCCGGTCGCAGCGCTGGCGGATGGCCCGGTGCGCGTCGATGGCGATAAGCAGGCCTATA
The DNA here is from genome assembly GCF_030515985.1 of Corynebacterium accolens. The sequence goes on along the minus strand of NZ_CP100376.1, from coordinate 1,317,267 downwards.
ACCGCCCCATGTCCACGACGCTGGATGCGCTGCGCAGCCTCGGCGTCGATGTGGAAGGAGGTAGCCTTCCCTTTACGGTGTCCTCCAACGGCGTGCCAGAAGGCGGCAAAGTCACCATCGATGCTTCTGGTTCTTCCCAGTTCGTCTCCGGCCTGCTGCTGAGCGGGGCGCGCTTTTCCCAGGGCATCCAGCTCACCCACGAGGGCGGCCAGCTGCCATCTATGCCGCACGTGGAAATGACGGTGGGCATGCTGCGCCAGGCGGGCGTGCGCGTGGATTCGGATGGCACCACGTGGACGGTGCACCCCGGCCCCATCGCCGGCCGCGAATGGTTCATCGAGCCGGATCTCTCCAATGCCACGCCGTTCCTCGCCGCAGCGGCGGTCACCGGCGGGCGCCYGACCMTCAAGAATTGGCCGGCGAATACCACCCMGCCGGGCGRTGCCATCCGCCAGATCCTGCTGGATATGGGCGTGATGGTAACCCAGGAGCACAACAGCGTCACAGCAGAGGGCAACCCGGCGGGAAGGTTGCAGGGCATCGAGCGCAACATGGGCGATATCGGGGAGCTTACCCCCACCGTTGCGGCCCTGTGCGCGCTCGCAGAAACGCCGTCCCGGCTCACGGGCATTGCCCACCTGCGCGGCCACGAGACCGACCGTTTGCAGGCGCTCGCGGCGAATATCAATGCGCTGGGCGGCAGGGTCACCGAGCTTGACGATGGCCTGGTGATCGAACCCGTCGAACTCCACGGCGGCGATTGGCCCTGCTACGCCGATCACCGCATGGCCACCGCCGGTGCCATTCTGGGTTTGAAAGTCCCTGGTATCCAGATTGAGGATATTTCCACCACTTCCAAGACCTTGCCCGGCTTGGCCCGCATGTGGGAGACGATGCTGCACCCCGACCAACAGGATTTACATGGCTAGACGTTTCGGTTCCTTTGATGAATCTGATGTGCGCGTGCGCCCCGGCAAGGGCTCGCGCCCGCGCACCAAGGATCGGCCCAAGCACAAAAATGCCAAATACGGCATGGTAATCACCAAGGACCGCGGGCGGTGGGGCGTCGCGCTTGACGATGGCCCCCACGTCACCGCCATGCGCGCCCGCGAGCTGGGCCGCACCGCCATCGAGGTCGGTGACCGCGTCGGCGTGGTTGGTGATMCCTCTGGTGCGAAGGACACGCTGGCGCGCATCGTCAAGCTGGCGGATCGCMCCTCCGTGCTGCGCCGCACCGCCGATGACACGGATCCGTATGAGCGCATCGTGGTGGCCAATGCCGATCAATTGCTGATCGTTTCTGCCGTGGCAGACCCTCCCCCGCGATCAGGCTTTGTCGAGCGCGCCTTGATTGCCGCATTCGTGGGCAACCTCCACCCCATCCTGTGCCTGACCAAGACGGATCTTGCAGACCCAACGCCGTTTGCAGAAGAATTCGCCGACCTAGATGTCACGGTGGTCGAAGCCGGAGTCGAGGATGGCCTAGATGCCGTGCGCGCGCAAGTAGATGGCCATATTACCGCGCTCATCGGGCATTCCGGGGTAGGCAAGTCCACGCTGGTCAACCGCCTGGTTCCAGATGCAGAAAGGGAAACGGGGGAAGTATCGGGCATCGGCAAGGGCCGGCATACCTCGACGCAATCGGTGGCCCTCCCCTTGCCCACCGACGCTCCAGGCGCCGAATCTCAGGGCGGCTGGATCATCGATACGCCGGGCATTCGCTCCTTCGGGCTGGCGCATGTGGACGCGGATACCGTCCTTGGCGTTTTCGAGGACCTCGCCGCGGCCATTGAGGAATGCCCGCGCGGCTGTACGCACGCGGGGCCACCGGCGGATCCCGAGTGCGGGCTCGATGATCCAGAAATCATTCCCGAGGGCACCGCTACCGCCCGCCGGCGCGATGCGGTACGCGGGCTGCTGCAAGCCCTGCGCACCAACGTGGAGTGGGAAAACTAGCGCGGCCTAGAGCAATTCCACGAGGAAGGGCAGCTCCGTGGGGTGGTAGAAGGCCATGAAGTTATCCAGGGCATCACCTACCGCGAGCTCCGCGTCCTCATCGCCGAGGTCCGCGGAATCGATGGCCTCGATGGCCTTGGCGGTTGCCTCTTCGGATTCTTCGATATCCACGTGAATGGCGGCGAGGCTATCCGTGCCAAACTGCGCTGGCTGAAGTTCCACCACCGGCTCGCCCATATCCGGGCGCGGGGTGACCGCCGTGTCATCAACGTCGATGGAAATGACCACGCGCCGGTGCGGGAACTTCTCCTCGTCTCCAATGGTCAACAGGCGCAGCGAAGCCATGGAGGCCTCGAGGAAGGCGGAGTAGGCAATCTCTTCTTCATCGCCTGCGGTATAAAAATCGCGCAGGGCTGGGGTCACCATGAATCCCCACCCGGAGCGCGCCGCGAGCGTTCCGGTCTCAGCGAGCTCCGCCAGCATGGCATAGGTCGCCGGAATATAGACGCGGGCTTGAGCCACTAAAATTCCCCTTCAATATCGAATACGGCTTGAATTTCTACAGACACGCGATCGAAGCTGGTGTATAAGAAACCGATCATCCCGGCATCGACAGCGGCGCGCACGTTGAGGATCGAATCGTCGACCATGACACAATCGCTCAAGGGCAGCTCGAGGGCATCGGCAGCCGCCTGGAAAGCCGCAACCTCCGGCTTTTCCGCCCCGATTTCGCCAGACAACACCACGGCATCGACGTTGCCGCGGTATTCCCACTCGCGAATGTGCTCAGCGCCAGAGCCGCCCGGGTCATTAGACAAGATAGCGGTTGCGGCACCATTTGCCTTCGCCGCAGATAGCAGAGCCTTCCAGCGGCGATTGTCCTCTTCAGCGCCATCGAGGACGCCGACATAGTCAACGATGAGACCACGCATAATTTTTAATCCTTCAGTACACGAATACTTTGTAACTCCCGAAAGTATAGCGAACTGCGCTTATATTCTCGCCCGCCTCATACAGGAAACTGCCAGAAATAGCGCGCGCAGCGCCCCCATGAGATAATTATCACGCGTTCGCCTCCTGCCTTTTTCGCAGGAGCACTCATTTCACCATGTATGAGCCCATTCCCGGCTACTCTCACCTCAAGCTGTATATCGCCCCGCACCGCATCCATTACGGCCGCCTCCCCACAACGGCCGAGGTTGCCGCCCAGCACCATATCCAAGCCTGGGTCGTCTTCATCCTTGAGGTCGCCGCCGGCTACCGCCCCATTGCCCACCTCAATTCCCCGCGCTTTTCGGATTCCATCCGCCTGCACATTGGCTCCTGGGTGCACCGCCGGGAAAGCCCCTATGACACCGATGCCTTGCGCCTTACCAGCCTGCMCGCGCGMCCCAACGGCRAATMCTTCGGTYCCGCGGTCAYCGGCMCYCMCCGCCACGCCTTTACCGGCTCCGCCACTGACCAAGGGCTACGCTCGTTTCGGCTGCTCTAAAACTAACAGCGCCCCTCCCGCTTCCCCACCGCGCAAGGACGGGGAGGAAGAGGAAGGGGCGTGATAGGACGTTGAAGCGTTATGCCTCTACGGTTTCTTGGCCTGCAGGACCAGAGCCCGAGTCACCGCCGGATTCTTGGTTTTCTTCCTGCTGCTTGAACTGCTTGCGCAGCATGAATAGCTGGCGCACGGTTTCTTCCTTCACGCCTTCATTCATGGCATTGAACATATCGCCACCCTCCTTCTGGTATTCCACCAGCGGGTCGCGCTGCGCCATCGCGCGCAGGCCGATGCCCTCCTTGAGGTAGTCCATCTCGTAAAGGTGCTCGCGCCATTTCTGGTCAATAATCGGCAGGATCACCATGCGCTCGGTATTGCGCATCTGCTTGTCGCCGCCGATGGCAGAAACGGCTTCCTCCAACTTGTCGTACTCCCGGTTCGCGTCGGTAACGAGGGCATCGCGCAGCTGCTCCGCAGTGAGCTCGCCTGGGGAACCGTACTCGGAGCCTTCCACGAGTTCCTCCGGGGACATCGTGGGGCCGTACAGCGCCTCGAGGGCATTCCAGAGTTCCTCGAGGTTCCAGTCTTCGACATAACCGGTGGCGGTAGCGCCCTCGACGTAGGCAGAGACCGTGTCATCGATCATGGTGCGGATATCGTCCTTGATGTCATCTGCATCGAGGATAGAATAGCGCGTGGAGTAGACCACCTTGCGCTGCTCATTGAGCACCTCATCGTACTTCAGCACGTTCTTGCGCATCTCGAAGTTCTGGTTCTCCACCTGCGCCTGGGCACCCTTGATGGAGTTCGAGACCATCTTGGCCTCAATGGGGACATCATCAGGCACGTTGAGGCGGTTCATCATGTGCTCCATGGACTGGCCCACAAAGCGCACCATCAATTCATCGCGCATGGACAGGTAGAAGCGGGTCTCGCCCGGGTCACCCTGACGGCCGGTACGGCCGCGCAGCTGGTTATCGATGCGGCGCGACTCGTGGCGCTCGGTGCCCAAGACATAGAGCCCGCCCGATTCGCGCACCTCATCGCCCAAGCGCTTCGAGCGCTCTTTCTCGCCGTCGATCTCGGCCTCCCAGGCCTCCTGGTATTTTTCCTCATCCTCAAAGGGGTCAAGGCCGCGTTCGCGCAGCTTCTCATCGAGGATAACTTCCGGGTTACCGCCGAGCACGATATCGGTACCACGGCCGGCCATGTTGGTTGCCACGGTCACGGTGCCGGGGCGGCCCGCACGGGCAATGATCTGGCCCTCTTCTTCGTGGTGCTTGGCGTTAAGCACGTTGTGTTGCACACCGCGCTTGGTCAGCAGCTGCGACAGGTATTCGGAACGCTCCACGGAGGTGGTACCGACTAGGACCGGCTGGCCGTTTTCGACATGCTCCGCAATATCATCAACCACCGCAGCGAACTTTGCCTCTTGGGTCTTGTAAATGCGGTCCGAGTGGTCGGTGCGCTGGTTCGGCTTATTGGTAGGAATAGGAACCACATCCAGCCCATAGATGGAATGCAGCTCCGCGGCTTCCGTTTCCGCGGTACCGGTCATGCCGGAAATCTTTTCATAGAGGCGGAAGAAGTTCTGCAGGGTAACCGTCGCCAGCGTCTGGTTCTCGTTTTTGATCTCCACCTGCTCCTTGGCCTCAATGGCCTGGTGCATGCCCTCGTTGTAGCGGCGTCCCGCCAACACTCGGCCGGTAAAGCCATCCACGATCATCACTTCGCCATTGCGGACGATGTAGTCCTTATCGCGGGTAAAGAGCTCCTTGGCCTTCAACGCGTTATTGAGGTAGGAAACCAACTGGGAATGCTCCGGCGCGTAGAGGTTATCAATACCGAGCTGATCTTCAACGTACTCCACCCCCTCTTCCAAGACACCGATGGTGCGCTTTTTGTGGTCCACTTCGTAGTGGATTCCCTCGCGCATGCGCGGCGCCAGCTGCGCAAAGACGCCATAGAACTGGGAGGACCCATCAACCGGGCCGGAGATGATGAGTGGGGTACGGGCTTCATCGATAAGGATCGAGTCCACCTCATCCACGATGCAGAAGTTGTGTCCGCGCTGAACTACATCATTGAGGGTGCGCACCATGTTATCGCGCAGGTAATCAAAGCCCAGCTCGTTATTGGTGCCGTAGGTGATATCGCAGTCGTAGGCTTTCTTGCGCTCTTGCGGGCGCATTTCTGCCAAGATAACGCCCACGGACAGGCCCAACCAGCGGTGCACACGCCCCATCATCTCGGCGTCGCGCTTGGCCAGGTAGTCATTGACCGTGACGATGTGTACGCCCTGGCCCTCCAGGGCGTTGAGGTAAGCGGGCAGCAAGGAGGTCAGGGTTTTGCCCTCACCGGTGCGCATCTCTGCAACATTGCCAAAGTGCAGGGCGGCGCCACCCATGATCTGCACGGGGTAGTGCTTTTGTCCTAGGACGCGCCAAGCGGCTTCGCGGACGGTAGCAAAAGCATCGAGCAAGATGTCGTTCTTTTCTTCGCCATCCTTCAGGCGAGTTTTGAACTCGTCAGTCTTGGCCTTTAGCTCATCGTCCGAAAGCTCCGCGTACTGATCCTCGAGTGCAATTACATCGTCTGCAATTTTGCCCAGGCGCTTGACCGTACGGCCCTCGCCCGCGCGCAGCAGCTTGGAAAGTCCAAACACTATTCGTTAGTCCTTCTTGTCGCGACACATTAGTTAACTTCCCGCAATTGTACTCACGCCACTGCCCTTGTCGCCTTCCACCCGCCCTTAAACGATAGTGATTTCACACTAAACACACTAAGAAAATGGATAACTCACAGCATGACAAATCMCCCCCTCCCCGCCTCATCGAGCAATAGCGCGATGGGCAGGAAGGGGGTGAAGAAACTTAACGCCCTAGCCGGGCACGAGGGATTCTAGCCCTCTGCATCCTCAGACAAGGAGATGATGCCGTAGTCGAAAGCGTGGCGGCGGTAAACCACGGAAGGCTTGTTGTTTTCCTCGTTGACGAAGAGGAAGAAATCGTGGCCAACCAGCTCCATCTCGCTCAAGGCATCGTCCACGCTCATCGGGGTGGCCGGGTGCTCCTTGGTGCGCACGATCTGGCCGGGGCGAACGTCCTCGACGGTCTCGGCATAAGGATCGACCAAGCGCTCTTCCTTGGCGCGCTGTGCTTCTGCCTCCGCAACCATCTCTGCGGCGATTTCGCCGGTGCCCTTCTGTGCGCGGTGACCGCCCTTGACGTATTCACGGCGCACCTTCACCTTCCGCAGGGAACGTTCCATCTTCCCCATCGCGGTTTCCAGCGCTGCGTAGAAGGAGTCTTCCTTAGCCTCTGCGCGGGCGATGTGGCCCTTGCCGGTTGCGGTGATCTGGATGCGGTCGGACTCTGCTTCGCGGCGTGGGTTTGGCTCGTGCTGCAATTCCACGTGGAAGAAGGTCAGTGTGGGATCAAGGCGTTCAATCTTTGCCAGCTTGTCGTTGACGCGCTCCTGGAAGTGTTCCGGTACATCAACGTTACGGCCCGTAATCGTTACCTGAGCTTTGTTTGGCTGGGACATTGAGATGCCTCCCTTTGGTTGTGGGGACTAGAAACAATCACAGTAACTGTTCCTCTGTGACACCTCTAATAATACCAGTGGTTATGACCTGATGGCATTAGGGGGTAACACCGTACACCCCACTATGTGATGTGCCTTAAGCATCGGCAAAAGCCAACGCCCCATAGACCGTGGCGCCGGCGGCGCGCAGGGCCGCCATGCTGGCCGCGAGGGTGGCGCCGGTGGTTATAACGTCATCGACAAGCAGCGCCTGCTCACCGCCCACCGGGGCGCCAACCCCCACGCGCCCCTGCAGGTTCGCCCACCTATCCTGCGCATTGAGCTCAGATTGATCCGCCGTATCCGCGCCCATGACAAGCGCCTCGCGCACCCGCAGCCCCTGCTGTCGGCGCGCCGCACCTTGACACATGGCCGTCACGGGATCACCGCCGCGCATGCGCGCCGAGCGGCGCCGCGTAGGGGCCGGCACCAGGCACAGCTCGCGGGGAATCTCGCCACGGGCGGCCAAGTGCGCCACGCCCGCGGCAACCACCGCACCTATATAATCGCGCACTTCCCTATTGCCTTGTTCCTTCATGCTGATGATGATGTTGCGGCGAATATCGGAATAGGACCCTAGGGCAAATACCGGTGCCCTGAGCAGCCGCGGCCGGCTTACCAGGTAAGGCGGCTGGCGCAGGTGCTCCCGGCACTGCGGGCATAAGACGTGGCCGGGCGCGCGGCACCCGGCACACGCACGCGGAAAAATCAGCTCTCGCACGCTCACGGCGCGACACCACCCCATCCCCCGAAACATCCTCTGCGGCAGCGTCGCCCAGCGCGGCCGCCTCTTAGCTAGACACGATAGGCGAAGAGCGCCGACCCTGCAGGCCAGGCACCTCGCGCCAGTTCACCTCATCGACCACCGTGGCGGGAAGCTCCAGCATGGCATGGGAATCCGTAATATAAAGCTTCGATGGCGAGGTAGCCACCGCGACTACCGGGGCGGTGATATTACCCGTCGGCATGGTAGAGGCCGAGGAACCATCCTGCTCGATGCGCCATACCGGCGACTGCCCAGAGGACGTACCGACGATGAGCGAACCATCGTTATTCCAATCCAGCGATAATGCTGAACCAGAGACCTCAGGGCCCACCTCGCGGGCGTTGACGATGCGCTTATCGCCGCTGCTGGATTGGGCCACCGCGGCGATGTAGACGTGGCCATCGATGATCATCGCCGCGCGTGCGCCGCTATGGGAGAGGCGGATAACGGAGATTTCTCCCTCGATATCGTCGATGCTGCGCGCATCGACCTCGGATTCTGAAATCCGTCCGGTGGTCTTGGAGCGCACGACGCGCACGATGCGGTCTCCATCGACCACCGTCCACACGGCTTGCCCGTTATATTCAAAGGTGGGCCGCGCCAGCGTCTTACCTTCGACCGAATCCTGCAACGCGGCGCCGATTTCGCCCATCTGCAGCTTGAAGTCACCGCTAGGCTTCCGGCTGACCGCCGCAATCATGCCGGATTCGGTGACATCGACCGATTGCACATTGCCGCTCGAGCCCAAAGAGCCCTTAACCGGCTCGGCCACCCCGCTATCGACCTCCAGCACGTTGCCCTCATTCAAGGCGTACAGCGTGGACAGGGAATTACTGTTTACCTTGGGGTTATAGTCAGCAAAATCATCCACGCTGACGGTGTCCATGCCTTCTACCAGATTGCTGCCATCGGCCTTAACCTTGAAGGGGCCGATATGCCCGGCATCAGAAAGCGTCCAGACCAATTGCGCCGCAAAGCGGGTGCGGTCATTTTCATCCAAGTCTGACAAGCCCTCGAACTGGTAGCCGTTTTCGTTGTCGTAGCCAGCGAAGGTGACCTTTTCATCCGCCGCCCGGCGGGTGGCCGGGGCGATGCTGCTAGATGGGCCTTCCATCAAGAGGGTGATCAGCGTGGACTCGGATTCCTCGCTGCCCTTATACAGCCACCGGCGGTCCGGGGCGAGGACGTCATCGGTTTGTTTATAAAAGTAGAGCGATTGCGGGGTGTAATGATTGCGCAGCTCATTACGCTCGATAACCAGCCCGGCCGGCAGACTATCAACGAGCCACTGGTCATCTACCATTTTCATGTCGATGGTAGCTTCGTAGCTCTCATTTTCTGGCACATAGGCCCCGCCGGATTTGAGGCGTCCAATGATGGTGCCGCGCACATTGAAGGAGCGCGCATCCGCCGCCGTATTCTGTTTCTTATCGGGCGCGGTCACGATATCCAGGCTATCGACCACCATGACATCGCCTGAGGCATCCCAGGCCCCGCGGGCGTTATTCGTGAGGAACCCGCGAGCGGCATCGTGGTCATTGGTTGGAACGGCCGCGGCGCGATAAAAATCGCGCAGGGTAAGGTCCGGGTCCGCCCCCGCCTCAGGGGCAATGACCTCTTCCGGGCCATCGGCCTGTTTGTGGTAGGTACCCACGACCTGGGGGCTCGTATCGTGCGGCAAGGTTGAGCAGCCGGTAACAAAGCACAGCGCCACCACCGCGCCCACGGCGGTGTGCCGCCGCCATATTCCCTTCATAATGACCGAATTCATTTATTTATCCCCCTTAAAATCCGGCGCCTTATAGGAGCGCCCCTCGGGCGAGGCGGCCCCACGGTTGCGTTCAGAAGGCCACAGGATTCCGTCACCATCCGCCTCGGTCGCCTCCGCCGAGTCATCGTCGATGCCAATTCCGCGGCCTACCACCGAGCTGCTGCTTGGCGATGCCCCACCGGCGCCGCCCTCGTCCTCGTCTTCTGCTGCACCAGCTTCCGCTGCACCAGCTTGCCCGGTGTCGGCATCGCTAGCTGCGTCGGCAGCGGCGCCAACAGCGGCGCCGGTTGCGCCGCTGGGGTCGGCGGTAGCTGGGGCATCGGCAAGCGCGTCGTGCGCGGCGTCTGAACCAGTGCCCGGGGCGCCTGGAATCTCTCGGGAGATGGGCTCTTCACCAATCTCGGTATTCGGCTCTCGCGGGATGATGAGGCGGAAGCGGGAGCCGTAGCCAAATACGCCAAATGCATCGAGCGTGCCGCCGTGCAGGGCCGCGTCCTCGCGGGCGATGGCAAGGCCCAGCCCGGTGCCGCCAGAGTGGCGCTTGCGGGAAGAATCCGCGCGCCAGAAACGGTTGAATACTAGTTCTTCTTGTCCGGGTTTCAGGCCCACGCCGTGGTCCGTAACGGCTACACCCACGGCCTTATCCGTGGTGGCAATATCGATCACCACAGGATTGCCCTCAGAATGGTCGATGGCATTGGCCAAGAGGTTGCGCAAAATGCGCTCGATGCGGCGCGAATCGGCCTGGATGGAAATCCGCTCATCCGGCATATTGCGAACGACCTCCACGTCGAGCTTCTGCGCCAAATGCTCAACCTGGCGGTAGGCGGCATCCACGCAGGAGCGCAGGTCAATGGCCGTGGTGGATAGGTCCGCCACGCCGGCATCGTGGCGGGAAATCTCTAGCAGATCCGCGAGCAGCTCCTCGAAGCGGTCCAGCTCCCTGGACATGAGCTTCGAGGCGCGCTGCGCGCCCGCGGGCAGGCTATCGGCCTCAGATTCGATGAGGTCTGCGGCCATGCGCACGGTGGTAATGGGGGTGCGCAGCTCATGGGAGACATCGGAAGTAAACTGCCGCTGCAAATCGCCGTATTCCTCCAGCTGCGCAATCTGGGAGGACAATTTATCCGCCATATTATTAAAGGAGGCGGCAAGCCGGCCCATCTCATCGTCCCGATCCACGGCCATGCGCTCCTTGAGGTGGCCGGCAGCCAGGCGCTGGGCGATGCGGGACGCGGACTTAATCGGGGTAATGACCTGCTGGGTTGCCAACCAGGCAATGCCCACCAGCAAGACCACGACCACCACGCCGGCGGCAGAGAGCAGGCCGCGCATAAGCGCCATTGTTGATTCTTCCGATTCCATAGAAAGGGCCAGGTAGACCTGCAAATTCGGAATCTCGGCATCGGTGGGTGTGCCCACCATGAGCGCGTTATAGTAATCGCCATTGCCGCGCGGGACGGGGTAATACTGCTGCGCAATCTGGTCTTGGCCCACCATCTGCCGCATTTGTTCCGGCACCGGGAAATCCTCCGGCGAGGTGGTGATGGATCCATCTTGGTTTTCCACCACGATGACGGGTTCATACACGGCCTGCGCATCGCCTTGTTGCGCAGAGAGCTGATCCAAAGAAGCGCGGGCGGAATTGATGCGCACCTGCACCGAGTTGGCGGAACTGGTGGCATCGATTTGCTGCTCCACCGCCGTGCGGGCGCGCTCGAGCTCCTGCAGCGCCACGTCTTCTTTTTGGGATACCAACCGCTGGGTCAGCACGGAGACCAAGGCGTAGGCCAAGATAATCATGACCACCGAGGAGGCGACCACAATCATACCGATAACGCGCGCCTGCAATGAGGTGCGCAGCGTATCTACTATGGCGTCACGAATGCGCCGCACGCGGTCCAGAATTCTGATTTTTCCTTACTCCCCGGCACCGGCCTTGCCGGTCTTATACCCCACGCCGCGCACGGTCAGCACGATCTGCGGATCTTCCGGATCGTGCTCGATCTTGGCGCGCAGGCGCTGCACGTGCACGTTAACCAAACGAGTATCGGAGGCATTGCGGTAGCCCCAGACGGATTCCAGCAGCGACTCGCGGGTATGCACCTGCCCTGGGTGGCGCGCCATTTCCAGCAGGAGATCGAACTCCAGCGGGGTCAGGTTTAATTCGGTGCCATCAGTACGGCGCACCGTGTGCTCCGGCACGTCGATGATGAGATCAGCGACCTCAAGGGTTTCCGGTTCCGCGGAGTCGGTGCGGCGCAGGCGCGCCCGAATGCGGGCGATGAGTTCCTTCGGTTTAAAGGGCTTGGTGATGTAATCATCCGCGCCGGATTCAAGCCCCAAGACCACGTCCACGGTATCGGTCTTGGCGGTAAGCATGACGATGGGCACCGCGGACTCGCGCCGGATGGTGCGGCAGATATCCACACCATTCATGCCCGGCAGCATGAGGTCCAAAAGGATGAGATCCGGTTCATGCTCGCGGAAGGCAGGAACGGCATCATTGCCATCCATGACGGGGACGGGGTTTAGTCCCTCAGATTCAAGGACAATGGTCAGCATTTCCGAGATCGCTGGATCATCATCCACGACCAAAATCGTTGGCGCCACGTTTTAATCTCCTACAAGGTCATTTATTGCTGCCGTAATAGTATCCGCATCGGCGGTGGCGATCCAGCGCCCGCCCCACCCGGACTCGACTAGGCGCCGGTAAGCGGCGGCGGTGCGCTCCTGCAAYCCCCCATCGCGTTCATAGTGGTCGCGCTCGCGGGTGGAATCACKGGCGGCTCGGGACTGCGCTCTTGCCGATSCCMCCYCCACCGCCGTATCCACATACACCTGCAGGTCTGCTTGTGGCAGGCCCAAGGTGCCAAATTCTAGGTCATAGACCCATTGGAAGAGGCTATCGTCGCGCAACCGGGCTGCGGAATAGGCAGCGTTGGAGGCTACATAGCGGTCTAAGATCACTACCTCGCGCGTTTGCTTCGCCGCCAGCAATTCCTCTTTTATCCCAAAACGGTCGAGGGCGAAAAGCGTGGCCATACCGTAGGCCGAATCCGTAAGGTCGCCCATCTTTCCGTAGAGCGCCTCGCGCGCAAGCTGCGCGTGGATGGAGGTCTCATAACGCGGAAAGGAAACGGTTTTTACTGGGACTTGGAGGGCGTCCCGCACTGCGGTCGCAAGTGTATTTTTTCCGGCGCCGTCAATGCCTTCAATGCTTATAAGCATGGTGAGATATGCAGAATCCTTTCTGCTCCTAGGCGGCGCCAGCGGCACCGAGGGAGGTGGTTTTTAAGAAAGTGCCTCGATAAACGGTTCCACGTCGTAGTCTCCTTCGACGGTATCCAGGATCTCAAGGGCATTTTCGGTCAGGGTATCGTCAACGGTTCCCACCAAGTCCCTAATATAGGGGTAGTCTTCAACGGTTTCGCTGGCGCTGAACGGCGCGCCTGCCCAAATGGCGGCGATCGTGGCCGCAGCGTGGGCGTTGAGCTGTTCTTCCTCGGTTAAATCGTTCTTGCTGCGAGCCACCTCGCAGGCATCCTGTACTGCGCGGATTACCCCTTCTTCATCGAGGTTTGCCAATTCATCTAGAAAATCCACGTTGAGATCGGTGCTAAAAATCTCTTCGTCCCAGCTGCTCATTTCTCACTCCTTCGACGGGTTTAGCGCCATTTATACACGCTTTTCCGGCGGAGAAAAATCGGGCATGAAAAGGATTGCATAGGCACTGCCTTTTCTCATCTCTGCGTTGTTTACATATCACGGAATCCGCAGCCTGTCGCGGAAATTCCAATACATGATACTCTCGTTATCAATTTGTTACCCACCCTATGCAACCAAGAAAGGAGGGCACGATGAAACCAGATTCACGTCGCGTGTACGTCTTCATCGTGCTCGGCCTTATCGCCGCCGTCGTCGTGGGAGTGGGCGTGTGGCGCATGAGCACGCCGAGCGCCCGTTACTCCAATGCCGCGAATGAGTCCCCTACCTCTACCGTGGCACCAAAAAATACGTCCGCTGAAGAATCGACCTCATCGTCGACGCATAAGAAGCCCTCGACGGAAAACTCTGCCCCCGCAGAGGCCAATTCTGGCGCCGGTGAATCAGACCACCAGCACCCTGAATCAACGGACCCATACTTGGCGCCCAATGCAGTCACGCATCCCCACGCGGCCACCCGCCCTACCAAGGTGTACCGCCCCGACAATGTGTACTCTCCAGGCACTTCCGTTAATAATGCCCCGTCCAACCAGGGCGGGCAGGTGCCGCAAAATGGCACCGGCACCATGCAGGCGGTCCCGGATAACCCCAGCAAGCCGGATAACCTAGCACCGTCGTCCCCGGCACCGAGCTCTCCTGTTCCATCCCCTGCCCCGGGCGAGGAGAAGCCTGGTCAAAGTGATCAGGGTAGAGAGTCCGGAAAACCGGTAGAGCCCGCCGGATCAGAAACCCCGGAGCCGCCATCGACGCAGACCCCACAAAAGTCATATACCAAGGGGAGCGCGCAGCGCACCCCAGCGGCTCCTGACGCCACCGCAGAGGGACACGGTGCAGGTGCGGGAGCGCCTTCTAGCGCACCGCAGGCGAAAAATAAATCACACGCCGAGCCGGAAGCAACCGGGAAGCCTGCCGCTACGGAACAGGCGGGAAACCAAGAGCCCACGGATATCCCGGCAACGGGAAGCTCTGCCGCAGGATCTTCCGCTGCGCGCTAAGTCCTCTATGCGGCTAGCGCAACTGGTACTAGGGAGTTAGCCTCGGCCAAAATGCGGCCAGCACCTAAAAGTGCCCCCTTGCTGGGTTTTCCAGCAAGGGGGCACAGTTATAAGGCCCCTTAGACTCGGGCCACGAATAATTGCGCCGTGGGGCCCTCAGGATTTGCCTCATTTACAGTGTGAGCATGGGCGGTAACCACCCCTTCGGAGGCTGGCAACCATGCGGCTTGGCCCGGAGAAAGGATTAGTTCCTCGCCCGCGGCATTGCGCAGGTTGAGGGAACCAGCGGTGCACAAGGCGATGGTGGGGCCGTCATAATCGAGATCGACGGAAGAATCCGGCCCGAGCTCGGCGCGATCGAGCAGAAACTCATCGATAGGCACCGGATAGGACCATGCCTCGGCGCCGTGGACATTGTCCTGGTACTGCTTATCCTTTTGCTGCACCCGTGGCTCAGTGGCGGCCGCGTAGGTCAAGACCTTGACCAGCTCCGGCACATCCACGAATTTCGGGGTTAACCCGCCGCGCAAAACGTTATCGGAATTGGCCATGATTTCTACGCCCAGGCCGGAGACATACGCGTGGAGCTGCCCGGCATCGAGGTAGACGGCTTCGCCTGGGGCAAGCTCGATGTGGTTGAGCAAGAGCGCACCGAGCACGCCGATATCGCCAGGATAGCGGTCATTAAGGTCTATCACCGTGGCCATGACCCGCGCTTTCCAATCCGTCGGATCGGCGGCAATTAGGCGCTCACCGGCAGCGACGATGGCCTTAATGAGCTCCTTGCGCTTGGCCGAGGGGATGGTAATCCACGTGGTGAAAAGCACGCGGAGGTTGGCGGACTCGGAGGATTCCGCGGGGTCATCGTCAAGCATAGCTAGGTAGCGCTCAAGCTCTGGGCACTCCAAGGCGGCAAAGAGCTCGCGGGTTTGTGCCAAGGGACGGAAACCGGCCATGGCGTAGAAATCTGAAAGAGCCACGATAAGTTCCGGCTTGTGGTTATCGTCCTTGTAATTGCGGTTTGCAGCCTGCAGGGCAATGCCCGCCTCGTTTTCGCGGGCGAAACCCTCCTCGGCCTGCTCCTTGGACGGGTGGGCCTGCAAAGACAGCGGATCTTCGGCGGCGAGGATCTTCAGCAGGAACGGCAGGTTCTCGCCGTATTCTTTATAGACTCGAGCGCCCAACTGGCCTTCTGGATCCGCCGCAATAACCTCATTGAGAAGCTGGCCATCCACCGTGGAGGGATCGCCCGGGTGGGCGCCAAACCAGAGTTCAGCCACCGGCTTTTCTGCGGCTTCTTCGCCCCGCAGCTCAGGGATGAGGGTGCGCGAGCCCCACGAGTAGTTGCGGGTAGCGCCTTCCAGTAATTGCATTTATTTCTATCCTTTAGAAATCTCGTAGGCGGTCGCGGCAAAACTCCGCGTAATAAGCTGCAGTGAGCGGGCAAGATGCCCAAGGCCCGGTTCCGGGTCGGTGCTGCGGACTGCAAGCGAGTTGGGCAGGTTCGCCTCTTCCTGCCCCCAGAAAATCACCTTCAAGGGTATCAAAGGTGCATCCGCGCCAGCACCGTCGATGAAGGGGTCGTAGAAAAGGTCATCGGCAGGCGCGGGCGCCGTACTGGATTCGGCACCCCGATCGAGTGCGCCGCGCAGGTCAGCGGGCTCGACAAAGGTGCCGGGCAACCCGTGCACGGCCCAGATGGTTGCTGCCATGCGGGCGACCAGGGTATCGATGTGCACGCGCTCGCGGCGCTCGGCATACGCGTAGGGATCGATGACGCAGGAGTGGATAATCCGCGCGCCCTCGGCGTATTCGCGCAGCTGCCGGCCGGGATTGATGGCATCATCGCGCTCTGGCGAAAGCTGCTCAATCTCGCGGTCCACGGCGGCGGCTAGATCCTCTAGCTCCTCGCGCACCGCGCGCGGGGAAGTATGCACGATGCTGCACAGCGCGTACAGGGCCGTGATAAACCGCGCCGGCGAGCAGCCCTCTGCGGTGGGAAGCGAGGGGGCAATCAGGGTGTCTTCCGGGCAATCCTCTACCAAGGGGCCGCTTGCCGGGCCCACCAAGATGGTGGTGGCGCCACGCTGGCTCGCCGCGATGAGCGCGCGGGAGGCCCAATCGCATTCTGCGGGCTCGCCTACCGCTACGACGATATCGAGCGCGCCCACGTATTGCGGCAGCGATTCCGTCACCACCAGCGGGATGCGCAGCGGTTCGGCCAAGCCGACGCCGAGGTGCGCTGCCTCGCGGGCGATGGCATCGGTGGGCAGGATGACCAGGGAGCGCGGGTTGAGCCCGTTGAGGATCTCACCCCAGCGCCCCATTTGCCCGGCGAGCAGACGAATCTGCGCGCCCTCGTGGGCGACATCAAAAAATCGCACCGCTTCGGTGTCATAGGCGGAACCATCAGTGAAACCGTTATCCATATCGCTCAAGCATAGTCTGGCTCCCACTATGATGGTGCGGCATGACGTCCGCACAAATTCACCCCGTATCCCTTATCGGTGGCGGCCCTGGCGCGTGGGACCTGATTACGGTTCGCGGCATGCGCGCCTTGCAGGAGGCCGAGGTCATCCTGACCGATCACCTAGGCCCTGCCGCGCAGTTGGATAAGCTCTGCAATATCTCCGCCAAGGAGCTTATCGATGTCTCCAAGCTGCCCTACAAGAAGTCCATTACCCAGGACAAGATCAACGAGCTGCTCATCGAGCACGCTCAAGCCGGCCGGAAGGTAGCGCGGCTGAAGGGCGGAGATCCTTTCGTGTTCGGCCGCGGCTTTGAAGAAGTACAGGCCTTAACCCAGGCATCTATCCCCACCACCGTCATCCCAGGGGTGACCTCCGCGGTTTCCGTGCCCGCGGGCATTGGCATCCCCGTCACCCAGCGCGGAATGGTTCACGGCTTTACCGTCGTATCAGGGCATCTGCCTCCAGGCCACGAGAAGTCCCTGGTGGATTGGCATGCCCTGGCCCAGTCAGGTGCGACCTTGTCCATAATCATGGGCGTGAAAAATGCCCCGGCGATTGCCAGGGCATTGCAAAAAGGCGGGCTTGCTGGGTCGACGCCGTGCGCGATTATTCAGGAGGGCACCCTGGATACGCAGCGGGAATTTCGCTGCGATCTAGAACACCTTGCGCAGACGATGGAGGACAATAACGTCTCCTCCCCCGCTGTGTATGTCATCGGCGAGGTTGCCGGCCTCGACCCGGCCGAGGATTAGGCTTTATCCGCCCGCGGTGCGGATTCCTCCACGGCGCTCACGTCCTTGGAGGCACCGGCAGCGCTGTGTGCAAAACCTGCGGCATGAAATTCCGCGTGCGCCTTGGTTTCGGCGTTTTCGGCCTCCAGCTCCCTCGCGCGGGCTGCCCGGGTAGCGCGCGCACCGTGGATGGTGGCGGAAATGCCCACGACGAGGACTAGGACCATGAGCAGCGGGGAGACGAAGCCCGGTACCGTCAGCCCGAAGTAGGTTTCTAGCCCGCCTAAGACCTTGCCGATATTGAGAGCCACGATGGCCGTACCCACGAGGCCTCCGAGGACGACCGGCTCGATCCGGGAAAYCMCCCABGCCGCAAKSGGGGSGGSGAKGGMCCCGCCGATGAGCAGGGCCAGCACGGCGGAGAGGTTGGCGACGATATCCTGCCACAATCCAACGACGAAGCCGAGGGTGGCACCCAGTGTGACCAAGAATTCGGCGGTATTTACCGTGCCGACGATGCGGCGGGGCTGCTCGCGGCCAATCGCCATGAGCGTCGAGGKCGATACCGGACCCCAGCCGCCSCCMCCGGKGGRGTCAACGAAGCCGCCAACGGAACCGAGCCCGATCAAAAATGGGGTGGAATGGCTGCGCCTTTGCACAAACTTCGCCCGGCGCGGGCGGGAAAAGCGCCAGATGAGGTTGCTGCCGATGGCCACCAAGATGAGCGCGGTAATCGGGGCTGCCGCATCGGTGGAGATATTGGAGAGCACGGTGGCGCCGATAAACGCCGCGATGGCCCCCGGCACGCCCAGCCGGAAGACGGTTTTCCAATCCACATTGCCAAAGCGGGCGTGGCTCAGGCCAGACATTGCGGTGGTTCCTAGCTCGGCTGTGTGGACGACGGCGGAGGCTTGGGCAGGCCCAAGGCCCGCGAGGAGAAGGATGGTGGTTGAGGTGACGCCGAAGCCCATGCCGATGCCGCCATCGACAAGCTGGGCGGCCGCACCGGCCACGGCGATTAAAATAAGGGTTAGCATGGGACACCGACCTCCTGGGCGATGTGATAGTGGGCAGCAACGATGCCAGCGAGATCGGTACCAAGAACGGGATCGACGGTGACATTGCTGGGAGTAGATGACAGTGGTTTAAGGAGCAGTCCTGCGGTTACAAAGAGCGGGATAACCCGCATTCGCGCAGTGCTCCTTGCCAATGCATGAATGCCGTTGCTGCCACCCCGGGTGGCGAACGCGGCCGTGGCGGGTACACCGGTAAGCTGGGRTACCCGAGCGGCGAGCCGGCGGRTGGRGKCATTGGCCGCAGCATCGGRGGAACCAACGGAGTAGATGACGTGGTGGGTATCTCCAGGCCTGGCGCGCGCGGCGAGTACCGCCGCCAGTTCCTCTTCCCCTGCTTCCCGCCTGTCCGCATCTCGTGCGGCGCGCCCTCCGCCTAAGCACTCGCCTTGCACCAAGCGCAGGCCTGAGGCTTCTTCAGCCGCAGCGATAACGCGGGGAACGTCAACGCGCTGGTGGTAGCCCTGCGTAAAAAGCAGCGGAATCACTACGGCCGAATCTTTCCCGCAGCGCGCGAGGTCGAGCGCAGCAGAAGTGAGATCAGGGGTATTGAACTCCAAGTGCGCCGCCCTATAGGCCGGGTGAGCTGGTATCGCGGCGGCCGCGGCTTGGGTGAGCCGTTCAATGCCGACGGCGGCGCCCGGGTGGCGCGAGCCGTGGGACAAGGTGATGAGTGCGGTCATGGTGCATCCTTAATCCACTGGAGCCGTGGAGTGTCCGCGGCGGGCTAGGGAGCGCTGCAGAGCTTCGGTGGACGAAACGGCCGGGGCCGGTGCCACGGGGGCATCGTCTTGTCCGTGGAAGCGGACCGAAAATACGCGCAGGCACTCCTGGCAGTTCCAGGCAAAGTCGTCTTCTTCATCGGGGAAAAGATCGGTGCCGGCGCAGTACGGGCAAAAGGTGGGGTGGTTGCGATTGGGATTAGGCTTACGGCGAAAATTCACTGCAGATCTTCCTCCTCGGCGCGCAGTACCCAGTGGCGAAACTGCTCGCCTTCTTCGCGTTGTTCCTTATACTTATTGACCAGCCGGATGACGTAGTCCGGTACTTCATCGGCCACGACCTTGTGCCCGCGGAGCTTGCGGCCCCAGTCGGGGGACAGGCCGAGGGCACCGCCCAAGTGGACCTGGAATCCCTCGACGCGGTTACCATCGGCATCGGTGACGATCTGGCCTTTAAGCCCGATATCGGATACCTGGGAACGCGCGCACGCATTGGGGCAGCCATTCAAGGCGATGGAAATGGGTACATCCAAATCCCCCAGGGTGTCTTCAAGAATGTCCACCAATTCGATGGCGCGGGCCTTCGTGGTCACGTGCGCCAACTTGCAAAATTCCAGTCCGGTGCAGGAGATGACACCACGGCGGAACTCCGTGGGCTGGGAATACAAGCCCGTTTCATCCAGTGCGCGGGAGAGAGCCGGAATATCGTCTTCTTCCACATCGAGGAAGAGCAATTCCTTCATCGGGGTGGTACGGATGCGCGAAATGCCAAATTTTTCTGCGACATCGGCAATGGCAATGAGCTGCTCGCCCGTCGCGTGGCCCACGGTGGGTTTCACGCCGACGTAGAACTTGCCGTCCTTTTGCCGGTGCACGCCCAGGTGATCGCGGCTCCCGGGATTGACCTCGAGCGGGATGCCATCGACAAGCGGCTTGTCCAAGTATTCCTCCTCGAGGACCTGGCGGAACTTTTCGATGCCCCATTTAGCCACCAAGAACTTCAAGCGCGCGCGGTTGCGGTTGCGGCGGAAGCCATAGTCGCGGAAGATGCTGACCACACCGGCCCATACTTCCGGCACGCGCTCGAGTGGCACCCACGCGCCTAGAGACTGCGAGAGCATCGGGTTGGTGGATAGTCCCCCGCCCACGAAGCAATCGAAACCGGGGCCATATTCGGGGTGGTTGACGCCTACAAAGGCAACGTCTTGGATTTCGTGCGTAACGTCCTGGCGCGCATTGCCGGAAATGGCGGTTTTGAACTTGCGGGGRAGGKTGTGGAACTCCTCGCGCGGTAAGTAATTATTCTTAATCTCTTCGATGGCTGGGGTGGCATCGATAATTTCATCCTCGGCTACCCCGGCGACCGGCGAGCCCAGGATGACGCGCGGCACATCGCCGCAGCCCATCAAGGTGCCCAGGCCCACGGATTCGAGTTTGTCCCAGATGGTGGGCACGTCTTCGATCTGGATCCAGTGCAGCTGAATATTTTGGCGGTCTGTAAAGTCCGCGGTGGAGCGAGCATAATCGCGCGAGATTTCTCCCACCGCGCGCAGCTTGGCTGGATCGGCGCGGCCGCCATCGAAACGCACGCGCATCATGAAGTATTCATCTTGCAGCTCCGCGTTGGATAGCTTGGCGGTCATCTCCCCGCCCAGGTTCTGGTTGCGCTGCGTATATAGTCCGAGCCATTTAAAGCGCGGTGCTAAATCCTCCGGCGGGATGGAGGAAAATCCCTGCTTGGAGTAGATGTCTATCACGCGCTGCTTGGCAGAAAGCCCACCATCGTCCTGCTTGATGGCCTCATCGTTATTCAACGGTTCCTTACCGTCAATTTTCCACTGGCCCTCGGGCTTATTGGCGCGTGGCTTGCGTTTGGTCGTTGTTGCGGTAGCCATAATGTGGTGTAGACCTCCCTTTCAAAGCGTTGAGGTGAAACCTACTCGTCTATAGATTACAGACAACGCGGTCTGTTTTATTTTCACTTTTCCCAAAGCTGTGACCTGCACTTTGAGAAGGTTTAATAAAGAATCTAATTCTTCCACTTGTCTGCAAATAGACCATACGGTTCACTCTCTTAAGAGAAATCCCGCACTCAACCGCGATAAATAGACTATGTGGTCTATTTACGCATATTTATCGAGGGTCGTTCCCTTCACCCCACCGCGGGAGAATACGCAGACAAGAAAGGCAAAATTACCGTGTCAGAAAAGCCCTTAAACGTAGCCGTCATCGGTTCCGGTCCCGCCGGCATTTACGCCTCCGATATCTTGGTGAAAAAGACCGGTGGCAATGTACACATCGATCTCATTGAGCAGATGCCCGCCCCCTTCGGCCTCATTCGCTACGGCGTGGCCCCTGACCACCCACGCATTAAAGGCATTATTAAATCCCTGCACCGCGTATTGGACACGGAGCAGATTCGCCTGCTTACCAACGTGCACATCGGCCGCGATATCACCGTAGACGAGCTGCAGCAGCACTACGATGCTGTCATCTTTGCCACCGGTGCGGTAGGCGATCGCCACCGCGATATCCCTGGTGCACAACTGCAGGGAGTGCACGGCGCCGGTGAGTTCGTAGGCTTCTATGACGGCAATCCGCGTTTTGAGCGCGAGTGGGATCTCTCCGCCAGCGAGGTCGCCGTCATCGGCGTGGGCAACGTGGGCCTGGACGTCTCGCGCATCTTGGCCAAGACGGGCGATGAACTTAAGGTGACCGAAATCGCCGATAATGTCTACGATTCACTGGCGCGCAATAAGGCAGAAACCGTGCGCGTCTTCGGGCGGCGCGGTCCCGCCCAAGCCAAGTTCACCCCGCAAGAGCTCAAAGAGCTCGACCACTCGGACAACATCAATGTGGTCGTCTCCCCCGAAGATATTGATTACGATGAGGCCTCGCTAGAGGCGCGCGCTTCCAGCAAGTCCACGGATTTGGTCTGCCAGGTTCTTGAGCAATATGCCATTCGCGATCCCAAAAAGGCCCCGCATACGCTGCAGATTCACCTCTTTGAACAGCCGGTGGAGATCCTCGGTGAGAACGGCCGGGTCAGCGGGATTAAAACGGAGCGCACCGAGCTGACCGGCGATGGCAACGTGCGCGGCACCGGTAAATTCACCACGTGGCCGGTGCAAGCGGTCTATTTTGCCACGGGCTACCGCTCGGACGCCGTGGACGGCGTGCCGTTTAATAGAGAGAAGAACGTCATTAACAATGACGGCGGCCACGTCATCGACGAAGAGGGTGCCATTGTTCCCGGCCTCTATACCACCGGCTGGGTAAAACGCGGGCCCGTCGGCCTGATTGGCATTACCAAGTCCGATGCCAGCGAAACCATTGGCATGCTGCTTGATGATGCCGCCGCGGGCAGCCTACCTTCCCCCACCGCCGGCGATATCACCGAGGCCTTCGCGGATAAGGGCGTCGACTACCTCACCTGGCAGGATTGGCAACGCCTCGATGCCGCTGAGCGCGCACTGGGCGAGCGCGAAGGCCGCGAGCGAAAGAAGTACGTGGAGTGGGAAGACATGGTGGCCCACTCCCGCGCGCAGTAGTTCAGTGATTCCAGCAATTAGCGCCTGATGATGGCGAGGACCTCGTCCACAATCTGCTGGACCTCTTCGGAGGTCTTCGCCTCAACATTGAGCCGTAGCAGCGGCTCGGTATTGGAAGCGCGCACATTAAACCACGCGTCCGTGCCCTTGAGCTCGACCGTGACGCCATCGAGCTCATCGACAGATTCGATCTTATCCGCCAGCCCATCGAGCACGGCCTGGGTGGCGGCCTTTTGATCCGCTACCGTGGAGTTGATCTCGCCGGATGCCTCGTAGCGGGAGTATTCCGCCATGAGCTCGCTGAGCGGCTTATCCGTCTGCCCCAGCGCGGCCAGCACGTGCATGGCGGCCAACATGCCGGAATCGGCGTTCCAGAATTCTTGGAAGTAGTAGTGCGCTGAGTGCTCGCCGCCAAAGGCCGCCTTGTGCTCGGCCATTTGGGCCTTAATGAAGGAGTGGCCCACGCGCGTGCGCACGGCGGTACCGCCCTTTTCCGCGATGAGCTCCGGCACCGTCTTGGAGGTAATCAGGTTGTGGATAATGGTCGCGCCTGGGAACTTATCCAAGTAGCGGCTGGCCACCAGCGCGCAGATGGCAGAAGGCGATACCGGCTGGCCCTTTTCATCCACCACGAAGCAACGGTCGGCGTCGCCATCGAAGGCAAGGCCGATATCGGCGTTTTGCTCTACGGTAAATGTCTGCAGATCCTCCAAGTTCTTGGGATCCAGCGGGTTCGCCTCGTGGTTGGGGAAGGTGCCATCAAGCTCAAAGTAGAGATCGCGGACATCAAAGGGCAGGCCATCGAAGACGGCCGGGACGGTGTGCCCACCCATACCATTGGCGGCGTCGACGGCGACGACCAGCGGCTTGGACTCTTCCAGCGGCACGAGGTGGCGCAGGAAATCGGCGTAGCCGGTCAGGATTTCTTGCTCTGCGATGGCACCATGGGGGCCGTCGTAGTTTGGGGTGCCATCGATAAGCATCTGCTTGATTTCTTCCAACCCAGTCTGCTGCCCCACGGGGACGGCACCGGCGCGGCAGAGCTTGATGCCGTTGTACTTCGCCGGGTTGTGGGAGGCGGTAAACATCGCACCCGCGCACTCCATAGAACCCGCGGCATAGTAGAGCTCATCGGTGGAGGTAAGCCCCAGAAGCGTCACGTGGAGGCCTTGGCTCACCACGCCTTCAGCAAAGGCTTGCGCCAACGCGGGTGAAGACGGGCGCATGTCGTGGCCGACGGCCACGGTGTTTTCGCCTTCTTCGCGCAGGATCGCGGCGAAGGCGGCGCCAGTATCGCGCACAAAGTCTTCATCGATATCTTCGCCCACCACGCCACGGACGTCATAGGCCTTAATCACTGCATCAAGATGCTCACGAGTTCGCATACCTCGCAATAATACTCCCTGCCTGCGGGCAACTAGCGCAGTGCTCCTTCCGTGTCTGCAGCTAACTAGCGCGGGGCTTTTCAGGCGCTGTGCTCAACCCGCGCTTAGTCGGACTCGGACTCGGTCGCCGTGTCTTGCTCCGCGGCGGAGCTGGAACTGTCCTCGCTGTTCGCATCGGGGACGACGGACAGGTGAGCGCGGCGGGCCTTTTTGGCATAGGCCACGCGGCGGGTGCGAAATACCGGGTGGTTGGAATTGGCGGGATCAGCGCCATCGAAGGKGGCGGCGKAATCGATGGGATCTGCCCCGGAGCCGGCGCTGCGGTCATCGACAAGCCCCGTAGTAACCCTGCCTTCTTCCTTGACCGCCTGGGCCAGGGCCATAAGGTCGTCATCCTCGTCGAGCTCGATGCGGTCTACTCGCACCAGCTCCCACCCCACCGGCGCGGAGATGCGGTCGCGGTGAGTGCTGCAGAGATCCCAGCTGTGCGGGTTATCCTCTTCTGCCAGCGGGCCAACCACAGCGGTCTGATCCGCATATGCGTAGGTCAACGTCGCCACGGCGGGTCGGCCGCAGCCTGGGCGGGAGCAATGGCGAGATTCAGTCACGCGCATTAGTCTAAACCCTTGGTTGAGATTTAGATAGTACTYCCCCGGCGTGGCTGCACTTATTGCGCCGCCMCCGAGCTTTARAAYCAACSCCATGMCCGCCGCTCGCCCCCGCCCGCATAYCCGMCCCGCCCGTGACCGCCACGGGCGCGGCCTGCACGGGCCCCTGCTGCCGCAGCAAACCCCGCGCTACCGCAGCGCCCGCGAGCTTTTCGATGCCGCTGTCCTCGAGGCCTACGCCCCCATTCAGCACGCCTTCGCCCCGCAATTGCGCGGGCTCGACCTTGCAGTAGATACCATCCCGCGCATGCGCCTTTCGGCGGATATGACGGTGCTGCCGGATGAAATCATTGCCGATGGTCCCGTGCCGCTCGGCCGCATCGTGCCCGCCGGAGTCGACTCTTCCGGCAGCCCTACCCGCGCCCGCCTCGTCATCTTCCGCATGCCCATTGAGCAGCGTGCCGTCACCGCCGCCGAGCGCGCGGAGCTCCTCGGCACGGTCATTACCGCCCTGGTGGCCAATTACTTAAACCTCGCCCCAGAGGAGGTAGACCCACGCTATAGCTGGTAGGAAAGCATAGTCGCGCTAAAGAAAACTCTAGCCCTTGACAGCACCACATGGGGCGCAGCCAAGGGCTAGAGCACACACAACTTAATTAACCAATCTCGCGCTTGAGGCGGCGGCGTTCGCGGTCCGAAAGCCCGCCCCAAATTCCGAAGCGTTCATCGTGCTCCAGCGCGTATTCCAGGCACTCATCGCGCACCGCGCAGGCTTGGCAGATACGCTTTGCCTCACGGGTGGAACCTCCCTTTTCGGGAAAGAATGCCTCTGGATCCGTCTGCGCGCACAACGCTTGATCCTGCCACTCCTGCTCGACGGCACCGAAGAGTTCATCGAGCGATACCTCTGCAGCAGCACCGCCACGGAGAATGGCGTTGTTATTAGCCATTTTGTCCACGCCTTTTCCTTTCTCCGAGGTTGGGTAATCCTAATCAGTGCAACCGACTGTACACGAGGCTGAAGTACGACTGAATCGCCGTCAATCCGCGAGCCAATCCGTAAAACGGGTGTGTCGGTCGCCGTTTCTTGCACTGATGTAATTTCACACCGGATCACTAAATATCGTCAACCTGAATTAGTGCCTTTTCTGCGCTTTATCGCAAAAACGCTGCACACGATCCCCATCCGTCACATTAGTAACATCCGGTGCCATCCGGGGGTATAGGTAGGGGGTACTAGATATAGTGGTGCCCGGTTTTTCTGTCAACAATTTTCAGGAAGTATCGGCGTGTCTCCCAAAATCTCGGCCGGGCGGGGAGCACAAAGCCCTCCGCACCGCGCTCGCGGCCGAGCTGCAAGCGGTGCGGAGGGGTAGGTGGTGGGCGCTTTAGGCGTCGGAGCTAAAGCGGATGCCGGCATCGGGGATGGTCACACCAGGAAAGACCCGCATGCCGTCCACGAGCTCGCAGCGGGCGCCAACGTGGGCACCTTCGCCGATGACGCAGTTTTCGATGACCGCGTTGGCACCGATGTGTGCGCCCGAGGCAATGATGGAGTTGTGGATGATGGCGCCTGGTTCGATGCGCACGCCATCAAAGACCACGGTTCCTTCAAGGCGGGAGCCGGCGCCCACCTCGGATCCGCGGCCCACCGCGGTGCCAGACAGCAGCAGCACGCCGCCGGCAATGCCGGCCGAGGATTCCACGAGGGATTCACCGGTGCGGCCTTCCAGCAGCGGCGATGGCGCGATGCCGCGCACCAAGTCGGAGGAGCCGCGAGTGAAGTCATCGGGGCGGCCCATATCGCGCCAGTAGGAGTTATCGACGTGGCCGACGACCAGGCGGGCATCGGCAAGCAAGCCCGGGAAGGTCTCACGCTCGACCGAGACCACGCGGTCTGCCGGGATAGATTCGATGACGGAGCGGTCAAAGACGTAGCAACCGGCGTTGATCTGATTGGTTGGTGGATCCTCGGTCTTTTCCAAAAAGGCCGTGACCCGGCCCTCAGAATCCGTGGGCACGCAGCCAAAGGCGCGCGGATCCGCCACGTTGAGCAGGTGCATGGTGACATCCGCACCCTTGTTGTGGTGCGTGGTCAAAATGCCCTCAAGATCCATGCCGGAAAGAACATCGCCGTTGAAGACCATGACGGTGTCATTGCGCAGCTTGTCATAGACGTTGCGAATGCCGCCGCCGGTGCCCAGCGCGGTTTCTTCCACCACGTATTCGATGTCCAGGCCGAGCTCGGAGCCATCGCCAAAGTATTCCTCGAAAACCTCTGCCTTGTACGAGGTGGACATCACCACGTGCTCAATGCCCGCGGCCTTGATGCGGGCGAGCAGGTGCTGCAGGAACGGGTAGTTCGCCGTCGGCAGCATGGGCTTGGGCGTACCAATGGTCAGTGGGCGCAGGCGAGTTCCGCGCCCGCCCACCAAAATCACTGCATCGGTGGTGGCACCGTGGGTGGTGGCTGCTTCAGTCATAGTCATCCTTTGTATGCAGACAATCTTATTCTGAGGTTTTTCGAAGGTCAGTGTATGCGGCCGCGGCCAGAAACCAGGTCAACGGCACGCGCTTCAGGCGTCCGAATCTTTGGCGGTACTAGCGCGAGCGGCCGTTACCGCTCCCCGCACCCGCAATCCCAGCCACAACGCTGCGCGCAGCGGGGCCTGCCACCACGCCGGGTGGCGGTCCGCCTGAAAGCGGTACGCAGAGCTGTGGTGCGCGCGCAGCATCGCCCCGGCGTGCGCCTGGGTGGAATGCCCCTTGGCATGGCTGATGACGGCTTCTGGGCAGAAAATGTTTTGATACCCGGCGCGCGCGAAGCGAYCSCCCAAGYCCACGTCTYCCAAGTACATGAAGTAGCSCTMAWMAAAACCGCCGATGGCATCAAAGGCGTCCCAACGCACCAAGAGGCAGGATCCGGATAACCACCCGGCGGGGCGCTGGACGGACATATCGGCATCGTTGCGGTAGGTGCGCGTCCAAGGATTAGAAGGCCACAGGTTAGAAAACAGCGCGTGGCCGATGCCGGTGGATATATTCGGCACAGACCGGGCGGATGGGTAGTTGCTGCCGTCCGGTTCCACGATGCGCGGGCCAACCGCCGCGGCATCCGGCCAGCGGCGCGCGCACGCAATCATCTGGTCAATGGCATCTTCACTAAAGGTGACATCCGGGTTAGAGATAAGGAAGAACTCTTCGTCTACGCGCCGGTTCTCGCGCACCCACCGAGCACCGGCGTTCATGCCAGCGCCGTAGCCAATATTGCCGCCGGTATCGAGGAAGTCCACGCCTTCCCTTTCCGCTGCAGCGGCTTCGGGGATGCCGTCGGTCGAGCCATTATCCGCCAGCACCACCTGGGCGCCTTGAGCGCTGGCGTCCGGCAGGGAGCCTATAAATCGCGCCAAGTACTCACCGGGGTTATAGGTCACGGTGATAATGGCGAGCGGAGCTGTAGTTTCAGTAGTCACAATGGGCCCCAAGTTTAGTCACGCCAGAGGCTGTGTCCGGAGACAGACACTGTTTCAAACACGCGAAACTGGTCACGGATCCCTAATTTTGGCGAGATCTCCCCTAAACTGTCTCCAGATCCCCGGAAAGTAGAAAGCCTTCACTTGTGACTTCTGAGAACACTCGCCGGGCGCGCAATATCCAACCCGCGCCCTCTGCCGCTAGCGCGGTTAAGCAAAAGGGTTCCACGGCCACCAAAACCATCGTGGCTGTTATTTCTGCCCTCATCCTGGCTGTCTCCGGCGTGGGCTACGCCACGGTGGGGCGCCTGGATACGGGCATGTCCTCCGCCTCGGACTTATCTTTGGGCGAGGATGGTTTATCCGATCCTTCCTTGGACGGCGCCGCCGATATCTTGCTCGTGGGCAAGGACTCGCGCACCGATGCCCAGGGCAACCCCCTCTCCGAAAAGGAGCTGGCGGATCTCCACGCCGGCGTTGCCGAGGGTGAGGAAAATACCGACACCATCATGCTCGTGCGCATTCCGGAAGACGGCTCGCGCGCTACCGCGGTCTCCATTCCGCGCGATACCTATGTCAACGATCCGGACTACGGCAATATGAAGATCAATGCCGTCTACGCCTCGCACAAAAACGACAAGGTCCAGGAGCTCCAGCAGGAAAACGCCAAGGCGGAGGCGCAGGGCGAGAAGAAACCGTATTCGGATAAGGACATCGAAAAGCGCGGCGTGGAAGCCGGCCGCGAAGGCTTGCTCAAGATGGTGCACTCCCTGACCGGAGTGTCCATTGACCACTACGCCGAGGTGGGCTTGCTCGGCTTTACGCTGCTTACTGATGCCGTCGGTGGCGTCGAGGTGTGCCTCAACGAGGATGTTGAGGACGAGATGTCCGGCGCCAATTTCCACAAGGGCATCCAGACCCTCGATGGCGCGCAGGCGCTGACCTTCGTACGCCAGCGCTATAACCTGCCGCGCGGTGACCTTGACCGCATCGTGCGCCAGCAGGCGTATATGGCCTCGCTGGTGAAGAAGGTGCTCGATAATGACACGCTGACCAGCCCGTCCAAGCTCTCCAAGATTGCGAAGGCCGTGGAGCGCTCCGTGGTCATCGATGACGGCTGGGACATCATGGGCTTTGTCACCCAGCTAGCAGGCCTGGCCGGCGGCAATGTCACCTTCACCACCATCCCGGTGACCTCCATCGATGGCCGCGGCGATTACGGCGAATCCATCGTCACCATCGATACCAATGAGGTCCACCGCTTCATGGAGGATCTGGCCATGTCGCACGAGGAAGCCGAAGAAGACGCGGCCCACAAGGAGGAAAACGCCGAAAACGCAGCGGAGCACGATTCCGATATCAACTCCGATAACGAGGTCCACGTCCTCAATGCCGGCAATATCGATGGCTTGGCCGCCGGCATCGGCACCTGGCTGGAAAACACCGGCTATACCGTCGAGCGCTCCGCCAATGCCCAGCCCGGCATCTACTCTGAGTCTCAGGTCGTGGCCGCGGACCCCGAGAGCGAAGATGCCAAGAAGCTGGCGGAAAAGCTCGGTGGCCTGCCAGTGGTAGAAAACCCGCAGCTCGATGACAATACCTTGCTCGTCGTGGCCACCGATGACTACCAGGGCCCCTCCGATGAGGAAGCCAGCGCCGAGGAATCCGCGGCCGAAGAAGATACCGACCTGGTGGGAACCCCGGGCAACGACTTCGGCGCCAACAAGGTTGCGCCTGAAATCGACGCTGGTGGCGACGGTCCGCGCTGCGTGAACTAAGCAGGCTGGCCTACGATGAGCGGGTATGGAACTACTCGCCCATCTTTTAAACGCCGATGCCGCCACCCCACGGCTGACTGTTTATAACGAATCCACCGGCGCGCGCATGGATTTTTCCGCCCAGACGCTCGATAACTGGGCGGCCAAGATCGCCAATATGTTGGAAGAAGAGCTCGACTTGGAGCCTGATTCCACCATCGCCATCGACGTGCCCACCTCGTGGCAGGCTGCCGTCATTGCCTTAGGCGCCCTCGCCGCCGGGCCCACCTTTGATTTTGGTGAATCGGCCGCGCTTGCCGATGTCGTCTTTACCTCCCCCYCCCGCTACCTCGCCGCCCAAGAGCGCCAGCCGCAAGCCGATATCGTGCTCATCAGCGACGACCCCTTTGGCCGCGGCATCGTTGAATCCGGCGGGGATCTGCCCACCGGTGCCATCGACTTCGGCCCCACCGTCCGTTTTTATGGCGATCAGTACTTTGGTGAAACCCAGCCCCTGCCGGAATTGGTGACCCCGCCCGGCGGCGCCGAGCGGCTGCTATCTACCGGATGGAGCGATAAATCTTCCTTCACCCGCGCCGTGCTCGAGCCCTTAGCAGCCGGCGGCTCCGCCGTTATCGTCGCTGGACTCTGCGCCGCGTCCCGCTTGGATGAAATTGCAGCGAATGAGAAAGTAACCGCCCGGCTGTAGGTTAAGTGCCCTATACTTGCCTTCCATCATGTTCTTGGGAATCTCTTCAGACGCGTGGGTCTACATCTTTATTGGTGTGCTCATCTTGGTCGGCACTATCACTCAGGGCTCGATCGGCTTTGGGCTCGGCACCATCGCCACCCCCATAGTCGCGCTCTTGCGCCCAGATTTAGTCCCCACGCTCATCTTGCTCCTCGCGCTGTGCATTTCCATCTATACGCTGGCGCGAACCTACCGCGAAACCTCATGGCGCTTGGTCGGCATATCCGTCATCGCCCGCATTCCGGGCTCGTTCGCCGGTGCGTGGGCGATCGCATCCCTCTCACACGACGGCCTGTCCATCTTCATCGGCTGCGCCGTGCTCTTGGCAATGTCCCTCTCCAGCCTCGGCTGGAGCCCCGAGCCCACCAGGCGCAATACCGTCTTAGCCGGGCTTMCCTCCGGATTCCTGGGAACCTCTMCCYCCATCGGTGGCCCGCCGATGGCGCTGATTATGAAGCGCTTCGACCCACAGCGCACCCGCGGCAGCCTCGCCGGCACCTTTGTGATCGGTACCGTCATGTCCCTTATCATCCTGGGCTTTAACGGCCAGGTGACCCAGCCGCAGGTCTACGCCGCCGCTGCCTATAGCCCGTTGGTGGTCGTCGGTTTATTCATTGCCAACTATCTCAACCATTTCATCGATACTAAGCGCCTGAACCGCATCGTCACGGTGGTAGCTATTACCGCTGCCCTGGCACTTATCGGCCAAGTGCTGTTTTTCTAGGCCGCCAATAAGACCGGTATTACCTCGTGCTCACTGCCCCCGGTTTTGTGCCCAGCCTGTCACGCTATTGTTTCGCGCGTAAAAAAGCTTGTACGCTAGAAGCACATCATCAGCGCAGAGGAAGGACCAGAGAGTCTGTGCTCCTAATAATTTTCCCTGCGCCCTATTCTCTTTCTTTTAGGTGATGAAATGAACGAATTTATCGCTGCGCGCTGGCAGGATATCCTTTTCCGCAGTTACCAGCACGCAAGCCTTGTCATCCAATCAGTCGTTGTGGCCCTGGTCATCGCGTTGGTAATTGCCATCTTTGTGGCCCAACGCCCGCGCGGTGCGGCTATTGCTAATGCCTTAACCTCCATCGGGTTGACCTTGCCTTCGCTGGCGCTCCTTGGTCTTGCCATCCCGCTTTTTGGCATCGGCACCATACCGTCCGTTGCCCTCGTGGTCTTTTATGCTGTCCTTCCCATCCTGCGCAATGCCATCGTCGGCTTGCACAATGTCAGCGACGATGTCATCGAATCCGCCCGCGGGCAGGGCATGAGCTCGACGGCCATCCTCTTCCGCATCCGGCTGCCGCTGGCCTGGCCGGTGATTATGACCGGTATCCGCGTCTCCACCCAAATGTCTATGGGTGTTGCCGCCATCGCCGCCTACGCGCTCGGCCCAGGGCTGGGTGGATATATCTACTCAGGGCTTAGCCAAATCGGCGGCACCAACGCACTTAATTTCACGCTGGTGGGCACCATCGGCGTCGTCATCATCGCGCTCATCGTGGATGCGATTCTCGCCGGAATCCAAAAATTGACCACCCCGAAAGGTATCTAAGAATGTCCGATACAACGCACGCTTCATCCACGCACGCCGAGGACACGAGCAATAGCGGTGCCAGCATCGTCTTCGATCACGTCACCAAGGCCTATTCGGGCCAGGACTCCCCCGCCGTGGAGGACCTTTCCTTCGAAATTCCGGCGGGCGAGCTGGTCGCATTCGTCGGCCCGTCTGGTTGCGGTAAGACCACCTCGCTGAAGATGATTAACCGCTTGGTGGAGCCAACCAGCGGCACCATTTATATCGATGGCGAGGATGCCACCAAGAAAAACCCCACGCAGCTGCGCCGCGATATTGGCTACGTCATCCAAGGCGGCGGCCTCATCCCGCACATGTCCGTCGCGGATAATATCGCGCTTGTGCCCAAGCTAAAGAAGTGGAAGGCCGATAAGATTTCGAAGCGCACCGACGAGCTTTTGGATATGGTCGGGCTCGATCCTGCCACCTACCGCGATCGCTTCCCCAGCGAGCTATCCGGTGGCCAGCAACAGCGCGTCGGCGTCGCCCGCGGCCTGGCTGCGGATCCGCCGGTGGTCTTGATGGACGAGCCCTTCGGCGCGGTCGACCCCATCACCCGCACCCGTCTGCAGGATGAATTGGTCAATATCCAATCCGAGTTGAAAAAGACCATCATCTGCGTCACGCACGATATCGATGAGGCCATCAAGCTGGGCCACCGCATCCTCATCTTTGAACCGGGCGGAAAGATCAGCCAGTACGATACGCCCGAAAACATCCTGGCCGCGCCCGCGAATGATTTCGTCGCCGATTTCATTGGTTCCGGCTCTGCCTTAAAGCAGCTCAACCTGCGCCGCGCGGATGAGCTGGACCTTGCGGACCAGGCCACCGCGCGCATCGGCGAACCCACAAGTGAGGCCCTAGCACGCCTGCGCGAAGCCGGCGAAGAAATGGTGGTCATCATCGATGACAAGGGCCATCCCCGCGACTGGATCTTCGCCCGCCAGCTCGAGCGCTACGAGACCATCCCGGAGCCGCAGTTCGAGCTCAACTCCGTTGTGGATGCGCGCTCTACGCTTAGCGATGCCATGTCTGCCATGCTTGCTTCCTCCCACAGCGGCGCACTTGTCACCCGCCGCGGTGAATTTGTGGGCGTTTTGTACTACGAAACGGTCACGGATTATATCCAACAGATGAACGCCGCGGCCCAAGAGGCTTTAGATGACCAGGAGGTGGATTCCGGTGGAGAAATTTAAGCGCCTGACCGGTGAAGACCGCCTCCTTATCATCGGCATCCCCATCCTGGTGGTACTTACGGTGGGCGGCTGGCTCATCTGGCACGCCACGGCCGAGCTCGATGATATTGAAGAGCGCACCCTGCAGATTAGCTCCGTGCTCACCATGACCCGCGAGCACTTAGTCCTCGTGGTCATCTCCGCGCTGCTGGTCATCGCCACGGCCGTGCCGCTGGGCATCGTGCTAACGCGCAAGTCCACCAAGTTCATGGCGCCGATCATCACCAGCATCGCGAATATTGGCCAGGCCGCGCCCGTCGTCGGCGTCATCGTCTTATTGGCCATCTGGCTGGGCTTTGGCGAGCCGGTGGCAATCCTCGGCCTCTGGTTCTATGCCTTCTTGCCCGTGCTCGCCAACGTGATTGCGGGCTTGCGGGGCGTGGATAAGCAGCTTGTCGAGGCCGCCTATGGCCTCAGCATGTCACCAATCCAGGTGCTCACCAAGGTTGAGCTGCCCATGGCCCTGCCGGTCATCATGACCGGCATCCGCACCTCCTTGGTGCTTTTGGTCGGCGCTGGTGCGTTTGCCACCTTTATCGATGCCGGCGGCCTCGGCGGGCTGATTACCACCGGTATTACTCTCTACCGCAACCCTATTCTCATCTCTGGCGCGGTCCTTATCGCCGCCTTAGCCTTAGCGGTCGAATGGGTGGGCCGCGTTCTTGAGGTTGTCTTCGCCCCGAAGGGAATGATCAAATGAAMCGCCTCCTCGCAMCCCTCGCCGCCGCAGGCACCTTCTTCCTCGCCGGGTGCGGCCTCGGCACCGCCGGTGGCCTCATCCCGAGCGGACAGTTAAAGGGCGACCTAGCCGATATCGACTTGGATGGCGCCAATATTTCCATCGGTTCCAAGAACTTCACCGAGCAGGTGATCCTGGGCAAGATTGGCGCCATCCTCTTGGAATCCGCCGGTGCCAACGTAAAGGACTTGACCAATATCCCCGGCTCCACCTCGGCGCGCCAAGCGCTGGAGGTCGGCGATATGGACTCCATGTTTGAATACACCGGTACCGCCTGGATTACCTACCTGGGCAACGCCGATCCGGTCCCCGGCTCGCAGGAGCAATACGAGGCGGTAAAAGAAGCCGATAAGGACCATGGACTTACCTGGCTGCCCCCTGCGCCGATGAATAATACGTACGCGCTGGCCATTAGCGAACAGTCCCGCGCACAGTACGGCCTTGAGTCGCTGGCCGATATCAAGGGTATTCCCGCCAATGAACAGACCTATTGCACCGATAGCGAGTTCTTGGCCCGCAACGACGGCCTGCTTACCATGCTGGATAGCTATGGCATTGAACAACCACCGCGCG
Source organism: Corynebacterium accolens (assembly GCF_030515985.1). The sequence goes on along the minus strand of NZ_CP100376.1, from coordinate 1,282,337 downwards.
ACCGCATCCGGATTATGGATTCCGGCGCCGTCTATGCCGCCTTGAATAAGGGCGAGTGCACCTTCGGTTCGATCTTTGCCACCGATGGCCGCATTAAGTCCTTAAACCTCACCGTGCTCGAGGATCCTGAGCTCTTCTTCCCTAAGTACAACCTCGCCCCAGTTGTACGCACCGAGGTCTTGGAAGAACATCCAGAGATCAAGGATCTCTTCGCGCCCCTCGCGGAGCTCCTGACGGATGAAAAGATGCAGGAGCTCAATGCCCGCGTGGACGTGGACGGTGAGGACTACACCGCCGTGGCCCGAGATTTCCTCATCGATGAAGGGCTGATAGAAGGATAATCTTTGGGGCCGCTTACCAGCACAAATGGATGTACAGGAAACTTTCAGTAATTTTCAGCGACCTATCAGATAGATTCCATTGCTGTTCCAGCCGCGTGCCCCATACTTAAATCATGCGTTTGAGAGAGCGCATACGAGAGAGATAGAGAGAACCCCTCAGTTTCCAGAGGGCGGTGAAAACCGATACATGGAAACACCCTTGTAGAGAGAGACGCCAGCGGCACTCGGAACCGAAAGGAACCGAGTGCCGCTGGCGTTTTGCTAGTTCCACAGGCATAACCCGCACGGGTTATGCCACCAGGTCGTTCTTGCGCGGCGCGAAGAGCACGGCGGTGCCCGTCACGATCGCCGCGGCCACCAGGTAAAAGGCCGGGGCGAGTCTATTTCCGGTGGTATCAATCAGCCACGTCGCGATCATCGGGGCGGTACCGCCGAAGATGGCATTGGCCGTATTAAACGTCAGCGCGAAGCCAGACAGGCGCACGTGCGTGGGGAACTGCTCGGAAAGGAAGGAGGGCAAGACGCCATCGTTAAGCGCCAGCACCCCACCCAGGCACACCTGAATGATGATGACGAGCAGGATGCCTGCGCCATCGAGAAGCATGAATGCTGGAATGATGGCAAGGCCCATAAAGAGCGCGGCGCACAGCATGGTAGTCCGCCGGCCCAGGCGATCAGAGAGCAGGCCGGTAAGTAGCGCAAACCCCACGTAGAACGCGGAGGCCACCGAGGACGCGATAAACGCCGGGGTTTCTGCCATGCCCAGCTCCTCTGAAAGATAGGTGGGCAGGTAGGTCAAGATGACGTAGAAGCCAATCGCGTTGAGCACCGCGCCGGCAAAGGCAATAGCCAGGGCCTTGGGGTATTTCAGCACCTGTCGCAGGGGCGAAAGCTCGGTGTCCGCGTGCTTTTCAAAGCGGTTGGAGTCCTCCGTGTGGCGGCGGATCCACAAGCCGTACAGGCCCAGCGGCAGCGCTACCAGGAAGGGCACGCGCCAGCCCCAGGAATGCAGGGCACCATCATCAAGCACGCCGGTAAGAAAAGCCGCGATGAGCGAGCCCAAGAGCAGCCCGGATGCGGTGGCCGAGGGCACCACCGCGGCATAAATCCCGCGTTTTCCAGGTGGGGCAATCTCAGCCAGGTGGGTGGCGGCGCCGGCATATTCACCGGCGGCGGAAAAGCCTTGCACCATGCGGCACATAAGGAGCAAGAGCGTGGCGGCAAAGCCGATGGTGGCATACCCAGGCAATAGGCCGATGCAGGCGGTCGCCAGCGACATCAGCACGATGGAATAGGTCAACGTGTGGATGCGGCCGTGCTTATCACCAATATGGCCCCAGACGATTCCACCGATGGGGCGCACCAGGAATGACAGCGCGAAGAGCGCGAAGGTCAAAATCAGCGCGCGGCGGCCTTCCATTTCTGGGAAGAAGACACGCGAGATAATCGCGGACATATAGATATAGGCCGCATAATCGAACCACTCAATAAACGTGCCGATGAATGCGGCCTTGATAGCGGAAGCGCGCTGTTCGTGTGAAGTGCCAGGAACGTCCACATCCGTTGGGGCAGATTCGTCACTCGCTGGCGGTGGGGCTATCAGAGGAGCCATGCTCCTCACCTCGTTTCTGTTGAGCTTTTCGCAAAAATGGCGCAGCATAGTCTGCACCCATAGCAACGAGCCTACAGAATTTACTATGGTTTATGTCACTTTTATATGCCTTTATAGCCTCGCCTACAAGCTTTGCTTGCCGATGCCTCCCTTCCCCACCCAACTCACAGCACTTAGCAGCAACCTTTCAGGCAGATTCCATGGTGAGCTCAGCCGCGTGCCCCATACTTAAATCATGCGTTTGAGAGAGCGCATACGAGAGAGATAGAGAGAACCCCTCAGTTTCCAGAGGGCGGTGAAAACCGATACATGGAAACACCCTTGTAGAGAGAGACGCCAGCGGCACTCGGAACCGAAAGGAACCGGGTGCCGCTGGCGTTTTACTGGTTCTGCGTTGTGGGGTGCCGCTACTGCCTGCTGCCTCTGGCCGCCCCACTGCTAGACCACCCGAACTAAGAGGGCTTTTTCCGCGGGATTTCCTTATCGAAATCAATAAGGCGTCCCAGCGCCCAATCGCGGTCCGTCAGCAGCCGGGCAAATACCATCCCAGCACCGATGGCGCCTACCACCATCAAGCCCGTGGCTACATTCGCCACCGCCTGATCCATCTGGCCATCATTGAGGTAGTAGACCGCGCGGAACATCGTCACCCCAGGGATCATGATGACGGCGGCCGGCRSGGKGGTGGTAAKGCGCGGCAMCCGCGCYTTTKGCGAGSCCMCCGCGCCMAAGAGCCCGATAAKGAGCCCGCCGATAAACGCTGCAAAGTAGATGGTCGTGCCCAGCTCAAGGAGGCCAAGGCGCACCGCGTTGGCCACGGTTCCCACACTTGCAGCCACCAGCACCATGCGGCGCGAGGAATTAAAGAGGAAGGCAAAGCCCGCGATGCCGAAGAAACTGGCAACAAACGCCAGCAGGTACCACCGCGTATCCGGGGCGGGAACCGGCGGATCTGGGCTGAGATCCGTTAGCCAACTGACCATGGAGACGGTAAACGTAGCGGTAAAGATGACCGTGAACGCATAGCCCAGCCTGGCGATGCCCGCATCAAAATCAAAGCGCGCAATATCGATCAGCGCCGAAAAGAGCGGGAACCCCGGGATCAAAAAGAGTACCGCTGCGACATAGCCTGAGGACAGCTCGCTCGGCTCCACCACCCCAGCAAATCCGAGGAGCTCAATGAGGATAAAGAAGGTGATGCTGGCTGCCGCGCCACCAGCGATGATCCCGCCAATTTGGTGCACGTGCTGGTGAAGCACCTCATAGCGTACAAATTGCCCCACGAATGCCGCCAGCGCCACGAGCCCTACCGCTTGCACTGGGAAGAAATTCAGGTAAGCGAACGCCGCGCACGCGACCGCGGCCGCCGTGGATAGGACCCACACGCTCCAGCGCTTTTTCACATCGCTTTCTATGGAATCGAGCATCCCCGCAAGCTCTTCCGCGGTAATGCCGGAATACAAGTGGTTATGGGTGAGGTCCTCCAATGCCTCAATGCGGGAAGCATCAACGGCCGGCGAATGCGTGCGCGCAATCACCGTGCGAAAGGAATCGCCCCGGTGAAAAGTACAGGTAATCTGCGTCAGGCCCACGTTTGCGTCCAAATAATCAAATCCCAGTGCCCGGGCGCTGCGCTTCATACCGCGCAGGACGCGATAGCCCGATGTGCCCGCCCCCATCAGCATCATTCCGACGCGCAAGACGACGTCAGCTTCCACGCCCATCTGCCGGTGAAAATTCGGATCATACTGCGACGACAAATCTTCCACCTCTACCTCGCGGGAAAGCTGCGATCCAGGCCACTTCTCGGCGGCCATTGCCCCAGCTTCCACCCACATTTTGGCTGTTTCTTCTACCTCCCAGACTAGCGCACCGTGCGCCTCCCTCGCGGCCTTCTTACCCTCCACTAACTTCCAGGAAAATTTCAGCTTTCTTCAATGCCCATAACAGGGTCTAGCGCCATACTTTTCTTAGCGTTCGAGAGAGCGCAAGAGAGATAGAGAGAACCAGCTCCAGCGCCCTGCGGCCCTTCACTGAGGCCCGGGCGCTGGAGTTGTTTTCAATAGAGTTCGCAATAGCCCCCTAGCCTTTACGGACTCGACGTTTTAAATTCATCAAAAGTTTCCATTATGTGAAACACCCCGTAATCTACGCGGTTTACGTTGGCTGGGTGACTCTCAGGGATGACCACGCCGACGCTAAGAACGGCATCGCGACTGCCACGGCCACCGGCCCGAGCAACGATAATTCATCGGAGCTCGTGCGAAAGGCTACAAAGAGCCGACATAAGGAATGGTTGCTGGCTGCCGCGCTTTTGGCGCCCAACCTCATCTTGCTGGCCATTTTTACCTACCGGCCACTACTGGATAATATTCGGCTTTCCTTTTTTAACTGGAATATTTCTAGTTCAAGCTCCACTTTTGTTGGTTTTGATAATTACGTGGAGTGGTTCACGCGCGACGATACAAAGACGATCGTCTTTAATACCGTCATTTTCACCTTTTTCACGGTCATCGGCTCCATGGTTATTGGGCTCGCGCTTGCGCTACTTCTCAATCAAAAGATCAGAGGCCGCAACTTCGCACGCTCGGTGGTCTTCGCGCCCTACGCCATCTCCGGTGCCGCAATCGGTATCGCCTTCCAGTTCGTATTCGACCCCAACTTTGGGTTGATTCAAGAAATCCTCGGATGGTTTGGCATTAGTTCTCCAAACTTTTATGCCGTGCCTGGCTGGGCGTTGTTCATGGTGACATTTACATTCGTGTGGAAGAACTTGGGTTATACGTTTGTCATCTACTTGGCTGCCCTACAGGGCCTAGATAAGGAATTAGACGAAGCTGCCGCCATTGATGGAACAGGCCGTTGGCGCAAATTCTGGCGCGTGACAATGCCGCAACTGCGCAATACCACCTTCTTCCTTTCCATTACGGTACTGCTCAACTCTGTGCAGGTCTTCGACATCATCAACGTCATGACCCGGGGCGGCCCTCAAGGAAACGGCACCCAGACCCTGGTTTTTCAGATTTATAACGAAACCTTTGTCAACTTCCGTGCTGGTTACGGCGCCACTGCTGCGACAATCCTATTCCTCATCCTGCTCGTCGTTACGTTGATTCAGGTCCGCATCATGGATAAGCGAGGTTAACCCACCCTATGGCTGATTCAAATCTTCACATGATCACAGACTCTTCCCCTGTAGCAAGGCGTGCCAAACTCATCGGTGGGTACGTAGGAATTATCCTCGTCCTCCTACTCGTGGGACTGCCGTTGTTCTGGATCTTAATGACCTCATTCAAGGCCAGAGGTGATATTTACACCGACCCAGTTAACTGGCTACCGCCGACGTGGGAAACCAAAAATTACGCAGATGCCACAACGCGCGTCCCTTTCTGGACCTACCTGCGTAACTCAGTCTTCATTACCGCGGTGCTATCCGCTATAAAGATTGTGCTTGGTGTCGTCTCCGCCTACGCGTTATCTATCCTTCGCTTCCCAGGACGCAATCTAGTGTTCATCGTGGTGATTTCTTCCCTGATGGTCCCCGCAGAAATCACGGTGATTTCCAACTACGCCTTGGTCAATTCCTTGGGCTGGCGTAATACCTTTGTAGGCATCATCGTCCCGCTGGCTGGTGTTGCATTCGGCACCTTCCTCATGCGCAATCACTTCCTGTCCTTGCCTTATGAGCTTGTGGAAGCTGCTCGCATGGACGGCGCCGGCCCCATTCGCTTGCTCACCAAGGTGCTTCTTCCCGTTTCTTGGCCAACATTGACAGCTTTTTCCGTGATCACCCTAGTAAACGAATGGAATACCTACTTGTGGCCATTCCTGATGGCGGATACAGAACGGGTTGCTCCCCTGCAGGTGGGTCTGACCATGCTGCAAAACAACGATGGCGTTACTAACTGGGGACCAGTAATGGCCGCAACCGTTCTAACCATTCTCCCGATGGTCGTCATTTTCCTTGGCCTGCAGAAATACATGATTCAAGGTCTCACCACTGGCGCCGTAAAAGGTTAGAAGGCTTCTATCCTTATCACGCTCGCCGTTGTCGCCCTATTCTTCTCAATCTGACTTCAATTTAAGGAGATACCCATGCTTCGCCGTAAGTTTCTCGCGCTAGCCTCCACTGCTTCTACCGCTTCATTTCTTGCCGCTTGTGCTGGCACCTCATCTACCAGTTCCCAGGGCAGTAGCGACGGTGGCGATGGTGGCGAGGTCACGGAATTGACGTGGTGGTCCAACCACCCGGCTTCCTCAAAGGACATCGAAAAGGAAATCATCTCTCGCTTCGAGAAGGAAAACCCTGACATCAAGGTCACCCTTGTTGACGCTGGAAAGAACTACGAAGAGGCAGCGCAAAAGTTTAATGCTGCACTTACCGGCTCTGATCTTCCAGACATCGTGGTTCTGTCTGATGTGTGGTGGTACAACTTCGCTATCAATGGGCAGATTGCCAATGTTGATGATCTAGCCAAAGAAGCCGATATTGACCTCTCGACCTATGTCCAGCCGCTCTATGAGGACTATAACTACGACGGCGGCCACTTCGCGCTTCCCTTTGCCCGGTCAACTCCCCTGTTCTACTACAACAAGGACGCATGGAAGAAGGCTGGCTTGCCAGACCGTGGACCGGAGTCTTGGGACGAAATGGATGAGTGGTCTAAAAAGCTCGCCAGCGCGGATTCTAAGATGAAGCCCTTTGGCTGGGGCGATGCAGTCGGCTACTTGGGATGGATTTTCCAAGGCCCCTTGTGGTCTAAGGGCGGTGCCTACTCCGATGAATGGGATTTGAAGTTCACTGATGACAAAACCATCGAAGCTGTGGAATGGCTCAAGGATGTTACCGATAGCAAGAATGGCTACTCCTACATGGGCAATGACATGGCTATGGAATTCGGCACCGGACGCGCTGCAGCCACTGTCCTATCCACAGGCGATCTCGCAGGTATCTCTGATACCGCTGACTTCGAGTTAGGAACCGCATTCCTTCCCAATCCAAAGGGAGACGGCGCTTGCCCCACCGGAGGTGCAGGCCTCGCCATTCCTTCCGGTATTAGCAAGAACCGCCAGGTGGCAGCCATCAAGCTGATTGATTTCATCACGAACGAGGAAAACACCTCGTATTGGTCCCAAAATGTGGGTTATATGCCAGTCCGCTCTTCTGCTGCCGACAACGAGGATCAGAAGAAATTCATGGAAGAGAACCCGAATTTCGAGACTGCTATCAAGCAGCTTCCAGAAACTCGCCCACAGGACAACGCCCGTGTATTCCTCCCTGGTGCAGATCAGGAGATTGGTGGTGCCTTTGAGAAGATCGTCACCAACCGCGACGATGTCACCAAGGTGCTTACGGATCTAGAAAAGACTCTGCAATCCATTTATGACAACCAGGTAAAGCCCGTCATTAACGGCTAATCTTGCCAATTTTCCTTAGTATCTGAAAGGTAACACCATGGCTACTGTCACATTTGATGGTGCAAGCCGCATCTATTCCAAAGACGCGGAGCGCCCCGCAGTTGACCGTCTTAATCTAGATATTTCCGATGGCGAGTTTTTGGTCCTCGTCGGGCCTTCTGGCTGCGGAAAATCCACCAGCCTACGAATGCTCGCTGGCCTTGAGCCGACAGACCGAGGTTCCATTCGGATCGGCGGAAAAGACGTCACTGGAGTCAGCCCATCAGATCGTGACGTAGCCATGGTCTTTCAAAACTACGCCCTGTACCCGAATATGTCGGTCGCACAAAATATGTCTTTCGCCTTGGAAAACCGGAAAGTACCCAAGGACCAGATTAAGACACGGGTACAAGAAGCCGCCAAAATTTTGCAGATGGAGGATTTGCTTGACCGGAAGCCCGCGAATCTGTCAGGCGGCCAGCGCCAGCGCGTAGCGATGGGCCGCGCCATCGTGCGCGAACCAGCTGTATTCTGCATGGACGAACCATTGTCCAACTTGGATGCAAAACTGCGCGTATCCACCCGCGCGCAGATTTCGAATTTGCAACGCCGCCTTGGCACTACCACGGTGTACGTGACCCACGACCAAACCGAAGCAATGACCATGGGTGACCGCGTCGCGGTGCTTAATGCAGGTGTCCTACAACAAGTAGATACCACTCGTGAAATCTACGACCGCCCCCAGAACGTCTTCGTTGCTGGGTTCATCGGCTCCCCTGCCATGAATATCTACGACCTCGCACACACCTCTAGCCGGCTCACCCTGGGGTCGACTCGCATCAACTTGGCGAATTACGACTTCGATGGTGGGAAATCCGTTACCGTTGGCGTTCGCCCCGAAGATTGGGTGCACACAGAGGAAGGTGCGGAATTCACCGTTAAACACGTTGAAGAACTAGGCAATCAAACCTACCTCTATGGTGACTTAGCGGACTCCGGCGAAGATCTGCAGTCGACGACCCGAATGGGCGGACAAACTGGCATGTTGGTAAGCGCTCGCTGTGATTACGCAATTGGTGATACTTTCCACGTCTCTCCCGATCCTGACCGTGTCCACCTATTTAGCTCTACTACTGGTGAGCGTCTAAATTAGAGTCGACAAAGCGAAGTTAACAATGTAAATTTCTACTTTGGCCGGTGTAGTAAAAATTGATTATTACTCGCTTGCCTGAGGCATCCACGCAATTCTTTTCCGCGGATATTGCTAAGGCAAACTGCACTCCACGAACGATAASCCAATCGAAAGGTCACTAACTGCCGATGCGCTCTCTGAAGAAGCTATCTGYCMCCSCCCTYSCCMCCACCGCCATACTCGGTACTATCGCCGCGCCGGCCGCGAACGCAAAGAGCGACCCAGTACGTTCCATCATCGATCCTGGAACCTGCAAGGCCATCACCAAACTGGCTAACGAAGGGAAACCGGTCCCAGATCCTTCCATCCTCCACGATGAGGACTCTGTAAAACCTTATTTCAGCGATGGCGTACTGAAGTACAAAGTGGCGGATAACTTCCCCTACCGCAAGCAGCTAGACGCCGCCGTTGCCGAGTGGAACGAGGCTCTCGAGGGGAAGGCTTCCCTTAAGGAAGTAAAGCCTTCCGAAGCTGATGATGACACCATTTCCATCATCTACAATCCAGATCCTCGCGGCTACGTCCAAGGCTCGGCTTACCCGGATCACAAATTAGTCTCCATCAAGATGCCCAATGCTACTTACCCTGAGGCTCTCCAAGGCACCATCGCTCACGAGCTAGGCCACATGATGGGCGCGGGACACTCCTGCGCCGGCGCACTTATGGCAGGTTCCAACCAGAACCCGATCTCCTATCACGTAACGCCGCTTGATGCGGCCGCCATTATCCAAGGCCAGTTCGACTAAGCTCGCCTCTGCTCCCCCTTGGTTCTCAACGAGAATCAGGGGATTTTTATATGCCCAGTTTCGGGGCGGTAGATAAGCCGCGTTGGTGAATGTGGGCATCGGCTAGCAGAGCTACTGCTAACGTTGCCCATATTCAAAGGTTTGCACAAGAAAAGGAGCCTTTTCTATGGAGACGTGGGAACCCACATTGTCCACTGGTCCGCTGCTGGGGATTGCGGTCGCTGCGGTCGCTGTGATTTTGGTACTGGTCATATATTTCAAGCTCCACGCTTTTCTCACTCTGCTGGTGGTCTCCGCGCTGACAGCACTTGCATCTGGCATACCACTGGAAGGCATCGTCCCTACGATGACGGAAAGTTTCAGCTCCACCCTTGGCTCGGTGGCGCTTCTGGTGGGCCTCGGCGCCATGATCGGCCGGCTCGTGGAGGCTTCCGGCGGTGCCCAGTCGCTTGCCGACGCCATGGTTCGCCGCTTCGGCGAAAATAAAGCACCCCTTGCACTCGGCATCGCCTCGCTGATTATGGGCTTTCCAATCTTCTTCGATGCTGGGCTTATCGTGATGCTTCCGGTTATCTTTGCCGTCGCCCGCCGCTTGAATGGCCCGGTCCTTGCCTTTGGCCTGCCGGCCGCCGGCGCATTCTCTGTCATGCATGTCTACATGCCACCGCACCCCGGTCCTGTCGCCGCCAGTGAATTCTACGGCGCCGACCTCGGCTTGGTGCTGCTCGTCGGCCTGTTACTGGCTCTGCCTACCTGGTATATCTCCGGCTACCGCTTCGGCCTTTTTGCTGGAAAGAAGTTCCCTTTCAAGGTCACTGACGCCATCGCCGGGCCCATCGTTAATGAAGAAGAACAACCCTTAAAACCTGCCTCCGCCACCACAGTAATTTCCATTTTGCTCATCCCGATGGTGCTCATTTTCTTCAATACCGGGCTCAACGCCCTAGCTTCCTACGGCACCATCGACGCCGATGCCACGTGGGTCAGGTTCTTCGTCATGCTCGGCCAAACTCCAATCGCATTGCTGATTACGGTGCTTATCGCACTGGTAGTCCTCGGTCTGCGCCGCGGCGTGGAAAAGACGGCGCTGGAAAAGCTCGTTGACTCCTCGCTTGGCCCTATCTGTTCCGTCGTGCTCATCACCGGCGCGGGCGGCATGTTCGGCGGCGTGCTCCGCACTTCCGGCATTGGCGATGCGCTTGCCGATTCCCTCTCCGGCCTCGGCATCCCTGTCATCCTGGCCTGCTATCTCATCGCCGTAGCCCTCCGTTTGGCACAAGGTTCAGCCACCGTAGCCCTCACCACGGCCGCTGCCCTCATGGTCCCCGCCGTGGAAGCTGGCGGTTTCAACGAGCTCCAACTCGCACTCATCGTTGTGGCCACAGCCGCCGGTTCGGTCTTCGGCTCCCACGTCAACGATTCCGGCTTCTGGCTCGTAGGCCGCCTGATGGGCATGGACACGATGACAACTCTGAAGACGTGGACCGTTAATCAGATGCTCATCTCCGTCATCGGCTTCGCACTCGTGCTCGTCCTCTACGGTGCGGCTGCAGTCTTTTAGGAGCCAGCCTTTATCCAGGCAGTAGCGTCTTTAGCAATCTCTTCTACTGGCCGCGTCACATCGAAGACGCGGCCAGTTTCATCTTCTTCCAGTGGCTCCAAGGTATCGAATTGCGATTGCAACAACGACGCTGGCATGAAGTGTCCCGGCCGGTGTTGCATCCGCTCATACAACACATCAAAGTCACCGTGTACATGCACAAACGCCACGCCAGGGCAGTACTCCCGAATCAGGTCCCGGTATTTTCGCTTCAGCGCGCTACACCCCACCATCGCGCCTTCTGGTCTTTCCGCTAGCCACTGACCGATCTGCCTCAGCCACGGCTCGCGGTCCTCATCATTCAGCGGCGCCCCAGCGGCCATCTTGTCGATATTCGCCTGCGGATGCATATCATCGCCGTCGCGGTACTCTAGCCCAACCAGCGGCGACAGGGCCTCCCCCACCGTTGTCTTGCCAGAGCCAGAGACTCCCATGACGACGACATGACGGAATTTGTTCTGGTTCATGGTGGCTCCTTGGGTTGGGGTTATTCCCATTCATTTTATCCGCATCGAGTTACCAGCCCCGAACTGTGAATTTGCGGATGCAAATCTCGAGGAGGAGCAGCCTCCTAATGAACCGACATCAACCCTGAGCCGGACCCCAACACTGTCACCCGATTCACAGATTCAGAAAGGACAGATACACCACTCCACCGGACTTGACCTAATATAGCCTTGTCCTCCTAATTTCCTTCTCGCGAAAGGTCTCCCATGCGCGGCAGCATCCGCGAAATCTATACGCTTTATGATGGCAATAATCGCCGTCTCCTCATCCCCGTATACCAGCGCAATTACGACTGGCAGCACAAACAATGTGCCCGGCTTTTTGACGATCTCGAGGAAATAATCCTTAGCGACCGAAAGAAACACTTCTTCGGCGCGGTAGTCGGGAAGAACCAAGATTCCTGGAATTGGATTGTCATCGATGGCCAACAGAGGCTTACCACCGTCAGCATCCTCATGCTTGCTTTCGCTCATGCCCTCCGAGATGGCGAAATCCAGAGTGAAGATCCCTCGCTTGCTGAGAAAATTATTTCTGACTACCTGCGAATCGGCCACAACAAGGAGAACCCGCGTTTCAAGCTTAAGCCTGTAAAAGACGATGACAATGCTTATCAGAAACTATTTGGTCCTGAAAGTGAATTCATCAACTCATCGAATGTAACGTCTAACTACCGTTTCTTCCGAGAAAAGCTGCGTTCTACCCCTTTAGACGCTGACCAGGTTTGGAAAGCGATCTGCCGCCTCGAAGTAATGCACTTGGATTTGGAGGAATACGACGAGCCCCAGCGCATCTTCGAAAGCTTAAACTCCACCGGTTTGGAACTTAAAGAAGCTGACAAAATTCGCAACTTTGTCCTCATGGGCTTGGACTCTACGCAACAGGAAAGGTTATATAACGAACGCTGGAATCCGATTGAAGACAACTGCAACTTTCAGACCGACTCTTTCATTCGCTGGTATCTCACTACGTACACCACCAAGACCCCACGCGAACAAGACGTTTATGAGGCATTCAAATCTTTCGCTTCCAAGCGCAAGACGAATATGCCAGAGCTCTTGGATGATTTATACGCCTATTCCAAGTATTTCCGTGAAATACGCGAATCCGATACCGGTTATCCTGAAATAGACACGCAGCTAAAGCGCATGAACGAATTTATGGGCGCTGTGGTTCTACCATTCCTTATGCCGCTTCTTCGCGATGTCCACGAATCCAAGACGACGCCTGAGGACTTCCTCGAAGTGTTGCTCACCATCGAGTCCTATATCGTCCGCCGATTTGTCACCGGCATCGCTACCAACTCACTCAATAAAATCTTCGCGACTATGTACGCGGAGGTCAGTAAGCTTCACTCAGACGGCACCCCATTCGCCCCAATCGTCATCTATCAGATCAACAGGCGTTCAGGCAGCGGTCGTTTCCCCACCGATGCTGAGTTCAAGGAAGCCTTTGCCACCAAAGACTTCTACAACATTCGGGCATACTGGCGGCAGTACCTTTTCAATTGCCTGGAAAACGGTGATTCAAAGGATATTCGCGATGTCTCCAAGGCGCTTGCTGAAAATAGGATTTCCATCGAGCACATCATGCCCCAGACCCTTACTGATGCTTGGCGCCAGGAGCTCGGTGACAGGGCCGAAGAAATTCACGAGTCATGGTTAAACCGAATTGGCAATCTCACGGTCACCGGCTACAACTCTTCCTACTCGAATTCTCCATTTACCATCAAGAAAACCATGGAGAACGGCTTCGACAGCTCGCCGTATCGCCTCAATGAGCTCCTGCGGGAATCCGATCGCTGGTCCTTACCCCAGATTGAAAAGAGAAACGAGGTCCTTACCGATAAAGCATTAGATTTCTGGGAAACTAAGTCAACCAACTTCGCACCGCCAGAGGCAGTACTCCCAAAGGAGCCGATGGGTGAAAGCGAAGAATTCAGTGGTCGAAAAATTAGCGGATTTGAATTCGGCGACTTTAGAAAGACCACTAAATCGTGGGCTGACATGGTCGAAGCAGTACTGAAGTATTTACTTCACGAGCACCGGACTGAAATTCTTTCTTTCGCAGAATCTTCGAAATTCCTTCGGTCTAAAAAGCCTACCACCGAAAAAACTGGGTCTTTCCGAAAGATTGAGGAAGGCCTTTATGTTCAGGTTGGCAACAACACTTCTGCCAAAATCTGGTTCCTTCGAAGCCTTTTCGAATATCTCGACTTAGATCCAGAAGATCTTGTATTCACCTTCCCTGTATCCAAAACAGGTCGGACAGATGACACAGGAGACCAAGATAGCAGCGACACTTCAGGCAAGTATGCAGAGCTCACTAAGTTCTATGATCAACTGGTTGAAGCACAAGAGCTAAAGGGTACGCCCCAGAGTACCGAGTCACTTCGCAGTGAGTTCATTAAGGACTTTGAATACTTTAGTGTCACAGACCCCCAAGCATTATTTGGCGGTAAAGAGCTCGCGGAATTCATTTCGTCCACCGCGATCCCTGAAATGAGCGACGACCAAGTCCTAGCTGTACTCACTCAGCACATCAAAGTGTCTCAAATGCTTGGTGGAAGTTATCTCCACCAAGAAATAATTAACGGCTCAATCGCTGAGCTAATTCACCGATTGAGCGAGTTTTCATAAAACCCATGAGGACTTTTACAGAGCCCCAAACAGCCGTGATATGCCCTGCAATTAGCAATACAGCGGCTGTAACAGGGCTAATGGCTCACTTTTAGGCCAGGTTCTTTAACGCGTCAGTAACCAAGCGCCAGAACCCCGCGTGATCCAACTTGGTAGCGACTTGGGTATGGCAGCTGTCATCGGCGGGKTYACGTAAGTCAGTCACGGKCATGCCGGKGGKRAGKGSGCCGGCVAGCTCGACATGGACGGGSGCTTTGCGGGTTTGTACGATGCTCGGATCGATGAGGTAAGCCACCGTACACGGATCGTGCACCGGGGGATCCGTAAAGCCTTGGTTTTGCTGATACGCCTCGCGGAAGAAACCGAAGAGTCCGACAACAAAGTCCGAGACGGGTGTATTCAACGCCTTAATTGCAGCTTCGACCTCGGCTGTTGCTAGTGCTTGGTGGGTAAGGTCGAGCCCGACCATGGTGACCAGCCACGGCTCTTCGAAGACGATATGTGCTGCCTCAGGATCGATCTTGATATTGAATTCGGCGACTGGGGACCAATTGCCCTCGTGGTAGCCGCCGCCCATGAGCACGACCTCTTTGACGCGCTCGACGATGCGCGGTTCTTTACGCGCCGCCATAGCGATATTGGTCAACGGCCCCGTTGGGACCAAGGTAATGGTGCCGGGTTCGTGGGACATGACGGTGTCGATGATGAAGTCGATGGCGTGGGCATCGGCAAGCGCGGTGCTGGGCTCCGGAAGATCGACGCCGTTGACGTCCATGCCGGTGGAGCCGTGGATCGCCTCAGCGACTTCTACGGGGCGCACGAGCGGGCGATCGCAACCGGCGTAGACAGGAATCTCTGGGTGGCCGGCAATTTCCTTGACCACGAGGGCATTGCGGGCAACCTTGTCCAAGGTCTGGTTGCCGCCGACAGTGGTAATGCCCAGCAGATCGATGTTGGGGTTTCCCATGGCCAAGAGCAGGGCTACCGCATCATCGTGGCCAGGGTCGCAATCCAGAATAATTTTTCGCGTCATGTCTCGAGCCTACTTTTGGTCGGTGAAGACCGCCACGGTTTCATCGTGTGGCACAGCTTCATTTCCTCCGTGCTCACCAGCTGTACCCTGGAAAGCAGCAAGTCACCCCGCAAACGGTATGAACCGTCGTGGAAAGGAATTCGCCCCACCATGTCGACAGTTTCTGACCGCCTGACTCACGCGCAGCAGGAGTTTAACGCGGTAATTTCCACCATCCCTTTTGATGAGGACACCGTGGATACTGCCCCTACGCTGCACGGATTACCCGTTGCCTTTAAAGACATCGTGGATATCGCCGGAGTGCCAACGACCTGTGGCACCAACGTTGATACGGGACCGGCTCCAACGCAGAATGCCACGGTGGCACAGCGGCTAATGGATGCCGGCGCGATTCCCGTGGCCAAGGCCAACCTCCAGGAATTTTCCTATGGCATCTTGGGCGATGCCTCCGCGTATGGCCGCGTCATCAATCCGCGTGATCCGCAGGTCTGCGGCGGCGGATCCAGCTCTGGGTCGGCGGCGCTGGTTGCGTGCGGAGCGCTCGATCTCACGGTGGGTTCCGATAGCGCAGGTTCTGTGCGTGTCCCGGCCGCCAGCCAAGGCGTGCTGGGATTTAAGCCAACCACCGGCACGATCCCGCTCGATGGGGTCTTCCCCTTCGCGCCAAGCTTCGATTGCATCGGATTCTTCGCCAGCTCCATCGACCTCATCGAGCAGGCCCTGCTAGCAACGGCGGATAAGACACCGGAGCCGGCCGAGAATGTATCCACCATCGATGTCTCTGCGCTGAATACCAAAGGTGAGCGCTTTGCTGGTCTGCTGTCTGCGCTGCAGGATTCCACGTTCACCGCCGTAGAAGACCTCGATTACTCCCAGCTCGAATCCACCATTGCTGCCACCGCGAAGCTCTACGCGCCGATGCGCCTCAAGGAGGCCTACGCCGTCCACCAGCCCTACCTCGATCAGCGGGATAAGTACCAGGGCGTCATCTTGGAGCGCGTCCTGGGCGGGCAGGATATTACTCAGGCAGAATACGACGCTGCAGCGCAGCAGGTACAACAACTGCGTACGGAAGCACTAACGCTTGTCGATGCCTCCCCCATCATCCTCGCCCCCACCCTCGACGCCGGTCCCATCAGGTGGGACGACATCACTGCAGAAAATACTGCGGATTCTGCTGGCAGCCTGCGCCGCTGGACCGAGCCATTCAATGTCTTGGGCTGGCCGGCGATCACTATCCCGCTGCGCACGAGGGAAACCACGGGGGTGGGTGATGCGGTGCAGGTCATCGGCAAGCCGGGCCAAGACCTCACCGTTTTGCGCGTCGCCCGCGAGATTCAGGCGCTGCTTTAGGCACAGTACAATTCTTCGTGCATCCGCCTGCTCACGGCGTTGGTAAGGTGATGGTTATGAGCACTCCAGCACAGCTTGCCGCGCGGTTGCGCGCCGAGGCCGATGACGGGTCCTTGGAGTCATTCTGCTTGGATACCGGCATTGACCTGCTGGTTCTTTTTGGCAGCGCGCACGTCAATGCCGCCAATGCGAATGATGTTGACCTTGCCTATTCGATCGATTTCTCGCGTGCGAAAGCTGACCGGCCGAACGTGCTCGACGTTGCCACGGCGTTTTACTCCCGCTATGGCGACGGCATCGATCTCATGTGCCTGGATACTGCGGACACGGTGGCGCAGCATGAAGCTCTGCAAAAGTGCGACCTCTTGGTCGATCCATCCAATACCAAATATGGAACGCTGCAAATGATGGCGGCACGGGAGTACATCAATACGGCGTACCGCCGCGAGTTCGAGCTCAGGAGCTTAATGTCATGAGTCCACGGGATTTTCAATCAGACACTATCCGCAAAAGGCTTGTCTCCCTCCAGCGCATACTTGGAGAACTTGAAAAATACCGGGATTCAGACGTGGAAGAACTGCGCTCTGACCTTTCACAAATGTATGCCGTGTTTTTCATGCTGCAGCAAGTAATCGATCTTGCCACGGATATTAACCAACACATTGCGGCAACGACCTTAAACGTTGCGGACTCTAATAGCCGTCGCGGTTTCGAAGATCTCATTCGCGCGGGCGTTTTGCCCTCCGACCTGGAGCAAGATTTCTATAAGAGTGCGGCTTTGCGCAATGTCATTACTCACCAATACGTTGAAGTGGATTTGGGAATCGTCTCCAATTCAATCCCGCGAGTATTAGATGTATATACGCAATATGTTAAATCGATTTCGCGCTGGCTAGCCTCCCGCTAGCACCGTCTTTTCTTGCGTGTGCGGGCGCCAATACGCCGCTTCTACTGCGTTAAGTTCCTTGAAATGCGAGGACGTCAGCTCATCCATCGCGGTTAAATAGCCACCCACATCCTCGCGCGGTAAGCGCAGGCCCATGGTCAGGTGCGGCGTCCAGCGCGGACCGCGGCCCTCAGGATTGGCGGCGCTAATCTTCCGCGCTGCCATTTCGAGTTCATCGCTGGTCTCTAATAAGCATGCCACGGTCCGTTTCCTCTTCGTGCCGAAGATGACGTTTCCCACGCGCCGAAACGTCGCCGGAATGACCGGCGGTAAAAGCTCCGCGGCAAGCTCTACAACGTGGGGCTCCATCTCCTGCGCGAAAGTCACCGTAATATGCGGGCGCTGATTTTGTACGGGGAATCCGCGCTCGGCAAGACCTGCAAAGATCTCCCGAATCTGCTCTTCCTGCTTTTTCGGCAGGTAGAGCAGGATATTATCCGGCGATGCTGTACTCACGATGCGGCTTTCTTCGGTTCAAGTGGGCACGATTCATTCGTGTGCCCAAGATGCGGGCGGTTTCGGTTCTGTTTCTAGGGTACCGCCGGTCAACAATCGTTCGATCTCCGCGATGCTATAGGTCCCATGCTCATTTTGAGCAAAGTCGCCCCTCAAAAATCGCATCGCGCCTTCAATTGACGCAGAGGAGGATGCGCATAGGAGGTTGCGCATAAGACCCTGCACAGAAGAGGTTGTACATCGGGCACTGCGCATTGGCTCCCGCGCATAGGCCCCCATACAGCGGACTCTGCGCAAAGAACCTCCCCTTTTCCTTGTGCTCGTTTACACGGGTGCCTTTAATAAGAGTATGAGCACATCAGATTCTTCGCCTTTCATTCTCGCCATCACGGCGTGCCCAACGGGTATCGCCCATACCTATATGGCCGCCGAGAACTTGGAGGCCGCCGCCAAAAAGCTGGGCTACCGCATCAAGATTGAAACGCACGGTTCCATCGGCGTGGAGGGCAACTTCAGTACACAAGACATCGAGGAAGCCGATTCGATTGTTATCGGTGCCGATACGACCATCGCGAAGGACCGATTCCACGGCAAGCGCTTGGTGGCAACCGGTGTGGACGAGGCCATCAAGCACCCAGAGCGGCTGTTAACCAAGTCCTTGGAGGCAGCAGCGTGGAAGGGTGAGGATAACGGGGCATCGGAAAGCGAGGCGGAGGACGCTGCGGGAGATGCTGGGCTGCGCGGTATTGGGCAGACCATGTACAAGGCGCTGATGAATGGCGTTTCCCACATGATTCCCTTCGTGGTTACCGGCGGATTGCTCATCGCCGTGGCGCTGTCCTTGGGCGGCACGCCCACGCCGGAGGGGCTGTCGATTCCTGAAGATAGCTTCTGGAATACGCTCAATGAACTTGGTGGCCTGGCATTTTCGCTGATGGTGCCGGTCTTGTCTGGTTACATTGCCGTTGGCATCGCGGATAGGCCGGGGTTAGCGCCAGGGCTTATCACCGGGCTCATCGCCACGACCGGTTCGCTGTACGGGTCCGAGGCCGGAGCCGGATTCTTGGGAGGTATCGTCACCGGTATCCTCTCCGGCTACGTGGCCCTTGCAATCAAGAAGATTCCGGTGCACAAATTCATCGCGCCGATTTGGCCGATTATCGTCATCCCGATTTTCACCACGCTGATAGTGGGCTTGGCCTTCATCTATTTCATCGGCGCGCCGATTGCCAGCGCCTTCGAGGCCATGACCGAATACCTCGGTGGGCTGCAGGGCTCGTCTGCGATTGTGCTGGGTCTTATCATTGGTGCGATGATCGCCTTCGATATGGGCGGGCCCTTCAATAAGACAGCCTTCCTGTTTGGCGGCGGCATGATCGCCGCGGGGAATGCAGCCCCGATGGGTATGGCCGCCGCCGCGATTGCGGTTCCGCCGCTCGCAGTGGGCGTGTCCACCCTCCTGCGCCGCGGTTGGTTCAATAAGGCGGAAAAGGATTCCGGTATCGCCGCGCTATTCATGGGATTTTTCGGCATCACCGAAGGCGCCATTCCCCTAGCGGCGGCGCGTCCCCTGCAGGTCATCCCGGCCAACGTCGCCGGTGGTGCCGTCGCCGGTGCGATGGCGGGCGCGTTCGGGGTCCAAGATCATGTCATGCACGGTGGCCCCATCGTCGCCGTCCTCGGCGCGGTGGATCAAGTGGCGTGGTTCTTCCTGTCCATGCTCTGCGGCGTTGCCGTGTGTGCCGCGCTCATGCTCCTGCTCATTCGCCTGACACAGCGCTCCCCGGAAACAGACAAGGAAACGGAGTCACCCGCAGTGCTCCCTCTTCTCGGTACCTCTACTATCAGCCTCGATGAACCGCTCGGTTCCGATCCGAAGGACGTCATCAAGTCGCTCGTTTCCCTCGCCGCCGCCGATGGCCGCATTAACGACGCCGCCGCGGTTGCCGATGCCGCCCTGAACCGCGAGGCCCAACACTCCACCGGCGTGGGCCACGGCGTGGCCATCCCGCACGCTCGTTCCGCCGGAGTTTCCGCACCAACTCTGGCCTTCGCCCGGCTTCCCGAGGGCGGTATCACCTGGGCAAGCGGCGAAGAGCCCACGACTTTAGCGTTCCTTATCGCCGTTCCCGATGACGCCGGAAAACAGCACTTAAAGCTGCTGTCCACCCTCGCCCGCGCCATCATGAAGGAGGATTTCCGCGCCCAGCTGCACGAGGCCAGCTCCTGTGAAGAAGCAGAAGGGATCATCTCCTCTGTCCTCCAGGTCGAACCCCAAGCCGCCGTGGAGTCTTAGTTTTCTTCCTTGCCCACGGCCGCTCCTGAGAGGAGCTGTTCTATCGACACCACTCCGCCCAAAGAGTAACCGCCTTCACAAATGGCAGTGGCACGGGTTACACTTGGAACCACACTTATTGTTCAACAATTAAGGATGGTGTTGAATGGCTTCGCTCCACATTGATCTCAACGCGGACTTGGGTGAAACCACCGCCGGCAACCCGGTAGCCGATGATGCCGCGATGCTGGAGATGGTCTCCTCCGCCAATGTCGCCACCGGCTTCCACGCCGGTGATCCGCACTCCATTGCCCAGACCCTGAAGGCTGCGGCGCGTGCGGGAGTCACGGTCGGAGCACACGTGGGCTATAACGATCCGGCCGGCTTTGGCCGCCGCTTCATCGACTACAATGCAGCGGAGCTCGCGGACGAGGTCACCTACCAAATTGGTGCGCTCGATGCGCTGGCGCGCGCCAATGGCACGCGGGTGTCTTATGTGAAGCCGCACGGCGCGATGTACAACACCATCGTCAAAGACGAAGCACAAGCCAAGGGAGTTATCGCAGGCATCAAGGCCTTCGGTGACCTCCCCGTGATGCTGCTGCCGGGCGGCCTCGCGGTCGATATCGCAGAATCGCAAGGCCTCACCGTCATCCGCGAGGCCTTCGCGGATCGCAACTACAACCCGGATGGCACGCTGGTCTCACGCAAGCAGGACAATGCGGTGATGGGGGATGAAGGGGATGTCGTCAAGCGCGTGCTTGAAGTCGCCCAAACCGGCTCCATTACCGCCATCGATGGCACCACGCTCGATGTGGATGCCCAATCCGTGTGCACCCACGGTGACTCGCCGGGCTCCGTGAAACTGCTGCGCGGTGTGGTCGAGCGCCTCAGCGCGGAAGGAATCGACATTCGGAGCTTTATCTAATGCCGCATATTCACTTCGTTGGCACCCGCGCCCTGCTCATTGATTTGGACGGGCTTGAACAGGTCATGGCGTGGCATGCGGCGCTGTCCGCTAAACCGCTGAAGAATCAGGTGGATTGCATTGCCGCCGCCACCACGTTGCTCATTACCTTTGAGGCGCCTAATTCCGCGCGCGCGGCCGCAGAGTTTCTGGCAGACTTCTCCCCTGCCGCCGCTACCGCGAAGGAAGCGCGCACGGTAGACATCGACGTGCTTTACGATGGCGAAGACGTCGACGCCGCCGCCGAGCTCCTCGGCATGTCGCGCGAGGCCTTGATTGACTGGCATACCTCTGCCGAATGGACCGCCGCCTTTGGTGGTTTTGCCCCCGGTTTTACCTACTGCGCGCCTTCCGATCCGGCCCAGGCCAAGGCCGTGCCACGCCGCTCCGATCCGCGCACGGCCGTTCCGGCTGGCGCCGTGGGCATCGCGGGCGAATTCTCTGCGGTCTACCCGCGCGTTTCGCCAGGCGGCTGGCAGCTGCTCGGTACCACCAATACCCCGATGTGGGATTCGCACGCGAACCCGCCCGCGCTGGTGCAGCCCGGTGACCGCGTGCGCTACCGCGCCGTGGACGAGCTGCCGGACTTGGTGGATCGCAGCGCGGAATCCAAGCGCTCGCCGGCCCGCCTGCCCCGCATGGAGGTCCTCGATGCGGGCCTGCTCACGCTTTATCAAGACCTAGGCCGCCCCGGTGTGGGCGACCTCGGCGTGACCCCGTCCGGTGCCGCCGACCACGCCGCCGCGGCAACCGCGAACGTTGCCGTGGGCAATCCGCGGGGCGCGACGGTGCTAGAAAATATCGGCGGCATCAAGCTGCGCGCGCTTACCGATACCGTCATCTGCGTTACCGGCGCCACCGCCCGCGTCCGCCTGGGTGAGATGCCCGTGCACCTCGCCCGCCCGGTGCTCGTTACCGCCGGCCAGACCGTGACGGTCGGTGCCGCAACCGTGGGCATGCGCAACTACGTAGCCATTCGCGGCGGCATCATCGCCGAATCCGAGCTCGGCTCCTCTGCCACCGATGTCCTCTCCGGCCTCGGCCCCGACCCCGTCACCACTGGCGATGTCATCGGTGTGCTGCCGCGCTCGACCGGCATGACGGATGCACAATTGGTCAACCCCCTGCGCGTATCCGCTGATTCCGCTGGCAAGACGCGCGCGACGCTGCGCTGCGTGCTAGGCCCGCGCGATGACTGGTTTGGCGATAATATCTCCACCTTCCTAGATACCGAATGGGTCGTTTCCTCTGATTCCAACCGCGTTGGCCTGCGGCTTTCCGGGGCTAAAGACAGCGCAGAGACTTCCGATATCACCGTGCAGCGCGTGAAAGACGGCGAGCTCCCCTCTGAGGGAATGGTGGCCGGTTCCATCCAGATCCCGCCGAATGGCAAACCGGTGGTTTTCCTGCGTGACCACGCCGTCACCGGCGGCTACCCCGTCATCGCCACCGTGTTGGAAGAAGATATCGACATCGCCGCGCAGCTCCCGCCCGGCGCGCGCGTGACCTTCCGCCTCGTGACACCCCAAGCTTTAAATACTGGAGAAGAAAATGCAGATTAAAACCGTCCTCATTGCTAACCGCGGCGAAATCGCCGTGCGCATCGCCCGCGTGGCCCGCGACTTGGGCATTAAGTCCGTCGCCATTTATTCCGAGGCCGACGCCGGTGCCCTGCACACCCAGGTTGCCGATGAAGCCTATGCGCTGCCCGGCAATACCGCTGCCGATACCTATATGAATATCCCGGCGCTGCTGGATATCGCCGTGCGCGCCGGTGCGGATGCCATCCACCCGGGTTACGGTTTCCTCTCCGAAAACGCCGACTTTGCCCGCACCGTCACCGATGCCGGCATGATCTGGATCGGCCCCTCGCCGGAATCCATCGAGCTTTTGGGCGATAAGATTGCCGCCCGCCGCGTTGCCGAGGAGGTCGGCGCGCCCCTGGCTCCGGGCACCTCCGATCCCATTGATGATTGGCAGGAGGCCCGCGCCTTTGCCGAGGAGCATGGCCTGCCGATTGCCATCAAGGCCGCTTATGGCGGCGGCGGGCGCGGCCTTAAGGTCGTGGATTCCATGGATGAGATCGAGGGCGCGTTCAACTCCGCCGGGCGCGAGGCCATGGAGGCATTCGGCCGCGCCGAGTGCTACGTGGAGAAGTTCCTTACCCACCCGCGCCACGTAGAAGCGCAGGTCCTGGCGGATACCCACGGCAACGTCCGCGTGCTGGGCACCCGCGATTGCTCCACCCAGCGCCGCTTCCAAAAGCTCATCGAGGAGGCCCCCGCGCCCGCGCTTTCCGATGCCCAGCGCACCGGCATCATCGAAGGTGCCCGCTCCATCTGCTCCCACGTGGGCTATACCGGAGCCGGCACCGTGGAATACATCGTTTCCGAGGATGGCACCATCTCCTTCTTGGAGGTCAATACCCGCGTCCAGGTCGAACACCCCGTGACCGAGGTGGTGACCGGCACCGATATCATCGCCGAGCAATTCCGCATCGCCGCGGGCGAGCCCCTTTCCATCGCTGAGGATCCAGCCTCCACCGGCCACGCCTTCGAGTTCCGCATCAATGCCGAGGACATCCTCAACGGCTTTGCCCCCTGCCCCGGCACCATCGTCTCCTTCGAGCCGCCAACCGGCCCCGGCATCCGCGTCGATTCTGCTGTCCGCTCGGGTTCTATCATTCCGCCGTACTATGACTCGCTCATCGCCAAGCTCATCGTCTGGGGGCCCACGCGCGAGGTAGCCCTCGCCCGTTCGCGGCAGGCGCTGCGCGAGTTCGATGTCTCCGGCGTGCGCACGGTGCTGCCCTTCCACCGCGACATGATGGACGAGCCAGCACTTATTGGCACCGCGTCTTCCGCTGAGGCCGATGCCGGCGCCAGCGACATCGGTGTCTTTACTGACTGGCTCGATCACAACTACCGGCCCTCTGCCGCCAACCAGGTAGACAAGGTCGAGGCAATCTACACCAAGCGCCGGACGGTCGCGGTAGAAATCGACGGCAAGCTCGTCAATATCGGCGTGCCCATGGATTTCCTCGCAGGCGCCGGTGCCGGCGCTGGCGCGGGCGCCGCGGATGGTTCTGGTGCCACCGCTCCCTCGACGGCCGGGGCGCAGTCCACCGACGATAGCGCGGTCACCTCCCCCTTCGAGGCCAACCTCGTGGCCTGGAATGTATCCGATGGCGATAGCGTCTCCGAAGGAGATTCCATCGCCACGGTTGAGGCCATGAAGATGGAATCTGCCATCAAGGCCCCGCGCGGCGGCACCATCAAGATCCTTGCTGAAGAGGGCGACCGCCTGGATTCCGCGACGGTGATTGCGACCATCGACTAGCGCATGCTGCCTGCCGGTGGGCCCGCGCACCTACCTGGGCGCCTAGCCGTGCAAATACTCGCCAAGGTAGGGCAAGAGGAAACGCACGGTTCCATAGCGGCGGCTAGCGATGAGATCGCGTTCTAAAAGCAGCTTGCGGGCCATGAAAATGGCATTGGGAGTCTTGCCCAGGCTCGCGGCGATGGCACCGGTGGGAATATCAGCGCCGTGTTCGGTTTCCAGCTCCGCCATGGCGTTGAGAAAAGCGCGCTGGGCGTCAGGAACATTCTTCAACGCAATCCTGTGCACCTGGTTGCCCATGTGCGCTGGAATCTCGCGCGCAATGGAGGACACGTGACGCTCCTCGATGGCATCCGCCCCATCGAGTACCGCACGGGTCCACGCCAAAGCGCCGACCAGCTGCAATAGGTACGGATAGCCCTGCACCAATGCGGTCGCCTCTTTTAAAGCGTGCTCGCTGAAACCGCGCCCAGCCGCGGTAGCGGTGCTGTGCAGGGTATCGGCTACGGTGGCATCATCAAGCAGCCCCAAATCCAGCCTTTGAGCGCGGCGCAAAAAGGTGGTGCCCTCATGCTCCAAAAGTTCTTCTACCCCAAACGTCAATCCCGCGGCGGCGAAGGCGATATCGTATTCGTCGCGAATGAGATCCTGGATGGCGGTTGCGAGCTGTGCAAGCTCATCCACGGAAGCCGCTTGCACCTCATCGACAGTCAACAGGACACCAGCAAGGCGCGCTGCATGCTGCCCACGCCGCCCACGAGCCCATAGTTAAACGAGCTAATTTCAAATTCGCGCCCGGCCAGCTGCACCGGCGACGCGCCGAAACTGGGGCGAAAAGGATTCTTATCCAGAATCACTATGCCAGAGCTTCCATTTAGATCCTTTAGAACTTTGCCACCTCTTTAGAACTTTTAGATCTTTAAGTCATACGGAATGGCCGTTGACGCCTCACCCATTCAGTAAGGTGAGGGTCATGCTTTCCCAGTCCGTCGCCACCGCTTTGCGCCAAGAGATGTCGGCCGGCAATTTTCAGCCCGGCGAGCAGCTCAGCGAGGTAAAGGTGGCCGAGCAATTCGGTTGCTCCCGCAATACCCTCCGCGAGGCTTTCACCACGCTCGCCGCCGAGCGCCTGGTCGAGCGCATCCCCCACCGCGGCGTCTTCATCGCCACCCCGGATGCCGCCTATATCCGCGATTTATTCGCCGCCCGCGCCGCCATCGAGCCGGCCGCGGCGCGCTGGGGCGCGTTTGCCGATGCCCCCTCGCTTATCTCCCTCGCCTCCTCCGCCTTCGAGTGCGCGAGGCGCGATAAGCACCAGGAAGTCTCCTCCATTAACCAGCGCTTCCACCAAGCCCTGGTGGCAGGGCTGGGTTCCCCCACCTTGGATGAGCAGATGAGCAACCTGCTCGCGCGCATGCGGCTTACCTTTTTATTGGTCATCCCCCGCTACCCACAGCTGCACGCCGAGCACATTCAAGGCAACGTGGATGTGGCCACGCTCATCGCGGATGGAAAACGCGAAGAGGCCACCACACACTTGCGCGATAGCCTCTTAGAAACTTGCGATACCATCTTATCCTTCACGGACTAATTAAGCGGCGGGGTCAATACCTAAGGGATGAGGTACTCCGCATCGCGGGCATTGGTCACCAGCATCTTGCCCGGGGCATGGGAAATAGCCAGATCTGGCTTTGATTCCATCACGATGGCCTGCGGGGTAACCCCACACGCCCAAAAGACGGGCAGGCAACCTTCTGGAATGTCCACCGCATCACCAAAGTCCGGGTGCGCTAAATCCGCAATACCGATAGCCGCCGGATCCCCCACGTGCACCGGAGCGCCATGCACGGACGGATAGCGAGAGGTAATGCGCACCGCATCGGAGACCTGCGATGCCGGAATCGGGCGCATCGATACCACCATCGGTCCGGAGAATACGCCCGCAGGAGTAGTAGGGATATTCGTCCGGTACATCGGCACATTGCGCTGCTGCTTAATATGCGCGATCTCGATACCCGCATCCACCAGCGCCGTTTCAAAGGTAAACGAGCAGCCGATAAGGAAGCTGACCATGTCGGGGGTGTAATAGGAGGTGGCATCGGCAAGCGTGGCCGTGTGCTCACCATGCTCAAAGATGCGATAGGCCGGGATATCGGTGCGGATATCGCCGCCAGGCAGGAGATCAGAGGTGTACTGTCCCGCCTCAAGCACGCCGACGATGGGGCACGGCTTGGGATTGCGCTGGGCAAAAAGCAGGAAGTCGAAGGCGTATGCGCTGGGCAGCGAGAGCAGGTTGGCCTGCATGTATCCCCGCGCATGCGCGGCGGTGGTGGTCATCTCGTGGGTGCGCGCGAACTCGCGCACCTCTTCTGGCGTGTGCATTATGCCCATATCGCTGTGATTCCTGAGACTGCTCGGAGGCCGATGAAGATGGTAAGCAGCCAGGCCAGGCCGCCAAGGATTAGGAGCCACTTTGGGTACTTATAGCCCTGCAGCAGATCCTTGCGGCGCCAAGCCACCCACATCACCAGCGCGAAGCCGATGGGAAGGATGAGCCCGTTAATCGCACCGGCGAAGATCAAGAGCTTTTGCGGCGCGGAGTTGATTATTACAAAAATGACCGTACAGACCGTAATGAAGATGACGGTGAAGATATTCCGAGTCCGGGCCGAAG
Source organism: Corynebacterium accolens (assembly GCF_030515985.1). The sequence continues at coordinate 1,255,263 of NZ_CP100376.1, read as the reverse complement.
TTTCCTGGGTGGTCACGAAGGATACCGAGGTATAAGCGGCACCGATGACGGAAGATAGGCCCGCAGCAAAGAGCACCATGCCGAATGCGCGGAGACCGAATTCACCGGCCGCGTGGTAGAAGGCATCGGCGGCAGTATTATTTTCTTTTAGCGTGACGCCGGTAGTCACCACGCCCAATACCGCCAAGAAGAGCAGCATGCGCATAATACCGGTGACGATGATGCCGCTAACGGAGGTCCGCGTAATGTTCTTCACGTTTTCAACGCCAGATAAGCCCGCATCGATCAACCGGTGCGCGCCGGCGAAAGTGATATAGCCACCGACGGTGCCGCCGATGATGGTGGTGATAACGAAGAAATCGATTTCACCCGGCGCGACTGTATTCTTCAGCGCCTCCCCTACCGGCGGCTGGCTGACGATGGCCACGTACAACATGAGCAGGATCATCACCGCGCCCAGGGCGGCCACGAGGCGGTCCAGCGCCATTCCGGCGCGGSGGGAGAGGAAGAWAAACMCCGCAAYCGCCGCCGCAATGACGCCGCCGATGCGCGCATCGATGCCCAGCATCGCGTTCAAGCCCAAGCCTGCGCCGGCGATATTACCGATATTAAAAATCGCCCCGCCGAAAAAGACGAAGCCGGCGAGCACCCAACCTAGACCGGGCAGGACGGTATTGCCCAAGGTATTGGCGCGCATTCCCGTCACGCAGAGCACGCGCCACACATTGAGCTGGATGGCAATGTCCACCAAGATGGACAGCGCGATAGCGAAGGCAAAAGAAGCGCCCATCTGGACGGTAAAGACCGAAGTCTGGGTCAAAAAGCCCGGGCCAAKGGCCGAGGTAGCCATGAGGAACATGGCYCCCGCCATGGCGCCAATGCCCTTGGGCGGGGTTTTCGCATCCGCCTCCGCCCCCGCCGGTGACGGGGCGGAAGCCTGTTTTTCAGCACTCACTAGTCTCACCTTTCGTGACGCCGGTCTCTCTTAATTGTGATTCGCATCATCATAATTGCTATTACGGAGGTTGTTCAACAACATCTATAGCTAGGGGTACCACGGGGGTGATCTACGCTACTTTTCCCGTCTTTCGCCCCAGGTATTCAACTATTGTCTCTACGACCCTATTCGGGTCATTAACCAGCTCTTTTGGCCCAAACCTCAATACCGTAAATCGCTGGTTTTCGATTTCTCGTTGCCGGCGCATCTGTTCCTTGACCACTGTTTCCGGCGCTTTCCCATAAGTACCGTCGTACTTGGTATCCCCGTCGACCTCAATAATGAGCCACCCATCGATGCATAAGTCAGCCCGGTACTTTCCCAATACGCGAAATTGTGGGTACACAGTGGCCGAGGGAATCTTTTCAATAATTAACGCCCGCAACAGCGACTCGTACGGTGATTCAGAACCGGCATACGCATGCTCCACCACCATTTTCATGGGGAGAGGCCCCTTCATCCGAGCCATTACTGCCCGGGTTTCCTTTAGTTCTTCTACCGAAACTAGGCCCGCACGCAATGCGGAATCGACCGCAACAAGCCCCTCCGCAAACCCATGTAGCCTGGCGATATCCAAGCACGTCCGCGCCGGATTCGTCACCCGAACCCCAGACCTTTCCACCGATGTCTCCCCTATACGTGACATTCGGTAGTACTTTCGCGGCCAGTGCGTTTTCGGTGGGATACTTCCTGAAGGTGAAGCGAGTTCGACGACCTCATTTCTCCGCGGAATTACCCAAATTCCCCAAATACGCGCAGCCGACTTAGCCACCAATGACGCTCGGTGCGCACTTAGGCCGGCCGCTAAAGTAAGGGCAAGCTGTTGCTTATGCCATGGCCAGCTTTCCCACGTCGTTGTTTTCACTGCAATCCATGGAGCGACTCGCTTTAATTCGCCCGTGTACAGCGCGGGATAGTAAGGACTAGTTGAACCTGCGTAACGAAGATTAATTAACTCATGATTTAACATGCTCTTTATCTTCGCGGCTTCCTAGAGAAACTGCCGGGCGTGATGCTCCAAATGGTCACATTCTGAGCTCTCCGCCGGCAATCTGCACCGAACGGGTGACGGTCCACGGAGCGGACGGCCAGCATCTGTTGCGGAAGGCTAGGTAGTCGGCCGCTTTCAGTCAGGGGTTGGAGGGTCAGCCTCCTATGGTCAGCCTCCTATGGTCATCCTCCACTGCAATAACTGAGCAAACTAGCGCCTCAAATATCGCAAATCTTCTTCAAATGTTGCATGGGACCCTGCACTTTTGCGGAGCAACCTAAAGAGGCCTTTGAGCAACCGGTTGCGGAGCAACCTGAAGGGGCCTTTGCACAGCCCATTTCGGAGCTTCCTGAAGGGGCCTTTGCGCAGCTTCCTGAACAATCCGTTGCACAGCTCTTTTGTGGCACTGTTGCGAGACTGGCCGCAACGAGTACTAGAACTATCGAGAACCTTCACGAATCGAGCCCACATCAGGCGCGTGCAGCTCACAGCTGGAATGGGGCGTGATTTACTAGTACCAATGGAACCCCTCGAGCTCTCAGCACTCACCGGCACGCAATCGCGCACCTACGGCACCCGCAAAATTACCAAGAACATGGTGTCTGCGCCGGTGCATGTGGCGATCGCGTTGTGGGATGAACGCTGGGACTCAGCGGAGGACGGAACTATCGAGGGGTGGGTCATCGCGGTCAACACCCCGCAGGCACGCTTCGTGCGCAAAGGCCAGATCAAAAAAGGCGATATCGTCAAAGTTGCAGTAAACGAGCTACAGCGGGCCTTGCACGGAATAGATGGACGCACCTGGATTGTCACCGGGCGTAGGCAAAATGCGCTGCGAGCGACACTCGAGAAGCGCGGCTATACGGTGACGGGGAGCTTTGCGGGGGAGAATCGGGCATCGGCAAGCGCGAGCTCCGCACGCCGCAAACAAGCTGGTTTGACCGCACGGAAGGCCCGCAAGCTGGGCGAGGCCCCGAAGAAGAAGGAAACCAACCAGGTCGAAACACCAGAGGCGAAATGGTGGCCCAACTTCTCGCACACGACGTCGTGGCCGGCGGGCGCGGTGGTGCGCATCGCCACCGATGCCTCCTCCGATACCGTGTTCAAGGGCTCAATGTGTTTCGTGGCGGGAAACGGKGACTACCGCCTGCGCACCCGCGAGACGAAAGCTAGCACGGACGAACTGGAGCTTGAAGCGCTCACGCTCGCGTTAAAGTACCTGCTCAAGGTAGGTGCAACGAAGGCCGTGATCGAATCCGATTCCGTCGCGGCACTGGACGCGGTCAACCATATCCTGCACAAGAAGGGCTCCAAGGCGGCACGGTCTGGACGCAGGTGGCGCGGTGTCTCGTCTGGCGCGCGTTCCCGTTTCCAACAGGCCTGGGGCGACCTTGAAGGCACCTGCGAAGTGGACATCCGCAGGGTACTCGGGCATGCCGGAGATCCGCTCAATCGCGCCGCCGATCAGATTGCGTATATGGGGCTGCGCGCCATTGCCCACCCCATGAAGCAATCTCGGCCTACCTTGCAAAGCGGGATCAGTAAGGCACTCAAAGTGGTATAGCCTCGGTTACCTCCGCAGTCGCCGCCACAGGATTCGCGCCGCGGAATGCGGGGTCGCCGCAAGCTCGCGCAGGTAATTGCGCGGCATCGACAGCCACGGCGTGCGCGCGGAGTGAACGGTTATTGCAATGCCCAAATGCCAGGCCCACAATGCGGTGCGCAGGGCATGGAAATCGTTGGTGACCACCTGCAATACGGCATCTGGTGCGAGGCTGTGCGCGTTTTCTAGGTTCTCATTTGTACTGGTAGCAACCGGTTCCACGAGCACATCCCGAGGATCAACACCCCGCTGGATTAGGTATTCGGCCATCGCGCCCGCTTCCCCGCGGCCAGAGACGATGACCGTCTGCCCAGAATAGAGTTCGAGCGTCTTATCCAAACGCGATCGCAGCATGGCGCCCGGATGACCGTGGGTAACCCGGGAGCCCAAAACAAGGAGCGGATCTCGTGGGGAATTTTCCATGCTCATTAGCTTAGACCGGCGCGAACCCTTGACAGGCACAGGTACTGAACCGTAAATTGAAACATAAGTGTGCAATCGATTGCACACCCCGTCGAAGCTGCTCTACCCCTAGGAACCGAAATGGCCGCAACCACCCTCAAGCACGTAGCCGCTGCTGCTGGGGTGTCCATTTCCACCGCCTCGCGCGCACTGGCAGGAAACCCAGCTATTTCCGTAGCCACCCGCACGCGCGTAAAACAGGCAGCTGAACAGCTCAATTACCGCCCAAATGCCCAGGCACGCGCGCTGCGCAACGCACGGTCCAATGCCATCGGCCTCGTCATACCAAGCCTGGACAACTCGTATTTCGCCGCCATGGCCGCCGCAATTGAGCAAGAGGCTAATGCACACGGTTTTGCCACCATGATTACTAGTTGCGGCGAGGATCCTGCGCGTTTGGAACGCGCCCTCGATGCCCTCACGCAGCGGCAGGTCGATGGAATAATTACTGTTCCCCTCGATGGCGCAGAAGAGGCGATTGACCAASCCCACTCCCATCGGCCGTTGCTATTGATTGACCGAACACTCGGAGAATTTCCCGCCGTGATTTCTGATCCCAGTCCGGGAATGCACAGGGCAATTGCGCAGCTCAAGGACAAAGGCCATACCTCGATTGGCTATCTTTCCGGCCCCCAAGAAACCTCTACCGGCAGGCAGCGCCTCGCTGTATTCACAGAAGCGGCTCGCGACCTTAATATCCACATTCACCACGGCAGCTTCCGGCACCGAGAGGGATACAAGGGTGCAATCGAACTACTTAATGCAGGGGTTACGGCCATCGTCGCCGCTGATTCGATGATGACTGCAGGCGCATTAGAAGCCTGTCATAATTCCGGCAAGGCCATTGGAGAGGAAGTCGCACTCGTCGGTTTCGATGACTTCATTTACCTGCGCTTCCAGCCGGCACCCATATCCGTAGTGGACCAAAACGTCGATCACATGGGCAAGATAGCCACCGCAGAACTCATCGCGGCCATCAAAAATAGGCGCCTGCCTCAAGGATCAATAATCGATACGCGATATATCCCCCGCATGTCCACCGCATTCACCGTAGAATCCGATTCATAGGAGGATTTCCAATGAGCAAGCTCACCGTCGTCGGCTCGATTAATGCTGACCTTATTGTCCACGCCGAACGCCACCCGCACCCCGGCGAAACCCTGCTGGGCTCCGGCGGCGAGATCCTCGCTGGCGGCAAGGGCGCAAACCAAGCGGTCGCCGCTGCGCAATTGGGCGCCAATGTAGCTTTCGTCGGCGCGGTCGGCTCCGATCCCTACGCCGAGCCCGCCATGCACTACATGCACAGCTCCGGCATCGACCTCAACGCGGTGGAACAGGCCGATACCACTACCGGCTTGGCGGTCATCACGGTCTCCGCCGATGGCGAAAACACCATCGTCATCTCCCCCGGCGCGAACGCTCTTGTCGATGCCCCCTTCGTCMCCGCCCGCCAATCCACCATCGCCGATGCGGACGTGGTCCTGCTCCAGGGCGAAATCCCCGCCTCCGGTTTCAAAGCCGCAGTCGATGCCGCCCAAGGACGCGTAGTCGTCAACCTCGCCCCAGTCATCGAGGTGGACCGCGACGCGCTCCTGCAGGCCGATCCCCTCATGGCCAACGAGCACGAGGCTGGCCTCATCCTTGAGCAACTGGGCCTTTCTTCCACCGGCACCCCGCGCGAGCTCGCCCACCGCCTGGTTTCCGCCGGCTTTAAATCGGTGGTGCTGACCCTCGGGGCCGAAGGCGCCTACGTGGCAACGCCCGAATCCAACACGGATATCCCCACCCCACAGATCACCGCGGTCGATACCACCGGCGCCGGCGATGCCTTTGCCGGTGCATTTTGTACCAAGCTCCTTGCAGGCGCCACGCTTGTCGATGCCGCCACCTTCGCCGCCCGCGTCGGTGCCTTTGCCGCCACTAGCGCCGGCGCCCAGCCGTCCTATCCCACGACCTCTTCGAGGTTGCCAGAGGTAACGCAAGAATAGAACTGCGTTCGGTGGTATCTAGCCGTAGATTGGTTCGGACTCAAATCCGGCGAGAATCCAATGCCACTGCCACACGGGCTTGTGAACGTGCGACGTGAAGTTGGTGTGGCCCTCGTCTGCTTCGATTATTTGCTGCACTACATCAACTAAGTGGTGCTTCACGCAGCTCCCCGAGTACCGCAACACCGTATAGCCTTTCAACGCAGCGTTATTTCCCTTCCACCGGTCCTTAATGAAGGTACCTAGGTCTTCAGCCTTGTGGTAGTCGTAACCATCAATCTCTACCGCCACCTTACCCACCACAATGTCCCACAGGTACGGACCGATTTGATGGTTAACCTGCACCTTTTTACCGCGCTTCTGCAATGCGCGGGCCACCTTCCTCTCCACTTCACTATCGGCACCGATGGCGGCCTTTTTCACCAGTTCTTTGACCCTTGCCGGTACCCGAGAGATAGCGCCCCATTCCTTCTCTAGGGCTTGTTTCCCGCGTCGCGTCTGATAGCGCGCTTCTAGCATCGCCAGCGCTTCCGCTTCACCTACCTCTCCCGCAGCCAATAGTGGATTCTGAACAGGAACGCCATCCTGGCTAAAGGTCGTTGTCTGCCGCGTACGCTGCACCTTTAACCAAGTAGAGTTCGCCAGCGGGTGCTCGTAGGCACAATGCAGCGGAAAGGTCAGTTCCTTCTTGGAATAGAGCTCAACCGCAGATTTCCCCGCGAGCATTATTCCAGGCCATTTTTCATGCACGATGCGAGCGAGCTCGAATGGCGTAGGTTTCCGCCACGTATACAACCCACGGCGAATTTTAATTATCTTGCCGCTGGCCAGACCGGACCGCAGTTGCCTTTGATTCAACCCCGATACTAAAAGTTCCTTCATCTACTCCCCCCTCGAAACAGTTACGCCCCGAGTGGAATTGTAAGTGAGGCAGCGCGGATTCGCAGGGCCACGTGCCACCGACCCCAGCCTTGAGGCGTCCATAATAACCGCGTTCCTCTAAATATCTGGCCAAAAAAATGAACAATCGCGGTTGTTTTGGACGCAGCGCCGCCCGATCAACGCCCTGGATGCCAGAAAACCTACGCACGCCATACAAAAACGCCTAAAACAACCGCATTCCTCTAAAAATCAGACCCCAAATTGGAGAAACGCGGTTGTTTTGGACGCAGAGTACTAGGGGCTACTCCCCTAGCAACTTCGAGCGCAGGTTCTTATCCTTCTGTTCGACTTCTTCTGCCATCTTTTCTTGGTAGGCAACCATCTTGTCTTGCAGCGCTGGGTCTCCGGCGCCCAGGATGCGGACGGCCAGCAGACCGGCGTTCTTTGCGCCGCCGATGGAGACGGTGGCCACGGGAACGCCGCTAGGCATCTGCACGATAGAAAGCAGGGAGTCTAGGCCATCGAGATCCTTGAGTGCGCGCGGAATGCCGATAACGGGCAACGGCGTGGCCGCAGCAACCATGCCTGGCAGGTGGGCGGCGCCACCGGCACAGGCGATGATGGCTTTAAGGCCGCGGGAGTGTGCGCCCTTGGCGTAGGCCAACATCTTTTCCGGGGTACGGTGGGCGCTGACCACGCCAACCTCAAAGGGGATGCCGAAGTCCGCGAGGACTTCCGCTGCGGGTTCGACGGTGGGCCAATCCGAATCCGAGCCCATAATGATTCCTACCTGCGGTTCCATAATGTCCTTTCTAGGTTTTAAGAGTTATGCCCAGGTTGCGTGCATCAGAAAGTGCGCGGCCTGGCGGGCGGCATCGTGGGTCTCATCGAGCGATGTACCAGCGACATTGACGTGGCCGATCTTGCGGCCAGCGCGGTGGTCCTTGCCGTACAGGTGAATCTTGGCGTGTGGGAAGCGCTCCATGACCTCGCGCACGCGCTGCGGCATGGGCATCTTGGGGTCTTCGTCCGCACCGAGCACGTTGGCCATCACGGTCACCGGAGCGAGGGCATCCACCGCGCCCAAAGGCAGGTCGAGTACGGCGCGCAGGTGCTGTTCGAACTGCGAGGTCACGCAGCCATCCTGGGTCCAGTGGCCGGTATTGTGCGGGCGCATGGCCAATTCATTAACGGAGATGTCCTCGCCATTCTCACCGTTGAAGGCGAAAAGTTCCACGGCCAGCACGCCGGTCACGCCGAGGGATTCGGCAATGCTCAGCCCCAGCGCAGAGGCGCGTTCTGCCAGCTCAGGCGAGAGATCGGGCGCGGGCGCGATGGCCTCGGCACAGATGCCGTTGGCCTGGCGGGACTGGGTAATGGGCCAGACCTTGGCTTCACCGGATGGGCGACGCGCTACCAAGATGGACAGCTCGCGGGTCAGATCCACCTTCTCTTCGGCCATGAGCGGCGTGCCGGCATCTAATAGCTCGGCGACGAGCTCATCAAGATCGGCATCCGAGGGAAACCACACGCCCTTGCCGTCATAGCCACCGCGGCGGGCCTTGAGGCACACGCGCCCGTCTACGGCATCGAAAAAAGCGCGGGCATCGGCGACGGATTCGATGGCGCTAAACCGCGGGACGGGCGCCCCCAGAGCGGAAAGCTTTTCGCGCATGTCCAGCTTGTCCTGGGCATAGCGCAGGGCGCTGGGCTGGGGCTGGACGTTGAAGGAGGCATCGATAAGCGCGGCGGAATGCTCATTGGGCACATGCTCATGCTCGAAGGTAACCGCATCCGCGCCGCGGGCTGCCGCGAGCAGGTCCTCGTACTTGTGGTAATCGCCCACCACGATATCCGGGGTAACCTGCGCGGTAGAAGAATCCGGGCTACCAGCAAGAATCCGCAGATGAATATCGAGTTCAGCGGCGGCAGGCTGCATCATGCGCGCCAGCTGACCATCGCCACAGACAGTTACAATAGGTTTTGAGACACTCACGCCCACAATATTAGCTTGGATACCATGTTTACCCGTCATTCGATCTTCCAGAACTCCCTCATGAGCGCCCTCCTTGATGGCATTTATGACGGCGAGATGACCATCTCTGAGCTGCTAGGAAAGGGCAATTTTGGCATCGGTACCTTTAACGGCCTCGATGGTGAAATGATCATCTTGGACGGGACCTGCTACCAGCTGCGCGGCGATGGCTCCGCGCGGGTTGCGGACTTGGACCAGCAGACTCCTTATTCCGTGGCCACCAACTTTGTGCCGCGCATTCTTGTCGATGCCCCACGGGGCCTGCGCCGCGACGAGCTTTCCGCCTTCATCGACGAGATAGGGCCTTCCGCCAACTACATGTATGCCGTCCGCATCACGGGCAGGTTTTTTGAGGTCTCAACGCGCACCGTGGTCAAACAAACCAAGCCCTATCCCCCAATGACCAAGGCGGTCGGCGGCGATAAAGAGCTGCACTTTAGCGATGTCGAAGGCGTCATCGGTGGCTTCCGCACTCCCGTATACGAGCGCGGGATTTCGGTGCCCGGCTGCCACGTGCACTTTATCGACGCCGCGCGTAAGTCCGGCGGACATGTGCTGGATTACACCGTGGATGAAGCGAAAATCGAGCTCTGCCCCGGTTCCGATTTAGAACTGCGTCTTCCGTTGACCCAAGAATTCAGCAGCGCTAATCTCGCACCGGAGGACCTAGATAAGCAATTGCACTCGACCGAGGTTAAAACCAGGGGCGATCATTAATAATCTCCGCCACCTGCTTTGACTTGGCCACGGTGGGAAAATACATGGCCCTGTCCCAACCGTTGAGTGCAATGGAAATGCCGCCGCGGCGCTTGCGGGCGCCGCGAATATCTTCCAGCGGAATCGAATCGATGTGGCGGCCCTCTCGCACGATGACGCGGCGGTTGGTCACGATGAACCGCTTGCGGCGGGCCCTATATAAAGGAATAAGGAAGCGCCACGTGCTCAGCCCAGCCCACAAGACGACGAGCCCATTGCGCAACATCGGATCTACTCCCTGGGCATCGCACCAGCCGATGGCAATCCACAGCACGCCGGTGATGAGGATGAGCTCCAAGAATGGGAAAACGAGCGCGCGAAACGGCGCGGATACATCCGCGCGCTTTACCTCGCCTTGGCCCATCTTCATCAATCCCATAGCCATGGATAGTACCAGTGCGAGGCCGTGCTGCTCAGACCACGCGGACTCCGCAGCACCCGCCGCGCAGTACCTATCGTGCCGGGCGCAGATGCGTCACGTCGCCGGCGGAGTAGTACTCGCCCGCGACGTTAATGCGGCCGTCATCGCCGATGCCCTCGACGCGGCCGATGACATCGCCAGTCGGGGTCTCCAACCGCACCTCCTGGTCAATGGATGAGCACACCGCGCGGTAATCCTGCATAAGCTGCGGATCCTGGTTTTCCCACTGCGTAATGCGGCGGCGCAGGTTTTTCAGCACGGTAATAGCCAGCTCGGTGCGGTCGGTATCGCGGCCTTCAAGCGCCAGCGAGGTGGCCCTTTCGATGGGTAATTCCTCGCGGGTGAGTGTGACATTAATGCCCATACCCACGACCACGCGCGCGGAGGGTGCCTGCCCGCCGACGGTCTTATTTACCTCGGCTTTATTGACTTCTGCTTTGTTGACCTCAGCCTTGTTCAACTCAGTCTTATTGAGTTCTGTCTTGTTGAGCTCGGTCTTCGGAGCGGACTTGAAGGCTTGGCCCACCGGACCGGCCTCGGCAAGGATGCCGCAGAGTTTATTGCCATCTATATGCACGTCATTCGGCCACTTGAGCACGGAACCCTCGATGGAATCGGTCACGGCCAGGCCCGCAGCCAGCGGAAGCGTGCCCAAGTAATCGAGGGAATCGGGCAAGAGCAGCACGGAAAAGATCACCTGGGATCCGGCGGGCGCCGTCCACGCCCGGCCGAGGCGGCCCTTGCCGGATAGCTGCTCATCGGCAAGCAGCACGGTGCCATCGGCAACGTTGGTGGCCTGCATCAGGTCGGTATTGGTGGAACCGGTCTGATCCACAAAATCGATGGTGCTGAAGTCCTCTGCCAGGGCGGTGCGGATGCGGTGCTTATCAAGTGCAGTCATAGATTCCAAGATACCGCCCGCCGGTGGTGCTAGTGTGTTGCGCATGGCAAAGGTCACTTTTGAAAAGGTAAATATCACCTACCCCGGCGCGGCGGCGCCCACAGTGAAGGAATTGGACCTAGAAATCGCGGACGGCGAGTTCCTCGTCTTGGTGGGACCGTCTGGCTGCGGCAAGTCCACGACGCTGCGCGCGCTGGCCGGCCTTGAACCAATTTCTAGTGGCCGGATTCTCATCGATGATGCGGATGTCACGGGCCTTGAACCGGGCGATCGCGATATTGCGATGGTTTTTCAAAATTATGCGCTCTACCCGCACCTTTCGGTGGAAGAAAACATGGGCTTTTCGCTCAAACTGGCCAAGCTCTCGAAGGCTGAAATCAAGCAAAAGGTCCAGGATGCAGCAGACATGCTGGGCCTAAGCGAGTTCCTCAAGCGCAAGCCCAAGGACCTATCGGGTGGTCAGCGCCAGCGCGTGGCCATGGGCCGTGCCATCGTGCGCAATCCTAAGGCCTTCCTCATGGATGAACCGCTTTCTAACCTGGATGCGAAGCTGCGCGTGCAGACTCGTACCGAGCTTGCGAGCCTGCAGCAGCGGCTTGGGACCACCACGGTCTATGTCACCCACGACCAGGTCGAGGCGATGACGCTGGGGCACCGGGTAGCGGTGTTAAAAGATGGCGTATTGCAGCAGGTTGCCCCACCGCGTGAGCTTTATGCGGAGCCAGCCAACGAATTCGTCGCTGGCTTTATCGGATCGCCTGCAATGAATATCTTTGACCACAACGGCGAGCGCCTGGGCGTGCGCCCGGAAAACATGCACCTCAATGAGGGCGCTGAGGGCCTGCGCGGCGTGGTCGACCTAGTTGAAGAATTGGGTTCCGAATCCTTCGTTTACGCCACGGTGGGTGGCGAGCGTTTCGTTGCGCGCTGCGAAGGCMCCCCGCCACAGCGCGGCGAGGAGGTTGTATTGACCTTTGATGAAAGCGCCGCACACCGCTTCGATCCAGAGACCGGGCAGCGCATCGCTACCTCTTAAAGCACCCCCGTTTAGAGGTGAATAATCAAAATCTATTCTGCGCGCGGTGTTTGTAAATTATTTTTAAGGAACACCCAAGCTTTCTGAAAGGTGAATTCCCCATGAAGAAGTACTTCATTCGCACCACAGTCGCCACCACGGCAGTACTGGCACTAGCCGGCTGCTCCACGTCTGACGACGGTGCAGATAACGCAGATGGCTCCGCATCCGGTTCCGGTTCCGGCGCTGACTCCCACGGCCCCATCACCTTTGCCATGGGCAAGAACGACACGGATAAGATCACTCCCATCATCGATAAGTGGAATGAAGAAAATCCGGATGAAAAGGTCACGCTCAAGGAGCTCGCGGGCGAGGCAGATGCCCAGCGCGAGACCCTCGTGCAGTCCCTCCAGGCCGGCAATGATGACTACGATGTCATGGCCCTCGACGTGGTCTGGACCGCGGAATTCGCCGCCAACCAGTGGCTCCAGCCGCTCAACGGTGACTTCGAGACCGATACCTCGGAGCTCTTGCCGGCCACCGTGGAATCCGCAACCTACAATGACGTGCTGTATGCGCTCCCGCAAAACACCAATGGCCAGCTCCTGTTCCGCAATACTGAACTCGCGGACGCTACCCCGGAGAAATTCGCCGACCTCGAATCCGCCTGCAAGGCACTGGAAGACGGCAAAAAGTGCCTGACCACGCAGCTCAAGCAGTACGAGGGCTTGGCTCTTAATACCGCCGGCTTCATAGAGGGCTGGGGCGGCTCGGTGCTTGACGATGACGGCAATGCCACCGTCGACTCAAAGGAAGCCCAGGAAGGCCTGCAGGCCATGGTGGATGCTTATGAAGACGAAATCATCTCCAAGGACTCCACCGCCGCCACCGAGGAAGAGACCAACATGGCCTTCACCGAGGGCAAGACCGCCTTCGCAGTGAACTGGCCCTACATGTACACCAACGCGGTCGATGCCGGCATCGACGTCGAGGTCCAGGCACCGCTGGGCAAGGACGGCGTTGGCGTATCCACTTTGGGCGGCTACAACAACGGCATCAACATCAATTCCAAGAACAAGGGCACCGCCCTGGACTTCATGAACTTCATCATCAATGAGGAAAACCAGAAGTCCTTTGCTGAGCAGTCCTTCCCGCCGGTTCTTTCCTCCATCTACGATGACCCGCAGCTGCAGGAGGAATTCCCCTACCTGCCAGCGCTGAAGGAATCCCTGGAAAACGCCGCACCGCGCCCAGTATCGCCGTTCTACTCCGCCATCTCTAAGGCCATCCAGGACAACGCTTATGCCGCGCTGACCGATGGCAAGTCCGTCGAAGATGCCACCTCCGATATGAAGGCGGCCATCGACTCTGCTTCGCAGGGTTAAAGATACGCTCCCTGCCCCTCGTATCCCACGAGCAGGGAGCATGCATAAAACTGAGAAATACATAGCGAACCGCTAGTGCACAAATGGGTGAGGAAGGCGCATACGCCATAGCCTCACCCTTTGTGGTTTTCCCACCCTAGTTGGGGATAGAATCTAGCGCACCAGAAATTATCTGAACCAGAAAGGCGAATAACCGTGGTCACCACTTCGCCGACGCAACAGACGCACTCATCATCGAAGAAACCCAAGCGCACCCCTAGCTCCAGCAGGTTAGCCAATTTCGGGCGGCCCGCCGCGCTGATCGCCCCAGCGCTCATCGTGCTGGGCATCATCATCGGCTATCCCATCGTGCGCGCGGTCATCCTGTCTTTCCAGGGAAACCGGCAGCTGAACCCCAAAACGGGCATCTTTGAAGAAGGCGGTTTTGCCGGCCTAGACAATTACCTGTACTGGATCAATAACCGCTGTGTTTCCGGTGSGGGGGAAATCACGACGTGCCCGCCCGGTGTTATCGCCMCCGACTTCTGGCCCGCCGTAAAAATCACGCTGTTTTTCACCGTGGTCACCGTCGCTTTGGAGACCATCCTCGGCATGTTCATGGCCATCATCATGAACGGCGAGTACCGCGGCCGCGGCTTGGTGCGCGCCGCCGTGCTCATCCCCTGGGCCATTCCTACCGCCGTGACGGCCAAGCTGTGGCAGTTCATGTTCGCCCCAGAGGGCATCGTCAATTCCTTGCTTGGTACGAATATCGCCTGGACCACGGACCCGTTTTATGCGCGCTTTGCCGTTATCATCGCAGACGTGTGGAAGACCGCGCCATTTATGGCGCTGCTCATCCTGGCCGGCCTGCAGATGATCCCCAAGGACGTCTACGATGCCGCCCGCGTCGATGGCGCCAACCGCATCCAAACCTTCTTCCGCATCACCCTGCCGCTGGTGCGCCCAGCCCTGATGGTGGCCGTGCTCTTCCGCACCCTGGATGCGCTGCGCATGTATGACCTTCCCGTCATCATGATTTCGAGCTCGTCTAACTCCCCTACCGCCACCATTTCCCAGCTGGTGGTGGAAGATATGCGCCAAGGTAACTTCAATTCCGCCTCGGCGCTATCCACCCTTATCTTCTTGCTCATCTTCTTCGTCGCCTTCATCCTCATCCGCTTCCTCGGCGCGGATGTCTCCGGCAGAAAGGGTGCAAAGTAATGCGTAAATTCGGACACTACGCGGGCATTATCTTCATCATGTTCTGGGGCCTTGCGCCCTTTTATTGGATGGTGGTCACCGCCCTGCGCAGCCAGGAATTCACCTTCGATACCACGCCCTGGCCAACGCATATCACGCTCGATAATTTCCGCGATGCCCTCGCGACGGACAAGGGCAATGACTTCCTCGGCGCGCTGGGCAATTCGCTGTTCATCTCTCTCGCGACCACCGCGGTAGCCGTTTTAGTCGGCGTATTTACCGCGTATGCGCTCTCCCGCTATGACTTCCCCGGCAAGGGTATCGTCACCGGCATCATCCTGGCAGCCTCCATGTTTCCCGCCATCGCGCTGGTTACCCCGCTCTTCCAGCTCTTTGGGCGCCTGGAATGGATCGGCACCTACCGCGCGATGATCATCCCGAATATCTCCTTCGCCCTGCCGCTGACGGTCTATACCCTGCTCAGCTTCTTCCGGCAGCTGCCCTGGGAGCTTGAGGAGGCCGCCCGCGTGGATGGCGCGTCCCGCGCCCAGGCCTTTCGGCTCATCCTCCTGCCGCTGGCCGCCCCGGCGCTCTTTACCACCGCGATCATTGCCTTTATCACCACGTGGAATGAATTCATGCTGGCCAAGCAGCTGTCCACGACGGGCACCGAGCCGGTCACGGTGGCCATCGCCCGTTTCTCTGGCCCCTCGGCCTTCGAGTACCCTTATGCCGCAACCATGGCGGCTGGTGCATTGGTGACCATTCCGCTTATCATCATGGTGCTCATTTTCCAGCACCGCATCGTCGCCGGGCTTACCGCAGGAGGTGTCAAGGCCTAATGCGCCGGTCCCTGCTGTGGGATTCGCTCCTCGGATTCCTCGGCTTCTTCGCGTGCCTTGCGGTCAYCCAAGCCGTAGTGAACTTATTTGAAGACTCTCCCGCCGTATGGCCCAGCCTGGTGGCCGGCGTGCTGTGCGCACTGACGTACTTTGCGTGGCGGGCAAAAAGAAAGGATCTGCAATGAGCTGGCACCACAACGCCGTCTTCTACCAAGCCCTGGTGGGCTCGTTTAAGGACTCCGGCAATAACGAGGCCGAGAATAAGGGGATCGGTACACTGCGCGGGGTCATCGACAAGCTGGATTACCTCCAGTGGTTGGGCGTGGACTGCCTCTGGCTCTCGCCGTTTTATGCCTCGCCGCTGCGCGATGACGGCTACGATATCGCCGATTATTACTCTATCCACCCCGATTACGGCACGATGGCGGATTTCGAGGAACTGGTTGAGGAATTGCACCGTCGCGATATGCGCATCATGACGGACCTGGCGCTCAACCACACCAGCTCCGATCACCCGTGGTTCCAAGCCTCGCGCTCCGACCCGGATGGCCCGTTTGGGGATTTCTACGTCTGGGGCGATGACCCCGAGCGCTACCCCGAAATTCGCGTCATTTTCACCGACGTTGAAACCTCCAACTGGACCTGGGATGATAAGCGCCAGCAGTACTATTTCCACCGCTTCTACTCCCACCAGCCGGATCTCAATTACGATAACCCGGACGTGCAGGATGAGGTCTTTAATATCTTGTCCTTCTGGATGGACAAGGGCCTCGACGGCCTGCGCCTCGATGCCATCGCGTACCTCTTCGAGCGCGATGAGCTCGGCGGCGAGTCCCTGCCGGAGACGGTGGAGTTCGTGGAAAAGATTCGCGCCTTTATGGATACCCACTATCCCGAGGCCGTCCTCATTGCGGAGGCCAACCAGCCTCCCAAGGAGACCATGGAGTACTACGGCTCCGGCAATCGCTTCCACATGGTCTTCAACTTCCCGGTCATGCCCCGGCTGTACCAGGCGCTCGCGCTTGGCGATGCCACCCCCGTCTACGACATCCTCAACCAGCTACCGCCGCTGCCCGAGGGGTGCCAGTGGGGTACCTTCCTGCGCAACCATGACGAGTTGACCTTGGAAATGGTCGACGATGACGTCCGCGAGCTGATGTATCAGACCTACCTGCCAGAAGAAGGCATGCGGGCGCATGTGGGCATCGCCAGGCGGCTCATGCCGCTCATGGGCGGGGACCGCCGCAAGGTGGAGCTGATGTTTTCGCTACTGATGACCCTGCCGGGTGCGCCCTTTATTTATTACGGCGATGAAATTGGCATGCTCGATGACACCTCTTTGCCGGATCGCTATGCCGTTCGCACCCCTATGCAGTGGGACGATAGCGAAACCGCGGGCTTTAGTGCCCGCACCCCGGCGCGGCTGCCTATTGTCGGCGGCACGTCCGTGGAATCGCAGCTCAATGATGCCACTTCCCTGCTGCACAGCGTGCGCACCATGATCACGGAGCGCCACGCGCACCCCGAGCTGGGTACAGCACCCTGCGAGCCGGTGGAAACCGGTAAGGAAAGCGTGCTCGGTTACCAGCGCGGCGACCTGCTGTGCCTGCACAATTTCAGCGACCGCTCCGTTGACCTAGGCCCCGTTGAGCTTGGGCCTTACGGGTATGCGTGGTTGCCGGCTTAAAGCGGCCGCCTTCGGCCCTGCATAGCCACTGCACAGCCAGCCATGCCGGTGGATGGGCCCGGCTTTGCCATTTGTGCATCCTCCACTGCGATAACTGAGCAAACCCGGCCCTCAGATATCGCAAATCTTCCTCAAATGTTGCAGAGGAACCTGCACTTTGGAGGATGCACTTCAGAGGATGCACTTCTAATAAGGCACCGTAGCTGCCAAAAAGAGCCCAGCTCCACACCCCGATTCATAGGGTGCGGGTGGGCTCATTTCCTGATGAATTAACTCCAGTCCGGAGCGTCTTCTAAGCGCAGCTCGGAATAGCGAGCTTCAGGGACAGTGGCCGAATATGGTTTTCCTACCGTTTCCCATACTTGGTCTCGGTTGCAGCGCACATCCTGGCCATCGGTATCCAGCATGGTAAAGCCCCACACCAACTTGCCTTGGGAATTTGCAGGCAAAGTATATGGCCCAACTACCTGGTTAATCTTCCAGTGCTGTTCGCTGACGTAGTTGAAGCCGTAGGTCTTGGTCAGGATCTTGGCCAAATCTCCCTCTCCCTGCACGGAGCCGGAAACCTCAACGGTTTCTGTCCGCGCTTTGGATACGGTGTGTTTGACCGGCACCGGCTCAGCATTGTGGTTGGCCACGCTGGCGGCATCAGTTTGCTTGAACCAGCGGCGCTTCGCGGTGACATAGGTGGAGTTCTCCCCCGGCGTTGCGCAATGCGTGCCGGGCTTATAGTCATCGTTCCAGCGCTGGGGCAGTTCAAAGTCTCCGCCGAAGTCAGAGGCGTGGGCTACTGGAACGGCCACCAAGCTCAGCGCTGCGATTGCACTAGCGATGGTCTTAGCCTTCAAGGTTTAACCCCAATCGTTGTTATCACGGGTGGAGACCGCGACGTGGCGTTCCTTGGGCAGAGTTGCGGTAAACTTACCGCCATTGGCCTGCCAGGTGTGGTCGGAACCGCACACGGTCTTTTGACCCTCGAAGTCAGAGACTACCCAGCCAGCCTTCAGCACGGCAGTCTTACCCGGAGCAATATCGTATGGGCCGACCTGCTCGCCTACCTCGTAGGTCTGGCTAGAGGTGTAGCTGGAGGAGAAGGTGAAGTGAATCAGATCCAACAACTTAAAGTCCACACCAGCAGAAACGTCCCAAGACTTGGTCTTGGTTTCCTTGATGGAACGGGTGACTGGAAGTGGCTCATCGTTGTAGTTGGAAACGGTCCAGGTGCCGGCGGAACCGTCGAAATAGGTGCGCTTAATATCAATGGTCTGGCCGGTATCGCCAGGATTGGCGCAGCGCTCGCCAATCGTGGTGGGGTTTGCTGGGCCCAGGTCGCGCTGCGGCAATGCATTGGCGGCTGGGGCAGCGAATACGCCGGTGGCAACGGCTAAAGCCGCGGTGGTGGACGCAATCTTGGAAATGCGCATGAGATGTACTCCTAGCAGGTAGTTAGTAGATGGTTTGGGTGGGTACGGGCAGATCGCGGTATTCGTCAGGGGTGACGTCTACGGTGCGGGTACTACCGTCTTTGGAAGTGATTGTGGCTTCGGCCCAGAAACCGCTCGGGGCGGTGGTCTGTTTATAGTTCGAAGTAAGGTCGTACTTGCCGGATTTTCCGCAGTGCACCTCGCGATAGTTGATACGGGTCATGGTGGTGCCGTATTCCACGCGAACGCGCTCTCCGGGCGCAAGGTTTACGTGTTTGAGCTCAGTACCAACCGGCATATAGGCACGCTTGATGGCGCCGACCGACTCGAGCCAGCCCTGGGGAATATCGCCCCTATTGCCTCGCCAATTGGTATATGGATCGTGCTGGGCACCAACTACGAAGTCCGTTACCGGCGCGAATTCATAGTCACCCTGAGACCAGTTGAGGAAGTCGGTGGAATAACCGGGTTTGCGGAAGGTGGGTTTCACCGCCGTGATCTCCAGCGGATACCAGGAGTTATCGTTGGCCTCGCACTTTTCGCCTTCCTTGGGCCACGCAGGATCGCGTTGGGGTTCGGCGGCTGGTTGCATGATCTCGTCTTTGCTCGGATCAGCGATCTTTTCCAAGCTGGGTCCGGAAACCGCAGTGTAGTTACCTTCGATGGGCTTAGAGTTAGTGCTGCCGGAACGAGACGGAATTTCCATTGCCAAGTCCGATACGGATCCATCAGCCTTGATGATATAGGCAAAGGCATAGCGCTCTGCTGGGGCTTTACCGCGGATGACGTTGGCGCCGGGAATGTTTTCGAGGCGGTCATCATTGCAGCCGACGAACATGGAAATAAAGTCCTTTTCCACCACGCCGTATTCCACGCGGAAGGATTCGCCCGGCTTGAGTTTGACGGGCCCGAAGGTTTCTTTATCTCGCCAGCCATTGGCCATTTTTAGGCCAATATCGGATTTGGCGGTGGTGTCCCAACCAGAGGGCAACTTGGCCTTGGAGTTGGCGTCAATTTCGTGGTTGGTGCCGGTTTCTACCTCGGCGGTGTACGGCACCTCCTGGTCGGTGGTGTTTTTGAATTGCAAGGTTCCGTCGCTCATGTAGCGACGGCCTGTTTCAGCAAACCGCCATTCGCGTTCGGTGTTATCTCCGGCGGCGCTGCAGCTTTTATAGAGGTTGGTAATGGGATATGCCTGTGGCATCGGGGGAATATCGCGCGCATGTGCCGCGGGCGCGAGAAGTGTCGCGATGGCAAGCGGCGCGACAAGTCGCAGTCCCTTTGAAATCACCAGAAGACCGTCCTTGTGGTTGTTTAAGGATACGAGAAATAATTCATGAAGACACAGCCGATATTAAGCTCTTCGTTATAGCTCCTCAACAGTTACGGCTATCTCTCTTTATGACATTTATCGTCGATACGGTGGGAAAACGCCCCTTACCGGTAACGAACGCTGCACATCACATTTCACCCTTACCCCTATAAAGGGGAGCTAATATTTCCTAATGTCTGGCAGGTACTCCGGTTGCGCTGATGCCGCACCGATAGCGCTCCGACACCGACCCCTGTGACGATGCCCAAACTGCACAATTTCCGCATCTTTGGCCTTCCACTAGTACACTCAGCGCCTATGACTGACCTGAAGACCACCGCTGGCAAAATTGAGGACCTGGACAACAAGCTCGCCGAGTCCCGCGCGCCGTTGGGGGAAGGCGAGCCAGCCGCCCGCACTCGCGTGAATCAGCTGCTAGATGAGGGTTCCTTTGTAGAAACCGATGCACTGGCCCGCCACCGCTCCACCGACTTTGGCCGCGAGCACGATCGCCCGTACACCGATGGCATCGTCACCGGTTACGGCACCATCGACGGGCGCCGCGTGTGCATTTTCAGCCAGGATGCCACCGTCTTTGACGGCACGATGGGTGAGGTTTATGCGGAAAAGCTCACCAAGGTCTATGACCTTGCGCTGAAAACCGGCGTGCCCATCGTCGGCATCTATGATTCCACCGGCCCGCGCGCGCAAGAGGGCATCGTCACACTTGCTGGCTACGCCCGCATCCTCGCCCGCGCGACCGAGGCCTCAGGTCTTATCCCGCAGATCTCCGTGGTGGCCGGGGATACCAGCGGCATTGCGGCATTTGCGCCCACGCTTGCCGATGTCCTCATTGTCACCCACGGCACCAGCCTGCACCAAGCAGGCAGCGATGTCGCCGAAGCGGAACCGGAAACCTTTGGTGGTGCCGCAGTCCACGCGAAGTCGGGCACCGCGCAGATCAGCGCCCCGAGCGAGCAGGCAGCTCTCGACTTGGTCCGCGACGTACTGGCTTACCTGCCGGCCAATAACCGCGCCGAGGCAACGCGCATCGATACGCGCGAGGTCACCGAATTCGATCTGGATTCCGTCATCCCGGATTCGGCAGCGGATGCCTATGACATGCGTGAGGTGGTCAACGCGGTCGTCGATAAGGGCTCCTTCTTTGAGCTTTCGGCCGAGGCCGCGCCCAATATCATCACGGGCTTTGCCTTCGTGGATGGCCGCGCCGTGGGTATCGTCGCCAACCAGCCGCTAGCGCTGGACGGCGCGCTGGATTCGGCCGCGGCGGAAAAGGCGGCACGCTTTGTGCGTCTGTGCGATGCCTTTAATACCCCAATCATTGAGTTCGTGGACTCGCCCGGTTTCGTTGCCACCCCGGCAGAAGAAAAGGCCGGTCTCCTGCGCCGGGCGGCGGGGTTTGCGTATGCGCAGGCGGAAGCGAGCGTCGGCAAGCTTACGGTGGTCACCCGCAAGGCCATTGGCCCGGCCTACGCGTTTATGGGATCCAAGGATCTGGGCGCGGATCTGGTCTATGCCTGGCCGACCGCGGAAATCGCCGTCGCCGAGGCAGCCCAGACCGCGCTGACCATCTACGGAGATGAGGATAAGCAGGAAGAAATGGACGAGCTTTTCTYSCMCCCCTMCGCYGCCGCCGRGCGCGGACTGGCCRATAATGTCAYCGMSCCTYCCGCTMCCCGCCACTACCTGGTTGAAGGCCTGCGCCTGCTAGAGCGCAAGGTCGTGGCCCAGGTACCCAAGAAGCACGGAACTGTTTAGGAAAAGATGTCTGAACCCGAAATCAAAGTCCTGAAGGGAAACCCCACGGAAGAAGAGGCCGCCGCGCTCTCGACGGTGCTCAAGCAGATGCAAAAGGACCACTCCGGTGCCTTTGGGGATCGCAACCACTGGGGCAGGCCCGGTGAGCGCTTCGACCACTACGGCGCGCAGCGCGTCTTTAATCCATCTGCCTTCCACACCGTGCGGTATTACTAATGCGCCTCATTTTGGCCTCGCAGYCCCCCTCGCGCGCCGCCATCCTGCGCGCGGCCGGCGTGGAACCGGTGCTCGAGCCCGCCGATATTGACGAGCGCGCCCTGGAAACCCAGTTGGCGGGGCACTCGCCTGCCGATACCGTGGCAAAGCTTGCCACCGCCAAGGCCGAAAAGGTCGCTTGCCGGTACCCCGACGAGCCGGTTATTGGCGGCGATTCCATGCTGCTATTGGATGGCCAGTTGCAGGGCAAACCGCACACCGTCGATGCCACAATCGAGCGTTGGCACCAACAGGCTGGGCGCACCGCGCAGCTACTTACCGGCCATTGCCTGATTTTTGGCACGCAACGCCACGTGGAAACCTCTACCACGACCATCCGGTTCGCAGAGGCTTCTGCCACCGATATCGAGGCCTACGCTCGCAGCGGCGAGCCCTTGGAGTGCGCGGGCGCGTTTACCTTGGAGGCCATGGGCGGCTGGTTTATCGATAGCATCGACGGCGATCCCTCTTCTGTCATCGGGCTGTCCCTGCCGGTGGTGCGCCGCGCGCTTTACTCTTTTGGGCTCAGCGTTTCTGATTTCTGGTAGGCCCGCACGAGCATCGCTAGAGTGTGTCTTATGGAAATGAAAGACATGCTTGCCCCAGAACCGATTAAATTGCCCGCTGATCCCGGCGCTCAGGACGCGGCCGCGCCTGCGGCCGGCATCGTAGACCACCCGGATTCCCCGTTGCTGTGGGCCATGCTCGCGGAGCAGGAGCTCGACAAGCTAGAGGGCGCGGATCCCAACGAGTACATCACCGCTTATGCCTACGCCCGCACCGGCTACCACCGCAGCTTAGACCGCCTGCGCGGCAATGGCTGGAAGGGATGGGGCCCGGTCCCCTTCTCCCACGAGCCCAACCAGGGTGTCCTGCGCGCCATTGCAGCCCTTGGACGTGCCGCCAAGGCCATCGGCGAGGACGATGAATACGACCGCATTCGCCAGATGCTTTCCGATGCCGACCCCGATAGCGTCTCTCAGCTCCTCGATTAAGTATGTTTGCTAGAAATATATCCCGCTGCTTAAGTTCCAAGGCCGCAATAACGCTCCTCGCTGCGGCCCTGCTGCTTAGCTTGGCGGCGTGTGGCTCGGGCGATCAGGAATCTAATTCAGCTTCGTCCCAATCCGAATTTTCTACCCACAGCCCAGAAACCTCGGGGCAGACCCACACGGTAACCGAAACGCCCACTGAAGAAGCCCCGGAACAACCCAACGATAATAAGGGCAAGGATTCTTCCACCGATTCCGAATGCGCGGATCTACCAAACGATCCCCGGAAAGCCTATGCATCTGGCACCGCGCCCGGGCGCATGCCCTCTGATAGAGGTGATGACTTCAACTTTTGGATCGCGGATATCGACAACTCCTACGATCCCTGTGCGCCCATCAGTTGGATTACTTTCAACGGTGAGGTGGGGGACAAAAATGGCCCCAACAATAACGCAGCATCGGTCGGCCATGCACTGGCCCTATACGTCCATGGAGAGCCCGTGAATGAAGTCACCATGTTTGACTCGGTTGATAAGGTCAGCCGCGTCTCAGACGATGCAGTCGACTTCACGTGGGGAGAGCGCTCAATTACTACGTCCGCGGGGATCACCGCGCATCACACAGTGCGCCTCCAGGTTGATGGTGACTCGGTGGAACCAGTCTCTGGCGATATTGACCTTTTCAATAAGGCTTTGAATGAGCACATGACGTTCATGCTCGGTTCTTATGGCTAGGCCATAGGAGTTGCCGTCTTCCATTCGTCTTCGCGCACCACATAAAAATGACCCCGCGGATTGCCGCGGGGTCATTATCTATAGGAGTTTCAGGCACAATTCATAGTGCCCAGTCTTTATCCTAAGACTCCTTGTCCAATAGGTCTCCGGTGTTTTGCGCTGTGCGCACGTTTGCCACTAACGCTTCCAAGGCGAGCCTTGTGATCACCATCCCAGCATAAAAAACCACAGTAGCTAGCAGGACGAGGACGATGAATCCGATAAAGCTGAGGAGAACGTATCCAAACTCGCCCTCCGAAATTCCATCTAT
The DNA here is from genome assembly GCF_030515985.1 of Corynebacterium accolens. The sequence continues at coordinate 1,231,310 of NZ_CP100376.1, read as the reverse complement.
ACCGACGATGGTCCCTAGAATAAATGCCACTAGAACGTGGAGAGCCCACCAAACTCCGCCCAGCACCATAGCGTCGACATAGATCGCCTTCACATGGGTCAGAGTCATGAAATCTTTAAATTCAAATTCCCAAAGCCCACCTAAGAGGCCTTTTTTATTCCCCAGGCCCTTCATAGCTGCACCGAATCCACGTTTGTTCTGTCCAGCTACTCGCCCATAGCTTTGAGGGGCCTCAGTGCCCTGAGGGGGTTGACCAAAATTTGGGTGAGAMCCTGCCTCCGGGTTGTACCCGCCTGCAGCCGATGCCTCCTGTGATTGTTGTCCCGTGCCCCACCCGGCGTCTGGCCCAGCATCATTAGCAGGCCGGCGGTTGTTTTCTGCCGAGTTTGCGGACGAGGGCTCCGAATCAGTAGCAGATTTATGGTCCTGCGATGCGGATTCTGCATCTGCTGCGGACGATTGGGAATCCTGGGGGCTGGACTTATCCGAACCAGCATCTACAGGCTGATCGCCGCCTGGAGTTGAAGCTGCATTCTCAGCAGACGTACTAGGTTCTTTGGCCTCCTGCGCACGAGGCTCCTGTCCACCATTTTTCTGCGCCTGATCGTTCTGTGGTTTAGGAACGGCGGACTCAGGAGTTTCAGTGTTCTGACGGGGTTGTTCCGAAAAATCACGGGGTGTAAAGCTTTGAGGGGCGTCAGAGTTGCGGTCGTTTTCAGCCATTATCTGGTCCTTTTAGTTGTAGTCAGGGTAGGTAGGAAAGTGTCCCACGCCACTAATTCGCGGGGCCACTAAGCAGGTTACAGCGTCAACCCAAAATTTATCCATCTCTGACGCAGCTCACCCCTTCGCAACGTCGCGGCCCCTACCGAGTCAATTCATTCCACGCACGTTATGTATGGAAAACCACTTTCACTATTCCAATGTGATAAATCGAGAAAATTCGAGTTAAAGTAGTGGGAGCGAAAAAATAGGTTTATTAGAAAGGTAGGCGGGCAGTGGCAGACGTAGACCCCTATCCCCCATTCCAGCAATATGCGCACCCAGAGCGGCTTGTTTCCGCTCCGTGGCTGTCCGCGCGCCTAGGCATTAAAGGGTTACGCGTTATCGAGGTCGATGAAGACTCTCTTTTGTACGATATCGGGCACATTCCCACGGCGACGCGGATCAACTTCCGCACCGAGCTAATAAGCTCGCTCACGCGCGACTTTATCAACGGTGAGGAATTTACCCGCTTGATGCGGGAAAAGGGCATCCACGAAGACGATACCGTTGTCCTGTACGGCGATAAGTCCAATTGGTGGGCGGCCTACGCACTATGGGTATTTACCCTCTTTGGCCACAAAGACGTCCGCCTCCTCGATGGCGGACGCGATGCGTGGATGTCAGAAGAGCGCGATACCTCCTTCATGGTCCCAGAATTCCCCGAATCCAACTATCCAGAGGTAACCCGGGACGACTCCCTCCTGCGCGCCTTTGTCGCCGACGTACACGAGGCAACCGGCTCCCTGGTTGATACCCGGCCGCCGGAAGAATTCGCAGGTGAAGCGACAGAGTTCGACCCCAATGGAAACTCGCCTTATGGCACCACCATGTGCCACGGGCACATTCCGGGTGCGATCAACTTGGAATGGGATCGCGCAACCTACCCCAACTCCTGTTTCCGCAACGTTGATGACCTGAAGGTCAACTACGGCATGCTGGAACCTGATACCCACACCATTTTGTATTCCCACCTAGGAGCGCAGGCCGCGTTCACGTGGTTCGTGCTCACTTACCTTTTGGGCTTTAAAAAGGCGCAGGTCTACGATGGGTCATGGTCTGAGTGGGGCAACATGGTCAATATGCCGATTGAAAAGTAGATTTTCGTCCGGCCAATAATTACCCACATCACAGCGATGTGGGTTTATTTTTGTTTAAACGTAACAATCATTGCCAAACGGACGACTTTATATTTTGGTGTGCAACAATAGATCCCGTAGTAAACGAAGTGTATTCAGGAGGTTACTGCCGTGGCAGTAGAAACCAAGAAGATCTCCAAGGTTCTCGTAGCGAACCGAGGTGAGATCGCCGTACGCGTTATTCGTGCTGCTCGCGATGCCGGGATCTCCTCCGTCGCCGTTTATGCCGAGCCGGACGCGCAGGCACCCTTCGTCACGCTGGCCGATGAAGCTTTTGCCCTCGGCGGTTCTACCTCTGCTGATTCTTATCTTGTCTTTGACAAGATTCTGGATGCCGCCGCTAAGTCCGGCGCGGATGCCATCCACCCCGGCTATGGTTTCTTGTCCGAAAATGCCGATTTTGCCCAGGCAGTTATCGATGCTGGCCTGACCTGGATTGGCCCGCCTCCCCAATCCATCCGCGCTTTGGGAGATAAGGTCACGGCCCGCCACATCGCCGAGCGCGCCGAAGCTCCCATGGCCCCTGGCACCAAGGATCCGGTGGCCAACGCGGATGAGGTCAAGGCCTTTGCGGATGAGCACGGCTTGCCCGTAGCCATCAAGGCGGCGTTTGGCGGCGGCGGCCGCGGCATGAAGGTCGCGCACACCGCTGAAGAGATTCCGGAGCTATTTGAATCCGCGACCCGCGAGGCCACCACTGCCTTTGGCCGCGGCGAGTGCTTTGTCGAGCGCTACCTCGATAAGGCCCGCCACGTGGAGGCCCAGGTTTTGGCAGATAAGCACGGCAATGTGGTGGTCGTCGGCACGCGCGATTGCTCTCTGCAGCGCCGCTTCCAAAAGCTCGTAGAAGAAGCGCCGGCGCCTTTCCTGAGTGACGAGCAGCGCGCCTCCATCCACGAGTCCGCCAAGCGCATTTGCCGCGAGGCTGACTACTGCGGTGCCGGCACCGTGGAGTATTTGGTCAGCGCCGATGGCCTGATTTCCTTCCTCGAGGTCAATACCCGCCTGCAGGTGGAGCACCCCGTTTCGGAGGAAACCACCGGGCTGGACCTCGTGCGCGAGCAGTTCCGGATTGCCCAAGGCGAAAAGCTTTCGCTCAGTGAGGATCCAGCACCGCGCGGGCATGCCTTTGAGTTCCGCATCAACGGCGAAGACGCCGCGGCCGACTTCATGCCCGCTCCCGGGACCATCGTCAAGTACTCCGAGCCCGCTGGGCCGGGCGTCCGCGTGGACTCGGGCGTCGTCGAGGGCTCCGTCATCGGCGGGCAATTCGATTCCATGCTGGCCAAGCTCATTGTCTGGGGTTCGGACCGCGAAACCGCCCTGCGGCGCTCCGCCCGAGCCCTGGATGAATACCAGGTTGAGGGCCTGCCCACCGTGCTGCCCTTTGACAGAGCCATCGTTGCAGATCCCGCCTTTACCGCGGAAAATGGTTCCTTCGATGTCTACACCAAGTGGATCGAGGAGGCGTGGGATAACCAGCTGACGCCGCACGATGATTCCACCGATGCGGAAGCCGGCGCGCCCGAGGCCTCGCAGGTCCACACCGTGGAAATCGACGGCCGCCGCATCGAGGTAGCATTGCCCGCCACCTTTGGCATTACCGGCGCGCGCAAGCGGAAAAAGCGCAAGGGTGCCGGCACCAAGTCTGCGGTGTCCGGCGATGCCGTGACCGCACCGATGCAGGGCACGGTCATCAAGGTCAACGTGGAAGAGGGCCAAGAGGTAGAAGAGGGCGATATCGTCATGGTCCTTGAGGCCATGAAGATGGAAAACCCCGTCAAGGCCCACAAGTCCGGCACAGTAACCGGGCTGGCGGTCGAGGCCGGCTCGTCCACCACCAAGGGCGCGCAGCTGCTGGAAATTAAGTAGCCGCGCCAGCTAGCCTGGAAGAATGACTGATTCTTCTCTTGGTGTTCGCTTGGCCAAGGAAGAGGACCGCGACTACCTTGCGGGCCTCTTCCCTTCCCATATCGCGGACTGGTCCCCCATCGTTGATGGCGGCGTCATCGCCTTGCCCCTTGCCGCCAACGAGGACCCAACTGTAGAGCCCGTGGGGGCCGCGCTCCTGCGCTACTACCCCGCCGCCGCCAAGGGCCCAGCCTTCCTTGGGGATCCGGGCGCTGACCCGCTTGACGATGCCACCTGGCTCACCCCCTTCGACCCCGAGGACATCCCCGAGCTCATCGTCGCCACGAACGGCACCGGCGACGAAGCAGACCGAGCCCACGACCTGCTCGTTGCTAACGCTATCGATCTCGCGGCCGAGCAAACCGCCCCTGGTATCGCGTCCGCCACGCCACTACCGGGCTTCGAGGAGCTCACCCAGGGTAAGTTCTTCCGCCGCTTCTAATCTGGCGTCTGTCTCTTGCAGGCCTCTGGTTCCAGCAAGAGATGAATTTTAGCTAGAGCCCTTGTGTTTTGCACCACAGCTGCTATTGTTGAGGTCTATGAAGATTTCCGCCTAGTACGACGTCCCTTGCACACTCGTTCTTTAAAGGTGGATTCTTCATGCCGATTTCTTTTTCCCAGCTCAGCCTGTCGTGGCCAGACGGCACGCCCTGCTTTTCCCAACTTTCCGGAACAATCCCTGACTCGGTTACTGGAATGATTGGCGATAATGGATCCGGAAAATCAACCCTTGCTAAGGTCCTGTCCCACCAGATCGCACCATCCTCGGGCACATTCACGGCACCAGAGGTCACGTATCTAGACCAAGATCTTGGCTTGCGTGACTCCTTAACCATCGCCGAAGTATTCGGCGCGGCGGAAAAGATTGCCGCGCTCCACGCACTAGAAGCGGGAAATTACTCCGAGGAACTGCTGAAAACCATTGGTAACGACTGGGATATCGAAGACAGGATTCATGCCTGCCTCCATAACGCAGGCGTTCCCTACCCGCTAGATCGCACCATCGGTACGCTGTCTGGAGGCGAAGCGGTCACCATCGCATTAAACGCCGCCTTTTTTGATCACCCAGACTTTGTCATCCTCGATGAGCCGACCAATAACTTGGACGCAGCAGGAAAATCCAAGGTCATCAACCTTATTTCCAGCGCTTCTACGCCCATTCTTGTCATCTCCCATGACCTAGACCTGCTCTCCCATGTCGAGCACATTGCAGAACTCTACGCGGGAAGTTTGCGGTTATTTTCCGGAAATTATCACGCCTACCGGGAGGCCATAGAAACCGAACAGCGCGCCGCCGAAGCAGAAACTCGCGAGGCCAAAGCCGAACACCGCAAGCAAGTGCGCGAGCGCGAGGCGATGCAGGTGCGCATTYCCCGGGACAATCGCCGCGGCAAAGCCTTCTCGCACAACCGCCGAAAGCCCGGGATGGCGATGGGAAACGATAAGAACCGCGCCCAAAATACCGCGGCTAAGCGGTCGGCTCAGGCATCGGGTTCGGTGCAGGAAGCATTTGCTGCCTATCAAGCTGCGCAACATAAGATCCGCCCAGACGAGCACGTTCACCTTGACCTCCCAGGCACGCAGTTGCCCAATGGCACCCGCGTGCTCACCAGTAACATCGTGGATATAACCGGCCCTGAGCATGTTCGTCTTATGGGTCCAAACGGCAGCGGGAAAACCACGTTCCTTAATGAGGTTGCGCGGGGCGGCGTTGAGTACAGCGTGGACTGTGGATATTTGCGGCAGAAAATCACCTTGCCGGAAGATCGCACAATCTTAGAGATGGTCACAGAGGCCAACCCCACTGCTCCCCCACAACTCATCCGCGATCAATTGGCGCAGCTGTTATTTCGCGATGACCAGGTGCACCGCCGCACCGGCCTGCTATCCGGTGGCGAACGTTTCCGCGCGGAATTTGCCAGGGTGCTTTTGGCCGATCCCAGCCCGCAATTCCTCTTGCTTGATGAGCCCACCAATAATTTGGACATCACCACCATAAAGTGGCTCGTGCAGATCCTCGAGTCCTACAAARGTGCATACTTGCTGGTCAGCCACAATGAGGGCTTCTGCAAAGAGCTCAGCCTCACGTCGCAGGTGCATATCTAGGCCCCAGTCTCCGCTTTGTATTACCTCCACTAATACAGACTGTGCTACTATTAGTTGCACAAAACTTATTGGAAGGAGGTAGCTCATGCTTATCACGCTCAACCCTGACGCGGATGCGCCGGTCTTCCAGCAGATCCACGATGAAATCGTGCTGGCCATCGCCCGCGGGCAGCTTTTCGACGGCGACAAGCTCGATCCCGTGCGCCAGGTCGCCGCGGATATTGGCATTAACCCGGCCACCGTAAAACACGCCTACGACTTGCTCGTTGCTGATGGCCTCGTCGAAACCGCGGGTCGCTCCGGATCGATCGTCCGTCCCGGCGCGCACACCGCGGCGCAAGAACAGCAGGTTCGGCAACGCCTGTGCCGCGTGGCGACCCTCGCCCGCGCCCAGGGCTTTTCCACTGAGGAGCTCCACGGCTATCTCGATTCCATACTGAAGGAGCTCGCATGATTCTTACCGTCCTCATGGCCGCGACCACGCTGGTCATAACGTGGATAATGACCACGATCCCAGCACTTGCGGCGCCAGGCGCCCCGCTCGGCGTTCGCGTTCCCCAAAGCCATCTTTCGGATCCCGTTGTGGTCGACGCTATTTCTGGTTTTAAGACTCGGACGTGGGTTGTGGGCATCGCAGCGGCGGTTATCTCGCTGTTCTACGTCAACCACTCGTGGGTGGCGGCTCTGTCTTCCCTGCTGGTCATTATCGGCAGCACGTGGGCTTACCTCTCCCAGCGCCGCTATATCATCGCGGCCAAGAAGGACGGCGGCTGGTTCGACGGGGTAGAAACCGCGGTCAGCGCCCAGGTAGCGGAGCGGGACGCCGACGCCACACAAGATATTGATGTACCAACGCCGTCTTTTCCCTGGCTGACCATGTTGGGTTCCTTGCTGGTCATCATCGCCGGTGCTCTCATCGTCGCCGCCCATTGGTCCGACATCCCCGATCCCGTGCCAGTGCACTGGGATGATTCTTTGGAGCCGGATAGCTGGAGCGACAAGTCCATCGGCAGCGTCTTTTTCATCACGTTTATCGCGCTGGGAATGTGGTTGCTTTTCGCCGGCATCTGCTGGCTTATCCAACGCACCGCGGTTCGCCCGCGCTCGGAGCGCTCCATCAAGGCGCGGCTACGCAATCAGGCAAACCTTACAGCCTCCAACGAAGCGATGGGCGTCCTGCTGCTTCTCATGTCCCTCGGGCTGTCGTTTATACAGATAACCGGCCCGGTACCGAGCTATCAGGACCTGGCTGGCTTCTCCTTTATCACCATGGTGGTGATGACCATTAGCGGCACCATAGCCATCGTGGCAATGATACTTCGCGCCCAATCGCAGCTCGAGGATCAGCTGCGCGGGGTGAAACTTCCGGATGGAGACAAAGAGTCCCCCGATAATGACGAACATTATAAATGGGGGATCCTGTATTACAACCCCGATGACCCAGCGGTGCTGGTGGACAAGCGCCTAGGCGTCGGAGTGTCCTTCAACTACGCCACATGGCAGGCGAAGGCCTTCCTCGCCGTCATAGCGGTCATCGTCATCGGGTCGATTGCTCTTCCATTAATCCTGATTTAGCCAATGCGGTCCAGGATGATCTGGCGCTCCTTATCCAGCGGGGCGTCGGTAATCTTAAAGCCCTGCTGCAAGGTCTCAAGGGAGCGCTCGAAGCGCTCTGGGGTTTCCGTGTGCAGGGTGAAAAGCTTCTGGCCCTTGGATACCTTTTCGCCCTTGACCGCGTGCAATTCGATGCCCGCGGTTGCCTGTACCGGGTCTTCCTTCCGCGCACGGCCAGCGCCCAGGCGCCAGGAGCTCACGCCGACGGACAGGGCATCAAGCTCGGTAAGGTAACCATCGGATTCAGCGATGACATCGTGGGTATGTGTAGCCACGGGAAGCTTGGCGTCTGGGTCTCCGCCCTGCGCCTTAATCATTTGCTTCCACTTATCCATGGCGCGGCCATCCTTGAGCGCCTTTTCCACGTCGGCATCGTGCACGCCGGCCGCTTCCAGCATCTCGCACGCAAGGGCCAGGGTCAGCTCGACGACATCGCTTGGCCCGCCGCCTGCCAGGACCTCGACGGATTCCTCGACCTCGAGGGCGTTGCCCACCTTTCGGCCCAACGGGGTGGACATATCCGTCAGCAGTGCCGTGGTAGCCGTGCCGGCGTCATTACCCAAGTCCACCATGGTCTGCGCCAGCTCGCGGGCCAAGGTCTCATCCTTCATAAAGGCGCCGGAGCCCACCTTGACGTCGAGAACCAGCGACGAGGTACCTTCAGCGATTTTCTTCGACATGATGGACGAAGCGATAAGCGGAATCGCCTCAACGGTGGAGGTGATATCGCGCAGGGCATAGATCTTCTTATCCGCGGGCGCCAGTCCAGAGCCTGCCGCGCAGATGATGCAGCCCGGGTCCTCCAGGATTTCCATCAATCGTTCATTGGAAATATCCGCCTGCCAGCCAGGGATGGCCTCCAGCTTGTCCAGGGTGCCACCAGTGTGGCCCAGACCGCGGCCGGAAAGCTGCGGAACCGCGACGCCAAAAGCGGCAACGAGAGACGCGAGAGGCAGCGTAATCTTATCGCCAACACCACCGGTGGAGTGCTTGTCCGCAGTCTTCTTGGACAAGGACTCAAAGCTCATTGTCTCACCGGAGGCGATCATCGCCTTGGTCCACTGCGAGATTTCCTCGCGGTTCATGCCGTTGAGGAAGATCGCCATATTGAGCGCGGCCATCTGCTCATCTCCCACGACCCCGCGCGTATAGGCATCGATGACCCAGTCGATTTCCTCCGGGCTAAACACCCCCTTGTCGCGCTTGGTACGAATAACATCTACCGCATCGAATTTCTCGGCCATGACGACTCCTCCTGTACTGATTTGGAAACCGAAACATACAAGCACATAATGTGATTTACTGCACTATATACAGTGGTTGTGCACTCCACCACGTCCAATTATTATTCCCTATAGAACAGATGTCAACGAATATTTTTCTTTTTGTTCTATTGGAGAATTAACGCAGTCTCTCTTCACCCCCCGTACAAAGAAAGCCCATACCGCAATGAACACCACCCCGGATTCGCCTCCCACCGATGCCGAATTGCTCAACCTCGCAGAAGAAGCAGCCCACCACGCCTGGGCGCCCTATTCCTCTTTCCCCGTCGGTGCGGCTTTGCTGCTTGCCGATGGCCGCATTGTCACCGGCTCCAACGTCGAAAACGCCTCCAGCCCGTTAGGCATTTGCGCCGAACGCAACGCCGCCGCACACATGGTCACCACCGCAGACGTGACGGCCACCGATGGCCACTTGCCCAGCATTCCGCAGATTAAAGCGGTTGCTATCGTCGGTTTGAAGTCCGCACCTTGCTACCCTTGCGGTGCCTGCCGCCAGGTCCTGCGGGAGTTTAACTGCGAGCGCGTCATCGTCTCCGTCGATGGAAAGCCCCGGAGCCATGACTTTGCTGAGATCCTCCCCCTCTCCTTTGGCCCAGAGTCACTCTAATTAAAAAGTCCCTTCAAAGAACGGTCAGAAAATATGGAACGCTTACAAGGATTGCTCGGCATCATCGCCATTCTTGCAGTAATTTACGTCCTGTCGAGCTCGCGTAAAAATATCAAGTGGCGCACCATTGGCGTGGGCCTTGTCCTGCAGGTGGTCTTCTGTTTCTTGGTCCTCGCGTGGGAACCTGGATTCAAAGCCCTCAAGGGCATCGCCAATGGGCTAACTAAGCTCACGGAATTTACCAACGAAGGCACCCAATTCGTCTTCGGCGGCCTCTTCGGTGATGACTTCGTTTTCGCCCTCAATGTGCTGCCCGTGATCATTTTCTTGGGCGCCATCATCGCCGCCCTGTACTACCTCCGGGTTATCCAGTACTTCGTGGAATACGTCGGATCCGCCATCAAGTGGCTCATGGGCACCTCCAAGGTGGAATCGGTCTGGGCCACCACCGTGATCTTCCTCGGCCAATCCGAGGCACCGCTGGTAATTAAGCCCTACCTGCCCAAGCTCACCCGATCCGAGCTTTATACCTGCATGGTCGGCGGCTTTGCCTCCGTGGCCGGTTCCACGTTGATCGGCTACTCGCTCTTGGGTGCGCCCCTGGAGTACTTGCTCGCCGCATCGCTCATGAATGCGCCGGGCTCCCTGCTCGTCGCCAAGGGCCTCATGCCAGAGACCGAAGAGACGAACCTCGACGCTACCGTTAAAGACGTTCGCGATACCGAATCCAAAAACATCATCGATGCCATCAGTAGCGGTGCCATGGCCGGCGGTAAGATCGCCATCTCGGTTGCCTGCTTGCTCATCGCCTTCATCGCCTCGATCGTGATGCTCTCTGCCATCCTCGGCGGCATTGGTTCCCTCTTCGGCCAGGATAACTGGTCGCTCGAAGGCCTCTTCGGCATCATCTTCGCCCCAGTGGCCTGGCTTATCGGTACGCCTTGGAACGAGGCCCTCGAGGTGGGTAACTTCATCGGCCAAAAGACCATCCTTAACGAGTTCGTTGGCTACACCGCCTTTGGTGAAAGCGTCGATGAGCTCAGCGATAAGGCCATCTTGATCTCCTCCTTCGCCCTCGCTGGCTTCGCCAACCTGTCGTCCATCGGCATCCAGATTGGCTCCATCGGTGGCCTCATCCCTGAGCGCCGCGGTGAAGTAGCAAAACTTGGCCCGCGCGCACTCTTCGGTGGCTTCCTTACCAATATGCTCAATGCCGCCATCGTCGGCGTCATCGTTGCACCAATGGTTCTCTAACCCGCCCGGCCAGATTCGATAACTAATCACGCCAAAATTTCCCAAAAGCAACCGCGTTTCCACAAAAATCAGGGCCGAAAATGGCCAAACGCGGTTGCTTTTAGACGTTTCCGCGAACTAGGTATGCAGCGACACAATTAATTGGTTGCGTCCTCTAGCTTTATACACCTTGAACCGTACGGAGTTTGTGTCAGCTCACGGCGCAGACGAGCATTCTCAGCGCGAAGATCGGGCTAGCTTAGCCCATCGGAGGATCCTCGGCGTTCGCGCTCATTTTGCCCCACCGGCCTAAAAGAACCTCGGCAGTGGGAGTGTCTAATGGTTTGTGTGTGGCAATCTATCCCGAATCAAATACTGGGCTCGACGAGAAAGAGAAACCTGTGATCCGATTCGCCATGAGAGATTACGGCACCCTAAAACCTCTAGACAGGCTCTTGTGACTTACATGCCAGGCACAAGGAGCCAAGCCCATCAATAGAACAGGAACGCACAATCATACCCAAGGTTTTAATCCAAGATTACTTCCTGAAACAATTGAATCGCATCAAAGCTACCGCCCCCTAGGGCCAGCCACCTGTCTGCTAACCTGGCAACGATGTTGACAATAGATGCAGACTACGGACATTCCGCCGCCTTGGGGCACCTCAATCGCAGCTTTAATGCCGGTCGCGTATACGGCCTAAAAGGCCCGAATGGTGCGGGTAAATCTACGCTGCTGCAGACGTTGAGCGGCGAGATTGCCCCACTAAATGGCACCGTTTTCATCGACGGTGCCGCGCCCGGTAGCGCTGCGGCGGCCGGTTCCGTCATCTCCGTCGGGGACCCAGTCTTCCTCCCCGATCTCACCGTGGGTGAGCACTTTAGCTTGCTATCCCGCCGCTCCGGCGTAAACTTTGCCGAGGTCCATGAGCTCTGGGCCATCGACGACGCCATCCGGAACTCCGCTGTCAGCAGCCTTTCTTCTGGCCAGCGCCAGCGGGTCTACCTCGCAGCCCAGCTTTATCAGCCGGCCAAAGCCTTGCTTATCGACGAACCCGAGCGCCACCTCGACCACACCTGGACCGCCTTCTTGGCCGAGGAGCTACGCCACCTGGCAGCCAATGGCCGCTGTGTGGTGCTCGCTTCCCATTCTCCGGCCATCTTCGCTGCCTGCGACGAAGTAGTGAAGATTTCATGAAACTTCTTCCACAGCTTCCTCAGCCATCTATTACGCCTTCATCGCGGCACTTATCGCGAGCGTCAGCGTCTACGCCTGGCACAATGCTGCAGCGCTTCTGCCCTCGCTAGCACAGCGCACGGCCGCTGCTCTGCCCGCAACCGCGACCATTGGTGCCGGGCTCGGCTCGCTCGCCCTCATCATCCTCCTCGAGGCGCTCTATCCGCTGCGCAGCCTTTCGCTCGGGCGTTGGGTCTATGCGGATAGGCCGCGGGGGCGCATGGGAGGCGTCGATAAGCTGTCTATTGCCCAGCTCGCCGGCGTGAGCCTCCTAGGTCTTGCCCTGTGTGCATCGCTGCATCTTCCACTCTATGCGGCGATAACCCTCCCCCTGCTGCGGTTTGCCATCGGCTGGCGATCCTTCGAACTCGCCTCGCTCCTCCGCGCGGGCCGTACCCGTGCCATCGGCTCGTCCTCCTTTKGGCTACTGGATTCTGAGGTTTCTGCCGATGCTATCGCCTCCCAATCCGCTCGCCTGCGCCCGCGCTCACATGCCACGGCTTCGCTCAGTCTCCTCTTTGCTCGGCGCCTGTTTCGCCGGTGGTACATCCCCCTCGGTGCGGTCGCCGTCATGGGACTGACCCTAGCGCTAGCACCTCAGCTCGGCGGCCTTGCTCTTATTGGATTTGCTGCCGCTTGGACCATTGTCGGCGCCGCTACTGGCCGCGCCGCCTCCTTCGGCCGCATCGTCGATGGTGCGTGGCCCGACTGGGGACTGCCACTGGCTGCCACCGCAGGTGCTGCCGTTGTCGGCACCGCCTTCATCGCCACCGTGTGGAAGCTGTCCCTGTTCACGCTCGCAGCATGTTGTTTGGGGCTTAGTTACACCGCTTTTAAGCGCTCCCGTCCCGCACGCGTTACCACCATGAATATCATCGATACCGGCGGCTTCGGCGCCTCCTTCTCTCCCGAGGTCTTCGGTTACTTCATGCGCGGGAGCTACGGTATTGCTGCCATCGCTGGGGCCCTTTTTCTCTAGTCTCCCTGCCCCGCAACCCAGGTACGTCACTGCATTAAGTCGCAGGTACCTGGGATTCTTTTTGCCCTCTTTTCTGTACCACATAAAATAATACAGCTTGTGTTACAGCAAGTAATCCAGAAAAAGATTGGAGGTGACAGATGTTCATTACCCTTCACCCCGAATCTGACGTCCCCGTTTTTCAACAGATTCACGATGAAATCGTTTTGGCTATCGCTCGCGGACAGCTTTCCGATGGCGACAAGCTAGATCCCGTCCGCCGCGTTGCCAAGGATATAGGCATTAACCCTGCCACCGTGAAGAAGGCATACGACCTCTTGGTTTCCGAGGACCTTGTAAAACCGCCGGACGCTCCGGCTCCATCGTCAGGCCTGGTGCTCGCACCACCGCGCAAGAAAAACAACTGGAAGAGCAATTAAGCCGCATAGTCGCACTCGCCCGCGCCCAAGGCTTTAGCCCAGATGAGCTCCACGCTCGACTCAGCTCCACCCTTAATGACCTGGAAGTATCACCATGATTTTCACACTCATAATGGCCGCCACCACCCTGGTTATCACCTGGATCATGGCCACAGCCCCCTCCCTGGCCTCACCTGGCACACCGCTCGGAGTGCGCGTGCCCAAGGCTTATCTTTCTGATCCTGCGGTTACCTCCGCCCTCGCCGGATTCAAGATACGCACGTGGAGCTGCGGCATCGTGGCAACGGCCATGTCCCTCTTTGCCTGGAAACTGCCGTTATTAGCCGCACTACCTTCCCTCGTGGTGGCGCTCGGTGGCATGTGGGCTTATGCGTCCCAACGCCGCCGTATCATCGCGGCTAAAAAGGCGGGCGGCTGGTTCGACGAGGTTGAAACCAGCATCGCTGCCCGTGTTTCCACCACAGCCATTGATGCGCCCGAATTTCGCGGCATCCCTACCCCGACCTTTCCGTGGGTAACCATGCTCTCTTCCCTGCTGTGCATCGCGGCCGGTGCCATCATCGTCGCTTCCCACTGGTCCGCCATTCCGGACCCCGTTCCCGTGCACTGGAATGAATCCATGGAGGCCGACAATTGGAGCGACAAATCAATTGGGAGCGTATTTTTCTCCTCATTCGTCGCTTTAGCATTGCTGGGCCTATTTGCCATTATCTGCTCTTTTATCGCGCATAGTGAGGTGTCCCCACGCTCTGAGCGCAGCATTAAAGCGCGGCTGCGTAACGAAGCAAACCTCGCCCTGACGAACACCGGCATGGGAGTCCTCACCCTGCTCATCAGCGCCGGGATGGCGCTGATGCAGGTAACCGGCCCTATCCCGCATTATCAACGCTTCAACGGCGCCGCGATCACCACAATGCTGATTCTCACCATTGGTGGCAGCATCGGTCTAGTTGTATTTCTTCTCTACAAGCAATCCCGGTTATCCGAACAATTGCGCGGTATTCACTTCGCTGATGAAGACAAAGAATCACCGGACAATGACCACCTCTATAAATGGGGAGTAATATATTACAACCCGGATGATCCGGCGGTACTGGTAGATAAGCGCTTCGGTACGGGAATGTCATTTAATTATGCCCGGTGGCAGGCCAAAGTCTTTTTCGGCCTCGTGGTACTCATCTTGGTCGGCTCGTTAGCATTGCCCGTCATCCTTGGTTAAGGCGAGCCTCCGCCATCCTCGCGAATCAACGATTTCGTCCATCTAGAGCAAGGATTTCGTCGACGGTTGCGGTCATTTGGATGGACGAAATCGTTGATTTTTAGCACAGCTAGACACCAAAGCGCCCCGCTGCCTCGAGATAAATCGAGGGAAGCGGGGCGCTTGAGTGTGCAGACTAGTTGATTACGGCAATGAGGTCGCCGCCTTCCACCTTGGTGGCCTGGCCAATGGCCACGCGTTCGACCACGCCATCCTTGGTGGCGGAAATGGAAGCTTCCATCTTCATGGCCTCGATGACCGCGATTTGGTCGCCGGCCTTGACCTCGTCGCCTGGCTCTGCCGTGGGGTTGACCACACCGGCGAACGGGGCCGCTACGTGGCCGTCATTGGACGGGTCCGCCTTCTCCACCGTGGCCACGGTGGATTCGGCGTTTTCATCGCGCACCTTCATCGGGCGGATTTGGCCGTTGACGTTGAGCACAACATTGCGCATGCCCTTCTCATCCGGCTCACCCACGGCATCGAGGCGCACCACGATCTGCTTAAGGTTGGAGCGATCGGTGGAATCTTCTGGGAAGAAGTGCACTACCTTTTCTTCGCCTTCGGTCAGGCCGTAGAAGAAGGTCGTATCCGTCAGCGCCTCGGTATTGCCATACTTGCGGCGGAACTCGTTGAATTCCTCGAACTGCTTGGGGAAGAGCAGGCGGTTCAGGCTGGCGCGGCGCTCATCCGAGTTATCCGACTCCAGGTGCGGCTGCTCCTCTGCCGGGACATCGTTAATCTGCGCACCGGTTTCGGCGCGGCCATCGAGGACCTTATCGCGCAGCTCCGGCCAGCCACCCGGAGGGGTACCCAGCTGGCCGCGGAGGAATTGATCCACGGAATCCGGGATATCGTACTTCGTCGGGTTCGCCGCAAAGTCTTCCGGAGAAACGCCGGTGCCCACGAGATGGAGCGCCAAATCACCCACCACCTTGGAGGACGGGGTGACCTTGGTGGGGCGGCCTAGCATCTCGTTGACGGCGGCGTAGTTATCCTCGATGACCTCGAAGCGATCCGCCAGGCCCAATGCGACGGCCTGCGCGCGCAGGTTCGACAGCTGACCACCCGGAATCTCGTGCTTGTACACACGGCCGGTCGGGCCAGGAATGCCGTTCTCGAACGGGGCGTATAGCTGACGCACGGCCTCCCAATACGGCTCCAAATCCGAGACCGCTTGCAGGTCGATTCCTGTATCGCGCTTGGAGTTGGAGAATGCAGCGATGAGCGCGGAAAGCGAAGGCTGCGACGTGGTGCCGGCCAGCGGTGCCGAGGCGCCATCGACGATATCGGCGCCGGCGCGCGCCGCCGCGAAGTAGGTAGCGATCTGGCCACCGGCGGTATCGTGCGTGTGGACGTGGACCGGCAGGKCGAATTCCTTGCGCAGCGCGGTCACCAGCGTGTGTGCGGCCTCTGGGCGCAGCAGGCCGGCCATGTCCTTAACGGCCAGGATGTGCGCGCCGGATTCTACAATCTGCTCGGCGAGCTTCAAGTAGTAATCCAAGGTGTAGAGGTCTTCCTTCGGCGAAGAAAGGTCACCGGAATACGCCATGGCTACCTCGGCCACGGTGGTATTCGTCTCGAGCACGGCATCGATGGCAGGGCGCATCTGGGAGACATCGTTAAGCGCATCGAAAATGCGGAAGACATCCACACCGGACTTGGCCGCTTCCTGCACGAAGGCGCGGCAGACCGAATCCGGGTACGGGGTATAACCCACGGTATTGCGCCCGCGCAGGAGCATCTGGATGTTCTGATTCGGCATGGCCTCGCGCAGTAGGTCCAAGCGCACCCAGGGATCCTCGTGGAGGAAGCGCATGGCCACGTCATAGGTAGCACCGCCCCACGCCTCCACAGAGAAGAGGTCCGGGGTCAAGCGCGCCACGGCCTCTGCCGCTGAGACCAAGGCGGTGCTGCGCACGCGGGTAGCAAGCAGGGACTGGTGGGCATCGCGGAACGTCGTGTCCGTAACCATCAATGGTTCTTGGGCACGAATCTTTTCCGCGTACTTCTGTGGCCCTAGCTCCAGGAGATCATCGCGGGAACCGCGCGGGAGCGGCTCTTCCGTGTTGAACTCCGGCAGCTTATCAAACGGGCGCAGCGCGGTGGGCCTATCACCATTGGGCTTATTCACGGTGACATCCGCGATGTAGTCCAGGATACGACCGGACTCATCTACCGCCGGTGGCGCCTTGAGCAGATCCGGGTGCTCGGTAATGAATCCAGTATCGACGCGGGTATTGACGAAGTCAGATTCATTGAGCAACGCGCGCAGGAAGCCGATATTGGTGGCCACGCCGGAGACGTGGAACTCGTTCAGCGCGCGGCGAGCACGGTGCACAGCCTGCTCGAAGGTGGTGCCGCGGCAGGTCATCTTCACCAACAGGGAGTCGAAGTTGGGCGATACCTCAGCACCCACGGAGGTAGCGCCGTCCAAGCGTACACCAGCG
Source organism: Corynebacterium accolens (assembly GCF_030515985.1). The sequence continues at coordinate 1,214,312 of NZ_CP100376.1, read as the reverse complement.
CCGCCCGGCGAGCGATATGCGGTCAACGTACCCGTATCTGGGCGGAAGCCGTTATTCGGGTCTTCGGTAGTAATGCGGCACTGCAGGGCGGAGCCGGTAATGGTGATATTTTCTTGCGACAGGTTGATGTCTTCCAAGGAAGCACCGGCGGCGATATTCATCTGCGCCTTGACGATGTCCACACCGGTAACCTCCTCGGTCACGGTGTGCTCCACCTGCACGCGTGGGTTCATCTCAATAAAGACGTGGTTGCCGCGCTCGTCCACGAGGAATTCCACCGTGCCGGCGCCCTCATAGTTAATGTGCTCGCAGAAGTTCACGGCATCCTGGCAGATGCGATCGCGCAGCTCCGGATCCAGCGACGGCGCGGGAGCGATCTCTACGACCTTCTGGTGGCGGCGCTGCACGGAGCAATCGCGTTCAAAGAGGTGAATGACATTGCCCTGGGCATCCGCGAGCACCTGCACCTCAATGTGTTGCGGATTAATCACCGCGGTCTCGAGGTACACGCTGCCATCACCAAAGGCCGCCTCGGCCTCGCGCGAGGCTTCTGCTGCCCGTTCGCGCAGCTCAGATTCCGATTCCACGTAGCGCATACCGCGCCCTCCACCGCCAGAGACGGCCTTGACAAAGACTGGGAAGCTGAAGTCACCGGCGTCTGCCACCAGCTTATCGATGTCCGTAGTCGGCTCCGAGTCCTGCAGCGTCGGCAGCCCTGCTTCCTTCGCGGCGTTAACCGCAGCGGATTTATCACCGGTGAGATCCAGCGTGCTCGGGGTGGGGCCAATGAACTTAATGCCATTATCCTCGCAGGCACGGGCCAAATCGGCGCGCTCGGACAAGAAGCCGTAACCCGGATAGATTGCGTCCGCCTCAGACTTCTTGGCAGCGCGGATGATTTCCTCGATATCGAGGTATGCCTTGACGGGCTGTCCCTCGTCACCAATGCGCACTGCCTCATCCGCAAAGGCGCGGTGGAAGGAGTTGCGATCTTCACGAGGATAGACGGCGACGGTCTTCGCCCCCGTTTCAAAGGCAGCGCGGAAGGCACGCACGGCGATTTCACCGCGGTTGGCTACCAAAATCTTGTCGAACGATGGAAGGGCGGAATTGGCCACTTGGGTGTTCCTTTCAACTTGGAAGACACTGCGTTGCAATGTCCCCACTGGGGTGATCCGTCTCTCAGTTTAGAGATAAAAATAGTTTTTATCATCCCTTTTTTGAACGGAATTTTCTACACTCACCTGCAACTTAAACCCCGCGAAAGCAATTTCTGCCAGTCAACCAGTAATAACAGGCCTAACAATTTTGCAAAGTCTGCAAATTTCATCTGGCAAATTTTTCGCAGCCGGTACCGCAGCCGCAGCTGGATCCGCAGCCGCAGTCGGGGCCGGAGCTGCAGCCGCTACATGCGCATCCTCCTATGCAATACCTGAGGCGAAAATGCAACATCTGAGGGCGCGGGTCGCTCAGTTATACCGTAGAAGGATGCACATATAGCGTAGGAGGATGCGCAAATGCTCCCCACGCAGGCATGGGGAGCATGGACGGCTCACTACCCGGTTACACGGACCGCCCGAACCGCGCGGGAAGCCGAGTGTTTAGAAGGACTTCGGTGGAACGGAGCGCTGGTCTTCGCCGACGTATGCGGACAGCGGGCGAATCAGCGAGTTGTTCTCATTTTGTTCCACGATGTGCGCGGTCCAGCCGGTAATGCGGGCCATGACGAAGATCGGGGTGAAGAACTGAATGTCGAACCCGAGGATGTGGTAGGCAGGGCCGGCCGGGAAGTCCAGGTTTGGCTTGATCTTGATCGAGGTGTTTTCCTCCATGGTCTTGGCCATGATGTCGTACATCTCGATCCACTTGGTCTGGTCGTGCTGCTCCGCCAACTCCTTGAAGGCGGCTTCCATGGTGGGAACGCGGGAGTCGCCGTTCTTGTACACGCGGTGACCAAAGCCCATGACCAGTTCCTTATTAGCCAGCTTGTTCTTGGTCCACTCCTCTGCCTTGGCAGGATCGTCTACCTCGAGGAAGTTCTTCATGACGGCCTCGTTGGCACCGCCGTGCAGTGGTCCCTTGAGAGCGCCAATGGCGGCGACGATGGCGGAGTAGGTATCAGACATCGTGGAGGTAACCACGCGTGCCGAGAAGGTTGAGGCATTGAAGGAGTGCTCGGCATAAAGGATGAGGGACTTATCAAAGGCCTCGATATCGGCGCGGTTTACCGCTGGGGAGCCTTCTTCATCGCCGAAGACCATCCACAGGAAGTTTTCGGCAAAGCCCTTCTTGCGGGACGGCTCGATGTAGCCCTCACCGCGGCGGCGACGGATATCGAGCGCGATGATGGTGGGGATCTTCGCCATGAGCTCGAGCGCGGTACGGCGCACGTGCTCGGAGTCCTTGGTGTATTCCTCCGCATCCTGGGCACCGATGAAGGAAATCGCCGTGCGCAGAACGTCCATTGGGTGGCAGCTTTGCGGCATGGACATGATCAGGTCAATGAGGTGGCGGTCCAGGTGACGCAATGCCTTCTCACGCGCGGAGAAGCGGATGAGGGATTCTTGCCCCGGCAGCTTGCCATTCCACAAGAGGTACGCAACCTCTTCGAAGGAGCAGTAGCGGGCCAGTTCTTGGACCGGGTAGCCGCGGTAGGTCAAGGAGTTGGTCTCAGGAACGACCTTGGAAATGGCGGTTTCATCAACAACGACGCCATAAAGCCCCTTGCGGATTTCTGGGGTTTCGTTTTTCTTATCGGACATGGCCACTGGCTCCTTAGCCTTCAAAAGTGGGTTGATAGTTGTCTTTGGAATAGGTGAATACGGACTGGTCGAACTCGTTGTATTCCTGGTAGCGGACCAGTTCGTACAGGCGGGAGCGGTGCTGCATGCGCTCTAACCACTCAGTCTGGATACCGGTTTCCTGCAAGTCGCGCAGGAATTCTTCGGTAGCGCCCATGGCCACGCGGAAGCTGGAGACCGGCCAGATCACGGCGTTGTATCCCAGTCCGTCGAGGGTCTTTGCTGATTGCAGCTCGGTTTTGCCGAACTCCGTCATATTCGCCAACAGCGGCGTATCCACGGCGGCGCGGAACTTTTCAAAGTCCGCAGGGGAATACAGCGCCTCGGTGAAAATCAGATCCGCACCGGCTTCGGCATAGGCCTTAGCGCGATCGATGGCGTCATCGATGCCATTGACACCGGCGGCATCAGTGCGCGCGCAGATGATGAAATTAGGATCGCGGCGCTCATTGACGGCCGCGCTGATGCGGCGGACCATGACTTCCTTGTCCACCACTTCCTTGCCATCGAGGTGCCCGCAACGCTTCGGGTTAACCTGGTCCTCCAGGTGGCAGCCGGCCAGGCCGGCATCCTCGAGGGCGGCGACGGTGCGGGCGGCGGACATGGGTTCGCCGAAGCCGGTATCGGCATCGACAAGCACGGGCAAGTCGGTAGCGCGCGCGATCTGCCCGGCGCGCTGGGCCACCTCGGTCAAGGTGGTAAGCCCGATATCGGGCAGGCCTAAATCGTTAGCCAGCACCGCGCCGGATACGTAGACGCCGTCGAAACCGCCAATGTCCTGGATAAGACGGGCGGTCAGCGGATTAAACGCGCCCGGCAGCGTGGTAATCGATCCGGATTCGATGGATTTGCGGAAGTTCGCACGCTTTTCAGCGTTGGTGATTGTAGAACCAAATAGTCCAGCCATTAGAAGATTCCCTCCGGTTTCTCGGGCGCGGTGGCGAGGTGCTCATCGCTGACCCGCACGTTGAGTTCGGTTAGATCGGTGAGGTTTTCTAGGTCTTGCACGGCGGTGAGGAAGCGCTCTTGCTCGGCCTCGTCGACGACGCCATCGGCAAGCTTTTTGAACTTGGCAATGTACTGCTCGCGGGCGAAGGGGCGGGCGCCCAGCGGGTGGGCGTCTGCCACGGCGCGCTCGTCCTCGATGACGGTGCCGTCCTTGAAGGTGATAACTGCCTTGCCACCGAAGGCCTTTTCCTCCAGGTCGTTGGAGTGATAGCGGCGCGTCCACTCGGGATCCTCGACGGTGGAGATCTTCTGCCACAGCTCGATGGTCTCCGGGCGGTTGGAGCGCTCAGGGGAATAGGAGGTTTCGTGGTCCCACACGCCATCTTCTAGCGCGACCGCGAAGATGTACATCACAGAGTGGTCCAGGGTTTCGCGAGAGGCGGAAGGATCCATCTTTTGCGGGTCGTTCGCGCCGGTGCCGATGACGTAGTGGGTGTGGTGGGAGGTGTGCAGCACGATGGACTCGATATCCGCCGTCTTGAGGCCCTTGTCCTCTAGCGTCTTTTTCAGCGCAAAGGCCATATCGATGGGCGCCTGCGCCTGGTATTCCGCGGAGTGTTCCTTAGTGTAGGTATCCAGGATGGCGGTCTTGGCCTCCCCGTTTTCCGGCAGGGGCACGGTGTAGGTGCGCTCTGGCGAATGCAGCATCCAGGCGATGAACCCGTCCTCGCCCTCCCAGATCGGCGCCGGGGCACCCTCGCCGCGCATGGTGCGGTCGACGGCCTCGATGGCCATCTTGCCGGCGAAGGCTGGCGCGTAGGCCTTCCACGAAGAAATCAGGCCCTTGCGGGACTGGCGGGTTGCCGTGGKGGKGTGCAGCGCCTGGCCGACGGCCTGGTAAATCGTGTCCCTATCCAGGCCCAACATGGTGCCAAGCCCCGCGGCTACCGATGGCCCCAAGTGCGCCACGTGGTCGATCTTGTGCTCGTGCAGGCACATGCCTTTGACCAGGTTGACCTGGATTTCATAGCCGGTTGCAATGCCGCGGATAAGGTCGCGACCGCTCAGACCCTTGTGCTGCGCTGCAGCAAGGAGCGGTGGAATATTATCGCCGGGGTGTGAATACTCGGCAGCGAGGAAGGTATCGTGGTAGTCCAACTCGCGGACCGCAGTGCCATTGGCCAGTGCTGCCCACTCCGCGGAATACGTGCCATCGATGCCGAAGATGGTGGATCCGCCCTTGTCCACGGGATGGGCTTCTGCCATCACCCGCGCGGAGGTGACGGGGCCACGGGCAACGGAGGCCATAGCTACGGAGGCGTTATCGATGATGCGGTTGATGATCATCTCGGTGGTTTCTTCCGGGACCTCTACGGGGTCCGCGGCCACCTCGGCCACCTTGTACGCCAAGTGCTCCTCGTAGGGGAAGTCCTCGGCGGATTTATGAGTGCGTACCTCATGGTTTTTCACTGGTTGCGTCCTCCTTCATCAAGAATGCGTTGCACATCACAGTAAATGCTTGCATGTGGTGCACGCTATAGGTAATGTTTGTGGAAATTAGCGGACTTCTTTTGTGAAATCTGCAAAACTTGTGATTTTCACAGCGCATGGGCCTTAAAGGAAGGAGGGGGACGCATGACCAAGCACTACGCGGGGGCACGGATTCACGCTTTGCGCAAGCAGCGCGGGCTCACCCAGGTGGCGATGGCGAAGAAACTCGGGCTATCCACGAGCTACCTCAACCAATTGGAAAACGACCAGCGCCCACTCACCGTGACCGTGTTAATGCAGCTAGCCCAGCGCTTCACCGTGGATCCCAGCTACTTCGCCGAAGACCGCGATATCCATACGATTACCGAACTCCGCCACATCTTCCCCGATGCCTCTGAAGAAACACTCTCGGATCTCGCCTCCCGCTTTCCCGAGTTGATGCCGCGGTTTGTCGACGTTGCCTCCCGCGCGCCCGCCGCGGACCCCTCCCCCTTTGAAGTGGTGCGTGATTTCTTTTATGACGCACATAATTACATCCACGAGCTCGATGTGCTCGCAGAGGAACTAGCCGGGCAATTGGGCGATCGCGTTCTGCGCCGCGGCCGGCTCGCCTCCCGGATGCATGAGGATCTGGGGGTTACGGTGCGCTTTTCCAGGCCCGGCCCTCGGCGGAGCTTCGACCCAGACACGCGCGAGCTCTCGCTGCGCGATGGGTTATCTGAGGCACAATTGGTCTTTGAGATGGCCCTGCAATACTGCCTGCTGGCCTACGGCGATATCTGCGACAACCTCGTATCTGAACTGCCCGAAGGTGAATCCCAAGACTTAGCCACCCTGGGCCTTGCGCAGTACTTCGCGGCGGCGGTGACCATGCCCTACCAGCGCTTTCTCAGCATGGCAGAAGATACCCGCTACGATATCGACCTGCTATGCAACTACTTTGGAACCGGGTTTGAAACAACGGCGCAGCGCCTCGCCACGCTCCAGCGCCCAGGGCTAAAGGGCGTGCCGTTTTCCTTCATCCGCACCGACCGCGCGGGCAATATTTCCAAGCGGCAGTCCTCCACTGCCTTTCACTTCGCGCGCTCTGGTGGATCCTGCCCCCTGTGGGTAGTCCACCGCGCCTTTGAAACCCCGAACCGCATTACCCGGCAGGTCGCCGCCATGCCAGACGGCCATGCTTACCTGTGGATCGGGCGTTTCGTGCAGGGAACGGCCAAGTCGTGGGGTACGCCGCGCAAGGAATTCGCTGTAGGCCTAGGCTGCGATATCACCCAGGCGGATCGCATCGTATATGCCGATGCCCTGAACCTAGACATCTCCGCCGCCACCCCGATTGGCCCAGGCTGTACGGCCTGCCCCCGCGAATTCTGTCCGCAGCGCGCCCTGCCGGAGGCAGATAGGCCGATCAAAATCGAGCTCAACCGCACTGCAGAGCAGGCCTACTCCACGTTCTAGGAACGAGGTTTATTCCAGGTCATCGTGGGCCACCAAGCGGCGGGCGGCCTCGGTAATGGTGCCGGAAAGCGATGGGTAGACCGCGAAAGAATCGGCCAGCTGGTTCACCGTGAGCTGGTTGGTCACCGCCATCGCAATCGGCAGGATGAGCTCGGAGGCGGTCGGCGCGACGATGACGCCACCGATCACGCGGCCGGAGGTAGCACGGCAGAATAGCTTGACAAAACCGTGCTGCAGCGAACGCATCTTTGCACGCGGGTTGGTATTGAGCGGCATGGTAATGGCGCGGGCGGCGACCTCACCGGCCTCGATCTCGGCCTGGGTAAAGCCGACCGCGGCGATCTCCGGGCGGGTAAAGACCGCGTTAGCCACGGTCTTCAGGCGCAGCGGCGAGACGCCTTCACCGAGCGCGTGGTACATCGCCACGCGGCCCTGCATCGCGGCCACGGAGGCAAGCGGGAAGAGATCGGAGCAGTCACCGGCTGCGTAAATGCCGGCAATATTGGTGCGCGAGACGCGGTCTACCTGGATGTGGCCAGACTTCGCGGTTTCCACGCCCACGTTTTCCAGCTTCAGGTCCTTGGTATTCGGGACGGAACCAATGGACATGATGACGTGCGAGCCATGGATCTCACGGCCGTCCTGCGTGGTGACCAGCACGTTGCCGTCCTCAGTGCGGTTAACGGTTTCCACGCGGCAGTTCTTTTCCAGCTCCACGCCGCGCTCGCTCAGCACGGTTTCGAGGACGTCGGCGGCATCGGCATCATCATGCGGCAAGATGCGATCGCGCGAGGCCACCATCGTGACCTTGACGCCCAGCTCGGCGAAGGCCGAGACGAACTCGGCACCGGTGACACCGGAACCCACCACAATGAGGTGCTCTGGCAGCTCGGTGAGGTTATATACCTGCTGCCAGGTCAGGATGCGCTCGCCATCCGGCTGGGCGCCGGGCAAAATGCGTGGGGTGGCGCCGGTAGCAACCAAGACGAGATCCGCATCCAGCGTCTCCTCGTGGCCATCCTCGTTGAAGACCGCGGTGACCTTGTGCCCGCCGAAGGCATCGGCCTGCTGATCCTCCGGGAAGTGCGCGCGGCCATCGATAACGCGGGCACCCAGGGAATCCATGGTATTGCGGATATCACCGGATTGCTTAGCCGCTAGGTCCTGCACGCGCTGGTTCAGCGCGCTGATGGAAAGCTGTGCCTTGCCGATGCCCTCGTTCAGCTCCATGTCATCCGCGCGGCGCAAGTCCGTTTTAATATTGGCGCCGGCGATGAAGGACTTGGAGGGAACACAGTCCAAGACCACGCTATTGCCGCCCATGCCTTGGTCTTCGATGATGGTGATTYCCGCGCCGTACTTGGCGCCAGCCAGCGCTGCCTCGTAGCCCGCTGGGCCACCGCCGATGATGACAATTCGCTTGGTCTGGTTCAACACGCAATTGCTCCTTTATAGGCTCCACTTTTAAAGTCGCCTACGAGTCTAACCCGTAGGTAACCCCAGCGCGTTAGTCCGCCTGCGCATTCTCCCCCATAAATTGCTCGACGACGGCCCCAAAAAGCTTAATGCCCACACCAATTGCCCGCTCATCCACGATGAGGTCGCCCATGTGCAGATCGTGCTGCTCCCCCTCCCCGGACCAGCAACCAAGGCGCGCCATGGAACCGGGTACCTTTTCCAAGTACCAGGAAAAGTCCTCCCCGCCGGAAGACTGCGGGGCCTGAACCACGGCCTGCGGGTCGATGGACTGTGCGGCAGAAGCGAGCATGGCGGTAGCGACGTCATCGTTAAGCACCGGCGGGACACCYCGGKTATAGGACAATTCGTGCTCTACCCCTACCGGTGCAAGGATCTGATCCACTAACTCCGCGAAGAGTTCCTGCATCTGGCGCCAGATGGTGATATCGGCGGTGCGCATCGTGCCGGTCAGCATGCCGGTTTCCGGGATTGCGTTAGGGGCGTAGCCGGAATTGACCTGGCCAAAGACCAAAACCGTGCCGGTGCGCGGGTCGACGCGGCGCGACAGCAGCGCCGGCAGCTCCGTAATAACCTTGCCCAGCGCATAGACCACGTCCGCGGATAGGTGCGGGCGCGAGGTATGCCCGCCCGGGCCCTTAATCTTGAGCTCCACTACGTCCGTTGCGGAGGTAATGGCCCCGGCGCGGATTCCGATGCGCCCCACGCGCAACTTCGGCTCGGCGTGGATGGCAAAGATGGAATGCACGCCTTCTAACGCGCCCCAAGAAATAACGTCGGTGGCCCCGCCGACCCACACCTCCTCTGCCGGTTGGAAGATGACGCGAATGCCCAGCTCCAGCTCATTAACCCGCTGAAAATCCGCCAGCGCGCACGCCAAGCCGAGCGCCACGGTAGTGTGCACATCGTGGCCGCACGCGTGCATGGTCCCGGGCTTCTCGGAGGTAAACTCCAGCCCTGTTACCTCCGTGATGGGCAGGGCATCGATATCGGCGCGGAAGGCCAAGCGGCCAAGCTCCGTGTCCGGGCCGATGTCTACCATGAGGTCGGTGTGCGGGAAGCGCTGCGGCTCAAGCCCGTAATCCGCAAGGATATTCGCGATGTAATTGGTGGTTTCCACCTCTTGGTTCGCCGTTTCCGGATTGCGGTGGATATGGCGCCGCCACGCGATGACCTCCGCACGGTGAGCATCGAACCACTCGTTAATAAACTCCGAGATCACGCGCACGCCTCCCTGTTGCTGGACTATCTCTTGGAGGCAGTCTACAACTAGACCATGCGGTTCAGTAAGTCAGGGTGGTTAGCCCCGCGCATTACTAAAGCGCCGCTGGTTGATGTAGTCCTGTGGAAAGGGCGCCACGTCTTCTACCCCGAGCACGGCGGAGTCTGCCAAGTGGCCCTCCACCACGTCCCCACCGGCCGGCAAGAGGACCGCCGGCGGGATTTCTAAAGCCAGCGCCAGCTTGTACACCGTGGATAATTGCGGGTCCGCCATGGTGTGTAGGCCATTTTCATTGCGTTCCAGGTTAGAAATCTGGCTGCGCGATACCCCCGAAATATCCGCAAGCACTTGCTGGGATACCCCGCGCCGCTCGCGCACGCGGCGCAGTTGTTGCGAAAATCCGTAGCCGTAGCTCGACCACATTAGTTGAATAAAACTCACGATCTTTTCCCCCTTTTGAAAGCCACCTTCGGGCTTTCAGGGAGAAATACTAGCTTAAAGATCGATATTGCGCGGGCCGTATAGGCGATCGCCGGCATCGCCAAGCCCCGGCACGATATAGGCATCCGCATTGAGTTCAGGGTCAATGGCGGCGGTGACGAGGCGAACGGGAAGGCCCGATTTCTCCAGCGCATCCACGCCGTTTTGGGCCGAGACCATGCAGATGGCAGTGATATCGGTAGCGCCGCGGGCGGCCAAGAGGCGCAGGGCGTGCAGCAGGGATCCGCCGGTGGCCAGCATGGGATCAACGACGAAGACGGTGCGCCCGGTGAGGTCTTGCGGCAGCGCCTCCAAGTACGGCACGGGCTCGTGGGTTTCTTCATCGCGCGCCATGCCGATGAACCCGACCTGGGCATCCGGAATCATCGACAGGGCAGGATCCACCATGCCGAGGCCTGCGCGAATGATGGGCACGATGATGGGTGGATCCTGCAGGCGGGKGCCTTGCGCTGTGGCAACCGGGGKTTCGCAAGCGAAGTTTTCTACCGCCAAATCGCGGGAGGCTTCATATACGAGCATGGTTCCCAGGTCCTTGAGCGCGGCGCGAAAAGCGGAGTTATCACTGCGCGCATCGCGCATCAGGGTCAGGCGGGAAGCGGCAAGCGGGTGGTCTACGACGTGGATATCCATGCCCACTACTTTAAACTTTTTGGGAACCACTTGGGCCATTGGCCAGTCCAATAGGGCATGAGACCATTTCAGATAGATACCGCCCACGCCCGCCATTTAGCCCGTGACCTGCACGCGAACGCGCAGGGAGACAATCCACCCCACCCGGCATTGCCCGAAGATTCGGCCTTTACCAGGTTCAATGAAGCGGTCCATGCCGCCTTAGACAATATTGGGGCGCGGATGACCATGCTGCGCCACGATATGGGGCACATCGCGCAGTCTTCCTTCCAGATGTCGCGCGAGGCGGAAGACTCCGATGCGGCGTTGCGCGACTCCCTCGGGGCGGCGATCTAAGTGCTTGCTACCGCCATTAAAAACATCGCCGCGCTGCAGCCTTCGCCGCTTCCCGATGTCCAACTTCCCCGCGTCCCAGATCTCTCCGCCGCGCAACCGCTGGCGGATATCGCGCACGGCGATGCCTCGCAGCTTATCGCCGCCGCGAACCTCCTCACCGGCGATAACGAGACCGTCTCCGCAGTACTTGGCCAGGCCCGAGGCCTCGTTACGGCGGCTGCCGGCGATATCTTTGGCATCGGCACGCAGCTTATCCAGGCCGCGGCGCCCATCGCGATGGGATTAATCTCCCTCGATCCCGCCTCCCGCGCCGCAGCGCTTGCGTCCCTTCGCACCGTAATAGACGAGCACATTGGCTTGGCGATGGCCCGAGTCAACCGCCTGAAAGACGAGCTCACCACCACCGCGGCGGCCCTGTTGCCCATCTCCCAGCGGCCGGTGGAATCCGCCGTCGGCCAGCCCCAGCAGGCCACGGCCGCCGCGGCGACGCATAGCGCCGTGGCTCCTCCGGCGGAGCTCGGTGCTGCACCCGCGCCGCACCCATCAGCGGGCGCAGAAGCCGGCTCGGAGGCAGGCCGCGCGGCCGTGGCCGCGGCTAAGAGCCAAGTGGGCCAGCCCTATACCTGGGGCGGAACCGGCAACGGTGGCTTTGACTGCTCGGGGCTTACTCAATGGGCCTATTCCCAGGCAGGGGTGGATATTCCGCGCACGGCGGACCAGCAGGCCATCGGCAAGCAGGTCAGCGCCGATCAGCTCCAGCCCGGCGATCTGGTGGTCTGGGATGGCCATGTGGCGATGTATTCCGGCAATGGCGAGATTGTGGAGGCCGGGGACCCCGTGCAGACCAACCCGCTGCGCACGAATAATATGGGCATGCAATTTAAGGGTTTTTGGCGGCCGACTGCCTGACAAGGCCCCGGCAATTCCGCGCGGCAGCTGGGGCGTTGGGTAGACTAAAAGCTCATGAGTACCCGTGCGATTGTGCCTATTAAGCTCTCCTTGACTGAGGGCGATTTTTATACCCTCTGGGCGCCCAAGTGGCGCGAAAATGGCTCCGAGTGGCAGGCCTTTTTGGGCGACGATGACTCCGTTTTGGTCTTTGATTCCCCCGCTGAGCTGCTGTGCTACCTCGAGTCCGATGCCAAGCATGACCTGCTGGATCACCCGCAGTGGGAGCATTTTTCCGCCCGCCCGGCGCACCGCGTCACCCCGGCCAAGCGCGATGAATACGATCTCATCGGCATGCCAGAAGCCCTCGCCGGCCGCCCCAGCCACGCCAATGTCTCCACCGTGGCGCGCGACCTCGAGGTGGCATCCGCGCTTGCCGATGTCGCCGCTGCCGAACAGACCACCATCTTCTTCGCCACCCACTCCATCCTGCGCAACGTCTCCCGCGGCGCCGACCACTACTCCGGCGAGCAGGGAATGAACGAATGGACCGGCGTCGGGCGGGTCATCTTGACCAACTGGAAGAAGGTCATCGCGGATCTGGATAAGCACGTCCGCGTGGTTCCGAGCGATGAATTCGACGCCGCCGCTATCTCCGATGCCGAAACCCGCATCTCCGAGGCAGCGAGTGCCGCCGACGCTGCCGCCAAGGAAGCCGAAGAAAAGCGCAAGGCCGCAGCAGACGCCGCCGATCCTTATGACGAGTCCCCCTGGGCCGCCGCCGGAATCGACCCGATTAAAATCACCGCGCAGTCCAAGTCCGTCTACACGCTGCGCACCTACCTGGACGGCAAGCCCATCTTCTTGGGCAAGTGGGGCGAAATCTTTACCTTCGATTCCTCCAAGACCCTGGTGCGGTGGCTCATCGATAATGATGACCATGACTTAGCGCGCGTGTCCACCTGGCAGGACGTCGTCACCGCAGCCAACGCCGGCGAGCTAGAGGTGCAGGTCCACCCGGATAACCAATATTCCTTCAATGGCATCGTGCGCGATATTGAAAAGGGGCCCGAAGCGGTCGACTCCGACCAGCTAGCCCGCTGCTACGAGGTCTGCGCCGATGCCGCGGACTGGGCCGGGGACGATTCCATCAACTCCTATATGCTGGCCAATCCGCGCTTGCAGGACTACCTCGGCTACATGCTCGGTTCCACCGAACACGCCGGCTACGTCCCGTCGAAGCCCTATAACGAGCACGCCGAGTCCTGGAAGGGCCTCGAGAACATGCTAATTAAGCGTTTTTCCCGCTTTTAGGCTTTTACTCTGCCCTGCGGACTACCGGCTCTAGCGACCTCAGCTGCCGGTATCGGCCACTAACCGCCAACCGCCCCAGTCCAACCACTCCTCATAGTGGAGCGTGGACTGGGTGACGCGCGACGCTATTTAGTACCGGTAGGGCGGTATCGAGTACCGACCGGTGCGGATATCGGGTACCGGGGGTAGTTTTTAGGCACTCTTTAGTGGACGGCCCACGCAGTGTGTACGCGTGGGTCCTTAGCAAACAGCTCAAGCAACGTCAACGGTCCAAACGATAAGCGGGGGTAAAACCGGCTACCGGGCGGCTACCGCCACCCCGGTACCTGGTACCGCCTTACCGGTCCCTAAAACAAGCCCGCGTCACTTGAAGTCTTATGGTGATATTTTTGTCTATAAGGATCGTCATAGATAAATGGCGGGGTCCTGTGGATGCATGCTTGAGGGGCTTGCATCCACAGGGGCTAGCTAAAAGTCCTTTTTTACGTCGTGATTTGCTGCCTTGATTTTGTAATCATTAACAAAGGCGTCCAGCTTGTGATTGGGTCGTGGTGTGGGGTGTTCTGTCTGGTTTAGAATCTCCCGTGCTATCTGAGCGCTGAGACGCGGTGCTACTTCTGTGTGATGCAAGGTAAAATCTCCCGGTAGTGTGATGTGCATTACTTGAGGTAATTAGAATCTACATGAGCACTTTGGGTCCGGGTATCCTACAAAAGTTCTATATCTCGTTTCAGGAAGTGTGTTTTGAACAAACGAGTCGGTAGGATAAGCCACCATGCTGCCCAAGTCCCGCATCTTCTCCGTCCTCCTGCTCGGCCTCGGCGTTGCGCTGGTGGCCGCCGGAGTAGCGGCGCCGGCGTTTTTGGATTTCTCGCCGCGGCTGCCGTTGGAACTCAAAAACACCACGTGGACTCTTAAGGATGAGTTCGCGGATTCCCAAGTGGTCAATAAGGATGGAACGTCGCCTTATTCCGGGCCGATGACCTACCAGATCAATGCGGGCATCCAAGAGCCTTCGGATGAAGATACTGCGACGCTGCGCATAGGGGAGACGCGCCTGCGCGACGATGGCCAAGGACTCGATGATTTAAGCCAGGCGCAGGTGTGGACCTATCCCATTGACCGCCTGAGCGGTGAGGCAAAGGCAGAGGCCAGCCTGAGCCATACCTTGGCCAGCCCTGAGGAGAAGGTTGCTGTCGATGGGTACTGGCTAAAATTCCCGGCGGATGTGGAAAAGACGAATTACC